>JBBEBH010000042.1:0-87836 GCA_040882445.1 Ferruginibacter sp. | reverse complement strand
TGATTGAAAAAGGCATTTTACCAAAGGATACTAAATTAACAGAGTTTAACCCTATGCCAGCAGATCAGTCTGCTCCTGGCGATTTTGTACGCCCATGGGATAAATTGAGTGCGGATGAAAAGAAATTATTCTCTCGTTTGTGCGAAGTATTTGCTGCATTTTCAGAATATACCGATGCGCAGATTGGACGTATCATTGATCATTTGAAAGCTACCGGGCAGTATGAGAATACCATCATAATGTATGCTTCAGATAACGGTGCTTCTGGAGAAGGAAGCCCAAGCGGTTCAGTAAACGAAAACAAATTCTTTAATGGTTTTCCAGATGAGTTAACCGAAAATATGAAGTTGATTAATGAATTAGGAGGACCAAATACCTATGAGCATTACCCTACCGGTTGGGCTGCGGCATTGTCTACACCCTTCAAAATGTTTAAGCGCTATTCTAATTATGCTGGTGGTACAGAAAGTCCTTTAACCATCACATGGCCTAAAGGAATAAAAGCTCGGGGCGAAGTGCGTAATCAATATCATCATGCAGTTGATATCGTACCTACCATTTTAGAAATATGTAAAGTAGAAATGCCGAAAGTTTACAATGGGGTAGAGCAATATCCTTTATCAGGCGTGTCTATGAAATATTCTTTTGATGCTAAGCCCGATGATCCTACACAGAAAAAAGTGCAGTATTATACCATGTTAGGTACCCGTGCAATTTGGAGTGAAGGTTGGAAAGCAGTGGCTGTTCATGCCCCACTTACCGATAAAGGAAAATTTGATCAGGATAAATGGGAGTTGTACCATGTTGATGTAGACCGTTCAGAATCGAATGACCTTGCTAAATCAAACCCTGAAAAGTTAGAGGCATTGAAGAAATTGTATGACGAAGAAGCCAGGAAAAATCAGGCCTATCCGTTGGATGACCGCACCGCAACTCAAATTTTAACTATTGAACGTCCTACCGAAGAAGTAGCAAGAGAGAGTTATACTTATTACCCTCATACCAGCTCTGTACCGGAAGCAGTAGCGGTAAACGTTAGAGGCAAATCTTATAAGATTGTGTCTAATGTAACCATTACAGATGCCAATGCTTCGGGGGTAATTTTTGCACATGGTTCACGCTTTGGTGGCCACAGTCTATTTCTTAAAGACCGTAAATTATACTATGTCTATAATTTCCTCGGAATAACACAACAGCAATTGGTTTCTGCTGCACTTAAACCTGGTAAATATACATTCGGTATGGAGTTTAATAAAGAAAAAGCGGGCGCACATGGGGAGTCTATTGGTACTGCAAAATTGTACATTAACGACAAAGAAGTTGCCAAAGGCCTTATTACAACACAGGTAGGAAAATTCACACTGGTAGGCGATGGTTTATGTGTGGGTTACGATAGTGGAGACCCTGTAAGTAAACTCTATAATTCACCCGGTGAATTTAAAGGAGGCACCATCAAATTTGTAACTGTGAGCACTGGAAAAGAACAATATATGGATTTAGAAAGAGAAGCACAAAGAGCTTTTAGTAAAGAATAATATTTGGCAAAAAACCACTAAGGTCGCTTCAATACCTTAGTGGTTTTTAATTTTTATGAAATAGGTTTGGGGTAATGAGTAAGTTTGGGATTGTTGTACTCCCATGTTTTTTTAATAGTTTGCGTTTATTTAAAGCAATCGCAATAAATCATCAAACAGTACTTATTTTGTTAATTTTTTAACAGCAAATAAATGAAACCTAGAAAACAAATCTCATCAAAGTTTTCTTTAGGCAGGGCTGATTTTAGTGGCTATTTTAATTTCAACTTTTTTCCGCTAATGTCTAAACCCAAAATCCCAACTTCCTTATAATTTGGGGTGATGATGTGGGTATGTTGATTAGCTTTTACCTCCTAATTGCATGGGGAATGTGTATTCAGAAAAAAATCAAAAAATAATTCACGCATCATTTTACTTTTTAAATGAAAAAAAATAAGTTTAAACAAATACTTGCAGACGGAATAGCGCTTGCGGTGCCGTTGGCCGTGGTTATGTATGTTTTTGCAAAGGTTGTGATAGTTTTTAAAAAGTGGATTACACCCATTGCCATCCAATTAGGAATAGATAGTATTTTGGGCGGGTTAACACTCACCATATTTACTTTCATTGGCATTTTAATAATGATATTGCTGTTAGGTTTGCTGATGCAATTTGGCTTTGTTTCTTTAATCAGAGTAAAGTTAGAAAGTATCCTCCTACGATTCATTCCTGCGCTCAATGTGCTAAAGGCCATACTGGCAGACAAATTAAAAATGGAAAATGCCAAAAGCGCCTGGAAGCCAGTGATCTTAGACCATTCCAATAAATACAATTTTGCTTTTAAAGTAGAAGAATCAGAAGATATGGGTGTGTTTTTTATCCTCAATGGAACATCCATCCATGAAGGAGAAATAGCTATTCTGGAAAAGGAAAACTATAGTTATGCTTTGGTGGATGCTCACGATATGAAAAAAACTTTGAGTAATTTTGGAATAGGTTCAATTGGATTGATTCAAAAAGCTTTCAACGCCTGAAATTAATTTTTAAGGAAGAAAAAAATGCCGATGTACTAAATACAACAAAAATTATTAATTGTACTTTTGTAATGGTGCCCTGCGTTTTCAAAATGTGATGTATTTCCTGAAAAGAAAATATCATTCTTAGTTTAACATATAAAAAATACATCTCAATCAAACTAAAACTAACATAACTGCAGTCAAAAAACTTCCATATAATCCAGCACCAGTTTTTTGAGACTGGTACAAAATCAAAAAATTTGCAGTATAACGTTATATTTGAGTAAATATGTTGGCAACACATTAGGTATCGTGATACGAATAAGCTTTTAAAAATGAGAATTATGAAAATTTTATGTACTTTTTTGCTTTGTTTTATAGCTCACCATTTTTGTAATGCACAAACCGAATCAACTTTAAACAAAAAAGAACAACTCGCTCCCTGGTTTGTGCAGAAATACCGTATATCCATTGGTACATTTATCCCCATAAGCAATACCAATATACAGGTTGGCCTTACAAATGGAAACATGGGTACTGATATAGATTTTGAGAATGATCTAGGTTTTACAAAATCTAGCGGAACTTTTATTGCAGAATTTAAATACAGATTGAGCAAGCGGTCAAGATTCGACCTTGGGTATTTCCGCATCAACAGAAAATCTACTAAAACTATAACAGAAGATATCAATTTTGGTGAAGATACTTACCCAGCAAATACTTCTATAGGTGCTTTTTTTAAAACTGATATCTATCGATTTTCTTACGGCTACAGCGTAATTCAACAACCAAAATTCGAAGTAGGATTTCTTATCGGAGCCCATATAATAAATTCTAAAACAGGTTTGAGTGCCATTGGAAACAATATAGGTATTTCATTGGAGAACGATTTTGGTTTTACTGCTCCCCTGCCCGATTTAGGCATCTGGGGAGGCTATACATTCAGTAAGCGGTTCGCAGTAAATGCAGAAGTTAATTACCTAGCTCTAAAAGTAGGTGATATTGGGGGTAGGATATTGGGAGGCTCACTTTCTTTTTTATATCGCGTTACAAAACAGTTTGACCTAGGCCTAGGTTACACAGGGTTGAATTTTAATATAGATGTTACCAAGCCAAAGCTAAGTGGTAGTTTTAAATGGGGCTATAACGGCCCATCTCTTACCGCCCATTATTCTTTTGGTAAAAAATACTGGGAAGAGAAAAAATAAATAATCTGTAATTGCTTCTCATATCTGTATTGTTTTTAACGGCATATACCCGCCAAAAGCAGCTGATGATTCAGAAATAGAAATGGAAAATACAATAGTAAATGATTAAAAGTAAAATGTAGTTAATTGTAAAGTGTGTACATTGGAATATAAAACCCAAAATAAATTTTAGCAAAAAAACGTGGATAAAGATATTGAAACAGCACCCAAAAAATAAGATGAGCTAATTAGAACAATAGGCTAAAATAGCATCAGGTTTTAATCCTATAATATATTCACTCCTTATAAGTGTTAAATATGATCAAAAAAATTCTTGGTATCCGTTATATTTTTATAATTGCAGTAATATTTTTACTGCTAAATGCAATCGTTTTTACCTTTGTTGGAGTAAGACACTGTATTCATGGATATATTGGATATGTTGAAATTGGGTTTAGTCCGGAGGAAAATTTACGGCCTGGTATGCACTTATTAGAAGCCCTTGATTCTTTTATGGTAGCATTGGTATTCATGATATTTGGATTAGGGATTGGGAGGTTATTTTTATTTCCTGATTCTTCAGGGGAACATCTTCCACGTTGGCTTCAAATAAACAATTTAAAGGAACTTAAAGTATTGTTATGGGAGACTATATTACTAACGATGGTGATTTTTTGCGTTAGCAATATGATTAGCGGCAATACCAAATCATGGGAATTATTGTTATTTCCAGGTGTTATCCTGATTCTATCTTTGTCGCTCTTTTTAATGCGTGGCAAAGAAAAAAATTGACCGTAATAAATAAAAAATAAAAAAATGAGTTTTTAAAAAGAAAACTACAAAACAAATCTACTTGAAAAAATTGCACTTATCACTTGAACTTACATATTCAAAAATTATGAAAATTGTTTTTTTGTTTGTTTTCGTCTCATTTTTAATGCAAGCTTGTCGTTCGGGTAACGAACAATTGAATGAAAAAAAAGAATTTTCTGGTAAAATTTTAGATACAACCGATCCGCTTCCTTCTTGGAATGAGGGAGATTTAAAAAAATCGATCATCGAATATGTAACGCAGGTGTGTGATAGTACTTCAAAAAAATATGTTCCTGTTACCAACCGAATTGCCACTTTTGACAATGATGGAACCCTGTGGGCAGAAAAGCCATTGGTGCAGGAACTTTTTGCTTTTTATCGGGTAAAAAAAATGGTACAAACTATCCCAACACTAGCTAAAAAACAACCCTTTAAAGCAGTATTGGAAAACGACAAGGAATATTTTCACAAGGGTGGCGAAAAAGTATTGATGGAGCTAGTGATTGCTACACATACTGGCATGACAGAAGATGATTTTGAAAAAGATGTAAATGAATTTATTATTTCAGGAACTTATCCAGGTAGAAATGTTTCATTTAAAAATATTACTTATCAACCGCAGATTGAATTATTGCAATACCTAAGAGCAAATGGTTTTAAAACATTTATTTGTTCGGGGGGTACTGTTGAATTGATCAGGAGCATTTCTCAAGACTTTTACGGTATCCCAAAAGACCAGGTAATTGGTAGTTCATTTAAATATGTTTTTTTAGATAGCAATAGCAGCATATTAAGGCAACCTTCACTCAATTCATTTGATGATAAAGGAGCAAAGCCAGCCAATATCCAATTACACATTGGCCAGCGACCAATATTTGCCTGTGGCAACGAAGGCGGTGGAGGCGATATTGCTATGCTTAAATATTCGCAAGCTAGCAAATACCCCTCTTTTCAGCTAATTGTAAATCACAACGATTCAACAAGAGAGTATTTTTACCAAGAAAAAGACAGCGCATCTTTAAAAGCAGCTGCTAAAAATAGCTGGCATGTAGTGAGCATGAAAGATGATTGGAAAAAGGTTTTTAAGGATTGATTTTAAATATAAAAAGAAGTTGGTACTATTTTATTTGTTTGAACTCTTTTGCATTACAAATACTTTTTAAAAAAATCTGTGTTAATAAACCACACTTAGTGAAGTACTTAAACTCATTCAACTACTCGGCCTACTCAACTCAAAAAAAGCTTTAGATCCCATGGAATTATTACTTAAAGTAAGAATAATATGAATGGCTTCACCAACTCACTTAAACCAATATTTTGCGTTTGAAACCCTTATTACGTTTTAACTACAAAATCTGGAGTCAATTGAAGGTAAAACCTGATTAATTTTTTATTCACAAGTTGGTAAGTTTTTATATTTTATACCTGCTACATAGAATTAATTCTACGAACACTGTTCAAACACAATCATAATTTACCTTTTTATACGAATAACAGAAAAGCGCTCTAATTAATTTTATAATATTTAATTTTAAATTAAAACTTCATCGAATTGTTACCAACAATTATCAAACCTTGGTGGGCCATTATTTTAATGGGCGTACTATTTATTATTTGTGCCATTCTTATTTTTAACAACCCTGTTGCTACCCTATTAGCTTTGTCTGTTTGGCTAGGATGGTTAGTAATACTGGCTGGAATTGCTGGAATCGTAAGTTATTTTTCATCTGAAAAAGAAGAACGACAAAATACCGAAATTCTGATTGGTATAGCAACGGTGATTCTTGGGGTGTTTATGATTTCCAAAACATTCCTCACCATGTATGCCATCATTGTATTATTTGCCATTTTAATGGAGATCATTGGAATTTGGATAGTCAGTTATGCATGGAGTGCCCGCCGTGAGTGGAGTTATTGGTGGATTGCAGGTATTTTAGGAGTGATAATCATTTTGATCGGCATTAAATCTTTTTGGGACATACGTGCTGGCGCAGAAAGCATTAGCAATTTTATTGGAATGGGCATTTTATTTTCTGGTATCGGATTAATAATACTAGGCTTTATAAAAAATAAAATTGTTCGTGCCATGAAAAAAAAAGTAAATTCTTTTAAAGAGAACAGTTTAAATAAATAATGAACCTTTAAGTAGCAGCATGAAACACCTACAATTAATTTTAATGTTCAGCTTCCTGAATGGATGTAGTTTTTTAAAAAGTTATGGGCAGTACTCTGAAAAAGCAATTGAACCTTTTGCTAAACATTCAAGCATTGGTCTTGTTCTTAATCATGCACATGTATTTAATGGACGTGATGATGCTGGAGATAAAAAAGTATTAGCTCTCCCTTCTTGGGGCATTGATTACAATTATTATTTTCATCCAAAATGGGGTATCGGATTGCATACAGATATTATCCTAGAAAGTTTTAAGGTAGAGGGTAAGGAAGGAATAGAAATTGAAAGAACCACTCCGATAGCACCAGCTATTATGGGAATATATAAGCCAGGAGAACACTGGAATTTTTTAGCGGGGATAGGTGGCGAATTTGCGGAGGAAGAGAACTTTTTAATAACTCGCTTTGGTGTAGAATATGGTGCCGAAATACAAAATGGGTGGGAAGTATCTGGATCACTTCTATACGATATAAAATGGAAAGGTTACGACTCATGGGTACTAGGAATTGGTATTTCAAAATCATTCGGAAGTCATAAAAAGAAGGAAAATCTTTTACCTGAGTAGGAGTCCAAAGCATTATTTTCTAATTCTTTATTTTTGAACATGGTTCCCTTTTTTACAACGTTAAGAAAAACTACAATCAATGATTTCTTTTTCTTATTTCCGGTAATAGTAATTCTTTTCATTCTTACGAAAACTTTTGTTGTATTAACATCTGTAGGTTCAAAAATTGCAGTAATCTTTGGCTTTAAAACTATTGTAGGCATTGATGCTTCAACCCTTTTTTTAAGTTTGTTACTTATTACCTTATCAATAATCATTTAAAACTAATTTAAAAAGATGTACTCGAAATTTCAAAAATTATTAGCCGAATTTTTTGGCACTTTCTGGCTAGTGCTGGGCGGTTGCGGTAGCGCCGTTTTATCAGCCGCATTTCCGGAACTGGGTATTGGATTGCTAGGCGTTTCGCTGGCATTTGGATTAACGGTTCTTACGATGGCCTATGCGGTAGGTCCTATTTCGGGTGGTCATTTTAACCCAGCTGTATCAGTCGGATTATGGGTAAGTGGCCGTTTTAAATCTTCGGAATTGCCCGGCTATATTATTGCACAAGTAATTGGCGCAATTGCTGCAGCTGGTATTCTATATCTGATAGCAAGTGGAAAACAGGGATGGACACCAGCGGATGGTTTTGCATCTAACGGATATGGAGAACATTCTTTAGGCAAATTCTCACTATTATCGGGTTTTATTACAGAAATAATTATGACTTTCTTTTTTCTGATCATCATACTTGGAGCCACCAGCGAAAAATCGGCTGCAGGTTTTGCTCCTATTGCAATAGGCCTTGCACTTACGTTGATTCACTTGATTAGTATACCAGTTACCCAAACTTCGGTGAACCCTGCACGCAGTACCGGTCAGGCTTTGTTTGCGCCTTCATGGGCTTTGAACCAGTTGTGGTTATTTTGGCTAGCTCCCATTATTGGAGCTGCATTGGCGGGTATTATTTATAAGTTTTTACACCCTAAAAAAGGGTAATGTATTATCTTTTAAAATTATTAAAAAAGTAAAACTATGTACAATAAAGTGTTTTCATGTAAGCGTATTTTCATTATCGGATGTAGCCTTTTCGTTTGTCAACATCATTTAATAGCACAAGAAAGTGCAGAAGACTTGGCCAAAAAATTAGCGAATCCTATTTCTAGTTTAATCAGTCTTCCATTTCAAAACAATACCGATTATGGGATAGGTAAATTAAATGGCACTCGAAACACCATGAATATACAACCGGTGGTACCTATCAGCCTCAATAAAAATTTAAACCTGATTACCCGTATTGTTTTACCTGTGATAACGCAATATAATGTTACAGGCGAAGGCCAAAAACAAAATGGGTTAGGAGATGCGGTACTTAGTACTTTTTTAAGCCCTACGAATTCAAAAAATGGATTCACTTGGGGGGCTGGTCCGGTTTTTTTATTACCAATAGGCACCAATGAGTTTCTAACTACCAAAAAGTTTGGTATTGGTCCTACAGCTATTGCGCTAAAGCAATTCAATGGTTTTACTGTAGGTGCTTTAATTAACCAGATATGGAGTGTTGCCGGTAGCAGTTCAAGGGCAGATTTGAGTCAATTATTTTTTCAGCCATTTATGAATTATAACTGGAAGAGTGGTGCCGGCATTGGTGGAGCATTTGAAATGACTCAAAACTGGAAATCAAGCAACACAACCCTTTGGTTTGCACCTACCATTAGTGCAGTAACAAGTTTAGGAAAACAAAAAACACAGTTTGCAATTGGTCCACGTTTTAATTTGGCCTCCCCAGACGGTGGCAAAGCTGACTGGGGCTGGCGCGCTGTGGTTGTTTTTTTATTTCCAAAATAGTTTAAAGCCGAACGTCCTTTTTGCCGCTCTTGCAGATTTCAGAGTTGTTTCTTAGCTGAGTTCAACTGATAAGTGCAAATTTTTGAACCAATTTTATTTACAACAGGCAGTAAAACAATCACTGAAGCAGATAAAAAAAGGTTACAACAACTGGCAGCCGGAGCAAGGTTACAACCCCACTGGAGAATTGAAATTACAGGTATGACTGATTCTGAAGGCTCCATTGCTTCCAATAGGAAAATAGCAGCAGAAAGAGCGAGTGTTGTTACCGAACTTTTATGGCAAAATGGAGTTAAAGATAATCAGCTTATACTTCGCTTTAAACTCAGTGATACAAATAATATTTCTTTATCTGAAAATCCAAGGTGAATACAAATTAGGATATTGACCAAAAAAAATGATTAATTTTAATTTATTTATAGCATTATTCAACAATTGATAGTAGGCTCAATAAAAATAGTATTTAAAGGCAGGCAACTCGTAATGATACAAGCTGCCTGTTTTATTATGTTCTTTTTCATAACTGCTGCTGCTTTTGCACAACGCGATTCGCTCGTCTTAAAAAATGGTAATATAATTGTAGGAGAGATCAAGTCAATGAATAGAGGAGTAATCATTGTTGAAACCGATTATTCTAAAGATGATTTTAATATAGAGTGGAGCGGATTGAAAGAAATTTATTCTAAAAGCCGTTTTTTGATAACACTTAAAAACGGAGAGCGCATCAATGCAACTTTTAGATCGATCGACAGCCTCAACAGAATTTTTATAGAAGTAGGAAATGGGCAACTACAGTTAAGCACACTAGATGATATCGTATATCTGAAAGGATTAAAATCTGATTTTTGGAGCAGGGTATATGCAAACGTTGATTTGGGTTTAAGTGTGGCAAAAGCAAACAATATCCGGCAATTAAATGTGAGCAGCAACCTTGGATTTTACGCTGATAAATGGAAACTTGATATGCACTATAGTAGTAATAGGGCCCAACAAGATAATGTGGCACAAACCAAACGGACCGAATCTGGCATAGCCTTCAATTATTACCTTAGTAAAGATTGGTTTTTAAACACTTCAGTAAATACACTTTCAAATACTGAACAAGCTTTAGATCTGAGGTTTTCAGGAAAATTAGGTTTCGGAAAATACTTAGTGCATACCAACAAAGCCTACCTTGGTGTAGGAGGTGGATTATCTGCTAACCGTGAAACTTTTACCAACAACACAGAAAGCAGATCAAGCTTGGAAGTTTATGCAGGTGGTGAAGCAAACTTCTTTGACATTGGTGATTTTAGTTTTTTAAGCAACTGGTTTGTTTATTACGGAATTACAGAAACAGGAAGGTGGCGTTCAGATTTTAAATTCGATACAAAATACAAATTACCTCACGACCTATTTCTGAAATTAGGTATCACTCTTAACTATGATAATAGACCAGCAATTGCAGGAAACGAAACCGATTATGTGTATGGCTTTTCTATAGGCTGGAAACTGTAGCATTAAAATGTTTATAACGATAATAACGATTTCCTGTTTCATTATATCACAGATGCTCCGGCTTTCTCTCTCTTACGAACAACTATACTATACCACAATTACCATCAGGTAAGCCAAAAAAACTCCCAAAAGTATTACAATCATAGATAATACTGAAGCTGCTGAAAACAAAGAGGCAGTTGCCATTTTCATATTAGCTAGTTGCCTACTGCGAGTAACAAACTGAATTGTTTCTGCCAGTAATAAAACAGTGCCCAATGAAGTTAAAAAAATACCTATTACATGCGCATTATTGAAAAACGCTTCATTTTTTGCTAATCGCTCTTCGTGAATATAGGCAGCGCCTTTATCGATGGCTAAGCCGGCCGTCATCAAAGTAAAAGTGGTACGTAACCATGCTAGGTGTGTTCTTTCTAAGGCTAGTTCAGTTCTTTCTACGGCAAGATGTATGCTAGGATCACTACCATTTGTTGTGTTTATTCTTTCTTGAGGTTCGTTTTTCATCATTATAAAAATTAAAGTTGAATAGTTAATACTAGATACGTAAATTAAATTCACAGGTAGCCTGCCGAATAAAGCCATGTGGAAACCATTTTTCTGCTGAATAGGATTAGTTATACTTCGGTTCCCTTTTTTAAATTGATAAAACCATTACGCCATAGCAAAAATATTTTCGGAGCATAATAACCCTCTACAACTTAAAATGATCTGCATTTTTAATGTCCTTTACATAAATAACTACGTAGTGTTGTTATGTAATTATTTTTTGGATAAAATGCTAATGGCAGATTTTGATAGATATAAGAGATCTGTTTTAAAGCTATGATGTTAGCCAGCAATAAAAATAAAAAAACAGCATTCTATGAATATTGAATTCAAGAAATACTGTTCTTTATTAAATAACTTATAATCTATTATTTCTTAGATAATCCGGGAGGAAAACCTTCCATGATTTTTGCTACACCATTTTTTATAGTTTCATCTGGATTCTTTGGTTTTGAGTCGATATCTTTATTTCCGGTACCTTCCCATACTAACTTTTGGGTTTTATTATCTACTACATCAATAACAAATGTACCCGCTTTGTATTCATAGGTGCTTACAGTAGTACTCCCCCCCATCGGCATTCCTCCATAATATCCGTAGGGCCTATAAACACTACCGTAACCGTAAAAGTTTGAAGTAGCCGTAGTTTGTTGCTTATCTTTCAAAATAATTACTGCATTCACTAAAAGATCCGCATTATTATTGTTAGTTTCAGTAAATCCTTTTTTAGTCATTTCAGTGCGAATAGCATTAGTAATTCTTTCTGCATTTAACTGGCTTACGCTACCCGTAGTTTTTAAGTTATAAACACTAAATGTTTTGTAATTAGAAAAATTTACAGACTTATCGTAGTCTGAACTTACTTTAAGTGGGGTGCTGCAGCTTGCGGCTACTAATATTGTTGCACCAAAGAACATACTGTTGAACATTTTTGAAGAAATACGCATAATTGTATTATTTTAAAATTTATATATGAGAACGCTTATTAAATAATGAGTCGCTTATTTTATACCAAATAAGGTAACATTTGCCTTGCCATTTAAAACCCCTTTTGTATCATACCAGAATTCTACCGTTCGTAGTTTTCTTTTACCACCTTTTAAATCAATAACCCTACTTTCACCTCCCTGTGGAATATTAAACCTAAGTTCAATATTTTCGGGAGCTCCGTCGTGGTAAGTCACTATCATACGCTGCATATTTATGGAAGCATTGGTTACTTTAAACTTTAGTTTCCTGAAATAATCATAAGGCCCAGCCACAATAATTTTATCATGGTCTGCAGTCAGTGCAGCAGTTACGGTACCCAACAAACGCCAAGATCCTACACTTCCAGATGCTGGTTTTTTTACAACAGTTTGTGCAGTTAATAACAAGGAGCAACTAAGCATGAAAAGGCAACATAACAATTTTTTCATCTTACTTTTTTACTAAGAAAATCTATTTTAAAATTTAGTTTAGGTTATTTGTCTTCTTCAACATCCACTACCTCATATACATTTTTACCATCCTGCTGGAAAGGCTGATAGTAAGTTTCACCAATTTTAACGTATGTAATGTCTCCCAACTTCACTTCTTCACCACCTTCAGGTAAATTTTCTACAATTGTGCCCGCTGTAGGGGCTACTACTTTATAGCCTTTGGTATCTTTCTCATAATAAGTGCCTCCATAGTAATAATTATTTGTTGTTTCGTTTACAACCACAGTTTGTGCTTGTGAAGGAAGTGTAGTAATGGTTGCGCCTACCGGAGCAGAAACAACAGTATAACCCCCATTACCAGCCACGTAATATACACCCTGATCGTAATGATATTGTTGGTTGTTCACACTAACTATAATTGCGGTGGTAGCCAATGTTGCAATAAAAAAACCCCATGGATGCCAAACCGGTCCCCAATAAAAAGGTCGATAAGGATGATAGAAATAGGGATGATAACAATTATACCGATATCCACCATACCTATAGGGTGGCCTGCTATAAGGGCGGTAGTTATTACCGCGCCTTACCGAAGTATTGCGGCTGTTATTGACTCTAATATCTTTACTATTATCAACATTGATATTTACATTCTTTTTGCTATTGTCGATATTTACTTTGTTGCCCACATTGGTTTTGTTTCCGGCTTTGATATTATTACCGCCCGAATTTGAAATATTCGTTTTATTTCCGCCACCAATGTTTGTGTTCCCCGGCTTACTTATATTTGTTGAATTGCTTTTACTAGTGGGTTTGCGAACATTACTTGGTTTGCTAACATTACTTGGTTTGCTAACATTTGCTGGTTTTTTAGCGGGCATACCACCACCCCTTTGTGCAGATACTGTGCTACTAATAAATAGAACAACTGCATAAATAAATAAAGCCCGATTTAATTTTGGCTGTAGATTTTTTATTGATTGGAACATAAAATTATTTTTCAATTAATGAACAGATGTATACTTTTCAAATTTTATTTAAATTAATCCATTAAATCCCAAATACGAGACATGTCTGGATTGATAATGATTTCTATTCTTCTATTTTTCTTTCTGCCTTCTTCCGTATCATTTTTAGCCACAGGATTATACTTACTTCTTCCAGCTGCGGTTAAACGAGCAGGGTTGATATTATAAACATCATGCAAAATTCTAACGACTGCATTAGCTCTTTCTGTACTAAGCGACCAATTGTCTGCTTTTCCTTTAATACTTAAGGTATCTGTATTTCCAACAATTATGGTACTAACCCCGGGATTTTCACGCATAACTTGTGCAACGGTGTTCAAAGCCTCTCTACCTTTTGCAGCTATGATAGAACTGTTTGTATTAAAGAAGAAATCATCTTCGAAATTAATATGTACCATCCCATTTTTATAGGTTACTGTAGCTCCAGCATCTTCAAATTTACTGATAGCGGCTGCCGCTTTTTCTTCTATCTGCTTCATAGAAGTTCCCTTTTCGGCTAGATTTTTATTCAGGTTATCCAGTTTTTCTTGAACAGCTGCTTTTAATTTACGGCAATCTTCTGCTTCCCTACTATATTGTATATTTTCTGCTTTTAATTGAGCTGTTTCTTTTACACCATCAGCTAATTTTGCGGATTGTTCTGTTAATAATGAATTTAACTCAGCATTTGCTGCATTTGCTGCGGTTAATTTTTTCCCTGCACCGCAAGAGAACAATAAACTGCTGCCAATACAAACTACAGCAATGGATAATAACTGTTTCATAATTTTATTTAATTTTTAGAAGACTATTTATTAATTTAAGCTTGTTCGTATTTATTAGATATATGTGAACAAACCTACATTACATAGTTGCAAATTTGATAAAACTTTGTTTTATTTCGTATAGAACAAATTCTACAACGAGGTTGTTGTACAACCAATTTTTTAAAAGGCATCCTATAGATAAGTAAAGAGGATACAATTTCTATCTGTAGAGTCAGTTGTTTGCAAAAGTAATTCTCGGAGTAAAATATGTGTTCATTTGAATTAACATAACAAATTCAATACAATATTTTTTTTTCTTAACACAAACCTTCCTACTTTTTACAATGGGTAAAGAATTATTGAACAGAAAGAAATCTACATTTACGATTTATTTATTCATTAGAAGTAAAACCAATAAGAAATTCACAAACTATTGTTGAATTTGTATTACTTTTAAAATTGTAGTTGAATATTATATATTTGCACTTTAAATAACAATTTTAAATACCAAATTACATTTCCATAAATATTATTTTCCCATTTTTTTAAAAACTACACTTGAATTATGAAATTATTTTTAATCCTTTTTTTTAGCTGCTGTTTACAAATCAGTACACATGCACAAAGTGATAAACCTACTTACAGAACCGGCATAGGGATGCGTTTTACTCCTTTTGGCGTTTCATTCAAAGCCAACTCACTTAGAACGGCAAGATCCACTGAATTCATCGGATATTTTAAAGACGGATTTATTGCATCCGCATTAATGTATTGGAATTATACCCTAAACGATGCAAAAAATATAAAGCTCTACGGTGGAGGCGGTTTGCAGGGCGGATGGAAAGATAAGAATAATGGAAATGCCGGAGTTTTTGGCGTTACTGGTATCATAGGGGTAGATTATAAATTTCTCCAACTTCCCTTGAACATTTCCCTTGACTGGCAGCCTGCTTATCAGTTTTTTTCTGGTGAAAGCGATTTCCAACCAAACTATGGTGGTATTGCAGTAAGGTTTACTTTATAAATTTTTCATCAAGAAAGATTTCAATTATCAGAAAATATGTTGACGTTTTATAAAATTACCGATTACGTGAGTTAATCGGTAATTTTATATGTATCGTTAATTCTATTAATAAGTGCAACACATAGTTTTCATCGGCTATTTTCACTCTATTCTGAATGCATATATGGCCAAACCCGTTTTTTGATGCAGTATGTTTGCTTGCTGCTATTGAAATTTAACATGGTTTGGTTTTCCCTCTTTAATTTTTAGTTTTAATACTTTGAGTTGTTAATACTGAATCATCGCTTTCGCAAAACTGAGGCCCCCTGTAGAAGAGATGCTCAGGTTAAGGATGCTTTTTAAGCCGAAGACCAATATCCATTTGGGCAAAAATTCGTCATACGATATTTCACAACTATGGATTTAGGTATCAAATGAATGGAAATATAGAATTAGTTCGACAAATCAAATACTCTCAAGCGTATAAATTTACTTTTAATATAAAATAGAATGAAAAAAATAAGTCTGCTAATAGGGTGTTTAACGTTTTTTTCCTTTGGCTGTTTTGCCCAATTAGATGCCGTGTTAAATACATTAAATGATACAGCCACCATCCCAAGAGAAGAATCAGCTACCCAAGCACCGGCTCTCATGAATAAAAAATGGAATAACATAAAGTCCAAATATTTTACTCTTAATATTGGTGCTGCAGTTTTATATGATTATAACGTAATTGGTCAGGATGCCAATAGTATAACTCAGGTGGGTGATGTAGCCAACGCAGGTGAATTTAGAGGTGATAGGTTTATATTCTCTGGTAATTTTTCTTTTTTTGAAAAAATGAAGAACCATTGGCGCTACATGATTAGTATAAACTTCAATGGACTAGATGCAACTGAGGGTAAAAAAAGTTTTGATTTTATAGACTGGAATATTGAAATTCCACTAAGCAAAACAGCAGGATGGATTACAATTGGTAAACAAAAAGAAGGTGTTGGTCTTGAATATATCTCTCCAGGTACCCAGGGTATGTTTACAGAAAGAAGTACAGGGGCACCTATGTTTGTGCGGCAGCGAAATATCGGGATCCGATATTCTAATAGTGTATTAAAACAACACTTAACTTATACGGTTGGTTTCTTTAATAATTATTGGGAAACAGGTAAATCGTTTGCAGATAATGGTTCTCAAATAACAGCTAGGGTTACAGGGTTGCCTGTTTATAAATCTGATCGAGAATTGATGCACGTTGGTATTGGGTTCCGCCACAATGGTAACAGCGATGGTAAATTAAGTTACAAAGCAAAGCCAGAAGCCAATACTGCACCATCTTTCATAAGTACTGGTTCCTTTGTGGCTGAAGCTGCAAATACATTTTTTCTAGAGTATATTTTTGTAAAAGGGCCGGTATCTATTTTGGGTGAATATATGCTTACCAACGTAAACAGCCCCATCACAGCTGACCCCTCATTCAATGCATTTCAGATTGGTGGAAGTTGGTTTATTACTGGTGAAAATAGAAGATACAATAAAACAACTGGTAACCTTGGTAAACTAGTCCCCAATAAAAATTTCAAGTTTAGAAAAGGTTCAGGAGCAGGCGCTTTTGAATTAGGCACCCGCTATTCACATGCAAACGGTACCAATGCATTGGTAAGTGGTGGAAGGTTCAATCGTTTTACAACCGCACTGAGTTGATATCCCAATGCTCATTTTAGGTACGAGATTAACTATGGATACGGTTCATTAGATAAAGCAAATTTGGTAGGTAAAACCAATTTCTGGCAGTTCAGGGTACAGTTTGAATTATAAACAATTTCAATTATTAAACACAAAACTAAAAAAAATGAAAAAAATTATTATTGCGGTTCTTGTGCTGGCAATTTCAATACCAGCAATGTCTCAGGGTAGTGGTATACGTTTAAATGCATATGGCAGTTATGTTTTTGACGATAAGGTAGACTCTTATTTTGATCAAAACAATTTTTATGAAGGCAAGGTAAAAGCTGGCTTTCAATGGGGTGCCGGCATTGAATTTATGATACGTCCGCAATATGGTATTGAATTACAGTATTTGCGCGAAGATACAAAGGCTAATTTGAAGACTGCGAAATACCCACTTCAGTACAAAGATTTTGATCTTGCTTTAAATTATATCATGCTAAATGGTACACGGTATTTTCGTAAACCAGGCGGTAAAGTAGAAGGATTTGCAGGGATGGGTCTTGGTGTAGGTATTTTTAATGCAGAAGATCCTACTGATGGCAAAAGCAGTAACCTTACTAAATTTTCATGGCAAATACGCGGCGGTGCTGTTATTTGGGCAAGCGAAAATGTAGGTTTAAAACTACAGGTACAACTACAATCGGCGGTACAATCTATTGGCGGGGGTCTTTATGTGGGTACAGGTGGTGTAGGTGGTGGTGTTAGCAGTTATTCGTCTATTTACCAGTTTGGCTTAGGCGGAGGCTTGGTATTTAAACTACCAGGTCAAAGTGGAACTAAAAGTGCAGCAACAAGAAATTAAGCATTGATTTTTTTAAACTAAAAAATAAAAGATGAAAAAAATATTTTTTTTATGTTTGGTTGTTTTGTCAACAACCACTACTATGGCGCAAAAAAAATGGGTAGATTTAAGCAAGGAAGAAAAACTCATGAAATTGCAATCTTTCAGAGATGATAACCAAAAATTTGCAAAAGAGAAATTAGGTATGACCCCAGAGCAATTGGAAGATATTGATAATGTAAATATCTGTTACCTGAGCACACTAGACAGAATTGACCGCTATGGTAAAGACGATGCTGCGAAAGATAAATATGTGAAGTCAATCACTTCAGCAAGGTCTACACAACTAGATGCTATTATGGGAGTAGATAAACGCAAGCAATATTCAGATTATGTGCAGGCTAAAATAGAGAAAGCAATAGAGCAAATGGATTGATTTTATCAGGTTGTTTCCTAAACAAAAAGTCTTCTTTTAAAGGTTATTGTTACTTAAGAGGTATTAAAAAGGAAATCAAAATTCGTAGGTTCTCCTTTTTAATCCTTTTTTTTGCTGATAGGTAATTTTTATAATATCCTCTCGTTTTTTGTGCCTAATTCATTTAACTTTTTTATAGATATTATTTCCTGTATATTTTATTAAAGACTGGATACTTCAATTGAACACAACTTTTTCTAAAAGTTGTAATAAAGAAGTATCAAAACCTGTTGTTAAAGATACCTTGGTAGTTGCTCCAGTTGAGCCAGTAGTAATACCAGCCCCAGTTAAAGAATCATTTAATGTAAAATTGCCAAATGGAATCGAATTAAATGCTTACAGAGGCGGAATCGAGGACAAACTGGTTAATTTTTAAAATGAAACAAACTCAGTTGCTGGTAAGGATGTTTGGTTTGATTTTGACAACATGAATTTTGAGACAGGTAACGCAAAAATTACGGCCGAAAGCAAGGTTCAGGATAACAACATGTATGCTATTTTGAAAGCTTATCCAGCGCTATCCATTAAAATAGGTGGCTACACCGATGTAGCAAGTGCAGCCGCTGCAAATAAAAAAATAAGTCAGGAAAGAGCCGATGCAGTAGCTAGCGCATTAAAAGCAGCAGGTTCTGCAGCAGCACAAATTTAAGGTGCAGAAATTTAGGGGCCGAGTTTGCCAAAGCAGCTGCAGATACCTCAGATGCAGAAAATGCAAAACACAGAAGAACTGCAGTAAGTATTTGAAAAAAATAAAACCATTATTTACTAAACCCATTTTAACTTATTGAAGTATAGGATGGGCTTCATCATGAACTATTTATTTAATCAGCATTTTAAACAATCATCCATCAAAACAAATTTTTATGAAAAAAACAGTATTAAGTTTAGTTTTAGTTTTGTTCGTTTCGGCGGCAACGTTGCAAAGTTGTAGTACCGCTAATTTACTAGGTAGTGGTTCTTCTTTACTTTCATCACTTGGCGGAAGCCCAAATCTTTCTACTTTCACTAGCTTGTTGAAAACACCGGGGCTAGATAAATTAATTGGGCCATCACTTAAAGGACCTTTTACAATGTTAGCTCCATCAAACAGTGCCTTGAGTAGTTTGGGTGCAGATGCCATTGGTAACCTAACAAAGCCTGAAAATTTAAATCAACTAGCTGGTGTTTTGAATAAACACATTGTTCCCGGCAAGTTAGATGCAAGTTCATTGTTAAAAGGTGGCTTAAAATCAGCAGGCGGAAATAATTTAGACTTAGGAGGAATAAACATGGGAGATGCTATTTCTGGCAAAAATTTCAATATCATTCCTGTTGATAAGTTAATAAAGTAATTCATTTCAATTATTCGGCGATGTAGAAAAAATATTACACCTACATCGCCGTTTTGTAACAACTCAAAACGAAATTATTTTTTTATAAATTAAGAAATAATCTTATGGATGTTATAAAAGTATTAGAAGTATTTTTAACTTCATAAATCTGTATTGATGATGCTCTCTGAAATGAAGTAAGTTAAGTTTCAAAAACAGTCAATAACATTCTTTCAGTTCATGATAAGGATGTTACAGCATTTGTAAAGCATCATGCAGACAAAACTTTTGTAATTAGATGGAATATATCTTTCGGAGTAGACTAGTTGGCAGTTGTTTTATTTTAAACGAATCATTTTTTTATATTTCTTTTAAAAAACAGCATATGAAGAAAATACAATTAATTTTTAGCTTTTTGTTATTTTTATCTCTTGATATATTTGGGCAATCAACACCAACTGAGGGCACAACCGAATATGGTAAAGTACAAGTGCCATGTTACCACCTCGAAGTTCCCCACCCTCCCGATGTTACGGAAGATGCAATTAAAAATAAATTTAAAGAAATGGGCGCTTCAGGTAAAGAGCGAAAAGGTTTTTATGAATACAACAATGTTAAGATACCACAAATAAGAGAAGCATTGGTAGATGTGTACATTAAAGTAGACAGAAAAAGTAAAAAAGAAAATACGTCCAGCAATATTACCATGATAGTAACTGAACCAGGTGAAGCACCAGATTCATTAGGCAAAGTAAATAATAAAGGTGTAAAAACTGCAGCCATCGCATCAGTAGGGGTATTGGGATTAATGGCCACTTTAAGTGACAATACAGAAGACCTGAGTATAGATTTGGATATAAAAAGCAAAGAAGAAGCTCTTAGAAAAGTAGAGAGAGAAAATGAAAACCTGATAAAAGACGGAAATAAATTGGAAAATAAATTGACTAAATTAAAAAATGATATCGAGGTTAATAAAAATGACCAGCTGAAAATAGCTCAACAATTAGCCCAAAAAAGGGAAGCACTGGTTGCTGCTCAAGGAAAAAAGAAATTTTCTCTTGGCGATAAAAAAAAGAAAGATCTATAATGAATGTAATTTTATATCATTTAGAAAAAAACTTTCTTTTTTTAGTCAATTCTTTTATTTTCAATGCCCAGCATATAGCTTTGAATTACTTATCTAGGATGACTTTATGGGGCGCTGATACCGAAGAAAAAAGTTTGTTTTACGGAAGCCAATAAAGTCTTCATCACCTTTATTCCTATAATAAACTAGATACTATTCTTTACTACGTTTAATAAATAATGCTGATAGTCGTTTCATTTCAATGATGTTGGCTTAAAATATAACTTTATACATGCCCACAAAACGCGAATGAGTATAAAATAAACTGGTTTTATAGTTCTGATTCAATATCTCTACAACTTCGCCCTTTTTGATCATACTTCTATAAATATTAGGTGGCCAAGTAAAAGTTGGTATAAACATTTTAAAATAATAAAAAAATTCTTACAATCTATCACTTAAGTAGGAACCAATCTTTTAAAAATTGATAAAAATAATACCTCCTATTCCCCCTTTACCACTGGTAATATCAGTTTAAAAAAAAGCTCCCAAATTAGGAGCATTTTATAAATAGGTATCAATGATATTATCCTTGTACTCTTCTTTTTTCCAATGATTTTTCTAATGTTAAAAACATTTTTTCTGATGCTATTTTCACGCTTTGGTGAATGGTATCTGTAACGGTAGTAACTACAATTGGATCCTTACCTTTTGGCCGGGCTTCTAAAATACATTTTTTGTCGTTGCCTGCTTCTCGTGATGCATTTTCATCACTCAAAAATACTACAATACGGGTGATGTGTTCGTCGAAGCGTTGTAACTGGTCTTGAATAAGGGTTGTAAAATGACTGATCATTTCTGTAGTTCCTTCAATGTTTTTGTCTGTATTAATTTGAATAAGCATGCTTTGAATAATTTAATTAAGTAATGTTTTATTGTTACGAAGTTAACCATAAAAAGATAGAAGCAAAGCCTAGTAAAATGTTATAAATCAACTTTTTTAAACACAGCAATGAGTTTAAAAAAAATGTCATATTTCTGCTCGCTGAAAGTGAAATAGCGACTTCAGCCTGTAATTTTAAAACACCCACTTGTTTTTATTTACCTTCACCCCCGAATATCAACAACATGAAAATAAATTTTTTAACAATAGGAAAATCACATGAGCCCCATGTGAAAGAAGGAATTGAGCTGTTTACAAAACGACTCATCCATTATTTCCCTGCCAAATGGCAAATTATCCCAATGCCAAAAAATGCAGCCTCCCTCAACGAAATAGAATTGAAACAGAAAGAAGGGGAAGCCATTGTATCATTGCTCAAAAAAGAAGATTTTCTAGTGCTGCTCGACGAACGAGGCAAAATGATCAATAGCGAAGCGTTGGCCACTTTCTTACAACAACGGGCAAACGAAAGTATAAAATCACTGGTATTTTTAATTGGAGGCGCGTATGGCGTTAGTGAGGAGGTAATAAAACGAGCCAATTACACCTGGAGCTTATCACCACTTGTTTTTCCTCATCAATTGGTACGGTTAATCCTTGCAGAACAAGTATACAGAGCTTGCACTATTTTAAAAAAAGAAAAATACCATCACTCATAAAAAAATCATTTGCTCATTGAGAAGATTTTATTCATTTATACGAAAAAATTAAGCAGCTTACTTAATTTACTTCCATAGTTATATCATGTTTGAGAAATGAATATGTTTACACATTAACCTAATTTTATTGCTATTGACGATATATAAGCGATGACTCATAATTTAAATAAATGCAACAACTAACCAAAATAGCTACTATTTACCTTTTAAGGAAAAACTGTACTTGTTTTGTTGGTGACCATTTCATTGGTTTCAAAACCGCTATATAATAGTAAAGCAGAAACAATTGTTAACAAATAAAATAATTTATTTGTTTGGTTATTTTTTGAACTACAAAGTTGTAATTACTAACAGAAAGAGAATCTGAACTTTATAACAAACAATATGTATTCTGTGAATTGATTTTTGATTAGTTTTGAATTAAACGAACCACATGAGTTTTACCCACGCTCCCATAACTTTTCTGCTCATTGCAGCCAATATACTTTTTTCGATAATAGGATTTTACAATGCAGGTTTTCTGACCAAAACCATTGGATGGCCATATTACAGTAAAAGAAACAAAGAATATTACCGCTTCATCAGTTCGGGCTTTTTACATGCCGATTGGATGCACTTATTCTTCAACATGTTTACCCTCTTCTTTTTTGGCCAAAACCTAGAGATCATCTTTAACCTTTGTTTTACTGGCGGTGGATACTTGTATTTACTACTCTATTTTGCTGGATTAATTGCTGCAGATCTACCTAGTTATTTTAAACATCAAAACGATCAAAATTATCGATCGTTAGGAGCCTCCGGCGCTGTGTCTGCAGTGGTGTTCGCCAGTATATTATTTGACCCCTGGAGTCAATTAGCTTTGTATGGTTTTATTAAAATGTCGGCCCTGATTTTTGCAGTTGTTTATGTTGTTTATTGTATCTACATGGGCAAACAAAATCAAGATAACGTAAACCATGATGCCCATTTATGGGGTTCTGTATTTGGATTGTTATTTACGTTAATATTAGTAGCTGTTTTTCGTTCCGACTTGTTTGCTTACATCCTACAAGACTTGCAAAATCCAAGTCTTACCGGACGCCGAGAGATAGGTGCAGTTTTACAATACCTACTGTATGGGGAGTAATTTTAAATCGGTCGTCGATTCTTTTCCCCAGTACCCAAATAATTTTTTGGTTGCTCACCACCACCCAGGTATGTTCTTTTTCTGCCAACGATAATTTTTGATCAATTAAAAAACGACTGATTTTCTTTTTTTTGGGCATCCCCAAAGGATAAAAATAATCACCCATTTTCCATTTGCGGAGTATCAATGGGAATTGGATATCCTCTTCGTCTAATAAAGCTATGTTTGGATCAGTTTCCAGGGCAAGTGGCGCAGTTGCAAATGAAAGCGTTAGTTGCCCTTCCTCAAAAGCAAGTGTAGCCACTTCCTTTTCCAGTAAGTATTGCCCGGCGCTATTACTGTTGCGCTCAGTAATCAATAACCATTTACGGTTACGCAAAATACGATGCGAAGCAGATTCAACATAACGCCCCGATGCAGCATATAGTAATTTTTCAACTTCTCCGGTTTGAGCAGCGCTAAATCCAAAATCTTTAATGATCTCATACAAAATACTGAAAGTAGCGGTTTCGTTCAGCAAACGAAGCACTGGTAGCTTGTATAGTGAACCTTCTTTAGATAATATCTTCTTTTTCTTCAAAGCAATTGCCTCATGGTAAATAGCATAAATATCTTTGAACCGATGCACGTTCTCCTGCAAGTTTTGAATTACTTGTGGAAATACTTTTTGAATATCAGGAATCAATTGATTGCGAAAATAATTTCGGGTGTATTTATCTTCAGCATTAGAAGCATCTTGTCTAAACGCTAAACTATTCTCCTGTGCAAATGACAATATATTAGTTTTGGATGCAAACAACAAAGGCCGAATAATCTTTTGCTGTTTTGGCAAAATCCCTTTTAATCCATTGATACCCGTTCCTTTGAAAAAGTTCATCATAATAGTTTCTGTATTATCATCTGCATGATGAGCTGTGAGTAGATATTGCAGAGATAATGGTGCCTGCTGCAATAAGGTATTAAACCATTCGTACCTGAGTTCTCGTGCCGCTACCTGAATACTTTTTTTGTGTTGAATGGCATACTGGTTCGTATCAAACTTCTTTACATAAAAAGATACTTTATATTTTGTAGCCAACGCTGCTACAAATGTTTCATCCGCATCACTATCTACACCCCTCAATTTAAAATTGGCATGAGCTATAGAAAAATTAAATCCGGCCAAAGCACACAGCTCACAGAGTACTACAGAATCTACGCCGCCACTAACGGCAATGAGTAACCTATCTCTTTTAGTAAAAAGAGCCTGTGAGCTAATAAACTTTTCGAACGATTGGCGTAATTCCATAGATAAATAAATAAGCAGCTGAAAAAATTTGATAAATGGTATTGAGTTTATCTGTAAATGCTCCACCTCATTCTTCGATATCTTCTTTAGCCATTTGTAATTCATTAAAAGCATGGCGATCGTCGGCTCTATTGGCCTCTTCCATTCCTCGTTGATAGATGCGAATGGCTTTGTCGAAATTACCCTGCCTTTCGAGCAGTTTCCCCAGATGGTAATAAGATCCCACATAAGAGGGTTCGCGCAGCAATAACTCGTTAAACAAAAGTCGGGCTGCTTCATCCTCCCCTATTTTAATATACTCCAAGGCCAGTGCATGTTGTAAAAAACTATCCTTGTCATTCGTCTTCAAGTATTCGAGTAATTTTTCTATACGGTTCATTCAATAGTATTTTTTTAAGGAGGCGTTCAACTTATCTTAGCATAACTTATATTTGCATATAGTTGCATAAACAACTTTTTATTTCACGGTCTTCGGTGTTGCTCCGAAGCGTAAAAAATAATCATTATGAAGATATTGGTTTGCATCAGTAAAACACCTGATACTACTGCAAAAATAGCCTTCGCAGATAACAATACGAAATTTGCGGCAGATGGCGTTCAGTGGATCATCAATCCTTACGACGAATGGTATTCATTGGTACGTGCCATTGAATTGAAAGAAGCAGATCCTAGCACAGTTTTACACCTCATTAATGTAGGTGGAGCAGACAGTGACCCCATCATTAGAAAAGCGTTGGCGTTGGGTGGTGATGAAGCCATTCGTGTAAACAGCGAAAACACCGATAGTTTCAACATTGCTTCACAAATTGCAGCAGTGGCTAAAGAAGGTGGATACGACCTGGTATTTACAGGAAAAGAAACCATTGATTACAACGGTTCGTCTATTGGGGGTATGGTGGCAGAACATCTTGATCTCCCTTACATTTCACACGCTACCAAATTTGATGTAGAAGCAGGCAATGCAGTGGTGGTAAGAGAAATTGAAGGTGGAGAAGAAACCAACAAAGTAGCGCTGCCAGTTGTAGTGAGTTGTCAGAAAGGGATGGCAGAGCAACGCATACCAAATATGAAAGGAATCATGGGTGCCAGAACCAAACCACTAAAAGTAGTAGAGCCGGTAGAAGCCGCATCGCTTACTTCGGTAGTACAGTTTGATTTACCACCTGCAAAAGCAGGGGTAAAACTAGTTAGCGCCGATCATCCGGAAGAACTAGTGAGATTGTTGCACGAAGAAGCAAAAGCCATCTAACATCATCTATTAACAGCTACAAAATAATTTATATGAGTGTATTAGTATTTTTAGATCAAGCGGATGGTCATATTAAAAAGTCTGCTTTTGAAGCCGCCAATTACGCCGCTAAAACAGCAGCAATAACAGGTACCACAGCAGAAGGAATTGTATTGGGAAATGTGAAAGACGACCTGAGTATGCTTGGCAATTATGGCCTTACAAAAGTGCATACTGTTTCAGTTGCAGCCCTCGATCAATTTGATGCTCAGGTTTTTACCAATATCATTGCACAAGCAGTAGAAGCCAGCAATGCCAACATCATTGTATTCACCAATAATACCACAGCTAAAGCCCTTGCCCCTCGCTTGAGTGTTAAACTCAAAGCAGGATTGGTTTCTGGAGCAGTGGCCTTGCCCGACCTAAGCAGCGGTTTTACTGTAAAGAAAACAGTATTCAGTGGTAAAGCATTTGCACACATTGCAGTGAATACCGACAAAAAAATAATTTCATTGAACCCTAATTCTTTTAACATCGAATTGGGTGAACAAACTGCAGAAATAGTTCCTTTTGCCCCCAGCATTGGTGCAGCAAAAGTTTCGGTAACAGCTGTTAACAAAATAACTGGCGATGTGCCCTTAGGAGAAGCCGATGTAGTGGTAAGTGGTGGGCGCGGCTTGAAAGGTCCCGAAAACTGGGGATTAGTAACAGAACTGGCAGAATTGCTGGGAGCTGCTACGGCTTGTAGTCGCCCGGTGGCTGATATTCATTGGCGCCCCCACCACGAGCACGTTGGCCAAACTGGCTTAGCCATTGCCCCCAATTTATACATTGCCATCGGTATTTCTGGCGCCATTCAGCATTTGGCTGGTGTAAACAGGAGTAAAGTAATTGTAGTGATCAACAAAGATCCGGAAGCGCCATTTTTTAAAGCGGCTGATTATGGTATTGTAGGCGATGCTTTTGAAGTGATGCCTAAAATAATTGATGCAGTAAGAAAATTAAAGCAAGCTTAAATTCTGTTTTGCGAATAAATAAAAAACCATATTGGCCTTAAATTATACCAATACTCCGTTTGCCCATGATAATACACGGTTTCCTTTCTCCGCATGATTTCTAACAAGAAATAAGCTAAACCGTGATTATCAATGATAATCAGGGTTTTTTATTGGAAAAATGTGGCTTCAAACACGACTAAAAAGCCATAAAACGCCATATTTATTTTGCAACTTGTGACGCTGACGCGTCATAAACAACTACAACTATTTGATAATCATATAATAGTATATGCGGTGTGAGTTCCTCTTTCTCTGTTACTTTGCAATAAAAAATAGAGCATGGTAAATTTTACTTAATCAATTAAAATAATAAATATTTTATAAGTACATAGCCGCTCTACAACACTTATTTATTTCGGTCTAAAAATCGGTCTATTGGTATCATTCTTTTTTTTGTTTTTGGCCCTGGCATGAGTCTTTTAGTTAATTGTAGCCTTATGTTTCCTGTATTTGAAACATAGCTGTCTGCTGCAGCATTTCCTTTAAAGCGTATTTGGTTAGCCACCCAAAAAATATTAAAAGCCCAAACGCTACTGTTGTATCCCGCAGATGCCCTGTAAATTAAATTAGGATTTACAGACCATTTGCTGGCCATTTCATTGCTGTTGTATTCTCGAACAAAACCGGCATGCAGGTTGGCGGTAGCTGAACCCATGACAAAAAAATGTTTTGCTACAACCAGCGTATAAGCATAACCGATAGCCTGACCAAAATTCATAAAATGAATTTTGTTAATACCCGCGTGTTCATATTTGCTGGCAATACTTTTGGGAACTAGTGCACTATCTCCACGAACCACTCCATAAAAAATTTCGCCACCATAAAGAAGTGTACCAGCCGATTTTTGTTGCCATTCATTTTGAATAAAAGCAGCCTTAAAAGAAAACTTACGGTTGTTCTGAATACGATAGACAGCAGCTCCCCCAATGGAAACTCGAACATCGGGCCTTTGATAATATTTATCAAAAGCAGCCTGCCCCATGTTATTATTTATATAGAATCCTTTGTAAAATTGGGCCAATACATCCACGTTCCATTTGCTTCCATAAAGATGCGACTGAAGATCGAGGTATTTTGTTTTACCTTTTTCCTCATCTTTATTTAAAAACGGAAATCCCAAAGCTATGTTAAGTGTTAGCCCCCGATAGGTTGCACCCAATCCCATATTTAGACTGGTATTAGGTTTGTATTTGAGGTCATTATTCTCTTTATTACCTGCTATAGTAAAATCAGTTTGCTTTTGCGAAAAATAAAATCGGGTGGTAATCAATTTATCATACGAGTTAATGTAACTGCTGTCAAAATCAGGTTCGTTTTCTTTTTGTGCATAGGAAGAAGTTGCTTCAAAGATGAAACCGTTAAGCAGTAATATTATTTTAAAAAAATAGTGCATGTTAAGAATTTGAAATAAAGGCAAGGCTGAGTTCAGCTGATAAGTGCAATTTTTAGAAACAAATAACAAAATACTTTTAAGTACACTTTGGTATTTGACCAAGTAGTGCAATCTTTGGATTACTATGTCTAAAAATTACACACAACTCAGTTTGGTACAAAGATATCAGATTGAAGCCTTTGTTAAACTAGGAATGAAACAAAAAATAATCACTTTTATAATAACTGGTAGGTTTAGTTAAATTAGATGATAAGTCTCACTTACATTTTAATTAATTTCATGTATAGCTTTTGTATTGTTGCAAGTTTGAATAACGAATGCAGTCAAATTATTGCCTTTGACCTAATAAATTATTAATTATACTTGATTTTTATTTGTAAATTCTTGCCTAAAGGAGCCATTATTTTTTATATTTGCAATTGCTACTAAATTATCACAACCCAAAAAGGATATGAAGAAAATAGAACTGGAAATAGTGGCTCTATCGCACAGCATCACCCAAACACATTCCTATGCCGTAGTTTTGGGAGAAGTGAATGGTCTCAGGCGTTTGCCTATTGTAATTGGTGGTTTTGAAGCGCAAGCTATTGCCGTAGCATTAGAAAAAATGAACCCCAGCAGACCTCTTACACACGATCTGATGAAAAATTTTATGATCGCTTTTAATGTGGAGCTTCACGAAATTGTGATCAATGATTTGCAGGAAGGTATTTTTTATTCGAAGCTGATTTGCAGTTCTGCCAATGATACCGTTGAAATTGATTCTAGAACATCAGATGCACTGGCATTGGCGGTACGTTTTGGATGCCCCATTTTTACGTATGAAAATATTCTTAATCTGGCAGGCGTAATGATGGATGACGAAGGTAAAAAAGAAGCATTGCCCTCTTCTGCATCTATCACCACAGAATCTGACAGCGGTAATTCGGGAAGCGATTTAAAATCGATGAGTTTAACAGAACTCAACAACCTACTCACCGAAGTATTGGAACAAGAAGACTACCTTAGAGCTATTTCTATTAGAGATGAAATCAAAAGCAGGGGAAAATAATTGAAATCTCTTAATTCAAATATCGTCATTTGTGGTTTTTTCCAAATGGCTACTGATTTTCTTATTAGTATCAGGCATTTTTTTTTGAATCTCTCCCACCAAGGTTTTGGGGTTTATGTATTCCTCATACCCAATTCTATCAAAATTGGTAAATACCAATTGCAGAAAGTGTGAATGTATGTATTTTACAGTGTTGATTGGGTGTATGAAAACCAGCCGATCTGTTGCCATTTAACCATTATCCAGAAAAAATAAACATTTGTTATGGTGGTATTTCCTGGTTGTAAAATAAATATAGGCCTTAATATTTTAAACAAACGTTTAGATGGCTATCATCATTTGCAAACCATCTTTTATCCGATTGATATTAAGGATGCACTAGAAATCATTGTTGTGCCTAACCAACCAACAGCCGTGGTATTCAGAAGCTCGGGTATTGAAATTATAGGAAATAGCAACCAAAATCTCTGTGTAAAAGCCTATCATTTATTAAAAAAAGATTTTCCGGAATTGGCACCAGTAGAAATGCACCTCCATAAAACGATCCCGATGGGGGCCGGATTAGGCGGAGGTTCGGCCGATGCGGCTTTTGCATTACTATTGCTAAATCAACTTTTTGAACTGCAGCTTTCTACCGATTCATTGATGAAATATGCTTTGCAATTGGGAAGCGACTGTCCATTTTTTATCTATAATAAACCTTGTCTGGCTACAGGTAGAGGAGAAATAATTGAGCCAATTCAGCTAGATCTAAGCGCTTACAAGATACTCGTTGTAAACCCAGGGATTCATATCAATACTACCATGGCCTTTAAACACATTACGCCGGGTATACACACAACTGACTTAAGGAAAATTATTGAGCACCCAATTTCGCAATGGAAAAATTTGCTGATAAATGATTTTGAAAAAACTATTTTTGAACAGGAGCCAGCCATTCAATATTTGAAAGAAAGCTTGTATCAAGCGGGTGCATTGTATGCCAGTATGAGCGGCAGTGGCAGCAGCGTATTCGGAATTTTTGATACACAATTCAACCAACAACTTAATTTACCTCAAGAATGCTACTACAAATGGGTTTAAAGGGTTACCTTTATTTCATAATATTTTGTACTACCATATCATTTTTGTTCGGCAACCTAGATCTGCTGAATCATTAACTTCTAGCACTGTATTGCTCAAGAGACCTTATCTCTTTTAATCAGGTACTTATTTTTTGTAAATGGAAGTTCTTCATTTACCTATATAAATCAATTTATCATTTTATGGCAACAACTATTCAACATACGCCCGATTATTTTATAGAGTTGGAAGAAAAATTTGGTGCCCACAATTATCATCCTCTGCCAGTGGTTTTAAAAAAGGGTAAAGGTATTTATGTTTGGGACGTAGAAGACAAACAATACCTCGATTTTTTAAGCGGTTATTCTGCAGTTAACCAAGGGCATTGTCATCCTAGAATTGTAAAAGCACTCATTGAACAGGCAACAGTACTTACGCTCACTTCTCGTGCTTTCCACAATAACTTGCTTGGCACTTATGAACAATACATCACCGAATATTTTGGATACGACAAAGTTTTACCAATGAATACCGGGGTAGAAGGTGGCGAAACTGCCATCAAACTCGCTCGCAGATGGGGTTACAAAGTAAAAGGTATCGAAGAAAATAAAGCGGTGATATTGTTTGCAGAAGGAAATTTTTGGGGAAGAACCATGGCAGCCATTTCTTCCAGTACAGATCCAAGCAGCTACAATCAGTTTGGACCATTTATGCCGGGTTTTGAAATTGTACCCTACAACAATTTAATAGCATTAGAAAAGGCTTTACAAAACAATAATATAGCAGCATACATGTTTGAGCCCATACAGGGAGAAGCTGGTGTGGTATTGCCGAATGAGGGATACATTGCTGCGGTGCGGGCGTTGTGTACTCAATACAATGTATTAATGATTGCAGATGAAATACAAACCGGCTTGGCACGTACCGGAAAAATGCTAGCCTGTGATCATGAAAATGTGAAGCCAGATATTTTAATTTTAGGCAAAGCGTTGAGTGGTGGCACATTACCCATAAGTGCAGTGTTGGCCAGCGATGAAATTATGCTTACCATACAACCTGGTGAACATGGAAGTACTTATGGTGGCAACCCATTGGCCTGCAAAGTAGCAATGGAGGCACTAGCGGTATTAAAAGACGAAAACATGGCGGATAATGCCGAAGCAATGGGAATATTATTTAGAAACGAATTGGCCAACCTTGAATCTCCTTATATTTCGATCATCCGCGGCCGTGGGTTATTGAATGCCATTGTAATAAAACACCCAAACCCGAATGCAGCATGGGATCTATGCATTGAGTTAATGAAAAATGGATTGTTAGCAAAACCAACGCAAGGTGATAAAATTAGGTTTGCACCTCCTTTGATAATTAATAAAGCGGAGATCAAAAATGCAGTGGACATTATCGAAAAAAGCCTCTATATTTTGTCAATATAAACCCATTTAATTATTGAACATGCAAGAGCAATTGCCCAAAGTGAAGGACAAAAATTTATCTAAAATTCATATTTATACAAAGCAATATATTGCTGGCATTGGTGATGGCATTGCTTTGATTTTTGCTTTTTGTTTTTCATTGAGTGTATTGTATAGCGAAAGTAAATTGGTGTTTAACATAGGCAGTATTGCGGCTATGTTGATGAGTGTTATAATAGGTATCGGTGGTTATTTTGCTGCAAAAAGCAGACAAAGAGATCTTATCAAAAAAACACCAGAACAAGAGAAAGCCATCTATGATGCTGAACTCAGCAAAACCATACAATTGTTTAAAAAACTAGATCTGGGTAAAGACCTGCAAGAATTGGCAGCAGAAGTAATAGCTTCTGATGAAAAGGAATGGAAAAATTACTTAGAACAGCAGCAACAACCAACAGAGCAACCAGAAGCTCGCCAAGTGTATAAATCAATGCTGGTAGGCACTTTAGCCAGTGTTACAGGATCTGTGATTGGTTTAATTCCTTGGGTATTTACTCATCAAACATCTACTGCTTTTATATATTCACAAGCATTTTGTTTACCCATGCTTTTTATAGCTGGCTTTCTAAAAAGTAAAGTAAATGGTGAACCAATTTGGTGGGGAGGTATCCGTCAATTATTGCTAGGGGCAGCACTAGCTTGGGTAGGATTTCTAATAGCAAAGATATTTGAGCAACCTTAAGATTTATTTTTTTTGCATAATGATGAACAATTCCGTTCCAGCCCTTGGCTCAATAGAATTGTAAGCCGTTTGCATCCCTTGGATATGAAACTTGTTTTCAAATAGGTTTTGGTACTCGGCTTTATTGCCACCAAAAGGTGGGCCACCTTCAAAATTTCGGTTAAATAATAGTCCAACCAATTTACCCTTAGGTTTTAAGAGTACATGCATTTGATGCACGTAAGCTGTTCGTAAGGAGGGGTTCAAAGCACAAAAAAATGTTTGTTCCAATATAAGATCGTAGCTGTTGGTTAACGCAAAAAAATCACCTGTAATCAATTGCAGTCCATTGTTGATATACTGGGCTAATTTTACTTCAATAGCCATGGTAGCTAAAGGAGCAATATCTATGAGTGTAATATTGCAAAAGCCTTTTTGTAACAGGTATTCTGCTTCATAACCATTGCCACATCCGGGTATCAAAATCGCTGTATTTTTATCCTTTAGTTGATCAATATATTCTTTCAAAGGGGTAGAAATAACTCCAAGATCCCATCCTGTTTGATGGTGTAGGTATCTATCGTTCCAATACTCTTTATTCAGTAAAGTACTCATGAAATGAGGGCTTTATGCTTACGATCACTCAAAATATTTTCCATGGTCCACTCTACCCTTTCTGAATAAGGAAATTGTCGAACGTTACATTCGGTTTTGCTGCAGATGGCACAACTAAAATCTAAGCATCCGTCTGAATGAACAAACAATTCAACCGATTCTCCAAAATTTTTACGCACTAGTTCGCCCAAAGCATCTATTTCTTTGTGAGCCTCGTGCACATTAAAGTACCATGGAACGGTGAGGTGACAATCGAGGTGTATTGTAGAGCCATATTTGATGATTCGAAGGTTGTGCAAATCGATCCAATTAGTAGTTCTGTTTTCATTAAGTGAATCAACTAGTCTTTGCAACAGTTGCTGATCTGCTTCATCCATAATACCTGCAATGGAACTTCTAATAATTTTATAGCCAGTATAAATAACAATAAAAGCAAACAACAAAGCCAACGCACTGTCTATCCAGTTTAGTCGGGTAAAATAAAGTAGTATCAAGCCTGCCACAATTCCGAGCGTGGTGTAGGTATCAGATTTTAAATGTTTTCCGCTTGCTATAAGGGCCAAAGAATTATTTTTTTTGCCTGTTCTTTCACAAAAAATTCCGGCAATATAGTTGATCAAAGCAGTAATGGCAATTAAGATAATACCCCAGTCTAGTTTTTTTACAGTGTGCTCTTGAAAAAGATTATTGATGGCTTCATAAATAATAAAAACACCCGCAACGGCAATCAGGGTGCCCTCTATAGCTGCAGATATAAATTCAGCTTTACCATGGCCATAAGGATGATCTATATCTTTGGGTTTTGCGGAAACATATAAACTATACAGGCCAATTAAACCAGCAACTACGTTCACGATACTTTCTAATGCGTCGGTAAGAATGGCTATGGAACCAGTGAGGTACCATGCCACTATTTTGAATAAAAACAAAACAATGGAAACTAAGGCCACCAGTTTTTGTACTTTCAGGTTTTGACGAGCACTATTCATGATGGGGCAAATATATACTTTTCAACCCCTATTTATTAAATTATGCCCTATCAATACTTTTGCTGTTGATTTCGCATAACCCCTTACCAACACATTATTTTGTGTTACTTAAACGGCGTAGTTAAAAGCTAATTAAAAAGTAATAGGTGCTTAAACAGAAGCTAGGGAACCACTTCAAATTCCCTTATTTTTGCAATCAAAATTGCTATATGAACTTTCAGCTTTCAGAAGAACACATAATGATTCAAAAAGCGGCTAGAGATTTTGCCCAAAACGAATGTCTGCCCGGAGTTATCGAACGTGACGAACTTCAAAAGTTTCCAAGAGAACAAATCGAAAAATTAGCAGATCTGGGATTTATGGGAATGATGGTAAAACCCGAATATGGTGGTAGCGGCATGGATACCATCAGCTATGTTATAGCAATGGAAGAAATTAGTAAGATAGATGCCAGTGTAAGTGTGTGTATGAGCGTTAACAACAGTTTGGTTTGTTTTGGCTTGCAAGAATATGCCACTGAAGAACAAAAAATAAAATACTTAATTCCTTTGGCGCAAGGGAAAAAAGATGGTGAATTATATATCGGTGCATTTTTGTTGAGCGAGCCAGAAGCCGGTAGTGATGCCACTTCTCAGAAAACAACTGCAGAAGAGAATGCCGATCATTACTTATTAAATGGAACCAAAAACTGGATCACCAACGGCAGTAGCGCCAGTGTGTACTTGGTAATTGCACAAACAGATCCAGCAAAAGGTAGCAAAGGCATTAATGCTTTTATTGTTGAAAAAAACTGGCCCGGGGTAATTGTAGGAGCCAAAGAAAATAAATTGGGCATCAGGGGAAGCGATACGCACAGTATCCTATTTAATGATGTGAAAGTACCAAAAGAAAATAGGATTGGTAAAGATGGATTTGGTTTTAAATTTGCTATGAAAACATTGGCTGGGGGTAGAATTGGCATTGCAGCTCAAGCCTTAGGAATAGCTAGTGGCGCTTACGAATTAGCATTGGCCTATAGCAAACAACGCAAGGCTTTTGGAACAGAGATCATGAACCACCAGATTATTCAGTTTAAACTAGCAGACATGGCTACCAAAATTGAATGTGCACGTTTGTTGTGTTTGAAATCGGCTTCAGAAAAAGACAACAACGAAGATTATACCCTGAGCAGCTCAATGGCAAAAGTATTTGCCAGTGAAACAGCGATGTGGACGGCTACAGAAGCAGTTCAGATTCATGGCGGCTATGGCTTTGTAAAAGAGTACCATGTAGAACGAATGATGAGAGACGCTAAAATTACACAGATTTACGAGGGAACCAGCGAGGTACAACGCATCGTAATTAGCAGAACTATCCTAAAATAAATGTTAACAAAGAAAGAATAAAATGTGTCAATGTAAAAACATTGGCATTTTTTTTAATCTCAACCAATTCGCATATTGGGTATTTATTCTACAGAAACGAGGAATTAGATAGTATGTATCAAGAGCACGAAGTAACCTCACAAGCACACATTGAAAATACAATAACACTAACTTTGTCTAAACTCCTTCACAACTATGAACATCATACAGATTCATGATTTATGTAAAAATTTTGGTGACAATCAGGTGCTAAAAGGCATTAATTTAACCGTTGAAACCGGACAAATCGTTGGATATATTGGTCCAAACGGAGCTGGCAAAAGTACTACTATTAAAATTTTAACTGGCATTACCAGCGATTTTGAAGGTGAGGTATGGGTGCTTGGTATGAATGTAAGAGAAAACCCCATAGAGATCAAACAACGCATCGGATACATTCCCGAACAGGCAGCATTGTACGATGTGCTTACACCCATTGAATACCTCCGTTTTGTAGGCAAACTATACCAACTCTCCGACGCAAATATTTTGACAAAATCAACGGAACTTCTCAGACTGTTCGAACTCAGCAACAAATCTGATCTTAGGATGAATGGTTTCAGCAAAGGAATGAAACAAAAAGTATTACTCATCAGCGGATTGATTCACAACCCCGACATCATCTTTCTGGATGAGCCTTTGAGTGGTTTAGATGCCAACGCAGTGATACTGGTAAAAGAAATTTTATCTCAATTAAAAAAAGCAGGCAAAACTATTTTTTATTCCTCTCATATTATGGATGTGGTAGAAAAAATAAGTGACCGTATCATCATCATCGACAAAGGTAGAGTGATTGCCAACGGTAGTTTTGAAGAATTAAAACAAAATGCCAGTCAGGGTTCTCTCGAAAATATTTTCACATCCCTCACCGGCGGCTCTGAACAACACCAAGAAACTGCTAAAGAATTCATTGATATTTTAAATAGTGGCCAACATGGATAAATTTTTATTAAAGCTTATACTGGCTTTTGTTCAAAGATTTGTTCGTAACGGAATAGACTTTGATCAGTTGAAAATTATCACTGAAACAAAAATTTTGATGGACCGCAGAAGGGTTCATGTAAATTATAACAAACAAAAAAACAAGGATCCAAAAAATCCATTGCTGATTACTTTAATATTCTACTGCATATTCGGTTTCTTTTTTGCGATCATGATCTTCACCTTAAAATCTATTCAATTAAGCATGATCTTTTTTCATGCTTACCTCTTGGTGATGATGGCTATGACATTGATTACCGATTTTAGTAGTGTGCTACTAGATACAACAGACAATCAAATTATTTTACCACGCCCCGTAAATAGCAGAACTATTTTTGTGGCAAGGATGATTCACATTTTAGTGTACCTGCTCCAATTTACAATTGCTTTGTCTATACTTCCATTGATAGCCGTTTTTGTAACATATGGCATCGCTGCAGGGTTGGCAGCCATCGTAACTTCATTGCTTATGGTAGCCATTTCTGTATTTATAACTTACTTACTCTATATCTTAATCTTAAAGTTTAGCAACGAGCAAAAAGTAAAAGACATCATTGGTTATTTTCAGATATTGATGACCATCACTTTTACCATTGGTTTTCAGATATTACCAAGGCTGATCGACTTTGACCAAATTGATCAGTCTTTTTCTTTGAGCTGGTATAGTTATTTTTTACCTCCCGTTTGGATGGCATTAACGGTAGAAGCATTCAAAGAATTTTTATTCGACCCCTTACATGTAGGAATGATTGCAGCGGCCATCACCCTACCTATCCTTACTTTCTGGTTCATGATAAAATACCTAGCCCCCTCTTTTTCTAGAAAATTGGCGGCTATGCAAAATAGTGATGGGGTAGCTAAAAAGAAAACAACAGACAAAAAAGAGAGTCGCATTTTTTCGGAGCGTTTATCCTCACTCTTTTGTAAAAAAGAAATTGAAAAAGCAGGATTTGAAATGGTGTGGAAAATAACAGGAAGAGACAAGGGTTTTAAGATGCAATTTTATCCAGGCTTCGCCTACATTTTTGTTTTTATATTCATATTCGTTTTCAAAAGTGGAAAAAACTTAGGTGGCATCATGGAAGATCTTCCAAATTCGAATGGTTATCTCTGGCTCATTTATTTACCCATGCTTACGGTAAGCGGAAGTATAACACTAGTGGCTTTTTATGAACAGTTTCAGGCGGGTTGGATTTATTATTCAACACCCATCAAATATCCAGGACAAATTATTTCAGGAGCCATCAAATCGTTGTTCTTAAAATTTTTCGTACCCATATATACCATATTATTTATAGCGGCATATATCGTTTGGGGAAATAAAATCATCAACGATTTTGTATTTGGCTTTTTTGCCAATGCAATGCTGTTTATGCTCACTGCCATTTTTGGAGAACAGTCAATGCCATTTTCAAGACAGTTCAACATCAAAATGCAGGCAGGTAAATTTGTTAAGTTTATATTACAGTTGGTTATTGTAGCGGTGATTGTGGCCATGCATTATTTCGCTTTAAAAATAAACTGGTTAATATGGCTGCTGATATTACCCGCCATGGTAGCCACTTACTTTATGATAAAAAAAATTAAAAGTTATCGTTGGAGAGATATAACCATATAATATGAGCATTAACATAGAAGTTTATCATACATTAAAAGAAAAAACAGCAGCAGCAAACACTTCGCTGGTAGCAGTATCAAAACTAAAACCTGTTTCAGATATCCAAACATTGTATGACTTGGGACATAGAGATTTTGGAGAAAATTATGTGCAAGAACTGATGGATAAAGCTGCACAATTACCCCAAGATATTCGATGGCATTTTATTGGACACTTGCAAAGTAATAAAGTAAAATACATCGCTTCTTTTGTGCATTTGATTCATGGCATTGATAGTGAAAAATTGCTAACAGAAGTGAATAAACAAGCAGCCAAACACAATAAAATCATCGCTTGTTTGCTACAGGTACATATTGCGCAGGAAGAAACAAAATTTGGTTTTGATGCAGCAGAATTAAAAGCCATTACAGAAAAAATTAAAGAGAATACATACCCTAATGTATTAGTAGAAGGATTGATGGGCATGGCCTCTTTTAGCGATGATGTTGAAAAAGTAGCAGGAGAGTTTAACTATTTGAAACTACTTTTTGATGAAGTTCAAGTATCCTTGGCAAATCCTTCTTTCAAAATATTGAGTATGGGCATGAGTGGAGATTATGAGTTGGCTATCTACAAAGGCAGTAATATGATAAGAGTGGGAAGCCTTTTGTTTGGCAAAAGAGGATAATAAACCCAATTAACGGCACAATTGTTTTGTTAAATTTGTTGTTCACCTGTGCATTTAGTGGCACATGAACATCATGGTAGCTTAAAATTGGATAACTTTATCCCAATGAAATCATTGAATATGAACACAGCATTTGAATCGGAAAAAAATAAAAAAGCGTTAATGTACACTACCATCATTTGTGGGGTATTGTTACTTCTTTTTTTTCTGATCAGTTGGAAAATCATTCCAGCTGCGCCACCTGTGGTTCAAGACCTCATTGAAATTAACCTAGGAAATAATGATGAAGGCTTTGGCGAAGAACAACCGCTGATAAAAGGACAAATGGCGCCGAGTGAGGAAGCAGTGGTACTACCACAGCAGCCTGCCAGCCCCCAGCAACAAGAAGAGCAAGTAAATGCTGACGATAATGCAGCAGTGGATGCAGCACCTGTAAATAAACCAGTAAAAACAAAGCCTACGGTTATTAAGCCAACCACGCCCGCACCAACACCTGCGGCCGCTCCCAAACCACAGAAACCAAAGTTAACCTACAACGGACCAGGTTCGAGTGGAGGTAATAATGCAACTGAAGACAATGGCTATAGAAGTGAGGGTAATAAACCTGGTGCAACGGGCGATGCTGGCGATCCTTCGGGCAACAAAGATTCTTATGGCAATAGTGCAGGGGGTAAAACCGGTGGCCCAAGAGTAACCGATGGTAACAGAAAAATTATTCGTTATTATTCCTTCAATAGTGATTTACCGAAAGCGACTATTTATGCAAGAATCAAAGTTTCTGCTGCAGGCGAAGGCACCTTTTCAAGGATTGTGAAACCAAGCACTAGTTTTGATGTTAGGTATGGTGTTCAAATTACCAACTATCTTAGAAGTATGGCGTTCGACAAAGCATCCGACGAAAGCATCATAACTGTTCAGTTCAACTTCACAGTGCAATAAACAAACTTTTTTACCAGATATTTCTATCTCTGCTATTTGTAATTTCTGGAGTAATTTTGCAATAATGAATTATGCCGAAACCATTGAATATTTGTATACCCGTTTACCGATGTTTACCAGAATTGGTGCAGCTGCTTACAAAAAAGACCTTCATAATACCATTGCTTTGTGCGATACACTGCAAAACCCACAACAACATTTTAAAACCATTCATGTAGCTGGCACTAATGGCAAAGGTAGTTGCAGTCATATGTTGGCATCCGTACTTCAGCAAGCAGGTTATAAAACAGGTTTGTATACTTCCCCACACATTAAAGCATTTGGAGAACGCATCCGCATCAATGGAGTAATGATTGAGGAACAATTTGTAGTAGACTTTGTAAAAAGAACCAATAGCGTCATAGATCATATTGAACCTTCCTTTTTTGAACTCACAGTGGGCATGGCATTTGAATATTTTGCGAGAGAAAAAGTTGATATTGCTGTGATCGAAACTGGCTTAGGAGGCCGATTAGACAGCACCAACATCATACAACCCGAGCTTTCAGTGATCACCAATATTGGATACGACCACATGAATATTTTGGGTAACACACTCGAAGCCATAGCACATCAAAAAGCCGGTATCATCAAACACAATACTCCGGCGGTAATAGGGGAATATTTAACAGAAACAAAACCGATTTTTCTTCAAGAGGCAGCATTGGCTCAGGCCTCTTTGGTATTTGCCAGTGAAGTATTTGAAATTACTTCTGCTGATAATGACTCCACATTTCTGCATTGCCGGGTAAATAATAAATTAACGAACCAACCATTATATCTCCAACTCGATTTAAACGGTTGGTACCAGCAGCTAAATCTTTGTACAGTGTTGACAGCAATAGAGGAGCTCAAAAAAATTGGATATCAACTTTCAGACCAAGTGATTATAGAAGCCTTGCGTTCTGTAAAGAAACTAACGGGTATGCGTGGTCGCTGGGATATTATACAATCGTGTGATCCGGTGATAATACAAGATGTTGCTCACAATAAAGATGGTATAAAACAGGTATTGATGCAATTAGAAAATAACTATCCCTCCGCTACCTATCATTTTATACTGGGTTTTGTAAGTGATAAAGATGTAACAAATGTGTTGGATTTGTTTCCCAAAGATGCCCAATACTATTTCACCAATGCGCATATACCTAGGGCCTTACCAAATGTAGATTTGATGAAATTAGCTGCCAATAAAGGTTTGCATGGAGAAGGATATGATGACGTGAACCAAGCTATTTTTTCTGCCAAAGCAGCAGCTGCAGCAAATGATGTAATAATGATTTGTGGTAGTTTTTTTATAATAGCAGAAATTAAATAGCGATTCGCATCAGCCGTAGAATTGTTCCTTTTTAAAGATAAACCGCTGCTTTTTTTTCATGATCCAAAAAAGAAAAAGCATAAAACATACAAAGAGCATGCATACTTTGTACAATTTCATTGTTGTATAACATGCTTCTTATTTCTTCCAAAGGTTTTAGGTAAATAGAAATTTCTTCATTGGTATCCAATTGCTGTGCAGCTACTTTTGTACCCCCGGTGGCAAGAAACATGTAGGTATAATTATTCAGCACTCCAGGGTTAGCTGCGGTTTTTCCGAGTTGAACGATATTAGTAAACGCATACCCTGTTTCTTCTAGTAATTCTCTAGAAATAGCTTTCTCCGAACTTTCCTGTTGATCGATGAAACCACCTGGCAGTTCTAGCAACTCGATACCAATTGGGTGTCGATACTGTTGCACCATAATTACTTCATTGTTTTCTGTGAGGGCCATTGCACAAGCACTCACTGGTAATTCTACTACAAAATAAGGATCCACTATTTTACCAGCTGAGGTAATATAACCATCTTTTCGTGCATTAAAATATGGGTGTTGCTGAATGTAATCAGATTTAATAATGGTAACAGACATGAATGGAATATTGAGTGTGAAAAATAGTCTGATTGTTAAACTTCTATACGAGCGGTTGTAGAATCCGAATATGAGCCACATGGTGCTTTCCGTGCCATGCGTAATTACCCAGCATGTACCAAAGCGTGGTGGTTTTTTGGTATTCTGGATGAAATAAAGTTCTGTTCCAATCTTCCCGTTTCATATTCTTTAAAATTTCATGCCAGCGATGGTGTAGCGCAAACAACAATGTGATTGAAATATTTACTGGTAGCTGTTGAGAATCGGGCATGTTGGCCCAAGCTGCTTGATTGTAAGGTTTAATGATGGGATTGTCTTCACACAAACCATTTTTAAAACGGATATAAGCATTCATATGACTGTCTGCCACATGGTGTACAATTTCCTGAATATTCCAACCTCCTTCGCGATAGGGGATGAGAAGTTGCGCTTCATCTAAATTGAGTATGGCCTGTTCCAAATGCAAGGGCAAGGTTTGTATACTGAGCAACCATTCCTTCAATTGTTTTTCGGAGAACGATTGCTCGATGTATTTACCTATCGGATATTGCAGTGATTCCATTATTGTTTCACTGCGAGTTTAATATCGAGTAATTCAATATCGAACACCAATGTAGCTCCCGGAGGTATGTCAGCCCCAGCACCTCTGTCGCCATAACCCAAATCACTTGGAATGGTTACTTTCCACTTAGCTCCTTTAGTCATCAACTGCAAAATTTCTGTCCAACCACGAATCACCCCATTCAAAGGGAAAGTAGCGGGTTCTCCTCTATCATAAGAGGCGTCAAATTTTTGTCCGTTGATCAATGATCCCAAATAATGAACTACAACCGTATCTTCTGGGGTTGGCTTAATGCCATTGGCGTCTCCTGCGGTGATTACTTCGTATTGCAATCCATTGGGTAATGAAATTACACCAGGTTTATTTTTATTGCTAGCTAAATAAATATTGGCCTGTTCTTTTTCCGCATTTGCTTTTTTCATTGCATACTCCTGCAACTTTTGTTGTAAAGTCATGTTGGCCTGTTCGTTGGTTAATAAAGTGGTTTTGTTAGTTAAAACGTCGTTGATGGCTTTTTGCATGGTGGTGCCGTTTACATTGGTAACGCCTTGCTGTTTCATGCTGGCTGCAATGTTCATACCTACTGCGTAGCTAAAGCTATCAATTCCGTTTTTCAAAATAGGGGCGGCTACTACCGGCTTAGCAGAAGGTTTTGCTGCAGGTTTTGGTGCAGGTTTGGTTTGTGCTTGTGCAGTAAGCCCTGCAAAAGATAGCAACAATAATGCAATAGTTATTTTTTTCATGTATGCTTTGATTTTAAAATTATGCAAATAAAAGAAAATTTATTCATCTCTCATCTCCCTGCCTGTTAAATGTATAAAAACATCTTCTAGATTAGCGGCTTTCACTTGTTTGGGCCTTTCGAAACCCCCAGCCACTAGTTCATCTATCATGGTATCAGGAGAATCTAATCGAATAATTTTACCTTGATCTAAGATGGCAATTCGATCACACAGTTGCTCGGCTTCATCCATATAATGTGTGGTTAGAATAACGGTGGTTCCTGCCTGTCTTATTTCTTTGATAAGCTCCCAAAGGTTGCGACGGGCCTGAGGATCCAAACCAGTAGTAGGCTCATCTAAAAATACAATACGTGGCTGGTTGATCAGAGTAGTAGCGATAGAAAAACGTTGCTGTTGTCCACCACTCAATTGTTTTATTTTATTGTTTGCCTTGTCTTGCAAATTTACTTTTTGCAGCAAAGCCATAGGATCCGTAGGCTTATTGTACAACCCACCAAAAAGCCGGATCAATTCTACAAGTTTTAAACCTGGATAAAACCCCGATGATTGCAACTGCACCCCAATTACTTTTTTAATTTCTTCGGGTTGCTTGTCTAAGTTAAAACCATCAATCACTACTTCGCCTGAGCTTTTGGTTCGAAGGGTTTCCATGATTTCTAATGTGGTAGATTTACCAGCACCGTTGGGGCCTAACAAGCCGAATATTTCTCCCTCGTACACTTCAAAAGAAATATCTTTTACGGCTTTGAATTCACCATAATTTTTACAAAGATTTTTAACAGAGATAATAGTTTTTTGCATTTTTAAATTTTTCAATTGTAGGTAAATAAAAAAGTTGTTTCAGCCTACAAAAAATGACACTACTCTTTTTCGTGATAGCTTTCTAGTTCCTCCATCATCGTTAAACTGCCAACAAAAAAAGGTGTACGTTGATGTAATTCGGTAGGCTGCACATCTAGTATCCTTCCAACGCCGTCTGTAGCCTTTCCACCTGCTACTTCTGCTATAAATGCAAAGGGATTGCATTCGTACATCAAACGAAGTTTTCCTTTTGGTTTATCTTTTGTGCCAGGGTACATAAATATTCCACCACGAATGAGATTACGATGAACATCACTTACCATACTTCCAATATACCGCTGCGTGTAAGGGCCACCGTTGGTTTTATCCTTTTTCTGACAAGCAGTGATATATTGTTTTACATTTTCGGTGAATTGAAAAAAATTGCCATGATTAACAGAATATAATTTTCCTACAGGTGGGCATTTAATATTTGGATGACTCAGTGTAAACTCTCCAATAGATTGGTCGAGAGTAAACCCATTCACACCTCTTCTGGTAGCATATACCAACATGGTAGATGACCCATAGATAACATAGCCGGCTGCCACTTGTTTGTTACCTTGCTGCAAAAAATCTTCCTGGGTAGCCGGTTTTCCCAATTCACTTACTCTTCTAAAAACACTAAAAATGGTTCCAATAGATACATTTACATCTATATTGGTACTTCCATCCAACGGGTCGAAAAGGCACACATATTTTGATTTGTTGCTACTTTCATCGTCAAATACCACTATATCATCTAGCTCTTCGCTCCCAATTCCGGCGCAACTGATCCCATGACGAAGTACACCTACCATTTGATTATTGGCAAATACATCCAACTTTTTCACTTCTTCTCCCTGTACATTGGTACTGCCGGCATCTCCCAAAATATCTATCAGCCCAGCCTTGTTAACTTCAACATTGATGCGCTTGGCGGCTAAACCGATGTCGCGCAATAAGTTAGACAATTCGCCGGTGGCATTCGGAAAATCCCTCAACTGCTGTAGGGTAAACTCATCCAGCGTTTGTACTTTTCTATCGATAGTCATAAAACAATCTGTTTTTTATATAATAGCATTTAGTTTTGTAGCTCAAAAGTAAGGTTTTCGCACAAGGTTGTATCATTGGTAAGTACTTTCGCTTTTCTGAAAAATGATCCTATGGTAGCAACTTTGTCGTAAAATATTGAAACTAAAAAAATGAGAGTATTCAAATTTGGCGGTGCCAGTATCAGTAATATCGATAGAATTAAACAGGTAGCAGCTATTATTCAAAACAATGCAGACGATCCCTTATTGATCGTAGTGTCTGCCATGGGTAAAACTACCAATGCCTTGGAGACGGTAGTGAATGCCTTTTTTGAAGGCAGACAGCAAGATGCACTAGCCATATTTGAACAAATAAAAGACCAACACCTTCAAACCCTTAAATACTTGTGCACACTCCAATGGAATGCAGCAGAAGCCCAACTAAAAGATTTTTTTACAGAAATAGAATGGCTGTTGCACGACAAACCCGTAAGAACATTCGATTACTATTACGACCAAATTGTATGTTGTGGAGAGTTGATGAGCAGTAGTATGCTTACTCATTTTTTAATAGAAGAAAAAATAAAAGCTGCCTGGATTGATGTGAGGGATATAGTGCGAACAGATAATAACTTTCGAGATGCATCCGTAGACTGGATCATTACTGAGAAAAATATCAGAAAACAAATTGATCCTTTGTTTCAATCTAACAACGTGGTAATTACACAGGGTTACATTGGAGCCACCGACGAAAATGAAAGTACTACCTTGGGAAGAGAAGGCAGTGATTATTCTGCCGCTATTTTTGCCAACCTTTTGCCAGCCAAAGATGTCACTATTTGGAAAGATGTAGAGGCAGTAATGAGCGCAGATCCTCGCCAGTTTTCTGACGCAGTAAATATGCCAGAGTTGAGCTATGCTGAAGTGATTGAAATGGCTTATTATGGTGCGCAGGTGATACATCCAAAAACCATCAAACCACTCCAGAACAAGAATATCGCTTTGTATGTAAAAAGTTTTTTACAGCCCTCGTTATACGGTACCGTTATTAGCAACAAAGCAGTAAAAAACCTACCTCCGGTTATTGTAAAAAAAGAAAAGCAGGTACTTATGTATTTTAAATCGAAAGATTTTTCTTTTATAAAAGATGAGCCGGTAGATGCTTTACACCGCATTTTTAAAGAGATTAAAATAAAACCAAACCTGTCACAACATACAGCTATCTCCTTGTTGTGCTGCTTTGATGATTATCCAGAAAAAATTGATCAACTGGCTTCCAAAGCATCTTATTTATTTGATGTAGAAGTAGAAAAAAACCTCTATCTACTTACCATCCGACATTATGATGAAGCCACTATAAATAAACTTACAGGAAATAAAATAGTAGTGTTGGAGCAAAAAACCCTAAGCACTATTCAAGTTTTAATGAGGTAGAAACATAAGAATATTTAGAACCGCATATTAATTGAAAACATACTCCCCACGTTGGTTCACCATGATCACCGGAAGCTTCTTGTTGGTTTCGAAATAATCAAATGCCTGTTTGATGTTTTTGTTGAAGGCCTGTAAAGTTAGATTGTCATTGGTGATGCCCACAAGGTATTCCAATGATTTGGTAACATTATAACGCACAGGAAATACATGCACTGGAATAAACTCTTGAAAGCCTTGCTCCTTCACTGAACCAGCAATGATGAACAACTCTTCCATAGGAACATCGGTAATTGGAATACAACCCGTAGAAACACAATTACCGTGGATGTAAATATTGCTACCCGGCCTGTACTCATCCGCTAAAATTTTATCAGATGCATTGGGATAATTTAACCCTAATGATAGATGGTAGGCGCTGTTAGGATTAAATTCATTGATGTAGTAAAATCCCTCTGGTACTTGGTAATCACCTTCTATCCGCTTTGGACCCATTGTACCACTTTGCTGGCAAACCTTGTAGGTTTTAAATAATTTAAAAGCTTGTCCAGGTTCATTTTTAACCCACACTTCCAATTGACGATCGTATTTGAATGAGCGAACATACATTTCTGCAGGCGGCCATATAAGGTCTAGGTTTTTGAATTGTAGTTTTACAGAATCTTCTAATCTAGTGTAAGCATCTGAAACACGGGGCGACGATTTTTTAATTTCAGAAAAAGAGGGTTGCGCCATAGATAAGCTGACTACAAATAAACCGCAGACCACTAATCTTATACGCAAAAAAGAAGGGCTCATTCAATAAGTATTTTGGGGTTATGTTGGCAATATTGTGAAAATATTAAAATTATTGATACCATCAATGTTAAAAATGAAAATATTATTTGTATTTACCCGCACAAAGTATCAAAAAAATATCAAGCACTTATTACAAATCAGCTAAATCAGCACTACTACAAATTTCCTCTTGCATCCTGCTCTCTTTCCAATGCTTCAAACAATGCCTTAAAATTACCTTTACCAAAACTTCTGGCTCCTTTGCGTTGAATGATTTCAAAAAATAAAGTAGGCCTGTCTTGTAAAGGCTTGCTAAATATTTGCAGTAAATAACCTTCTTCATCTCTGTCGATCAGAATACCGAGTTCAGCAAGTGGTTGGAGGTCTTCATCAATTTTTCCTACTCTATCCAACACATCCACATAATAACTGTCAGGAATTTTTAGAAAATCTATCCCCCGCTTCTTCAGTTCAATTACTGTTTCAACAATATTATTGGTAGCGATAGCTACGTGTTGTACCCCTTCGCCGTTGTAAAAATCGAGGTACTCTTCTACCTGACTTTTCTTTTTCCCTTCAGCTGGTTCATTAATCGGAAACTTCACGAAACCGTTACCGCTACTCATCACCTTACTCATGAGAGCGCTGTACTCAGTAGAAATATCATTGTCATCAAAACTGAGGATATTTTTAAATCCCATTACCTCTTCGTAAAACTTCACCCATGAATTCATTTGGTTCCAACCAACATTGCCCACGCAATGATCTACGTACAACAAACCTGTTTCGGTAGGATTGTAATGCGACTCCCACTTTTTAAAGCCTGGCATAAAAACGCCTTTGTAATTTTTTCTTTCAATAAAAAGGTGTACAGTATCGCCATAAGTATGAATTCCGCTCATAACCAGTTCGCCTTGTTCGTCTCTCAAAGTAGTGGGTTCTAGGTAACTTTTTCCGCCCCTGCTTGTGGTTTGCTGCCAAGCATCTGTAGCATCATCAACCTTTAGCGCTATATGTTTTACCCCATCAGCATGCTTATTAATATGATCAGCAATTTCTGTGTTGTTGCGCAACGGTGTGGTGAGCACAAATGTTAATTTATTTTGACAGATCACATAACTCACTTTATCTCTCATCCCAGTTTCCGGACCAGCATAGGCAAGAGACTGAAAACCAAAAGCTGTTTTATAAAAATGAGCAGCTTGTTTGGCATTTCCAACATAAAATTCAACATAATCTGTTCCTTGCAATGGTAAAAAATCAGCACTGGTGTTGGTAGCCGTATTGGGAATGGTATTGGTTAACATATCAAATGGTATTTATAGTTTATAAGGCAGGTGCCTTTGATATATGAATAGGAAAAATGCAACAAATTTATAAATTAATAGCACTTGTAAGTGCAAACTTAGTAATAAGCTACATCCATAGCCAACGACATCATTAACAAAGAATAGCAGATGCGTTTATCACTAAAAATTTTATGTGGATAATCTGGGATCACCATTCAAAGGTAATAAAAATCTAACCCAGATAGCCTCCAACTTTCTATCTTTGCAAACATGAAAAAAGCAGGCATCCTTGGCGGTGGCCAATTGGGCAGAATGTTGCTACAAGCAGCCATCAATTATCCGATAGAAACCTATGTGATGGAAAACGACCCCAATTGCCCGGCAGCCCATCTTTGTCATCATTTTATACAAGGTGATATTAACAACTTTGAGGATGTTTATAACTTCGGAAAAAAATTAGATGTATTGACCATCGAAATTGAAAGCGTAAACGAAGCAGCGTTGCAACAACTAGAAGATGAAGGGGTAACCATTATTCCAACACCATCTGCATTGAGAACCATCAAAAACAAGATCCTCCAAAAAGAATTTTATAAAACCCATGAAATTCCTAGCAGCCCTTTTTTAATCACACACAACTTAGAAGAATTAAAAGCACAGGAACATTTTTTGCCTGGGGTGCATAAACTGGCTACTGGTGGATACGATGGCAGAGGTGTTCAAATAATGAAAACCTCAGCAGACCTAGCATTGGGTTTTGATGCACCTGCTGTTTTAGAAAAAATGGTGGACATTAAAAAAGAAATTGCGGTGATGATTGCCGTGAGTACCAGCGGACAAACTGCGATTTATTCTCCGGTGGATATGGTATTTGACCCCCGATTAAATTTATTGTCCTATCAACTGAGTCCAGCTCAATTACCAGAAAATGTTTTATGGAAAGCGGAAGCTATTGCCCTCCGGGTAGTAAAAGAATTGAAGAGCCCAGGCATATTTGCCGTGGAATTATTTACTGATGTTGAAGACAATGTTTGGGTGAATGAAACGGCACCCAGGGTTCACAACAGTGGACACCATACCATTGAGGCTTGTTATAGCAGCCAGTTCGACATGCTTTGGAGAGTGTTGTTAGATTACCCCTTAGGTAACACAGATCATATTCTTTCGGCTGCCATCGTAAATCTTTTAGGGGCAGAAGGCCACGAGGGTCCGGTTTACTATGAAGGATTAGCAGAAATTTTGGCTATGGACAATGTTTTTGTGCATTTGTACGGCAAAACCAACACAAAGCCAGGTAGGAAAATGGGCCATATTACCATTCTAAGCAATGAGCGGCAAGAATTGTTGCACAAAGCCAACCAAATAAAATATACGTTGTTTGTAAAGTCGATATAACATTTCCAATTATATGATCTTACAGATCATATAATTACAGCTGATTTTTAAAAATTAAGCCTATTTTCATCATTAAATTTTGATCATTAAAAATATACCTGTGAGGAGAATATCATTTTTTAAAACTGTGGTTATTTCAGCCGTACTTCTTTCTTCTATATTTAACATTTCATGTGGTGGAAATGATAAAAAGGATGAACCAGCCAGAGCCAACCCAGCCGGAGCATCTAATATGAAAGTTGATGGCTTCGTTGTAACGGCTAGTTCACTATCTAATAATCTAGAGTTACCCGGCAGTATCATTTCAAATGAATCTACCACCATCAACCCAGAAATTTCGGGGCGACTTGTGTATTTGAATGCAACAGAAGGAAAGCCGGTTGGAAAAGGTACGCTGCTTGCCAAAATTTATGATGGAGATCTGGTAGCCCAGCTCAACAAGTTAAAAGTACAAGTGCAGGTTGCAGAACAAACAGCTATAAGATATGAAGAGTTACTGAAAATTAACGGAATCAGTCAGCAAGAATATGACCTCGAAGTGCTTAATATCAATAACCTAAAAGCAGATATGAATATTGTGCGGAGCAATATCATGAGAACTGAAATCAGGGCACCTTTCAATGGTACCATTGGCTTAAAAAATATTAGTCCGGGTGCCTATGTAACACCCATGACCGTGATTACTACTATTCGACAGAACAGTCAATTAAAACTAGACTTTACCTTACCTGAGCGGTATAGTAACAAAGTAAGAGTTGGACAGTTGGTAAGCTTTACTGCTGAAGGTAGTTCTAAGAATTATAATGCAACAATTATTGCAACGGAGTCGGGAGTTTCAGAAGACAACAGAAGTTTAATAGTGAGAAGTATTGTAACCAATAACGACGGTAAAATTTTACCTGGCCAGTTTGTAAAAGTGAAAACAAATTTCGACCCAGAGCGGGATGCGTTAATGATACCCTCACAAGCTATTATTCCACAAGCCAGAGGCAAAAAAGTGGCTATATACAGCAATGGCATAGCCAATTTTGAAAATGTAGAAACCGGAGCCAGAGACAGTGCCAATGTACAAGTATTAACAGGATTAAAAGTAGGCGATACCATCATTACAACTGGCTTGATGAGTTTGAAACCGGGTGGAAAAGTTCAACTAAATAAAGTAATAAAACTATAAATATGGATGTACTATTTTATAAGCATTAAACTGTAGATAAAAATTTCATATTAGAGTACCCTTTTCACAACACACCAAAGTCCTATCTTAAAAAATATTTAAACATGAGTTTATCAGAGTTTAGTTTACGAAGACCGGTTTTTGCAGTGGTACTCAATGTTGCCATAGTATTGTTTGGTTTAATAGGTTATAAATTTTTAGGGGTGAGAGATTATCCTGCCTTAGACCCTCCCAACATCAGTGTAAGAACTCCTACCCTGGTGCCAATGCGGAGATCATTGAAACACAGATAACGGAGCCGTTGGAGAAAGCGGTTAATGGAATTGCGGGAATAAAAAACATTACTTCTCAGAGTTCACAAGGCAGCAGCAGCATTAGTGTAGAGTTTAACTTAGGTATTAGTTTAGAAGAAGCTGCCAATGATGTAAGAGATAAAGTATCACAAGCACAGCGATCGTTACCTACAGATTTAGATGCCCCGCCAGTAGTAAGTAAGGCGGATGCTAGTAACGACCCTGTGATAGTTATTTTGTTACAAAGTAATATCAGAAATGCGCTGCAAATTACAGAATATGCTAATAATAATTTGGTTGAGAAAATACAAACTGTATCAGGTGTAAGTGGTGTAAGCATTTGGGGTGAAAAAAAATATGCCATGCGTATTTGGTTCAATCCATCGCGCATGAGTGCATACTCACTTACACCACAAGATGTGCAGGGGGCATTGCTGAGAGAAAACGTAGAGCTACCATCAGGAAAAGTAACTGGCGATGCTACAGAGTTGGGTATTCGCACTTTTGGCAAACTAAACACCGAAGAAGAATTCAACAACCTGATCATCAAAAATGTGAACGGAGCCGACATTCGTTTAAAAGACATTGGAGAGGCGGTGCTGGGTCCTGAAAATGAAGAAAGCGTACTCAAAGAAAGTGGAGTGCCAATGATAGCCATCGCTGTAATTCCACAACCAGGCACCAACTACATCGCCATCAGTGATGATGTTCAAAAGAGATTGGATGAAATCAAAAAAGAATTACCTAAAGATATTCGGTTAGAAGTTTCCTCCGACCAAACGATTAACATCCGAAAAAGTATCAGTGAGGTAAAAGAAACACTCATCATTTCATTTACACTTGTGGTCATCATCATCTTCCTTTTCTTCCGCGATTGGTTGATTGCGATTCGTCCCCTGATAGATATTCCAATCTCGTTAATTGGCGCTTTTTTTATTATGTATATTAGTGGATTTACCATCAATGTACTCACACTTTTAGCAATTGTATTGGCAACAGGATTAGTAGTGGATGATGGAATTGTGGTAACAGAAAATATTTATAAGAAGATGGAAGCCGGTATGAATAAATGGAAGGCTGCCAGAGAAGGTTCAAAAGAAATTTACTTTGCCGTTATCGCCACTTCTATCACGTTGGCAGTAGTATTTTTACCCATCGTATTTTTAGAAGGATTTGTAGGTAGATTGTTTCGTGAGTTTGGCATTGTAGTGGCGAGTGCGGTGTTGATCTCTGCATTTGTTTCCCTTACATTAACACCAGTGCTGAACGTTTATCTAAGCCGTAAAACATTTAAACACTCCAAATTTTATTTAGCTACCGAACCATTTTTTACCGGAATGGAACATGGTTATCAAAAACTATTACAAGGTTTTATGAAAGTGCGATGGGTGGCGATTCCCATCATCTTGGCATGTTTTGCAATCATCTTTTTTATAGGTATTAAACTTCCATCAGAGTTGGCACCCATGGAAGACAAAAGCCAGTTCAGGCTGCAAGTGTCTGCGCCCGAAGGAACCTCTTATGATGCCATGGATAAATACATGGACAAAATAATTAATTTCCTAAACGACTCTATCAAAGAGAAAAAATACATGACCAGTATGACGGCACCAGGATTCACTGGTTCTGGCTCAGCTAATTCTGGTTTTGTACGAGTGGCGCTAGTAGATCCAAAAGAACGTACCAAGAGTCAACAAGAAATTGTAAGTTGGGTAAATAAAAGTGTAGCAAAGTTCAACGATGGTAGATCATTCGCCATTCAGGAACAAACCATACAGGTAACCCGACGAAGCGGACAACCCATACAATTTGTTTTACAAAACACCGATAATAATAAATTAAAAGAAGCATTGCCCAGGATGCTAGAAGCCGCTTCGAAGAGTACCGTACTACAAGGGGTAGACGCAGATTTGAAATTCAACAAGCCAGAAATCAGGATCCGCATCGATCGCTTAAAAGCAAGTGAGTTGGGCGTGAGTGTTCAAGACATCTCCCAAACATTGCAACTAGCATTGAGTAACCAACGTTTGGGTTATTTTACCAAGGAAGGAAAACAATATTCTGTTTTGGGCCAAGTAGAAAGAATCGATAGAGACGATCCCAATGATCTCAAAACTATTTTTGTAACCAATGTTAGAGGAGAATCCATTTCATTGATCAATTTATTAAATATCACTGAAGATGTTACCCCTCCTACTTTGTACCACTTTAATCGTTATAGATCTGCCACCATCAGTAGTGGGTTGGCCGATGGCAAAACCGTAGGTGACGGTATCAAAGAAATACAAGCTATTGCAGACAGTGTATTGGACAATACATTTACCACTTCCTTATCGGGTACATCTAGAGATTATGCAGACAGTTCAGGGAATACCTACTTTGCTTTTTTATTGGCGTTGGTGCTTATCTTTCTTGTATTAGCGGCGCAATTTGAAAGTTTTATAGATCCGTTTACCATCATGGTTACCGTGCCGTTGGCTATTGCAGGAGCGGTATTGTCGTTGTGGCTATTTAACCAAACTATCAATATTTTTTCTCAAATTGGAATGATCATGTTGATCGGACTTGTAACGAAAAATGGTATTTTAATTGTAGAGTTCGCGAATAAGATACAATTACAAGGCGTTAATAAAGTGCAGGCAGTTATTGAAGCATCTACTACTCGTTTACGTCCAATTCTGATGACCAGTCTTGCCATGTCGTTGGGGGCACTGCCACTGGCATTATCGTTGGGTGATGCATCTACTAGTAGAATACCACTGGGCATTGTAATTGTAGGAGGTATCATGTTTTCATTATTACTTACGTTGTTTATTGTGCCAGCAGTTTACTCATTCCTCAGCACGAAGAAAACCAAAAGTAAATTAGATACGATGGCAGAAGCAGAAGCAGGAGAAAAAAAATATTAAGGATGAAAAAAGGAACACAGGTGTTAATAGCACTTATTTTAATTGTCACGAGCTATAAAGTTCACAGCCAGCAATTGTTGTCAGTAGAAGAAGCAGTGGCCACGGCTATTAAAAACAATTACGATATTCAACTATTGAAAAATGATTCTTCGCTGGCAGCATTGAATAAAAGTTATGCAAAAGCTGCTTTCTACCCAAGAATAAATGCCAATACAGGCTTGGTATTAAATAACAACGATACCCGACAAAAATTATCAGACGGATCTGAAAGAGGTGCTAGTGGTATCCGTTCAGATAATGTTCAAGCTTCTATTAATTTAAACTGGACGGTATTTGATGGCTTAAAAATGTTTGTAACCAGAGATAAACTTAGTGAATTTCTAAGATTAGGTGAACTAAACATCAAAAATCAATTAGTAAATACCGTGGCAGATGTGATCAGAACCTATTACAATGTAGTACGCCAAAAACAACAATTAATAGCCATTGAGGAGCAAATGGCTCTCAACGTAGAAAGAGTAGAACAGGCAGAAAAAAAATTAAAAGTTGGATTAGGAGCTAAACCAGAAATGTTGCAAGCAAAAGTTGACCTCAACGCACAACGAGCGGCTAAATTGCGCCAGCAAACGTTGATTCAACAGTTAAAAGAACAACTGAATTTGTTAATGGTCACTTCTAGGGATGCAATTTATGAAGTAGAAGACAGTATTCCTTTCAAAAACAATTTGTTGGTCACAGAGATTCTGGAAGCAGCAGAAAAAAATAATCCGTTATTACAGGTAACACAGCAAAATATAAAAATTGCTGAACTAACTTTAAAAGAAAACAAAGCAGATCGTTTTCCAATTGTAACCTTCAATAGTGCCTATAATTTTAACCGTACAAATAACCGAGTGGTAGTGAACAACTTTACACCACTCTTCAACAGAAACAGGGGTTTTAATTATGGGGCTTCAGCTACCATTCCTATTTTTAATAACTACAATGTGAAGAGACAGATTGAAGCTACTAAACTTGATATCAGTTATCGGCAAACCCTGTACGATTACCAGAAATGGAGTATGAACATTGCAATTAGCAATGCGTATAAAGATTATGAATTGCAACGTAAAACTTTGCAGTTAGAAGAAGAAAACATTGCATTGGCAAAAGAAAATGTATTCATCGCTTCGGAGCGTTTACGCTTGGGTGTTACTACCTACCTCGAACTAAGAGAAACACAAAAAAGTTTGGAAGATGCCTACAATCGTTTGATTGCAGCAAGATATGATACCAAGGTAGCGGAAACAGAGTTGTTGCGGTTAAAAGGAGAGTTGATTCAGTAAACATATTATACACCACAAACCACTATTGATTATTTGATTAGCACAATAGATAATACTACCAAAACAGCTACAATGATAGAACATAAGTTAAGAGATTTTAACTTGAATTTTTCTCTCACCCAAAAAATGAATGAAACAACTGGCAAGATGAATAATACAATCAAAGATGGAAGCCATAGTATTTCATAAATAATACCACCCAACGCTGAGCTGTAAACGTTAATTGATTTAATAATAAAAAAATAAATAGCCGCACCTAAAGTAAGAATGAAAATGAATTTGCTCATTTGCTTGTTGGGGGGAGCAGGTGTTGGGTTTAACATAAAGTTTAAATTTTATATTGGGCTAAATTTATTTAGCAGGATTTAAATTTTGTGCGCATCTTTTTATTAGTTATTTAAATTCTATTTCCTCATTTTTAAGAACATACACTGAGCAATTTATTTTTTTTGGAATGATTGTTTGGAATGTATTAGCATTTTCAACTAGAGTTGTTTTACCATCAACATAATCATAGGCGTCCGATGGAGTAAATTCAGAATAACTTTTCAACCACTTCTTTTTGGGCAAACAAACTATTTATTTGTAATAAAGTTAAATGTTTTTAAATAGATACATCACTTTATGTATTGTTTAAATTTATTATTTATTAAAATCTGTTGTTCAATGTATCGTACTTACCTATTCTGCTATAAAAAATAGTTACGATGCTGCACAATATGGTGTGCTTATAAAGCAGTTTTTGCTTTACTGAATACCTCATTCCTTTTAATTTCAACATCATTTCAGAAATTTAATACTTCATATCCAAAGCTTAAATACCATACAATCTTAGAGTAAAAGCTTGTGCCGAAAGCAATGGGCATTCAGCATAACATAGTTACTTAAATCAATGTTGCCTCATCTAACCCGAATTCATAACTTTGTAACTACCAATTTTAAACCAATAATATGAGTGCACTTATAGGAATCATCATGGGGAGCCAATCAGATCTGCCAGTGATGCAGGCTGCGGCCGACTTCTTACAATCTATCAACATCACTTTCGAAATTAATATTGTGTCTGCACATCGTACGCCTGATAGGATGCGCAGTTATGCGATGGAAGCACAGGGGCGTGGATTGAAAGTGATCATAGCAGGTGCTGGTGGTGCAGCGCATTTACCAGGTATGATAGCTGCTTACACTACCCTCCCTGTAATTGGTGTTCCAGTAAAATCATCTAATTCTATCGACGGATGGGATTCAGTTTTATCTATTCTACAAATGCCCAACGGCGTTCCTGTGGCTACTGTAGCGCTGAATGCCGCCAAAAATGCAGGTATTTTGGCAGCACAAATTATCGGTACCTACGACGCCATCGTAACAGAGCAACTGTCTGCCTATAAAAAACAAATGGAAGAAGAAGTATTAGCAATGGCAAAAAAACTGGGTTAAATCTTCAAGTATTTAAGCCTGTTCTTTCAAGATACAAAACTCCTGTTCTAAGGCATGAGAATGTATGTACAAATTATCTATCAATCCGCCTCCAAATTGCGCAAAATAAGGTATGAAATTGTGTACTCTTTCTTGTAATGATTGATGGGGAAACAAACCATTTTTAATTTTTTCTACCTGCCTCTGTTTAGCTTCAAATTTTTTCTTTTCTGTTTTGATCATTTTTTTCTCTAACTGATCTATTTTATTGGTTGCTACTTTAAGAAGTGCTTCTGTATGTGAAGCCAATGTGGGATCTACCGTAGAGGCTACTTTATTTATTTGAGCATATAAGGCTTGTAGTTGCTGTTTTTCTATTGTTAAATCTAATTGCAAATTAGTTTCCTGCTGCACCAATTGCAATTGAATCAAATGTAAAGGTTTAAAAAAATCGGTTACCTGCAACCCAAGCGAAACAATATTTGCAAGCGCTTGATGGGTTACTAATAAAAAAGAATTCCTCAATACTAATACAGGATAAGGAACTACTACAGCTTCAAATACTTTTTTCAATTCAAGCCAGTAGGCCAATTCGCCGCCACCACCAATAAAAGCAATATCAGGCAAAATGGTTCCCTGAAAAATGGGTCTTAAAATAACGTTCGGACTAAATCTTTCCGGGAAAGCATCTAACTCCTCAGCAATACTAGCTTTATCAAAAACCAGGTTGGTATTGTTTACGGTAAATTGATTGTTATTATATTCAATGCGCTCGCGAATATCGTCCTTTAAATAAAACAGGTTCAAATCTCTACCCAGTGTTTGCACCTTATACTGTTTTGGAAAATTGGCCATTGTTTCCTTTACCGCATGGTGAGAAAACCTTTCAAACAATTCTTTTTCAATAATAGGTATGAACAAACGCTTTAAGTTGGCATCATCCGGCAACAGAATAACTAAACCAAATTTTGCAAACAATGCATGTACTAGTTCTAGGGTAGCCTGTTCTATTTTTTTGCCAATGCTGTAAGCTTGGCTCATGATTTCCATGATCTCTTTTCCAAATGGCGCCACGTTTATCTGACCTTCGATGGCTTGTAGCATTTCCAAAAAAGGCTGATCAATTACCATCCTTCCTACTGCACCTTTCTGTTTGGTTTCCCATTCATAATTTTTTCCGCCTATGGTTACCTGCCCCAGTTCCTCCAAATCAGCATCCTCACTGCCCATATAATATACCGGCACAAAATGGTTGTGGGGCATTTCGTTGCTGAGTGTTTCTGCCAATTTGATGGCATGCAGAATTTTATAAATAAAATACAAATGCCCAGTAAAAATGTTGGGTTGATGTGCCGTGGTTACGGTATAAGTATTGTTCAATAAGAGCAGCTCAACGTTAGCTTGTACCTTTTCGCTTGGGTTAAGCTTGCTGTATTGGTTTTGTAATGTGCTCACCAACACGGCCCTATTGTGTTTGGGGTGTTTACTGTTATGAATAGCAGCTTTTATTCCATCTAAAGTAGGTACATGCAAATAAAATTGTTTCAGACTGGCTGCTGCGCCTATATAATCTGTAACTATAGACGAGAATAGCTTCGTTTGTGCGTATGGAATGTTCTCTGCTGAAAATTTCATTTGCTACTATGTATGATTTAAATTTACAGGAAACTTTTTTAAGCAAGTTCACCTTCCAGATCGTAATCAAAAGCTTTTGTAATTTTTACATTTACAAAATCTCCAATAGTTAATTTTTTATTACTTTGAATGATCACTTCATTATCAACTTCCACACTATCAAACTCCGTTCTTCCAAGGTATCTTCCTGCTTCTTTTTTATCAATCATCACTTTAAATATTTTTCCTACTTTCTCTTCGTTTTTTTCTAGAGAAATATCTTGTTGCACTTCCATGATCTCCTGCGCCCTTTCTTCTTTTTCTTCTGCAGAAACATTATCTACCAAACTGTGGGCACTCGTATCTTCTTCGTGGCTGTATGTAAAGATTCCTACCCTATCGAAACGCATTTTTTGTAAAAAACTTTTCAACTCTTCCACATCCCCTCTTGTTTCTCCGGGGAAACCTGCAATGAGTGTAGTGCGCAAGCAAATATCTGGAATTTTTTCTCTGATAGCTCCCACCAGGTCTTCCATTTCTTCGCGACTGATTTGCCGCTTCATGGCTTTGAGCATTTGATTGCTGGCATGTTGAAGGGGCATATCAAGGTAATTGCAAATGTTGTGGCGCTCTTTCATGGCATCAATGATCTCTATCGGAAATTTTGATGGATACGCATAGTGCAACCTTATCCACTCTAGGCCTTCTACATCTGCCAATGCATGCATTAACTTGGGCAGCTCACGTTTTTTGTAAATGTCGAGTCCATAATAAGTAAGTTCTTGTGCAATCAACATTACTTCTTTTACGCCACGTTGTACCAGTTTTTTGGCCTCATCTACTAATGATTCGATAGACCTACTCACATGTGAGCCTCGCATCAACGGTATGGCACAAAAAGAACAGGTTCTATTACAGCCTTCACTTATTTTAATGTAGGCGTAATGTTGTGGCGTGCTTAGTAACCGCTCTCCAATTAATTCGCCTTTGTAATCTGCTTCAAATCTTTTGAGAATTAAAGGCAGCTCCATTGTTCCAAAATACGCATCCACTTCCGGAATTTCAGCTTCCAGATTTTGTTTGTAACGTTCACTCAAACAGCCCGTCACATATACTTTATCTAATATTCCTCTCCGTTTCAATTCTACATGATCCAAAATAGTGTTGATACTTTCTTCCTTTGCTTTTTCTATAAAACCGCAGGTATTGATAATCACAATATTGTGGTCTTTTTTGGCACTTTCATGTACGGTATCAATTTCATTGGCCAATAACTGTCCGCTTAGCACTTCGCTATCTACCATGTTTTTACTGCAGCCGAGTGTGATAATGTTAACCTTATCTTTTTTAATCGTTTTTGTCTTCATATTTAGGGCGTAAAGGTAACAAAGAATAGGCTCATACAGTAAACAGACCTTGGAATGATAGCTTTAATGATTTTACTAACATTATTTTGGTTGAATGTGTAATAAAAAGGAGGTTCTACCACAAGCATTGATTTAAAGAATTGTTATTTTTGAAAATGATTTGGAATGATAAAACCAGTTTGAGAGTAGCTATTTTAGACTTATATGAAGGTGTTGAAAATCAGGGAATGCGATGTATAAGAGAAATTTTGAACCAATTTGGAGAATTTCATCACATAGATATTCAAAAAGATGAGTTTGAAGTGAGATTAGAAAATTCGGTACCTGACCTATCATACGATGTATATATTTCGAGTGGCGGCCCTGGCAGTCCACTCGAAAGTGAAGGCAGCCAATGGGAGTCTGCTTATTTTGATTGGCTACAGTCAGTAGAGCAATTCAATACTAACCCCAACAATGTCATCAAAAAGCAAGTATTTTTCATTTGTCATTCTTTTCAATTGGCTTGTCGCCATTACGGTATTGCTACTGTAACCAAAAGAAAAGGAACTTCCTTTGGCGTGTTCCCAATTCATTATTTACATCAGGCAGTGCAGGAACCTACTTTTGAAGGATTAAAAGATCCATTTTATGCAGTTGATAGTAGAAATTACCAAGTAATACAGCCCAACCACCAACTCATCCGTTCAATGGGAGGTTCTATATTAGCTATAGAAAAAAACCGACCACACGTTCCACTAGAAAGATCTATTATGGCAGTCCGTTTCAATGAAAACATGATTGGAACACAGTTTCATCCAGAGGCTGATGCTGTGGGTATGACGATGTATCTACTAACAGACGACAAAAAGAAAACAGTGATCGAAAACCATGGCGAAAACAAATGGAAATCGATGATAGAACAATTGAACGACCCAGATAAAATTTTATATACTTACTCTAGGATATTACCCAACTTTCTGCAGCTTGCCATTCATAAAATGCAAACTGTAGAAGTGTAGCAGGGATAACTTCTTGAAAACTTTATATTATCCCGACCCTTCAAAACTTCTATAATAGACACTATCATTTCTATTTGTTTCGTTATTTTTATTCAACTTTCACTTTCAAAATGTTGATTATGCAAAGAGAACTCCGACAGGCATTTAACGATCAGTTTACTGAAGAAAAATACCAGCGATACATGGAAGAAATTGAAAATCTTCACCCGGGTGCATTAGATTTTAGAAATGCTGAAACACCTATATTTATTCCAAAAGTTTTTACAAAAAAAATGTTAGATGCCTGCGAACACATCCTTGATCTAATTACAGCTGATAATTTTAAATCGCTCACCAATCGAAGCATCCCAACCAATATTGAGGTACCAGGCGAAAATGACTATCCGCAGTGCCTAGTGTTTGATTTTGGTATTTGTGAAAATGAGGAGGGAACACTAGAACCTCAGTTGATAGAAATGCAGGGATTCCCTTCCTTGTTTGCATTTCAGGCTTTCCATAGCGAAATTACTGCGAGATACGCCAACCTGCCAAATACACATTCTAGTTACCTGAACGGATATACGAAAGAAAGCTACATTGATTTACTGAAAGAGATAATTATTGGTCAGCATATTCCAGAAAATGTAGTACTTCTCGAAATCTTTCCAGAACAACAAAAAACAAGAATCGATTTTTATTGTACCGAAAAATTATTAGGTATTTCAACCGTATGCATCACTAAATTAATAGCGGAAGGTGAGCAATTGTATTATATGAATGGACCCTTTAAAACACCGATTCATAGAATTTATAACCGTATTATTTTTGATGATCTTGATCAACAACAAAACCTTGGGCCAATTATTGATTTAACCAAAAAATATAAAGTGGAGTGGATGCCTCATCCAAATTGGTTTTATCGTATTAGCAAGTTTACCTTACCATTTATAGACAATCCGTATGTGCCAAAAACATTTTTCTTAAACGAAGTAATACAACCTGTGGCCTTAAAAGAATATGTATTAAAGCCTTTGTTCTCGTTTGCAGGTATGGGCGTTGTGATAGACGTAACCCAAGAGGATATTGATGCAATTAAAGATCCGGAGAATTGGATATTGCAACGCAAAGTAAATTATGCATCGGTGATACCTACTCTGGATGAACCTGCAAAAGCAGAAATAAGGTTGTTTTACTTTTGGAAAAAAGGAGCTGAAAGACCAATTGCCGTTCAAAATTTGGCTAGGTTGAGTAAAGGTAAAATGATTGGTACGCGTTACAACAAAGACAAAACTTGGGTAGGCGGTAGCATTGCATTTTTTGAAAGGTTTTAATAAAATGAAAAAAATATGAAAAAAGGAAATAGCAGATTTGAACATTACTTAAAAAAAATAGAAGCTTTGTTAGATGATGCAGTTAAAGATCCTAATCCGGCTTTATGGTTGTATAGCCACGATGCCCGAACCCCATTATTCATGTTAGAAGGGCTGAGTAGATTGTATGAAGCATTGCACAATAAGAAACAATTCGGAAAACTAAAAGAGCATTTTAAGTTGTTAGAAGATGGAATTGGGCAAATAGATTATTACGAATATTATGCTAAAATGTTCCTAGAGAATCCAACCATTCCGGTTCATATCAGGGAATATATGCAGGCACAGGCCCGTGAAAAAATTCAGCACTTAAACGATGTGCTGGTAAATGAAAAATGGATTACGGAAGGTAAAAAAAGACTAAAAAAAATCAGAAAATCGTTAAGAAAAGCAGACTGGATCAATCAACATGAAGAAGTGTTTGCCATTCAGTCATTTTATGAAAAAGAAATCAACAGTATTCACTCATTTGTGAAGCAAGTCAATGGTCAATTTACGCACATGGAAAATCAGGTACATGAATTTAGAAGAGAAGTGCGGTGGTTGAGTATTTATCCGCAAGCATTGCAAGGTATGATACAGCTCAGCAACAGCGGTATTTCAGAAAATTCTACGGCTTTTTATTGTACAGAAGAAATTGTAAAATCTCGTTACAATGTAATGCCTGAAGCCGGTGATCAGCATTGGTTTTTATTGTTGGAGAAAAATTATTTTTATGCGTTAAGTTGGATTATTGCAGCTATCGGCGACTTAAAAGATGAGGGGCTACAAGTGTTTGCGGTAACAGAAGCCTTGCAACAAGTTGACCAGCTTTCGCAAGAGGAAGCGCATCAAAAAGCATTTGAATTGTTGGGTATTAGTGCCAACTTCGAAACCAATATTTTAGAAAAAGCTTCTGGTATTGTTCATGAATACATAAACAATGGATACCTTGATCGTTTGATTTATCATTGTGCGTATGTAAAACCATCTGCATTGTAAGAATAAAAAAAATGCTATTTACAGCACTCTTTTTTCGACATAAATAATGCTTTAAATACAGTCCTTAACAAAATGATTAATTTCAATTTAATTGATTTCATGATCAAAATGCATTGAAGATATTATATTCCAATCGTAGTAAAAAACCACGATCAGCTGTGCGTTTCAAGTGATCGATTAATGGGAATCGATAACCCATATCTACCCTCATTTTACTAAATAATATCAGTTGAACAGAAGGTGCCAGATCTAAAAAACTACTTCCTGTTTCCCAATTGGTTTGTCCCAACATTTCTAGCATCAAATTCATATTGATCTGATTGTAACTGATATAAGTTTTAGGCAACATCAATTTTCCTACAGATAAAGTATAACCAACGGCATTGCGGTTGTTATTGGCATAAATAAATTTATTACCTTTTCCATTGTCGGCTGCATACATATGGGCCAAGGAGGCAGAAAGCGCTACCTTTTTGATGAGCTGCGTGGCAATCACACCAGTTTCTACCCCACTGTTATGGCCAAACAAATCAATAGCGGGTTGATGCACATCACTGTTATTATAAGATAAACGAGTATATGCAGCCAATCTAAAATGCATATTCACCTCGTCCAAACTAAAGAACCTATATTTATAATACAAGGCCCCACCCTCTGATACCAATTTGGTATTTCTATTACTCAAAAAAACTTCTCCATGTAACATAGATTTTTTTGAGATGCCAATCATCAATTCTGGTACGCTATGGAAGTTGTATTGTTTATTGTTAGACACTTTTTGCATCAAACTGTTCGTCAATCGGAAACCTATAGTTTTTGCAGCCATATTACTGGCTGGTTCTGTATACACATATAGCTCTTGCCCTTTTGCATACATCCCTAAAAAGCATAGAAGAATATTCAATAAAATAGTTCGCATGATTAAATACAATGTAAAACCAACGGTAACGCTTACAATTAGTTTTGGGTGATTTATAAAAGAGTTACATGGTACATTCTGCTGCCAACAACCATACCCGACGATGCGCAACAAGCAGCAGCTACACCTGTTTTGTAACAATCCATTTGGGTGAGTGCTGAATTCTTCTTATAAATTTTACTAGACACATACCCTTTGTCTAATACCTGAATTTGTTGAATGCCATCAAGCACTTGCTCTTTTCCATTTAGGAAATGAAGATTCATTCCAGCAAATGAAAGGTGCTCATCTTTCAACAGCTTTACATTATTAAAGGATACAACGGCAGTAAGTTTTGATACAAAAAAACCGGCATCCTCCACCTTCTTCTTTAGTTCATCGAAATTAACCGCAGCACTATTTTTAAAACTAATCTCAAACGTAGATGTGCTGATATTACTCATTACTTTTTCTACATTATTTAATGATTTCAACGACTTATTGATGGCATTGCTACACATGCTACAGGTGAGTCCACTTGCTTGTAAACTTACCCTGTTTATTTGCGCCTGGCTGTTTGTAGCCATCAGCACAGCTATGATGAAGAATAACTTTTTCATACTATAAAAAATTAATAAAATAAATAGAAAATAGTTTCAATTTCACCGAAACTGCACCCATTTAGTAAATTATTTTTACCAAAGGGTGCAACATCAGCAAATGATTAAAATTTAAAAAAGTGTTATTACTTACAGCAAGATTTGTGTTTGCAGCAATTTTCTGCCTTACAATTATCGTTGGCAGAACCACAAGTTTTGTTTGTGCAACATGCCGTTGTTTCTGCAACTTTTCTTTCGTATTTGCAGCAGCCATGTAGTTTGTTGTACACTTTATCTGGAGCAATAAAATCTTGTGTATCGTAGCCGCTGTTGGCTATTTTTTGTTGTATTTTTTTAGAATCTGTTTTATTTGTTGCGTAAGTAACTTTAAGTTCTTTAGATTCTTCGTTCCAGTTAGCAGTAGCAGCACCAGCCTTGGTAGCCGCTGTTTCAATGGTTTCTTTACACATACCACAGTTGCCCCATACTTTAATGGTTTCTTCTTTCAAACTGGTTTGTGCAACTGTTTGCTGACTGTAGCAAAGAAAACTAAATAATACTGCAAAAATTGATAATACTTTCATAATCGTGATTTTTATAAAATGAATATTTTTTGAAAAGCGTTTACACGCAAAGGTTGTTGTAGCAGTCTGCTACAATTCTAAATTAACAAATATTCAAATCACAATCTAAACACCCCGTGTAGGATTCTGGCTGGGGCCTTTGTATAATCAGGTGGAGAATGACCAACGGGGAAAGAGATGGCTTCGTTGATAGGCATTTGCCAATCATAAACAGCATAAGTATTGTTAATGGCAAGTGCTCCTATTTGGAATGAATAATCAACAACCGTTTTTTTGTGACTATCTTCTAATTTAAAAAACTGGTGTTCATCACTGCAGCATCCTTTTTTGTTTTCTTCCTTCATACCACAGCGGCTACATTTTTTATCAGATACCTGATAAAAATCTACACCAGCCTTTTCTCCCATACAATAATGAATTTCCATAGCAATGCCGCTAGACACTGTCATGTACACCATCGTTAATAAGAAGAGAAATATCTTTTTCACAGAACAAAATTAGTAAAAAAAAGTAAATAAGCTGTTAAAATAAGCCCATCTTTTGCTTTGGAGCTTCTAAATCAGCTAATACACTATTTAATTCACAAACCACCACCTCACCCCAAAACGAAAGATCAGGCCTTGGGTAGGAATCAAAGGAGCAGCAAAATTGTTATTCACAAAGCCGAAACCGTTTTTAAAGCTAATGGTATTGAGGTTTTCGAAGCGTAGAAAACCTGAAAAACTTTTGATACGGAAGTGCAGAAAAGCATGTATATCTGGTAAATTGCGAAGGGTAAAAGTATCTTGAGTTACAAATTGGCCCACCAGTGGCGAATAGGCGTAAGCTTTGTAAGGAGTAAAATAACGAACTTCTAGTCCTGTACTCAAACTGAGATTTTTAAAAAGCTGTCCTTCATAAGCCAATCGGGCTCGGGTATAAAGCAACGGAACCCTAATGGGTGCACTGGCATCTGTTTGTTGCAAAGTGGCATCTGCATAAAGAAACCATTTTTTAGACAAGGCCATTTTTTTGGATGCCGACAATTGTAATATGTTGATCAGCTTACTACTTTGTATTGTTTGGTATCGATTAAAAAAGTAACTGTGGTTGGCGATTAGGTGGTTACTAAAAGATAAATTCACCAAAGGGTTGGTAGCAGTAGCTCCAAAACTGATGATGTTTTCTTTGTTGAAGCTATTGTTGTTATTCCCTAAATTAAACGAAGATCGGCTGTCGAAAATAAAAGAAGGGGTTCTGTTGGTGTTATTAAAAAACAAGCGAACATCTCCTAACTTTTTATTTATAAAGCGGTTGATGCTGGCGGATATGTTGTAATCGCCCGTATTAAATCCATTCAGATAGAATTCTCCTTTGAGCAGCATTTCCCATTTCCTGTTCCTTGTTCGGTTTCTGTATTCGCCATGCAAACGGACATTGTAAAAATTGAGTTCGCCACTACTGGTAGTACCATTAATATTTTGCAAACTTACTCCTGCTTTTATAAATTGAGCAGCATTTTTTGGATCAGGAAATGAAATCAAAGAAAAATCATTTTCCATGAACCGCCATTTTTCGGCAGCCACAATGGTATCAGTAGCACCAACAAAACTAATATTGTACCAGTCTTTATAGATACCCGGAACTGCAATTTGGTCTCTGAAAGTGTACTGATGGTTGTTGTAAGTGAATGCGTGTTGAATGCGAAGTTTGGGATAGAACAAATATTCGGTAGTAGAATCGTTGATAGCAACTGAATCTTTTTTACCCAAATCATAACTCTGCTGCAAATAAATTCCTGAATTGCGGTAAATATTTCCAGTAATAATATTAGTAGAAAAGGGATTGGGAGAATATTGAGATTGGTTACCAAGATTTACATCAATACTAAACCTATCTTTCGAATTGGGGTCAAGAATAGAGGAGTCGTTTTGAATTCCGCCATTCTCAGCCGAACGAATATTATTACTTAATAAAACGAAGAAATTATTATAACGTTTTTTTTTGCTTTGGTAATTTGCAAAAAAACGAACACTGTTGTGGTTATTATTTTGGTTTACAAAAAAACCTGGCGTATTAATGAGCCTATAATCGAATCCAGCATTAAAATTTGGTTTTATATTTTGGGTATGTTGAGCCAACACCATTTGTTCTTGACCAGAGGCTAGTTGATACCCTAATAAAGAAAAAGGACGGGTAGTTTTGTAAAACTTTGTTTCTTCTAAGGTAAACTTATAAATATCGAATGCATGTAAGCCTGCGTCCCAACCGGCTTTTGCAAAGGGTTTATACATCAACGAGGTGGCGGCAGCTCCATTGTTGCCCATGTACAAATAAGACATAGGTATGGGAAAAAAAACATCGATGTTATTAATAGATGAATCGATCGTATATCTTTTCAAAGCATCCAGCAACCGATAACTGATGGTGATAGAATCTTTTAGATCATCTCTTTGTTGAAAACCTGTATTGCCCGTATCTTTTTTCTGTTTAATATCACGCAATTCTCCTCCCAAGCGGCTGGGGTCAAGGGGTATTGCTGTAGGTTCCTGTGATTTCACAGTACCTGTAAAAAATAAACTAATAAAAAAAAGAACGCTGTATTTCATGGCAGTTTTATAACTGTGCAATCATTTCTTTAAAGATATGTGTTAATTTAGGCTCAGCTTCTTTAGCAGCTTCCAACACTTCTTGATGGGTAATTACATTCTCTTCTTCTCTAATGCCCAAATCAGTGATTACACTAATGGCAAATACAGGTAACCCCATATGTACGGCAGTAATCACTTCTTGTACAGTGCTCATGCCTACTGCATCTGCACCCAGTAAGCTTATCATTTTATATTCTGCCTTTGTTTCAAAAGTTGGACCAGTAACGCCAATGTACACGCCGGTTTTTAAATCATACCCAGCAGATACACCAATAAGTTTTGCTTTATCGATGAGACTTTTTTTATACGGCTCTGTCATATCGGGGAAACGGGTACCAAGTTCATTCACGTTTTTCCCAATCAAAGGGTTAACTTGAAATTGGCTGATATGGTCAGTGATGATCATTAAATCACCTACTTTAAAACTTGGATTTGTTCCTCCTGCTGCATTGCTCAGCATAAGTTGCTCGATGCCTAGCATCTTCATTACCCGAATAGGAAATACCACTTCTGCAGTGTCATAACCCTCATAAAAATGAAACCTACCAGCCATCACAACAACTTTTTTTCCACTCAATTCGGCAAAAATTAGCTTACCGCTATGTCCTTCCACAGTGCTCACAGGGAAATGTGGAATATCCCCATAAGGGATCTCTTTTTCTATGTTGAGTTCCTTTGTAAAACTCCCCAATCCACTTCCCAAAACTATTCCCACTAGTGGTTTAACACCAATGATGTTTTGGATATACGCAGTAGCTTCATTTATTTTTGTCATCATATATTAAATCTTTCAAGAGATTTTAAACCCTACAAAAGTAAGGGAAAACCATGTAAGGAACCTTTGATGTAGCAATCTAATGGGTTTTGAAAATATAACAAGGTAAACTTACATTCTAAGTTAAATCAGCTAGCCTGTATATTTAGTTTTTATTTATCTTCACACAAATTTTTACGATTATGAATTTGCATGAGTATCAGGCCAAAGAGCTGTTAAAAAAGTACAATGTTCCTGTTCAGGAGGGTGTTGCATGTAATACACCGGGCGAGGCAGAAGAAGCATACAGACAGATACATACTCAGTATGGTAGTAAGTTTGCTGTTGTAAAAGCACAGATTCACGCAGGTGGTAGAGGCAAGGGTACTATTGTAGGAAAAGACCAACGAGGTGTGGCTGTGGGTAAAAATGCAGAAAATGTAGTAAAAATTGCTACCAACCTTTTGGGTGGTACATTGGTAACGATACAAACCGGTGAAGCAGGAAAATTAGTGAACAAAATATTGGTAGCGCAGGATGTATATTACGAAGGGCCAAACCCAGTAAAAGAATTTTATCTTTCTATTTTACTGGATAGAACCAAGGGGCAAAATGTGATTATGTACAGTACAGAAGGTGGTATGAATATTGAAGATGTGGCACATGATACACCAGAGAAAATATTTAAAGAATGGGTTCATCCTACAGGAAAATTAGAAGCGTTTCAGGCACGAAAAATTGCTTTCAATTTGGGGTTAACTGGAGAGGCAATGAAAAATTGCGTAAAATTTGTTACCAATTTATACAACGCTTACATCGGATTGGATTGTGGAATGTTAGAGATCAACCCATTGTTTAAAACCAGTGATGAAAAAATTATTGCTGTAGATTGTAAAATGAATGTTGATGACAACGCACTCATGCGTCATCCAGATGTTGCTGCGTTGAGAGATATTAGTGAAGAAGATCCTACTGAAGTAGAAGCAGGTAAATTCAACCTTAACTTTGTTAAATTAGACGGGAATGTAGGTTGCATGGTGAATGGTGCAGGATTGGCGATGGCAACTATGGATATGATCAAATTAAGTGGTGGTGAACCTGCCAACTTCCTAGATGTAGGCGGTACTGCTAATGCACAAACTGTTGAAGCAGGTTTCCGCATTATATTAAAAGATCCAAAAGTAAAAGCAATCCTCATTAATATTTTTGGTGGAATTGTGCGTTGTGACCGTGTTGCACAAGGTGTGATTGATGCTTACCAAAGTATTGGAAATATTGAAATTCCCATCATTGTTCGTTTACAAGGAACCAATGCGGATGTTGCTAAGAAACTAATTGATGAAAGTGGTCTAAAAGTACAAAGCGCCATTTTATTAAGTGAAGCCGCCGCTTTGGTAAACAAAGCAGTTGCTTAATCAACAATATTTAGATATAAATCCCATCTGTAGAGATGGGATTTTTTTGTAGTAGCAAAAAGTAATTTTCTTTTGATATATATATTTCAAAAGGAATATTTAAACCCAAATTTTGCAGTTAAAATCATAATGAGGGCTTCAAACCTTTGCTAAAATGGGTTTCAAATTTTAAGGAGAAATTCAATTATTAATTTTAATAACGGCTTGCCTATTATCTATAGTCGTTGTCTGATTTTGGTTTATTATTTTTATTTTCTTTGTTGCTTTTGTTTATCATAGCTTTTGGTGTGTTGCTATACAGGTCTTTTTTATTATTTGATTTTTTTTCGGGGTTGGGTTTAGGTTTATTACTTGTGTCTATTGGTTGTACGGCTGGTTGTACGGCTGGTTCTTCGGGATCCTCGTAACCCTCATTCATAAAGTCTATGGCGTCGCCATTGCCGTTATCTAGGGTTAAAGTATCATCCATGTCAATCAAAGTTGATAAGTCAATATCGGCAGATATAGGATTATTGGCTACCTCAATTGGTACATCAAAGTCTTTCTGACGAGGAAAATCAATTTTTTTATCCGCGTAAACTTTTTCCATAAAAATGCCCCACTTGGGTGCAGCCATTTCAGAACCACCTGCATTGGATTGATAAATGGGAATAAAAGGATCGCCACAACCAACCCAGGTACCTGCTATAAGGTCGGGTGTATAACCTATAAACCAACCATCGGTATTACCGTTGGTGGTACCAGTTTTGCCAGCTTTTTGTGCAGGAATATTGAAGCTATTCAATCTTCTAGCTGTACCTTTTTGAACCACTCCCAACATTAATTTAACCATCGTGTAGGCGTCGGCTTCTCCAATCACTTGTTTACTTTGCGCAACTGAAAACTCATGCAAAAGGTTACCATTTTTATCTTCAATTCTTGTAACATATACTGGTGATGTATTATAGCCTTTGTTAGGAAACATAGTATAGGATTGCAGCATTTGCATCATAGGTATGTCAGCTGATCCTAAAGCAATAGAAGGTGCAAAGGGTATTTTGGCAGTAATACCACATTGGTTGGCAAATTCAATTGTTCGGGAAACACCAATAATCGACATCAACCTCCATGCTGCATAATTTTGAGAAAACGCCAAACAGCCAGCCAACGTTCCACCTTTACCTGATATAGTTTTGCCGTTCATAGTAACTGCACCTCCTGGTATTTGTGTTTCGGGAGTATATCCAGCATCAGTTACAGAGAGCGTGTATAACAAGGGTTTAAAAGTAGAGCCTACCTGACGTTGTGCCATAACGTGGTCGTACTTGAACCATTTGTAACTGATTCCGCCCACCCAAGCTTTTACTTCACCCGTTCGCGGATCCATGGCAGCAAAGGAGGTTTGTAATAATTGTTTGTGGTATTTAATAGAATCAATTGGAGTTAACACGGTATCTAGTTCATGTTTGGCATTTCCTCTCCACGAAAAAATTTTCATTTTAACGGGCACATTAAAAGAAGCAATGATATCTTTTTCGTCTATTTCATCTTTCTTCATTGCCTTCCATCTTTCAGAGTACTTCATCGCATTCTCTATGATATTGTCTCTCCCCTTCCACAGATCTTTTTTGTATTTAAAATAGTTATCAAGTTTTCGCTGAATCTCGGGCATGTGTTGCTCTACGGCCTGCTCAGCATAGGTTTGCATGCGTGAGTCGATAGTGGTGTATACTTTCATTCCATCCCTATACAAGTTATAAGGCTCTCCCGTTCTTGGATTTATATTGCTCTTACACCAGCCATTTAAAATCTCCAGCAGCGCTCTTCTATAGTAAGGTGCAATACCTTCCACTTCATCAATTGGCTTATAGTTCGTAATCAATGGTTTGGCTTTGAGATTAGCGCCTTCTGCCTCGGTGAGAAATTGTTGTTTTGCCACCACCATTTGATTGATGACCGTATTTCTTCTATCGATAGACATTTTTGGTTGCCTGATGGGGTCGTAAAACCTGAAGCCCTTCAACATTCCTACCAACACGGCGGCTTCTTCAATTTTAAGATTTGCCGGCTCTTTTTGAAAATAGGTTTTGCTTGCATTTCTAATTCCATAAAGGTTGCCCCAAGGTGCCCTATTCAGATATAGTGTAAGTATTTCCTCTTTGGTAAAGTTGCGTTCAAGTTTTACCGCCACTATCCATTCTTTTACTTTTTCTAACCCTCTTTTAAAAATATTACCCCTGCCTTGATCCAAAATCATTTTTGCCAACTGCTGGGTGATGGTACTTCCTCCTCCTTTGGTGCCTGCCGTAAAAGCTACCCTTGCCAAAGCCTGTGCATCAATTCCAGAATGTTCATAAAAACGTTCATCCTCTGTGGCAATAAGTGCATTGATCACATTTGGTGAGATTTCGTGATATTTAACCTCACTTCTGTTTTCGCTGTAGAATTTGCCCATCAGCTGACCATCGGCGCTGATAATTTCACTAGCCAGATCAGCCTCTGGATACTGTAATTCAATTACGGAGGGCATTTTGCCAAGTAAACCAAAATTGGCTCCCACAAATAGTAGAATCAGCATAGCAAAGCCTATGAAAAATAAACGCCATAATATTTTTACAGAACGCTTCATGTTAAAATTTTAGTTATTGTGATGAGGTGCCGTTTTGTAAGCAAAAAGCAGACCTAAAATTTATTGCCCAGGCTTTCATTTAGCAATTTTCGGTATCCTTCTAGGTCTTTATTGGTTTTTAATAATTGAAGATTGTTTTCACTGATTACAAAAAAGCTGTATTTATTATTTGGCAACCACGACATTTCTCTAGGTGCTGCTTTTTTTAGTTTATCCATATAATCAATAGCGGAAGGCGCATCGGTGAATGATGTTAGCAGAAACATGGTTCTAGCGGCATCAAGGGTATCGCGATTGATGATCAATTTTGAGGTGGCCATCGATTCTTTGTTGAATCGAATAACCGCATTTTTGGCTTCGTTTATATACACCCCGTCTACCCTATCTAATAACATCACCACATAATGTGCAATTTCTGGCTGTATGGCAAAGCCAGCGGCCATTGCTATGGGTTTAATAGCAGCGGAACTATCTCTTCGAGAGGGCTGTTTGATAATAGGCTGAACTTTTACGGGCGGCACAATGGCAACAGGAGAGGCTGTGGTTGTTTTCTTAAGAGGCTCCTTTTCATCTGCAACAATAATGATGTCTTCCTCTTCTCTGATTACTTGTAAACTATTTAGATAGGCTTCTATTTCTTTTCTTCTACCAAGCACTTCTGCAAGTATTGCAGCCTTTGGCGTTAAAGGAGATTGAGGATATAAAGTTTGCAAATTGTTCAAACAGGCTATGGCGGTACTGTCGTTGTTTTCTTTAATGTGATATACGGCTTCAATGTATAACAATTGCGGTGTCCAATAGTTAGTGCTATGAATACTATCGGCTTTTTTCTTTTCGGCCATTGCGGCAGTAAAATCACCTTCAATAAACATGTTGTAAATACTTTCGTAACGTGCTGTTACCTCCAGATTTTTTTCATTTGGATTCAGTAGCGCTGGGTTTTCTATCATCATGGCCTGCATGCTTCCCCTATGTTTTGAAGTCAATTGGTTTTTATAATAATTAGCTCTTGCAGTATTTCCAATTTTGGTATAGCAGTAATACAAACCTATGTAAGCATCTGCTTGATTTACATGACTAGGAAAACGTTCCAGATAAGCCTCGTATTCGAAGATGGCTGCGTAATATTCCTGCAAATCGTTTTTAAAAATTTCTCCTTTCTCAAACATGTTTAAACAGATGATAGCATTACTGCTATCTAATTCTTCAGCAGAGAGTGGAAGATTATCCATCAAAGCGTCAAAATTTATATCATTGATGGTAGCAACTGAATCAATCGTTGTTGGATTTGGTGCAAAAGGGTCTCCTCCCGTACTGAGGCCTATTTTAATAGGACTGGTACTTTTTCTTCGCCAATTATCTTCGTTCGTTCTTTTACCCCATTTCCTTCCAAACTCAGCAAATCCCTTCCCTCTTAAACTGTTGTTATAAAAATACCATTCTCCTTTGCTGTTGTTATCAAATAAATCTGTTACAATATTTTTATCATTTCCAAAAGTAATAGGTGCAGATCTATCATTGTTATCATCTTCTTTAACGCCTTTTTCTTTACGAAGTTTTTTTACTAGTTTTTTGATGTAGGCGTCTCTTTCTGCCGGACTAAGTGCTGCGATTAATTGAAGACTGTCTTCCCTTTCAATATTTTCTATTTTAAGTACCAATTTTGCCAATCCAACTTTGCGTTCATTCAATTCTTTTACATCAACAAAATCGTCGGTGGCTGCTAATTGTAAACTATCGTAATAGGAATTGGCGCTTTTAAAATCTCCAAGATCATAAGAAAGGTTTCCCAGTTGGAAAAAACTTTTGTTTTTATATGACAAATTAGTTGGATTACCGAAGCTGGTTGCATTCAACAAATAAGCAATAGTATTGGTAGTATCAGGTTTTTTGATAGCAATTTGAGCAGCAGAATAATAAATGATGTCTCTGTAATTTTCGTATCGATCTTTTTTTGCCATCTCCAGCAAGTTGTTGATACTTTTATCTAACTGTTTTGGGTCGGCGCCTTCCCTGAGCATTTTTGCATCATTTAGTCGGGCGTTGATTTCTAATACAGGATCTATAGTATGTTTACTAGCATTTACATAATATTCAGAAGACTTTTGGTATTCACCATTCATTTCATACAATTGGCCCAATAAAAATTCCCATCTGCTTTGATCTTGTTTATTGTCAGAAGCAGTAAGTGCTTCTGCTAAATGCGCCGCAGCAGAATCGTAGTTATTTTGTTTGAAGAACCAAAAAGCAGTCACCTCCTCCAAATCATTTTTTAGTCGTTTTGGAAGGTTTTGGTCGTTTTGCAAAATATTAATAAGCCCTGCTGCATCACCAAATGCTTCCTGAACGGTAAATGTTCTTGCCAACCAAATCAATGCGTCGTTTCTGCTAGGAGGCAATGAAATTACTTTTTGAAAAACATTCTGTTTTTCCTTGTTGGCGATAGATAAATTACCGGTACCCGGAGCATCATTGGTGCCAACAATTCTGTTATCATCTTCTTTCTTTTTTCGAGGAAAAAGATTATAGTTGATGAATTGGAAAGTAAGTGCGGCTGAGTCCATTTCATTTCGATAAAAATAGGCCTTGCCAATGAGTAGATACATATTGTCTACCCAATCACTCCTAAGATCGTGTAATAAAATACCCCCAGTAGCCTTAAAGATCACCGAGTCTAGTTCAATTTGTTGAGTAGAAGTATTTTCTAATGAATAAGGATAAAATGGTAATAATTTAGAGAAGTCTTCTTTCTGCGCCATCTTAGCTCTCTCTACAACCAAATTGAGTTTATTATTGGCATTAAAATAATAATTGTATCGGGTAACATTGTTTTGTATAAAGCGCTTAAATGTGGTAAATTTTTTTTGACCAGTTTTTTCTGAAGCCAGCAGTTTTTCTTCATATTCCACAGGTTTTTTTTCTTTGCCCAATGCATCGATGGTCCATGTTGGCTGTGCAAAAACAGACAAGGAAAAAAATAAACCTGAAATAAAAAGAATTCCCAGAAGGAAGGGCTTCAATAACATGTGAGATTGATGTAATTTGTGCGTTAAATATCGGCTTTTTTTTTCAATTCAAAGGTCAAAGGTAGCTAGCCCTCACTTTATAACAACAAAGGTAACAGTCACTTTATGTTAAAATAAGCTGTTAATGTTTTTGAATATTATAAAATGTAATATTAGCAACATTCCATTCTGTTTGTTATTTTTAGACACTGAAAAATGCTTCATGGCAAAACAAGAACCGCTCAATACACTTAAAAGGTTGCGTAGTCGCTACCGATTGGTGATTATGAATGAGGATACTTATGAAGAAGTGGTTAACTTTAAGCTAAGCCGAATAAGTGTGTATATAGCTTTTAGTTCTCTTTTTATATTATTGGTAGGTTTAACAGCATCCTTGATCATTTTTACACCATTAAAATATTATTTACCAGGGGTTGGTTATGGTAATGTGAAACAAATAAAGGAGTATAGAGATCTGAAAATCAGAACCGATTCAATGGAAAAGTCTCTCCAATACCAGCAACAATACTTTGAAAATGTACAAAAAGTATTAAAAGGCACTTTGCCGCTTTTAGACACTGCAACCCTAACTTTACCTAAGGTAGAAACTAGCGGCGACTGATAACAAATTAAGTTTTTATACGTTAAACATTTGTTATCTTCTTTATCCACTAACACTAACGACTATGTTTAGAAAAAAAAATAACCAACATTCGGCAAAACAAGCTTCATCACCTGCTACCATTATTGGTGTTGGTCATTTCATCACTGGCAACATAGAAAGCCAGGGGCATCTTAGAATTGATGGCAACATTAAAGGCAATATTCATTGTAAGGCAAAAGTATTGATTGGGCCTGCCGGACAAGTAGAAGGCTCCATTGATTGCCAGGAAGCAGATATTTCTGGAACGGTCATCGGAAACGTTAACTCCAAGGGTTTGCTCTCGCTAAAAGGGAATGCAAGCATTTCTGGCGACATTCATACCAGTAAACTCATGATAGAGCCTACTGTAAGTTTCAACGGCCAATGTCATATGGGCGCCAATATTGTAGAACTAAAAACAGAATTAAGTATGACGGGTAATGAATAAAAAAACAATAATTTTTTACTAAAATACACAGTAATGGCTACTCCATTTTCGGTGGCTATTGTGGTGACGGCATATACAGCCATTCAGTATTTGATTGTTACCTTTACTACTCATTACCGAAATCATTGTAATCATATTACTCGATACTTCTACTCCCAATAAAATAGCATGAATACGTTTTTGAAGCTGATACGCCCTTTGTTGATTGTTTTTATACTGTTAACGGGAATTATTTTTGCCACTGCAGAGATGATAGAAAAATACAATGCAGATAAAAATACTTTGCTCATTGCTAACGTGCTACTATTAGTACTGTTTATACTTGTGCTACTACTTCAGAAAAATGCGCTCAAACACATCAATCCCAATGTTTGGATGAGAACTGTGATGCTGGGTATGATGTTTAAAATGTTGATATGCGCTATTGCAGTACTGGTATATGTAAAAACCATAGGTGACGATTATAATAAAAAATCGGTAATAATTGCCCTTTTCTTTTACCTCATTTATCTTTTCGTTGAAGTGAAAACGATGACAAAACTCAATCCTGGTAAAAATGCCTAAAGAGCGGGTTCCCTTTGAACAATTAAAACAATATCTCCCCGAAGGTAGCTTTGAACACGTATTAGGCTACCTACAGCATTACAAAGTACAGCTAACGGTAACGCGTCAGCGACAAACAATTTTAGGTGATTATCGTCATGCACATGCAGGTAAAAATCATCGCATCAGTGTAAATGGCAATTTGAATGCTTATTCTTTTTTAATCACACTGCTACATGAGCTGGCACATTTGTTTACCTATGAAAAATTTGGCAATCGTGTATTATCGCATGGTAAAGAGTGGAAACAAGAATTTGGTAAAATACTCGTAGAATTTCTGTCAAAAAACATTTTTCCAAACGAAGTTGCCAATACTTTGGCAAAAAGCCTGCACAATCCGGCTGCCAGTAGTTGTGCCGACGAACATTTATTGAGGGTTTTAAAAAAATATGACCCAGTAAAGTTTGGTTATTTGTTAATAGAGCAACTAACTCCAGGAAGTTTATTTAAAATAAAAGGAGATCGCATTTTTAAAAAAGGAGAAAAAATCAGAAAACGCCACAAATGCATGGAACTTTCTACTGCCAAATGGTATTTGTTTAGCGGTATATATGAAGTAGAAATAATAGAAATGTAGCGTAAAATTTACAACTCCTTCATCATCCAGATATCACAACCATCATAATTGCTGTTACCCAAAGGATGAAAAAGCATTTTTACAAGCTGGATTTAAAATTGTAAATGGAAGTTGCTTGGCTCTACTTTGCTGCTTTCATCGGCAAATGAATGTGTTCGATTTGAATTAGAGCTAAAAAAGTTTAAAACCCTCCTTACGATTTTAACTGCAAAATTTGGATTAAATTAATAGCAGCATCCAACAAAAAAACATCTCAAAATATCGGTTTGGCCATATTACAGCTGAAGTGGTTCTATGAAATATTTGTGCGAAGTGCTACATGAGCTATTCTATTGTACTTTTATGCTAATAATATGCCACATCGCCAACCTGATATCCATTTAGCGGTTATGGTAAGTATGATATAATAAAACACAATGAAATATATATTTTTAACTACCGTTTTTTTTATTTTCATTATCATACTACTCTTAAATTCATTCACAAGAAATAATTTCACCTTAGCATTATTTACCAATAACACAGATACCTTACAAAATAATTCAGTATCACCTACAGATTCGATTATAAAATTTGGTACAGTATTTATTGGAAAGCCCTCTTGTTATAAAGGACCTTCTTCTTGGCCAATGGATTCAAGTGGGTTTTTGCAAATATATTTTCAAAATACAATATCACCATTCCTCATTCTGCCTCGGGAATTGCCGAAAAAATTTTAAAAATCGATGTTTCTGAAGTTAAGAAAGGTGATTTTCTTTTTTTTAAAGGAAAAGATATTAACAGTTCTGCTGCAGAACATGTTTGTATGGTTATTGAAGTAAATAAAAATATTTTATCGATAATGCATAGTTGTGATAGAGAAATTATTGTTGAGCAATACCCGAGCATAGATTATTATAATAAACGATTTTTATTTGCAGGAAGACTACCGTTACTAAATCTAACTACTAAAGAAATAGATACTAGTAACTTTCCCCATTCTTTGAATAACTTAACTGGGGTTTCCAAAGATACTCTATCAATAATTGGGGTGGGCGATATGATGCTTGGCTCAAATTATCCTTCTAATAGCTATTTACCTCCTCACGACGGTAAAGATATTTTAGCTCCAGTTAAAGATATTTTAATAGATGCTAATATTACTTTCGGAAATATGGAAGGGGCATTACTTACTGGTTCAGGCAATGTAAAAAAATGCAATGACCCCTCTGTTTGTTATGCGTTTAAAAGCCCGAATCATTATATTTCATATTTTAAAGATGCCGGGTTTGATGTGGTAAGTTTAGCAAACAATCATTCAGGTGATTTTGGGGCGCCCGGAAAACTAAATACTGTTAAGCTGCTAAAAGAAAACAATATTGAATTTGCAGGCTTAACAGAATATCCTTTTACCATATTTGAAAAGGATGGCATCAAATACGGATTTTGTGCTTTCGCACCTAATAATGGCACTATCGATATAAACGATCAAAAAAATGCCGTCCGTTTAGTTCACAAACTTGATTCATTGTGTGATGTAGTAATTGTTTCTTTTCATGGTGGAGCAGAAGGGGCAAAACATACTCATATTACAAGAAGAAATGAAATATTTATGGGAGAAAACCGAGGAAATCCGTTTAAATTTTCAAGAGATGTTATAGACGCGGGTGCCGACATAGTTTTCGGCCATGGTCCTCATGTAACAAGAGCAATTGATATTTATAAAGGGCGATTTATTGCTTACAGTTTAGGAAATTTTGCCACATATGGTCGTTTTAACCTCAGTGGGGTTTCTGGTATTGCCCCAATTGTTAAAGTATTTGTAGATAAAAAAGGTAAATTTATTTATGGTCAAATATTTTCTATCATACAAGTTGGAGAGGGCGGACCTGTTGTTGATACTGAACAAAATGCCTTAAGCGAAATAATTCGACTAACCAAATCCGATGTGCCTGAATCATCTTTAATTATCGAGAAAAATGGATTGATTTATCATAAGCATGAGTGAAAGTATTAACAAACCGCTCATATTTAGCACAGTAGAAGCATTACTTTAAAGAAATGCTCGCATTAACTTTATATTATCGGGGCACTTTTGCTTATTGTTGTTCAGAACAAAGGCGAATTATACCCAGATTTTGCAGTTAAAATGGTAATGAGGGTTTTAAACACAATACAGATAAGTGTTTCAAGTTATTTTTTGGCCGAAGAAAAAGTGAACTATTTTGAAATCAAAAAATACACCGACCTAAACAATCCAAACTATTGCCAAATGAATTGAGTAAAGAGTAAATAAAATTGACACTGAACGCCCACACCAATATCAAACAAAAAACTATGCTATCCTTAATTTATAGTTGTGAATTGCGATCTGGTGAATTATTGGCGTTAGAACCGCATCACATCGATTCTAACAGAAATATTGTTTAGTTAAAAATGCAAAAAGAAAAAAAGATAGAATAGTGCCTCTTTCTCCAAAAATTCTTGAAATGGTACGATACTATTACAAAACGTAAAACCCATTACCTTTTTGTTTGAGGAACCACCCACCACCTATTCTAATTATTGGCAGCATTCTTAATTTGCTGCCATATTATAGTTTTTTGTATGTTTGTGCAAAGACAAATTAGCAATCGCAACCGACAAACTAAAAACGCATTTCAAAGACAAAAAAGTTTTTGAAACAGCTAATATTATTGCGTTTTATAACAAGTTTGAAAAGGAAGTAACACCTACAACCATAAACTGGAGAATCTATTATTTGGTTCAAACGGGTATTCTTAAACGAATTGGCAGAGGGAGCTTTAGCATTGGTGAAGGGAAGAATTATATTCCTGAAATTTCAGCGAAACTGAAAACAACTTATAAAAAACTGAAAAAGGAATTTCCCTATTTAGACATTTGCATTTGGAATACTTCTGCATTGAATGAATTTATGGTTCATCAGCCGGGAAGGTTTTATATTTTAATTGAAGTTGAAAAAGAAGCAACTCGATCTGTTTTCTTTTTTTTAAAGGATGCTAAATATTCAGTGTTTCTTAAACCTACAAAAGATTTACTCGAAATATATTTGCCCGATGAAAAAGAAGTTTTTATTGTAAAGTCACTTGTTTCCGAAGCTCCGTTACAAAACATTAAAGGAATAAACACCGCATCCATTGAAAAAATGTTGGTTGATATTTTTTGCGATGACATCATTTTTTCTGCGCAGCAAGGTTCTGAAATGCGGACCATATTTAAAGAAGCACTAAGTAAATATTCGATAAACGAAAGCAGAATGTTTCGCTATGCCGACAGGAGAAGAAAAAAAGAAAGTTTTAATAAGTATTTAAAATCAATTTTAAATTTACGGCATCAAACTTGATTTAATGCCAACTTATAGAAAATGATTGATAAGAAAAACATAACAATAGATTGGATTAACAAGGTTTCTAAGGAAAATCGGAATGCCGATAAAATCTTAGTAGAAAAAGTTATCCGTGCTTTGTTTTTGGTGATACCTGCTGGTATGTACCTCGCTTTTTGCTCATATCTTTTGCACAAAAATCCGTTGCGGTAGGTGGCTATCACTTCCATCGTACCTCGCTTGCAAGCAGTACATAATGTAATGTCGGTTCCTGTTTTTTCTAGTATCCGTTGCCTTACTGGTATGGCTACTTTGAGTGTTGGTGGCGGTAGATTAAGCATTGCAAATAATTGTTGCAGCCGTTGTTTGCGTAGCTAGTTTTTTAAATACCCATAGTACCTAATTTTTAAAACCCTTTGGGTAAAATATGCTGTTCAAAACCACGATTAAACTCCGCAATGCTAAGCGTCATTTCTTTGTGCAAATTGATCGTTTTTCGCAGCCGGTAATCTTTGTATTTAAATTGTATGCAGTTGTTTAGCGCATCAACAGATTGTATGCGGTGTGCCGTAATGGCTACCTTGTGGGTGAAGCCAGAAATACAAATGAATTTATTGAGCTAACTAATTGTATTTCAAGTAAATGCAATGAAATAAAAAAAGAGGATTCTTCAAATAATCTTGAAAAATCCTCTTTTGTACTCGAGATGGGAATTGAACCCACACTCGCATTGCTGCGAACAGGATTTTAAGTCCTGCGTGTCTACCAGTTCCACCACTCGAGTGAGACATAGAGAAAAAAAATCCCGACAAGTCGGGAATTTTGAGCGGAAGACCGGGCTCGAACCGGCCACCCCGACCTTGGCAAGGTCGTGCTCTACCAAATGAGCTACTTCCGCAGAATTATAAAGAACTTTTCCCTTATCTGTATTGATTTTGGGATTGCAAAAATAAGGGTTGTGCTTTAACAACAAAATTTATTTGGCAATAAATAGCTAAATCATTTGTACTTAGGATTGTACAAAGTATTCTCTGGCACATTTACTTCCGGTTTACCTTTGTAACGATGAGTGTATAAACTGTAACAGCCCCCAACAACAAAAGCCAATACTAAGAAAATCTGGCAAAGCCAGATGAATCTTGAAGCTGACACCCAACTGTGTCCAAAATCTTTTTCAGAATTATCTATAATTTCCTGTTCCATTTATTAGTTTTACGATTGCAAAAATAAGGCCTTAAACGTTAAAAAAACTATTTGTCGCCGATAATTTCAGAAAAGGTTTTTTTCTTCCGAATAAAATAATCCCACACAATTGATCCTTTGTACCATCCATTCCGAATAGGAAGAGTATTTGTAGAGAAGGTAGATCTTTTCTGGTGTAACAATATCCATAACACAAATTGAACATGTGACTTAACCACAGCTGTAAAAAAACCAACATCACCCGAAAAAAGAGCTTTATAGGCAGCTATGGCATCTAAACCTAACCGAATAGGTACTACTATAAATACTTTGCTTAATGTAAGATTTTTATACAACATAATAAGGTTATTCCTGAAATTGAGTACCGTTTTTCTGCTATTAACTTTGGGCAAGGTTCCCCCCCCAATATGGTACACCACCGATGATGGTACCGCATAAATCTGATAACCATTTAATTGTAATCGCCAACACAAATCAATTTCTTCTTGATGGGCAAAAAAGTATTCATCGAACCCATTTAATTGCTTAAACAAATCTGCCTTTACAAAAAAGGCAGCTCCACTAGCCCAAAAACAAGGCTGAGCTTTGTTGTATTGCCCGGTATTTACTTCACAATCGTCAAATACTCGTCCTCTAGCAAAAGGATATCCAAAACAATCTATCCAGCCTCCTGCTGCACCTGCATAATCAAATCTGGTTTTTTCGTTCCAAGAAAGTATAGTGGGTTGCGCGGCGGCAATTGTTGAGTCACACTCCATCAGTGCAACTACTGGTTCTATCCAGCCAGGTGTAACTTCTACATCACTGTTTAGCAGCACATAATAATCTGCTTTTACTTGTTTTAAAGCTAAATTGTAACCCTTGGCAAATCCTTCATTACTAATATTGATAATTATTTCAACAGTGGGGTAATTATTCTTCAACCAGCTTACTGAATCATCTGTAGATGCATTATCGGCAACCACCAATTGTAGATTTTTGTAGGTTGAAGCCAAAACTGCAGGAAGAAACTGTTCCAAGAATTTTCTACCATTCCAATTCAAAATAACAACTGCAACCAACGGCAAAGTTGAAACAGGATTTATACTTTCTTCACCAGTTAAGCTGGTATCGTAAGGTTGGTTTGAATGCATCATGCCATAAATAAAACACAAACTTAGTTTATTTACAAATTGATAGCTTAGTAGGCTGGGTAGTTTTATATTGCTTAATTTTAAACCTATGTTACAACAAATTCTAAACTGGAGAACTTTACTTGCATTGATTGCCATTGCAATTGTATCTGCCACCATTTTTTTTTCTAACTACCTCAGTGAAAAAATAGCTAGAGAAGAGACGCAAAAAATAGAACAATGGGTAGAGGCTGTAAAAGAAGTAAGTAATAATCTTACTAACCAAACATTTTTGTCTGCCAAAATTTTAACTGAAAATAGCAGCGATATACCCATGATTGCTGTAACGGAAAAAGACAGCATATTGGATCACTATCACCTCGACAGCACAAGAATTGCCAACGAAAAAAACTTTTTACCTAAAAGACTGGCAGAATTCAAAAAATTGAATGATCCTATCATTTGGAAAAATCCTTTCGATAGCACGCAAAACAATAAATTATATTACGGAGAATCATCTTTACAAAAACAAATTCGGTATTTCCCCATCATACAACTAGGCGTAGCCGCACTTTTTATACTCGTTACACTAATTGCTGTTACCACTCGCAATAAGAGCACACAAAACCAAGTTTGGGCGGGGATGGCCAAAGAAACGGCACATCAACTGGGAACCCCACTTTCATCTCTACAGGGCTGGGTAGAAATGTTGAAAGAAAAAGAAGGCACTGAAAAAATTGCTTTAGAAATAAGCAAAGATGTAGACAGACTGAAACTAGTAAGCGATCGTTTTGGCAAAATTGGCAGTATTCCGCAATTAGAGTTGACTGACATTGTGTTTCAGGTAACAGATATGGTGACTTATATCAAAAGAAGAGCCCCCGAAAAAGTCAGGTTTCAAGTAGAACAAAGTGAGAATGAAATTTCAGCCATGATCAATGCACCCCTATTTGATTGGGTGGTAGAAAATTTACTCAAAAATGCGCTCGATGCTATGGATGGCAAGGGTACTATTGGAGTTTACATAAAAAATGAAAGTACTCAGATTATCATAGATGTTTCAGACAGCGGAAAAGGTATTAGCAGCAAAAATATTGGAAAGGTTTTTAAACCTGGCTTTAGCACCAAAAAAAGAGGATGGGGACTTGGGCTTTCTCTCAGCAAACGCATCATCGAACAATACCACAAAGGCACGCTATTTGTAAAGCAAAGTGAAGTAGGCAAAGGCACTACTTTTAGAATAATTTTAAAAAAATGAAGAATAGGATTCTTCAAATATGTGTTTTATTTTTTTATACATTGTTAAACGTATAAATTTGCATTCCTCAAATGCGGCGATGGCGAAATTGGTAGACGCACTACCTTGAGGTGGTAGCGCCTATAACTGGGCGTGGGAGTTCGAATCTCCTTTGCCGCACCAAACCTCTTCCCATTGGGAGAGGTTTTTTATTTATCTTGTAATAAAAATTTAGAAAAATGGCAAATGAAATCAAGTGCCCAAATTGTAACCATAGTTTTGAACCTAATGACGCTATCAGAGATGAGGTGGAAAAAGAATTAAGAATAAAACTTAAAGACTGGCAGAAGAAGAAAGACGATGAATACGACCTAAAACTTGAACAAGAAAAAGGTAATATCAAAAAAGAAATGGAAGAAATCATGCGCAAAAATATTGCGGCAGATTTTGAAAACCAATTGAAAATACTGCAGTCTGCCAACAACGACAATGAAGAAAAATTAAAAGAAGCCAGAAGAAAAGAACTCGAATACTTACAAAAAGAACAACAACTAAAAAACAAAGAAGCAGAGTTAGATATTACTATTCAGAAAAAACTTCAGGTAGAGCTTGTAAACCTCTCTGAACAAATTCAGCGCCAGGAATTAGAGAAATCGTCACTAAAAGAAACACAGTATCAGCTGAAACTGAAAGAGATGGAAAAACAGCTGGATGAGCAAAAAAAACTCGCAGAAGAGATGCGTAGAAAAGCAGAACAAAGCTCTATGCAGCGACAAGGAGAAGTACAAGAATTATTGCTGGAAGAAATTCTGAAAGAAAATTATCCATTTGATTTAATAGAAGAAGTTGGTAAAGGTGTTGAAGGGGCAGATTGTATTCAAGTAGTAAGAAACAGAAGCGGAAAAGAATGCGGAAAAATTATCTATGAAAGCAAGCGTACAAAAGGATGGCAAAACACTTGGATTGATAAACTAAAATCGGATATGCGTAGCCGCGGTGCTGACATTGCCATTTTGGTGACACAAACTTTTCCAAAAGATATGGAACGTTTTGGAGAAAAAGATGGCATTTGGATATGCAATTTTGCAGAAGCAGCCAGCGTTTCGGCCATCATTCGCAATGGCATCATCAAAGTATACGAAATTCAGCGAAGTGAAGAAAACAAAGGAGACAAAATGCAACTCTTATACAACTATCTCACTGGCGTTGAATTTAGAGGACAGGTAGAAGCTATTGCCGAAGGCTTTCTATCTATGAAAAATAGCATCACAAGAGAACGCCTGCAGATGGAAAAAATGTGGAAGGAAAGAGAAAAACAATTAGAAAAAGTACTCATCAACACAAGTGCTTTGTACGGATCAGTTAAAGGAATTGCAGGAGCTTCTGTTGGGGATATCCCGTTGTTAGATGGGCCTGATGGTATCAATGAAATTGAATATTAAAATAAACAATACCCCAACCTATAATATGAGCAATATCTGATATCAGGATACCAACATCTACTAATAAGTAACCAACCAACTTAAACAGTTTCCATTAAAAAAAATCCCGTTCACTTTTAGTGCCACCGGATCATGTTTTTTGAAACTACAGGAAGCCGTAAACTGATTGTCGGAAAAATATATTGATTCAATTTGAATATGCTCTTTAAAATCAACATTGCCTTCAGCATACCACTTAAACACTGCTTCCTTTACACTCCAGGCTAGCGTAAGGATTTCCAATTTTTGATGAGGGTACTGGTGTAATAACTGTAACTCCGAATCATTCAAATACTTGTGTTGAATATTTGTAATTTTTGTTTGAGGAATTTCGATGTCAACACCTACTCTATTTTCTCTACTAACAATTGCAGCTGCATATTCGCCGCAATGAGATATAGAAAACTGAAAATCATGGTTTGGTAAAAATGGTTTTCGGTTTACCGCTATCTGGATTTGGTTTACCGGAAAATCTGGAAATAATTCTGTAAGCACAAGTCTGCCTCCCATGTGCTGCAATCTTTTGTGAGGGTTGGTAATATTTTGTTGGATGTGGATACGTTTCGAAAAAAATTGTTCTTCTTCTGCAATGTGCCATACCCCCAATTTGGTGCATGCGTTGATATTTTGTTGATAAACCAGTGGCATATTGAAACTATTTGTGAAACGGTCAACCTTAAAAAAATTACTTTTACAAATTAACGAATAAAGCAACTAACAATGATATTGAGTGATACACGCATATTGGAAGAAATAGAAAACGGAACCATCAAAATTGTTCCATATGACCGAGAATGTTTAGGTAGTAATAGTTACGATGTGCATTTAGGGCCGCATCTCGCCACATATGAACATGTAGAATTAGATGCAAAAAAACACAATACCATTGTACATTTCGATATACCTGAAGAGGGAATTTTGTTATTGCCTCATATGTTTTACCTGGGTGTTACAGCAGAATATACTGAAACGCATTCACATGTGCCATTTTTAGAAGGCAAATCGTCTACAGGCCGTTTGGGTATCGATATCCATGCCACAGCAGGCAAAGGAGATGTTGGATTTTGTGGCAACTGGACGCTAGAAATATCAGTAAAACAACCCGTGCGGGTGTATAAAGGAATGCCCATTGGGCAATTGATTTATTTCCCAGTAGACGGAGAAATTGAAGTAAAATACAATCAGAAAAAAAATGCCAAGTACAGCGGACAACACAACAAACCAGTTGAAAGCATGATGTGGAAAAATAAATTTTAAAAAAATAGTATCGTTGGTAATACTGGGAAGAAAAAATATAACAAATGAAAAAAGCATTGATCATTGTTTTGTTCTTACTCTTCGTGCATGCTGTTGGAACTGCACAATCAGTAGCTGATTCTTTGTTGAATTTTATTGCTGCCAATCAAAAAAGAGCAGCTGTTTATTTGGTTTTAAATGATA
>JBBEBH010000041.1:0-19448 GCA_040882445.1 Ferruginibacter sp. | reverse complement strand
AAAAATAGATACTTGTTTTGCCTGTACCCTCAGCGTACCATATGCTGCGGTGCCATCCTGATCATAATAAATGAAGTAAGGATTTTGCCTGCTGTAAGCGTTGTATAAACTAAACACCCATTCTGTTTTTAACTTCCGTTTGGCATTCTTTTTTCCTTGAAGGATTGCGCTCAAATCCATTCTATGGTATGCAGGTAAACGGTATTGGTTGATCCTACTATACTCTTGCGTAAGTATACCACCAACAAAATAAAATCTTTCGGGTAGTGTTGCTGCATTACCTGTTCCATATACAAATGTAGCAGCTAATTTCCAACGATCATTAAGTTTATACATCCCAACAACACTGAGATCGTGTCGGCGGTCGAATTTTGCGGGGTACTTCTCTCCAAAATTCAAATCAGGAAATTTTCGCCAGGTCCAACTTAGTGTGTAACCTACCCAACCAGTGAGACGACCTTTAACTTTATTGATAAATATTTCTGTTCCATAGCTCCAGCCTCTTCCAAATACAAAATCATTTTCGGTATCTTCAATAGAGTTGGGGGTATACCCCTCTCTGTATTCAATTTGGTTTTGCATTTCTTTGAAATACATTTCTACCGATGTTTCGAAGGTATTGTTCTTAAAGTTTTTGAATAAACCAGCAGCATACAAGGTACTAATCTGCGGTTTTACTTTGTAAGTACTGGGTACCCATAAGTCTGTAGGCAAAGTAGTACCAGAATTGCTCACCAGATGAATGTATTGTAAGTTTCTGGTTACAGAAGCTTTGAAACTAGTTTGATCGTTGAAGCTGTACCTTAAGGTGAGCCTGGGTTCTAATCCACCGTATGTTTTTACTGGTTCCCCCTTTTTATAATCTGTACTATCAATTCGGTTTCCTTGAGTATCCGTTTCATACAATTTGTATGCTCCAACTTGTTGAAATGAACTGTACCTTAAACCTACGTTCAAGCTAAACTTAGGAGTAATTTCCCAATCATCCTGAACATATAAAGCAGCTTCGTTGGCAAACTTCACTTGTGTGTTCAACGGATTAAATTCAACAGAATCTTGCCGCCCGCTTACTACAGATGGTGTAAAACGATGGTGGGTATAAAGCCATCCAAATTTGATGTTGTGTTTGGGTGATGGATAAAAATCAACATCCTGTTTGATGGTTAGATCTCGAATTCCAGAAGCTAGTTTTACACTGAAATTATCTTGAGCAGCACCAAACGAAAAGTTGTAATCATTGTAAACAGCGGTAGTATTTGCAAATAGTTTGTTGTTAAATACATGATTCCAACGAAGTGTTCCAGTGGCATTGCCCCAAGGAATATTAACATCCAAACTTTGTTTTCCGTTTACAAAATCGAATACATCTCTACCGAAATAACCGCTCAGGTAAACCCGATCTTTTTCACTGAATTTATAATTGATCTTCGCATTCAAGTCATAGAAATAATATCCTGAACCATAAAACTGCGAACTTTTGCTAATAAAAGGTTTTGCCACCGCGTCAACATAGGTTCTTCTTCCACTTACAATAAATGAGGCTTTGTCTTTTTTTAATGGCCCCTGTACACTAAATCTAGAGGCAATAAGGCCAATACCACCTTCCATTTGGTACTCCTGATTGTTGCCTTCCTTCATCGTGATGTCTAACACACTGCTCAATCTTCCGCCATATTGCGCTGGCATTCCTCCTTTGATGAGGGTAACATTTTTGATAGCATCCGCATTAAAAATAGAAAAAAATCCAAATAAGTGTCCTGTGTTGTACACCACGGCATCATCTAGCATAACAAGGTTTTGATCTGGTCCTCCACCTCTCACATAAATACCTGAGCTACCCTCGCCTGCATTGCGTATTCCTGGGAGTAATTGTAAAACTTTTAGTAGGTCCACTTCTCCAAAAAAAGCTGGAATAGATTTGATTTGTTCGATGGGCAGGTTAACTTTTCCCATCTGAGCTTTTTTTACATTGCTTTCTCTTTTTCGGCTAGTTACAATAACTTCCTCACTCAATTCAGTACCACTGTTGAGTGAGATATTTATAACTGTGTCTTTTAAAAGTTCGAGCATAAATGGAAACTGTTGGTAGCCAACAGAACTAGCCACAAATATGTAGTTGCCCTCTTCGAGTGTGAGCGAATAAAAACCATATTGATTGCTACTGATTCCCTTAGTATTTCCTTTAACCGTTAAGGTAGCACCAATCAGGGTTTCACCCGATGACGCATCTTTAACATATCCACTAATAGTATATTTTTTTTGTGCAACCACCTGAAGATTAAGTAATATCAAAAAAACAAAACACATATTTTTTTTCATAGAAAGAATTACAGAACGCTTTAAAAACCAATACCGATACTGTCTTTAACTTCACCACAATTTATCATGGTTGCTTTGTATTTTGGATGATTGTTGCCTAAATAAGGGTTTACTACTTTGTTGCTGTTGCTGATCCAATTAGCATCTTTGTCACCATCAAATGCCATCGGACAATTTTGTAAGTACAGGGTAGGCCCCTCGTAATTGATAATTTTAAAGAATCCAGGATACATCATGTCACTCAATGTTCTAAAATCAACCCGCATCTGAGTAATATCCCTTTGCTGTAGCAACGAAACTGCATTGGCTTTGATATCTGCAATATTGGCAATAGCTGTTTGTGCAATCATAGCATCATCTTTTTCGAGTTCTTTCACCGAAATACTATCTAGCAAAGAAATAAAGATGCCAGTGTATCTTTTTGCATTGCCAGTGTCTGCCGATACAAATGATTCTTTGATACCTAAATAAGCATCCATCAAATTGGTGATTGAAAGGTTGAAACTATCCGAATGCTTTTTTAAAGCAATAGGTTGCATTTTTGGTGCTTTAGGTGTAATTTCCTTAGTTCTTAGTAAAAACCAATACACACTAAATGCTCCCAGTGCCAATATCAAAAAACTAATTATTTTTTTCATATTCTTTTTATTTACACAAAGTTAAGTCTTTGTATGGGCCGGCTGCCATTAAAGCACCCTCATTTGATAAAAGGTAAACTGAATAATTAACAATACATTCACTCATAAAAACAACAAGATTGCTAAACCCCGTTTCAGTATTTTAAATAAACAAAATTTATAACAGTAATCTCCTCCAATAGTTTATCGTTTAAGTTAGCTTTGCCGAAATTTACATATTAAATATTTTTTAAAAGATGTTATTAGGCTTACAGAATGTTACTTTCGAGTTTGGAGCGAGAATGATTGTAGAAGATGCTACCTGGCATATACAACCCAACGAGCGTATTGGATTAATTGGATACAATGGTACAGGAAAATCAACTTTGTTTAAAGTACTTACCGGGCAATACAGTCCTAGTAAAGGAACAGTTGAAAAAGGAAGGGAGACCACCATTGGATTTCTACACCAGGATTTGCTAGGCTTTGATACTGACGACAGCATATTAGATGTTGCCCTTGGTGCTTTTGAAAAAGTTAAAAAGCTAGAAAAAGAGCTGGAAGAAATTGCGCTGGAACTCGAAAAAACTGGTGATGAAGACCTGGCTATGGAGTATGCAGATAAATTGGCAGAGTTAGATGTGTTAGACGGTTATAGCATTCACCACCGAACCGAAGAAATTTTACAAGGTCTCGGATTTAGCAATGCTGAATTGCAAAAACCATACAAAAACTTTAGTGGCGGTTGGCGGATGCGAGTATTGTTAGCAAAAATGATTTTACAAGCGCCCGATGTACTGTTGCTCGATGAGCCTACAAATCACTTGGATCTTCCAAGTATTGAGTGGTTAGAAAAGTACCTTTTGCATTACCAAGGTGCAGTAGTGATTGTATCACATGATCGTTTTTTTTTAGATAGAATGGTGACCAAAATTGTTGAACTGTACCAACAAGAATTACATTTTTACACAGGAAATTATTCATATTACGAAACCGAAAAAGCATTGAGGGTAGATATGCAGAAAAAGGCTTTCGAAAATCAACAAGATTATATTCGCCAACAAGAAAGATTTGTAGAACGCTTTAAGGCAAAAGCTAGTAAAGCAGCGCAAGCTCAAAGTATTGTAAAGCGTCTCGATAAAATTGAACGCATCGAAGATGTTAATATTGAACGGCCCAATATGAAAATCAACTTTGCAGTAGAAAGACAACCGGGTAAAATTATTTGTACGCTAAAGCACATAAACAAATCATTTAAAGAGATAGAAATCGTAAAAGATACGGGTGCCGAAATAGATCGCAACGATAAAATTGCACTCATTGGTGCCAATGGTAAAGGTAAATCTACTCTGCTGCGTATCATCGCCGGTACCGAACCATTTGAAGGTGAAAGAGAATGGGGCTACAATGTGGCTGAAGCATTTTATGCGCAGCATCAATTAGAAGCCTTGAACCAAAACAACGATGTTCTAGAAGAATTGAAAGATGCCAGAAGTGGTAAAACAGATCTGGAACTTAGATCATTATTAGGAGCTTTTTTATTTAGTGGTGATACTGTTGAAAAAAAAGTAAAAGTATTAAGTGGTGGAGAGAAAGCTAGAGTGGCATTGGCAAAAACAATCGTGAGTAAAGCCAACTTTTTGATGCTGGATGAACCCACGAATCACCTCGACATTCACTCTGTTGATTTATTGGTAGAAGCTTTGAATAAATACGAAGGCAGTTTGATTTTGGTGAGTCACGACCGTTATTTTATCAGTCGTATCGCCAATAAAATATGGGAAATTGAAGACCAGAAAATTTTAGAATTCAAAGGTACTTATGCGGAGTGGGAAGATTGGAAAGAGCGCCGACTAAAAGCCCAAATTGATGCAGTAAAAGCAGAAAAAGAGAATCTAAAATCTGAAGTTCAAAAAATATTGGTAGATCCAAAACCAGTTACTCAGCAGTTAAACATAGATGCCAAAAAAGAACTTCAAAAATTAAAAACAAAATTTAAAACACTGGAAGAAACAATTGAGAAACTAAATCTCAATAAAACTACTTTGGAGGCTGCCTTGGCCAATCCAGATATTTATAGCGACAAACAAAAATTTGTAAAAGCCGAAGCCGATTACCACAAAGCTGCTCAAGTCTTAGCTATTGCAAACAAAGAATATGAAGTACTTTTTGAGAATATTTTGGAATTGGAAGGTTAATTGTGGTAACAGCTTAAAATGATATTAACTGGTATAAATAGATGTAGTCAGCAAATATGATGCCCACACAGGACAAATCTCTATTATTGGAGATGAAAATTTAGTAGCAAGTAAAACGATTTTGATCTAGCTATTACCAGTCTGATTGCCGCGCATACCGCTATTGGTGCGGCAAAATTATTACTTAATAATATGCATCCCAAACAGCAAACTGGTAAAATAATAATACGCAAAAATTATACCCTTGATGACTTCAATGAAATAGAACACCAGGATTTAGTTGGTGGTTGATGAAATGAATTATAGCCTATTTAAAAATGAAATTACAACTTAAGCCGATGTTGTAAATTGTAAAATAATAGAGTAGAGTTTTCTGATCATCAATACCTATTTGGTTATAAACAATTTAACTAAGAATTAGGAGGTCTAACATTTTTTGTCGATCTTGGAATTCAGCAAAACATGTTATATGCGCCACATCTTCATTTATGCTTCCTTATTTTTTTTAGCTTTCGGTTCATCTAACAAATCACCCCTGTCGAACCACGGAGGTATAATTCCTGCGAAAAGAAACAAACTCAATAAAATATTTGTGATATCCGTTGGGGTTTCTGCCAAATTCAATAACGAATATAAAATCAACCAAGGAGAATATGCCGTTCAAATTCCCTGCCCTACCTGTATTACAGATGCAAAAGGAATTTCGCGTTATATCAAAGATCTTAAAAGAAAGCTTCCAAATACCATTGATACGGTGCTTAGTTGGGAATATCCCATGCAATTGGCCAGTAAAAAAAATCTTGATGAAGCGTTCTTCCAAATACAACAACAATCGGCACCCGATGATATTTTATTGTTTTATTATGCTTCCGCAAGCTGGGGAAATACTTTGAATGCTGAAACTAAGCAGTTTGAAGGTTATTATAATTTGAAGGATGATAACAATGGTTACAGTCAAAATGAGTCTTTTACACTCAGTGATTTAAAAACATTGACTGACAGAATCGCCGCCCGTAGACAGTTGGTGGTGTTTGATACAGGATTTGGAGATTTAATACAAAATGACTTTTATAAAAATTTCTTTTCCGACAATCCTACACAGGCTCTTTTTACCCAGAAAGAACGCATCATTCTTTGCCCAGAAACTTCTAGTTCAGAAAGTATGGATGTTGACGGTATGCTAAAAGGTGACCTCTTTAAGTTGATTACTAATATGCCCGATTCCCTGAATGTATTTACATTGTTTGATGATCAAAAGCAAACAATGATAAAAAAAAGTAGGTTTAAAAAATTTATGCAACAATGGTACCAAGTGCAACAAGAAGGATTTGCACAAATCAAAATTTTGCGCGAACAACAATACTTAGAAATACTTACAGCCATAAAACCTATTCAAAATAATGGTAAAAGAGGAAACATTTTACTCAATAGCACAGCGTCCAAAGAAAAAGAAGAAAATCTGGCAGATGAAGAGCTAAAAAAGAAAGCACAAAAAAAAGCCTTAGTAATTGCAACCAATAAATACATGGCTAATCAACAATGGCCCGATCTACGTAATGCCCTAAATGATGGAGAAGTGTTTGCTGGGTTATTGAAAAAGAACGGATACAACGTTATCTCAAAAATAAATGCAACACAGGATGACATATTGGATGCCATAACGGAATTATGCAACAACAGCAGTAACCCTTACGATCAGCACATTGTTTACATTGCTGGTCATGGTTATTACGACAAAGTACAAAAAGCTGGCTTTGTCGTTTGCTACGATTCAAAAGCCTTAAAAGAAATCAACAATCCCGGTGCCAAAGAGTTAAAATATTATTTAGATTATACGGTACTTTTTAGAAACATGGAGTTGTTGAACAAAGTTGTATTAATCACCGATGTTTGTTTTGGTGGTACTTCTATGAACTCGATGTTACAATCTAAACAAACGGTAACTCCTTTAAAAAAAGAAACACCAGAAAAAAATCCTTACAAACGAGTGTTATCATCTGGTATTATTGAAGTAGACGATTTTGTAAGACTGCACAACGGAACGGTATCAGACCACTCTCCGTTTGCAGAAAAATTATTGTCACAATTCCAACAAACCAAAGCTAATAGTCTCAGTTTTGAATCGCTTTTTGATGCCCTCAATAAACCAAGTTTGATGCCAAGGCCTATCGAATTTATTTTTGGAGAAAATGTAAAACCGAATGAGTTTATTTTTTGAATATCATGAAAATAAGTTTTAATAAAAAAGGAGCTAAGCGCTCCTTTTTTGTATATTATTCGAACAAAGCCGCTTGTTCGCCTTCCTCCATCGGTTTGTCCCACTCCATTTCTACCGATTTGTTGTAGTTGGTTAGTTTAGCGCCAACGGCTTTCCACCCCATGACTTCCACTATTTTTGCCACTTTGAATTTTGCTTTCGAAACCTGTGCACCCCTACCCGTTTGTACTTTTAAGATGGGATTTTCATCAGTGGTCACCGCTTCTAGTCGGTTGTCTTTTCCTTCTTTGATAAAGAAAAACTTACTATGCAGTGTGCTGGTTTCTATTTTGAAGCGTTTGATATTGAACTGTAATTTTTCATTATCCAAATAAACCGCAGTGATTACTCTTTCAGATATAAATTTTTCGATGAGTAATATTTTTTCTACGTCAAATCTTTGCGTTAGTTCCTGATCCACAATCTCATAATTGCCATCGCTGTAAATCACTAATAGCCTGTCTTCCGCATCAAATTTACCTAAGTACTCTCCTTTTTCATCTGCATTCAATCTGCCAAACTTATTATCGAACCAAAGTTTTTTGGCATCTAGTGTAGATCGTCCGGCTTCTTTAAATTTTACCGATTTAATGGGATATTTCGTTACTTGGTTTCCAAAACTACTACGGCCTTTTATTTCGAGTTCTTCAAAATAAAATTCCAGTTCTTTTTTCTTGGCACTGCAGTTAGGACTCAAAATGATTTTTACCACTTCTGCTTCTCCATTTGGATTGGCGGTAAAATAATGTACCCTACTTTTTTCAGAACCTTTGCTAAGATCATATTCTTTTTCGCGGGTAATACCCGTTACGTTAAAACGTTTTGCATAGCTCATTCCAGTTTTCCCATCTACATATATCATATTGTAAGTGGTTCGTTCATCATTTTTCTGAAATACTGCTACATGAATAATGTCTTTCCCTATAAAGGTTTTATCGCTCACTTTCACCACTTTCATTATACCGCCCTTTGTAAATGCGATCACATCATCGAGTTCAGATACTTCAGTGATCAATTCATCTTTTTTGAGACTAGTGCCTACAAAACCATCCGCATAATTTACATACAACTTAATATTGGCGATGGCCACTGTCTTGGCCTGTATTACGTCAAATTGTTTGATCTCTGTTTTACGTTCACGCCCTTTACCATATTTTTTCAGTAGGTTTTCGTAATAAGCTACCGTAAATTCTGTCAAATGATCTAAATCATACAGCACCTGTTTGATATCAGCTTCTAAAGCTTTAATTTGTTCATTGAGTTGATCTATATCCAGTCGGTAAATTCTTCGTACAGGCTTTTCCGTTAGCTTTACAATATCTTCCTTGCTAATTTCTCTTCGCAATAGTTTTTTAAAAGGACCAAAGGCCTTATCGATCGCCTCTAACACCTTTTCCCAGGTTTCATGCTTTTTTTCGAGCTCCTTGTAAATCTTTTCTTCAAAGAATATTTTCTCAAGCGAGGTATAATGCCATTTTTCTTGCAATTCACTGAGTTTGATATCTAATTCGCGTTTCAGCAGAGTTTTGGTATTGTCTGCAGAATCGGTCAATAGTTTGGAAACTCCTAAAAATTGTGGTTTTTTATCAACGATCACGCAAGCATTGGGCGAAATACTTACTTCACAGTCGGTAAATGCATACAAGGCGTCGATGGTGATATCGGGTGAAATACCTGGCGCCAGTTCGATAAATATTTCTACGTCAGCCGCCGTATGATCTGTAACTTTTTTAATTTTTATTTTTCCCTGATCATTGGCTTTCACAATACTCTCCATCAACTGACTAGTAGTTACACCAAAAGGTACATTTTTGATGATCAGCGTTTTTTTGTCTTGTTCTTCAATGATGGCCCTCACTCTTATTTTTCCACCCCGTTTCCCCTCATTGTAGGCTGATGCATCCATGGTGCCACCCGTTAGAAAGTCGGGAAAAATTTCAAATTTCTTTCCTTTGAGGTATTTGATAGAAGCTTCTATTAACTCGCAAAAGTTATGCGGCAATATTTTAGTGGCCAATCCAACAGCAATACCTTCTGCTCCCTGTGCCAATAACATCGGAAACTTCATGGGTAATGTTACAGGTTCATTTTTACGACCATCGTAACTCAATTGCCAGTTGGTAGTTTTGGCATTAAATGCCACGTCTAGTGCAAATTTGCTCAACCTGGCTTCAATATAACGAGGTGCTGCAGCATCATCTCCTGTTCTAACATCGCCCCAATTGCCTTGGGTATCAATCAACAAATCTTTTTGTCCCATATTTACCAAAGCATCGCCAATGCTAGCATCACCATGTGGATGATATTGCATGCTTTGTCCAATGATATTGGCCACTTTGTTATATCGGCCGTCATCCATTTCTTTCATAGAGTGCAGAATACGGCGTTGCACTGGTTTCATACCATCTTCAATGGCGGGTACAGCACGCTCTAGAATTACATAACTGGCATAATCAAGAAACCAGGTTTTATACTGGCCACTTACACCAGTATCACTATGTGCATACTCTTCTTTTTTTGCTTTCATAACATTTAAAACACTTATAAATATTAGTTCAATTCTTTCGAAATTTCAATTCTTTCTTCCTCAGTTTCGTACAATTCAAGCGGTTGACCATTAGGATCGTAAAAAAAGCAGAACTTTTTTCCGGTCCATTCGTCTGTTCGTATGCCTTGAACTTCTACATTCTGTTCAATCAATTCTTGCACTGCCAATTCTAGATCTTCTACTTCAAAAGCTAAATGCCTCAAGCCTTTAGCTTCCGGAAAGGATGCCCGCTCTTTGTATTCCGGAAAACAGAACAATTCTATTTGGTACCTGCCTGATATAGCGAGATCTAACTTGTAAGATTGTCTCTCTGCTCTATACACTTCGCTGATGACGGTAAACCCTAATATTTCGGTGTAAAAAGCCTTGCTCTTTTCATAATCATCGGTAAGGATGGCAACATGATGTATAGAACGAATATTCATTTTTCACTTTTAAAAATGCTCTTACTAATCAAAAAAATGTTGGTTATTTAGAACATATTAAGACGCTTTCCACTTTATTTCAAAATCTTTCATCGCTTCAACTTTTCCCTGCACATCAAACATCTCTTGTGCGATCATCACTTTCAAACGCCAAAGCAGGTAGGCATCACCGGTAGTTTGTTTAGATTTGTTTAGAAATTGGTGAATAATTTTTGATGCTTTTTGCCAATCGGCCGTTACAAATTTCTTCAACTCAATATCGTAGTAGTCATACCCTTGCTGAACTAGTTTTTTTCCACCCTCTAATAATCGCACACCTTTATTTTCGTTGCAAAGTTTTGTCCATTCATCAGGATCTACTTCAAATTCACTGAGGGTAATTTCCCTACATAGTTTTTTTGCTTTCAAAAATTCTTTTGCCGGAATTTCCGATAGCCAATTGGGATAAAAAATATGTCCTTTTTCGTTGAAAAAAGGAAGATTGTTCAAATACAATATATGTACCCTTCCCTGAAATTCTTTCATAAAATGCAGTAACCAATAATAACCACAAACATCATGATTATTTTGAGCCGCCCATATCCAAACATTTTCTCCTTCGTTACCACGCAGTTTAGCTCCTATTTCTGCAATGGTATTGTAATCATCTGCATCAGCCTTTGCAGCATATTCACCACCTGCCAATACCTCTTTCCACCAATGGCGCCTAGCTTGAATGCCTTCGCCGATGTAACAGTTTTCTAAAGGGCCTACTGCGTAATCATCTCTGATAAGGATAACCTCGCCATTGATGGAGCCAGTTTCGTCTAATGCAATAGCTTCGTTTAATACTTTTACATCGGGTTCGTTAAAAACAATATGTATCATGTGAATCTTAAATTAATGATTGTGCTTTCGGTGTAATGATATAATACACCGCTGTTGTAAAAAAATTTCTTACAAATGGAATAGCTTTAATAAGTTCGAATTGTACCCTAGGCTTCCAACCAAATTTATATTCATAAACAGGATTAATCATCCAGTGTTTTTGTTTCATAATATGGTATCCGGTTTTATGTAAAATAGATTCGAACCTTTCTATCGATATTCCGGTTTCTTTTATCTCTACAAGATCGTCTGAATACTGATTATTCATTCGTAATAATCCCTTAAACAAAGGCATCGGTAACATATGCCAGTAAGGTGTTTTTCCTAACCAGCCCTGCAGCATTTGCTGATGACCACCATACGGCATTTGCCAGGGTGGGAAACCGAAAAAAATGATGCCCTCTGGCTTTAAAAAATTTTTAATCCAACCAATTAGTTTTTCCTGATCATGGATATGTTCTATCACATCTTTTAATACAATGATATCGAATTTGGTTTCCATATCTTTCTCTGCATCCACGTCATAAATATTGCTATTGATGAGCCTTACTTTACCAGATGCTATTTCTGGTGCTAACCATTCCTTTGCTTTTTCTAACCAGAGTGGATACATTTCTACTCCAGTACAAATGCAACCCGCCTCCGAAAACGCACGGAGTAACGAACCTTGTCCACAGCCGATCTCTAACAATTGCATCCCTACTTTTATCGGCTTTACTTCTTGTATAAATGGTAGAATCCATTGCTGGGCATTTGATAATTGTATATCGAAATATTTTTTATGATCAGAATGAAAATCGTACATATTTTTATCAGCTTTTGAAGCAAACAATCTTTCGAAAAATGAAATCGAACCAATAAAATTATTCAGTTGTCATAATCGGTTCTTCTATCAGGTCTAACTCTACCCTTAGATTGTCTATTATAAAGTCTTGCCTGGATGGGGTATTTTTCCCCATATAATATTCCAGTAAATTTTGAATGTGTTCGCCTTGTTCCATAATCACAGGTTGCAATTTCATGTCTATGCTGATAAAACGGGCAAACTCGTTTGGACTGATCTCTCCTAATCCTTTGAATCGGGTAATCTCTGGTTTTGTTCCCAGTTTTTTCATCGCTGCTTGTTTTTCAGTTTCATCATAACAGTAAATGGTTTCCTGTTTATTACGAACCCTAAACAAAGGTGTTTCCAACACATATACGTGGCCATTCTTCACCAGATCTGGGAAAAACTGAAGAAAAAATGTCATCAATAACAATCGAATGTGCATTCCATCTACATCAGCATCAGTGGCAATTACAATGTTGTTATATCGTAAGCCTTCATATCCTTCTTCTATATTCAGTGCATGTTGCAGCAGATTGAACTCTTCGTTTTCATACACTACTTTTTTGGTAAGCCCATAACAGTTCAGAGGCTTACCTCTTAAGCTGAACACTGCTTGCGTATTAACACTCCTAGCTTTGGTGATAGACCCGCTGGCACTATCGCCCTCTGTGATAAAGATGGTAGTTTCTTTCTGCTTTTCTACGATGGCATCTTTATCTTTTCCTGTTGGCTCATCGTTGTAGTGGAACTTACAATCTCTGAGTTTTTTGTTGTGTAGATTGGCTTTTTTCGCTCGCTCGTTAGCCAATTTTTTTATGCCTGCCAATTCTTTGCGCTCTCTTTCGTTTTGCTCGATGCGTTTCTTCATAGCATCAGCCAAAGTAGGATTTCGGTGTAGATAATTATCCAGCTCTTTGGATAAAAAATCGCTTACAAAATTTTTCATGCTTTGTCCACCCTCACTCACAGTCATCGAACCCAACTTAGTTTTAGTTTGGCTTTCAAATATTGGCTCCTGTACCCTTACTGAAACCGCCGCACAAATACTACCCCTGATATCAGATGCTTCATAATCTTTTTTAAAAAACTCACGAATCGTTTTCACAAATCCTTCTCGGAAAGCAGCCAAGTGTGTGCCACCTTGCGTAGTGAACTGTCCATTTACAAAACTATAATATTCTTCACCATAACCATTTTCGTGAGAAATAGCAACCTCAATATCTTCTCCTTTTAAATGGATAATAGGATACCTTAATTCATCCTCATTGGTTTTCCGTTGCAATAAGTCGAGCAGTCCATTTTTACTCACATACCTTTTACCATTCAGGTTCATCACCAAACCAGCATTTAGATAGCAGTAATTCCAAAACTGGTTATCTAGGTATTCCTGCACAAAATGGAAGTTTTTAAAAATAGTATCATCTGGTATAAAGGTCACCAGTGTTCCATTCTCTTCTTTTGTAGTAGTTTCTTTGTATTCCTTGCTCAGTATGCCCCTTTCAAACTCTGCTGTTTTTTCTTTACCATCTCTAAACGCCGTAACTTTAAAATAGTTACTCAATGCATTCACGGCTTTTGTACCTACCCCGTTTAGTCCCACACTTTTCTGAAAGGCCTTGCTATCGTATTTGGCGCCTGTATTCATTTTACTCACTACATCTACAACTTTGCCTAATGGTATGCCACGACCATAATCTCTAACTGTGAGGGTTTTGTCTTCTATTTTTACATCTACATGTTTACCATATCCCATGGTATGCTCGTCAATACAATTGTCAATCACTTCTTTTAAGAGTACATACACCCCATCATCCGGACTGCTACCATCTCCCAATTTTCCGATATACATACCTGGGCGTAGGCGAATATGCTCTTGCCAATCGAGACTTCGGATATTGTCTTCTGTGTAATTAAAAAGTTCTTTTTCTGCCATAATATTATATCAACCTTCCATCTGCTTACTTATAAATAGTTCAACAGTTTTGCCTTGAAAATGCAATCTACTAATATTTTTAGTATTTTACGATTGTGGCAAATATAGTTAAATGCCTACAGAGAAAAGGAGCGTGTTTTAAACAGTTGTGTATAAGTAAATAATCTACCTAGTAGTTGATACAGATACTTTGATAAAGGCTACATTTGTTACTCACCCAATTTTACTTTTTATAAAAACATTACAAACCAACAGAGAATATATAGCTGCTTATGCGGAAACACATGCAGCCGAGAACGATACTTTTATTGGTTTTGTAAGGAATGCTAATTTTGCAGACATCGATGAATGGGTAGCTGATATAAACGCCGATATTGAGCCAGCAATTGATTGTACACAATGTGGTGCATGTTGCAAAACACTTATGATCAATGTAACCCAACATGAGGCAGAGCATACTGCTTCTTATTTATCTATTACTTTAGAAGATTTCAAAAGAAAATATATTGAAGAAAGCCAGCAAGGTCAATTAATCATGAGCCAAATGCCTTGTCATTTTTTAGAGGGTAGCCGATGTGGGATATACGAACAGCGATTTACAGAATGTCGAAACTTTCCTCATCTTCATCGAAGTAATTTTAAGGACAGGATGTTTGGCACAATGATATATTATGCAATATGTCCGATCATTTTTAATGTGGTAGAGACTTTAAAAATTAAAACAAAATTCAAAGAGGAATAATCGCAAAGAGAATGAATGTAATGAATGTTACCCTTATTACCTATGTGGTTGTATGAAAGGCAACAATTTCAAATGACATAAATTAAAATATATGAATTTAAATTTGACAGGAAAAACGGCTGTTGTTTGTGGAAGTACGCAGGGATTAGGATATGCCTGTGCGATAGAATTAGCATTGCTGGGTGCTAATGTGATTTTAGTAGCCCGCAATGAAGAAAAATTGAAAAATACTGTCAATAAATTAAATAATAGTAACGGACAAACGCATAGTTACCTGGTAGCTGATTTTACTCATCCCGAGCATGTAAAAAATGTTATTGAAAGATTTGTTTCTGAACAAAGGGTAGCACATATTTTAGTGAATAATACCGGTGGCCCTGCCGGAGGTACAGTATTGGATGCATCAACTGATGAATTTTTACAAGCATTCAACAGTCATCTTATTTGCAACCAAATATTGGTGCAGGCATTGGTACCCGGTATGAAAAAAGCAGGATATGGCAGAATCATCAACGTGATATCTACCTCTGTAAAACAACCTTTACAGGGTTTGGGTGTGAGTAACACTATTCGTGCAGCCGTGGCCAACTGGAGTAAAACCTTATCGTTTGAACTGGGCAGCTTTGGCATTACTGTAAATAATGTTTTACCGGGTTTTACGCAAACAGTTCGTGCAGATTATGTAATTGAAAAAAAGGCAGCGGATACCGAACAAACACCTGAAGCAGTTTTGGCTGCCTTGGTGAAAGAAATACCCGTGGGGAGAATTGGACAACCCGAAGAATTTGGGGCAGCGGTAGCATTTTTAGCTTCCCCGGCAGCTGCCTATATTAATGGAATTAATTTGCCGGTAGATGGTGGCCGACTCACCAGTTTATAAAAAAATGATGCCAGTTTCGACTTTGCTAACGTAACTTTTTTTCTGTTTAAATTGTTAAATTAACCCTCAAAAGTGAAATCAAAAAAACAAGTTCCAACATTAAAGTTGAGGCATTTAATTTGGTGAGCTAAACTAAGCTGCAGAGATGGTTAGTAATAACAGCTAACGATAAATCTGTATTGTGTTGTTTTCAATTCCAATAGCCGATTCTATAAAACTAGTTTTGTATAATGAATCACTATTCATTTATTGCTATTGGGTGCTTGTACATTTGCATTGGCTTTTAAAAAATCTGTTACCAAAAACGAAATTAGCTTTCCGGTTTCGTCGTTTTTAGCACCATCCGTTAATTGCGATGCCCCCTCGCAAATGTGTAAGTAAGCTACTTTACAATCGGTTGCAGTAAAATTAAGGTACTGTCTTGCATGTAATACAGAAAGGCCACTGGGCGTACAGGCACTGCTCAGTACATTTTCAATCACATCTAAATCTAGTTCAATACCAGTAAAAGTATCTTCTGTAAAACCCGTGGCATGCGCTACTGCTTGAATAAAATTTTTTCGTTCGTGCACAAATATTTCTTCATAACTGCAGTATTGTATAAAAGGGTTATTGTGCAAATCCATCAAAACATTTTGAGGTAGGTAGTTTTCATGTAAGCCAATTACGGCATACTTGCCCATAAAACCATCTATTTCTGCATACCGAAAAGCATTGCCGCTATGACGGCCTTCTGCAGGACGATAATCTGAATGGGCATCTAGATTTATACAATTAATTTGGGCCAGCGAAACTTTATCCGCTTTGTACAAACCTTTGCTTACGCCCTTAATAATTGGATATGCATTATTGTGCCCTCCTCCAATTACAATCGGAATTTTACCTGCGGCTGCTATGGCTTTTAAGAGTGCCTCCACTTCTTCATCTATCAAATGAACGGCATGCCGGTAAGCATCAATTTTTTCTTCGGTACTATACGCATTGTTTTCAATCAGGTATTTGATATCACCAAAATCAAAGTGACCTAGCAAAAGCATATTTTCTCCCGTAAAAAAATCATTGCTTTGGGTGTTTAAAAAGCTGTTTAAAAATGGCAACCAATTGCTATCTGCGCCTCCTCTTCCATAATTTGCTCTTACGCCAATATCTTCGGGAATACCTAACAAAACATAGGTTGCCGAAGATTGCTGAAGCACTTCTGGCCATTCTGCATTTTCTTTTAGCTGTTGAATTCGCTCTCCTACTTTTGTTTCGAATCGTCTTACTTTGGTAAGCGATAAAATATCGTGTTTATTGTAAAATTTGAAATGCTTCATTATGTTAAGTTAGTAAAAAACATTTCAATATAAACAACACTATTAAATTTGAAGTGATTCTTCCTCGCAACTACTTAATTATCGGAGATAATCTATTTTTATTTTAAATACAAGTTTACAAAGCCTGTTCAGCAATCTATTTCTTTTATATTTGCTTTTGAAAAAATCAAACACTTTTAGATGAAAAAAACAATTACCAAGTTAATAGCCCTAGCATTCCTGCTCCTCAATTTTTTTAATGGTCAGGCGCAGGAAAAAAAGTCTTTTGAAATTCTGTTGAATGCAGGAAAATTTACACCCCAACAAAACAGCTCAAATAAAGCATTGGTTTCAACTACTCTTGAAAAAAGTAGCTTTTTAGAGAAGCGGTATGTTGTACTGCAATTTCATGAATTACCCAATGAAGTTCAAAAAAATCAATTGCTCGCTGGAGGGATTCAATTACTTGACTATCTTCCCAACAATGCATTTATGGCCGCTGTTAGTTCAGGTACCGATATCAGCCAATTTGCTACAAACGGCATCCGAAGCGTGTTTCAACTGAGTGCTCAACAAAAAACTATTCCTTCATTTATACAGGGCAATTTTCCTGCACATGCGGTTAAACAGACCGGCACAGTTGATTTAACCGTTACGACTTACGAACAATTATCGCTTGATAAAATCAATGCTGCTTTTGAAAACTTAGGTGTTATTGTTCTCGAAGATATGCCCATGTTTAAAAGCTTCACCATTCGTATCTCGCAGCAGCGTTTTATGGAATTGGTAGGCTTAAATTTTGTGCAATGGGTAGAGGCTATTGATCCGCCAAATGTTACAGAAAATTTATTGGGAAGAACGCTTCATCGGGTAAATGTGTTAAACGATGGTATCCGTAATTTAAAAGGTGAAGGGGTTAACATCGGTATTTGGGATGAGAATGCCGTGTTTGGTCACCTCGATTTTACGCCTATTGCCGGAAGATTAAATATCATTGAGGCTGGAACCCCATCCAGTCATTCCACCCATTGCGCAGGTACCATTGGTGGCGGCGGATACATCAATCCAAAGGCAAGAGGTATGGCCCCAAAGTCTAATATATTTTCCTGGAACTTCAGTGGTAACATTGCGGTAGAAGCGGCTACTGGAATTCCTACACATGGCCTTTCTGTAAGTAGCCACTCTTATGGAGGCACAGCTACTTGCGGACTTACAGGTTCGGGTGTAGCGTATTCAACCACCAGTCGCAATACTGATCTAAATCTCAATAATTTTCCGAATCACTTACACGTGCATTCTTCTGGAAATTCACAAACTTCCTGCGCTGGAGGATGGAGTACTATCACCGGCAGTGGAAAAACTTCGAAGAACAATATCTTGGTGGCTAATATCACTACTACCGAAGCACTATCGGGTAGCAGTAGCTGCGGCCCTACCGCTGATGGCAGGGTGAAACCAGAAATCAGTTCCTTTGGTACAAATGTATTATCTACCTACCCTAACAATGCTTATGCAACCATTTCGGGCACATCTATGGCAACTCCAGGTGTAGCAGGTACGGCTGCCTTGTTGGTGCAACGGTTCCGTCAATTGAATGGAAATGCTAATCCTATATCTTCTTTGATCAAAAATACCTTGTTGAATACAGCTCAGGATCTTGGAAATGTTGGTCCAGACTATCGATTTGGCTATGGCAGACTGAATGCTTTATCTGCTGTAAAAATTATAGAAGCCAACAGGTATATTGTTAATAGTATCAGTAATGCAAACAGCACCGACATTACCGTTACGGTACCAGCTACAGCCATCCGTTTGCAAGTAATGCTTACCTGGAATGATCCTGCAGGAACTGCCAATGCAAACCCTGCGTTGGTGAACAATCTCGATCTTACTGTGATAAATGGTGCCACTACAAGTTTACCTTGGATATTAGATGCAGCAAACCCTGCAAGTCTCGCAACAAAAGCTGTTGACAATGTTAGCAATATTGAGCAGGTAACGATCGACTTTCCTACCCCAGGAACTTACACTATTAGAGTGTCGGGTACTTCCATACCTGTTGGACCTCAACAATATGCTGTTACCTGGACAATAGACCAGCCTTCTATAGAAATGATTTTTCCAAATGGAGCAGAATCGTTTAACCCTGGTTTTGCAGAAACTATTACATGGGATCAAAAAGGAGTTACCACAAATCAAACAGTAGAATATTCTCTCGACAATGGTACAAACTGGTCAATCATCTCAAACACTTTAGCCCCAAACATTACACGGTTGAGTTGGACGCCACCAACTGGTGCCAACACTTCTTTGGCTTTGGTTCGCGTAACAAGTGGTGCATTAACTGATGTGAGTGATGCAAACTTCAACATACAAGGTATTCCAACAAATTTTAATACCTCTGCAACTACCTGTGCTGCAGGCGAACTTAATTTTACTTGGGATGCCGTTGCTACTGCTAATCAGTACGATATATTAAGGTTAAATGAAGTGAATGGTGTATGGGGGGTTTTAGCTTCCAATATTACAGCAACCACA
>JBBEBH010000040.1:0-19750 GCA_040882445.1 Ferruginibacter sp. | reverse complement strand
TTCTATCTAAATTAGGTTTATTCAGTTCCTTTAACTTTTCCAAAGCCAACAATACAATCGGAAACTTTACAGTAGATGCGGGATAGAAATAGTCGTTGTGAGCGGTATTAAAATAATGTTGCGTAAAACTGGGTATTCCATTTTTACTTCTATCTATAGTTGTATAAATGATTTGTGCGTTGAGGCTTTTAGCGTTGGCCAAGATATCAGACATCTGATTTGGGTGTGCCTTTAAGAGGTTGGTTAAAAAAACTTCTGAAGGGGGTATCGCCGCTATTGGTTGTGGGGTAATGGGTGAAGTTGGATCATCGATTGATTTGGTTGATTTTTTGGTGGTTGAACACGACATAAAAAAAAGGAATGTGACACCTACTAATAATAATTTAATAACCCGCATCATAATTGCTGTAATTTAGATGCAAAATGGGTAAAATTCTAAAATAAACCATCATAGATTGTCAAACTGTTTTTCCCCTATCTTTGCACACTTATAAAAAAAATTTAACAACAGAGCTAACAAAAGATTTTACAACATGAAACTGAAAGGTTTAGTTTGGTTTTTCACGATTGCATTGATCCTGATATCCCTTTGGGAATTATCCTACACATGGGTAGTGCGCAACTATGAGGCAGAAGTAAAAACATTGGCAGAACGCCTTGTTAAGAAAGAAGCCCCAGGTGTATCACCCGATGAGAGGAATGCATTGATTGAAATTAAAACACAGCGTATTTTAGACAGTACCAAAGAAAAAGAGATTTTTCCTTTATTGGGAACTACCTACCAAAAATGTAAAGAAGCTGAGCTAAACCTCGGTTTAGATTTGCAAGGTGGTATCAGCGTAACAATGGATGTTGCATTGGATGGTTTACTCAAATCGTTGAGCAACAATCCGCAAGATCCTGGTTTATTAAAAGCCATTCAATCGGCCAAAATAAGAAAAGTAAAGAGCGAAGAAAACTTTATTAAACTGTTCACCGACGAATACATTGCCCAAAATGGTTCTGGCAAATTAGCTGGAATTTTTGCAGGTGCTGGAAAAGATGTGAAAGTAACGGACAATGACCAACAAGTAATTGCTAAAGTTAATATTGTTGCAAATGGCGCCATTGAGCAGACTTACAAAATTCTTTTGAAGCGTATTGATAAATTTGGGGTAGCACAACCCAATATCAACCTCGATAAAAATAAGGGTATTATCAATGTTGAACTAGCCGGCATCAAAGATCCAGAGCGTGTTAAAGGCATTTTACAATCTTCTGCAAACCTGCAGTTTTGGGAAGTATACCGCATTGATGAGTTAGCAAAGTCTTTACAAACTGCAGATAAAAATCTTCAAAATTATCTCAATGGCATCAACGCCGGAGATACTTCCAAAGCCAACGATACTACCCTCGCTAAATTAAATCAGTCGCCGTTTTTTAGAGTAATCAATCCTATTGATGTTCAAACAGATCCTTCCGGAAAACAATACTTTGCTCCTGCCATTGGCACCATCGCTTTACAGGATACTGCATTGTTTTATACATACATGAACAATGAAGTGGTTAAAAATGCATTGCCTAATGACGTAAAATTTGTGATGGGGTTAGAAGAAAAAGCAGCTAAAGGCGGTCAGGCATTTTTTCAATTGTATGCCCTCAAAACGCTGCCTGGTTCCGAAAAAGCTCCGTTAGAAGGTGATGCGGTTTCCAATGCCAGACAGCAATATGATGACAAAGGAAAGCCTTCTGTAAACATGATCATGTCTTCTACTGGTGCTAAAGCATGGGCTAGGTTAACAGGAAAAAATATTGGCCGTCCGATAGCCATTGTATTGGATGATATTGTATACAGTGCACCAAACGTAAACGGAGCTATTGAAGGTGGCAACTCTGAGATATCGGGAAGTTTCACCATTGAACAAGCCACCGATTTGGCACAAATTCTTACTTCCGGTAAATTGGATGCTCCTGCTAAAGTAGTGGCAGAACAAGTAGTAGGCCCAACATTAGGAGCCGAAGCCGTAAAAGGTGGTGGTTGGTCGTTCGGCATTGCATTCCTCGTGATTTTTGCATTAATGTTACTGTATTACAACAGCAGCGGTTGGATAGCAAATATTTCTCTTATATTAAACTTGTTGTTCACCATCGGTATTCTGGCTGCTTTAGGATCTACACTAACGGCTGCAGGTATTGCAGGCTTGGTGCTAACCATTGGTATGGCAGTAGATACCAACGTAGTAATATTTGAAAGAATTAAAGATGAGTTGGGTAAAGGTAAATCGTACCAACAGGCAGTTAAAGAAGGCTATAGCCTTTCACTGGCCCCTGTACTGGATGCACACGTTACTTCATTAATTACCGCCATCATTTTGTTGTATTTCGGATTAGGTCCTGTATTAGGATTCGCCACTACACAGATCATCGGTTTGTTACTTTCTCTATTCTGTGGTATCCTCGTTTCAAGGATCATGACAGATTTCTGGACAAACAAAAATCGTCACCTGGAGTATTTCACCAAATTATCGAGAAGTATTTTCAAAAACGCCAATTTCAAATTTGTTGAATTTAGAAAAGTGGCTTACGTTATCTCTGGAATCATCCTCATTTTGGCAGTTTCTACCATATTTGTTGGGTATGAACAAGGTGTTGAATTTAAAGGTGGACGTAGTTACACCGTGGCATTCGATAAAGCAGTAAAAAATGATGATGTTAGAGACGACTTGAAAGCTGTTTTTGGTGACTTTCCCGTTATTAAAACAGTAGGCGATAATAAGCACTTAAACATTACTACTTCTTATAAAATTAACGAAGATGGGGTAGATGAAGATGTAAAAACAAAACTTTTCACCGGCTTAAAGAAGGTATTACCTGCAAACATAACGTATCAACAATTTTCTAAAACCAATATTGAAGGATTTCAAACGATCTTACCAAGCATCTCTGATGACTTGAAGAGAGGTGCCATAAAAGCTACTATTTTTGCCTTGTTTGCAATTTTCCTTTACATTTTTGTTCGTTTTAGAGATTGGAGATATTCAATAGGAACCATCTTCACACTGTTACACGATGTATTGGTAACCTTAATAGTGTTCTCCTTCTTCAAAGACATCGTTCCTTTCCCATTAGAAATAGATCAGCACTTTATCGCTGCAATACTTACTGTAATTGGTTTCTCAATGAACGATACCGTTATTGTATTCGATCGTATAAGAGAATATAGTCGCGATATGAAAGGCGCATCTAAAGAAATCATTATCAACAAAGCGATCAACCATACCCTGAGTAGGACCATAATGACATCCCTCACTGTATTCCTCACCATATTGATTTTGTTTATTTTTGGTGGTGAAGTTACCCGTGGTTTTGCATTTGCCATGTTGATTGGTGTAATTACAGGTACTTACTCCTCTATCTTTGTGGGAGCACCTGTGTTGTTAGAGTTTGCTAAAGACAAACCACTGGGGGCTGCCAAAATAGAAAATAAAAAACCAAAACAAAAAGCGCCAGAACTATAAGCGTTGAATTGTTCTGAAATAAGTTAACAAGTTTAAATTATCCCGGTTGCCTCAGGTAACTGGGATTTTTGTATATGTACGTTATGAAGTGTTTTCAATTGTTTATCGCAGATTTTGCAGTTAAAATCGTAATGAGGGTTTCAACCGCAATACAGATATGTGTATCAGGTTATTTTTTAGCCGAAGAAATAGTGAACTATTTTAAGTTCAAAAAATGTTCTGAAATGCTTAGCTGTGCAGCGTTTAGAAGCCGTAATAAATTTTCAAAAGCAAAATATGGGTTTATACCGCAAAACTAGTTCCGCAACCACAGGTACTACTAGCATTTGGATTATTGAAGGTAAATCCGCGAGAATTGAGTCCGCCCTGCCAGTCAACTTCCATGCCCGCTAAGTAAAGCGTATGCGATTTATCGATAACGCATTCGATACCTTGAATAGTAAATCTTTCATCTTTTTCGGTTGGTAGATCAAACTCTAAAACATAGGTCATTCCACTGCAACCTCCTCCTTTTACACCTACCCTGAGCCTAGTAGAGTTGTCGAATCCGTCCATATGCATTAGTCTATTGATCTCTGTGATGGCGCCAGGCGTAAATTGAACAGGTGTATTAATGACAGTTTCCATGATTAAAATAATTTTTACAAAAATACAACGAAATTTAAAAGAGCCTACCCTAGTTGTTTGCGAAAACAGGAATTTATGAGTACGGTAAGAATAATGAATTTTCATGACTAAATTTGCGCTTTAAATGCACAACATGATATTATTAGACGCTACTATTTATTATATCCTCATTCCGGCATTATTTGGTTTTTTATTGGCCATTATCTGGTTACTTGCCGAATTCAGGGGCATGAAAGAAGCCATTTGGCAAAGAATAGATTTAAACAATGAAACCTCAAGGCTTCAACTACAAGCATATGAAAGGCTAACCCTTTTTGCTGAAAGAGCCGGTTTAAAAAATTTAGTGAGCAGATCTGTAGCCATTGCTTATGAAGAAAGTGCAACTTCAATGCACCACAGATTGATTGAAGAAATTAAACAAGAATTTGAATACAATACGAGTCAACAGATTTATGTAAGTAGAGAAGTTTGGAATGCGGTAACTAAATTAAAAGACCAAAATATTTACATCATCAACCAGCTTGCTGCTACTCTTCCTCACCAGGCTTCTGCGTTAGAATTAAGCAAAATTATTTTAGAATACAGCATGACGGAAAAAGCAGAACTCAATATCATTGTATTGGATGCGCTTCAATTTGAAGCGAAAAAAATAATTAAATAATTTTTGTTGATCATTTGTAAAACTGTAGATATGTCTTCTGATAAAACCATCTATACCGACTCCCAAATAGAGATCAAAAAATTATATACTAAAGCTGAGGTTGATCCCACAGATGATTCTTTACCTGGAGAATATCCTTATACCAGAGGTGTACAAAGGGATATGTATCGAGGCAGACTTTGGACTATGCGCCAGTACGCAGGTTTCTCAACCGCAGAAGAAAGCAACAAACGTTACCATTATTTGTTGAGCCAGGGTGTAAATGGCCTCAGTGTAGCATTCGACTTACCCACACAAATCGGGTACGACAGCGATCATCCATTAGCAGATGGCGAAGTGGGTAAAGTTGGGGTAGCCATAGATAGTTTGCACGACATGGAGCAGCTGTTTGCTGGAATTAAATTAGAAGAAGTATCCACTTCTATGACCATCAATGCAAGCGGTTTTATTTTGTTGGCTTTTTATGTTGCACTTGCAAAAAAGCAAGGTGCTGATCTAAGCAAACTAAATGGTACCATTCAAAATGATATTTTAAAAGAATATGCAGCCAGGGGTACGTACATTTATCCGCCCCGGCCAAGTATGCGCATCATCACAGATATTTTTGAATGGTGTAACATGGAAGTGCCCAAATTTAATACCATCTCTATATCTGGTTATCATATTAGAGAAGCAGGCAGCACCGCAGTACAAGAAGTTGCGTTTACATTGAGTAACGGTAAGGCGTATGTGCAGGCAGCATTAGAAAAAGGGTTAGACATCAATGTATTTGGCAAAAGATTGTCTTTTTTCTTCAACGCACACAACAACCTTTTTGAGGAGGTAGCCAAATTCAGGGCTGCCAGAAGAATGTGGGCTTCTATGATGTTATCATTGGGGGCAACAGATGAAAAAGCAATGATGCTGCGGTTTCACACTCAAACAGGTGGAAGCACACTTACGGCGCAACAACCTTTGAACAATATCAGTAGGGTTACCATTCAAACACTGGCAGCAGTGATGGGTGGAACACAATCCTTACATACCAACGGGTACGATGAAGCATTGAGCTTGCCTACTGAAGAAGCCGCCAAAATAGCCCTTCGTACACAGCAAATCGTAGCTTTCGAAAGTGGTGTATCCGAAACAGTAGATCCATTAGCAGGTAGTTATTTTGTAGAAGCCCTTACCAATGAGGTAGAAAAAGCAGCATGGCAACTCATCGAAAAAATTGATGCCATGGGAGGTAGTATCTCAGCTATAGAAGAAGGATTTATGCAAGATGAAATTGCTGCAAGTGCTTATGAATATCAAAAGAAAATTGAGACTGGCGAAAAAATAAGTGTTGGAGTTAATAAGTTTCAAGCTGAAGAAATATTTACTGCATCGCCTTTTAAAATAGACGAAAGCATACAACATATCCAAACCGAAAAGCTAAATGTATTACGCGCCAATAGAAACCAGATTGCGGTAGCCGATTGTTTGCAAAAAATAGAAAACTTTGCATTGAGCGGTGAAAATTTGATGCCAGCTGTGATAGATGCTGTAGAACAATATTGTACATTAGGAGAAATAGCCGACACACTCAGAAAAGTATTTGGAGAGTACCGTTGAAACCTACAAATGTTTTAAACGGTAGATAACCGTTTTTTTTAAATCAGTAACTTACTGGAAGTAATTTTAAGTTATTTTTTATGAGTTGTACTTCTAATTTTTTTTTCTTAATTAGGTTTGTTGCTGTTTTTTTAATTTTCAATGTTACGGCTTCGGCTCAGCAAAAACAAAAGATCAAGGTAATAGATGCATCTACACAACAATCTATTAGCAATGTTACAGTTAAGATTTCAAAGAAAGCATTTTATGCTATCACCAATAATACTGGTTCTACAACCATACCCACATTGAATATTTCGAACACCGACAGTATTGAATTTACCTGTGTAGGATTTAAAACCTTAAAAACATCTTTTGGAAATATTTTGCAAAATCCAACCGTTCAAATGCAAGAAGATACCAAAGAACTAGAAAACATTACAGTAAAAAATTATCAAAATACATCTGAGATTGGGTCTAGAGATAGCGTGAGTGGATATTTCAAAGGCTGGTATGCCAAAAAAAATAGTGGCGAAATTGGACGTATCATGTATGTAAAAAGTGAAGATTTTAAACTAGAAAAAGTTAGGTTTAAAATAAACAACCAATGTGATACTTGCGTATTAAGGCTACATGTAAGACGTTTGAAAAATGGATTACCAGAAGATGAACTGCTGAAAGATAGTATTTCTATTGTATCTAATAGGTTGTCATTTGATGACAAATACATCGAATTTGACCTCAATCCTTATAACGTGATTATTCAAAAAAATAAGTACATTTTTGTAAGTTTGGAAACACTTTATTGTAACAATATTGATCGATCAAGTTGTTCACTGGCGCTTATTGGCACAGAAGAAGGAAATTTTCTATATCGCACACGTGATTACAGAGAATGGGAAGAAGACTATAGCAATAGCTTATACTTAAAAATTTATTTTAAGTTCTAATTAATTGTAACAACATGTATAGAATGTCAGAAAAATGATGAGCATCTAAACGCAAACTTTTTGATAAGTTTTATCAGACAATCCTTCTCTGTTTTACAATTCTTACATCCAACTTTTCAACATCTTTTGAGCATCTATTTTGTGTTGAGCATCATCTTCTGTGTTATTAGGGAAAGTTTGTAAAGTTTTCAAAAGGGCGATGGCTTTTTGTTTTTGACCATCTTTGTGGTAGGCTTTGGCCATTTCAATATAATTCAAAATAAATAAGGGCATCAGCGTTTTTGTTTTTTCAAAATACATGATGGCAGCTTTTAAACTACCCTCAGGAACAGCTCCATAAAATAATTTTGCTGCTGCCCTTTCGAAAACACTGATATTGCTGATCTCAAAGTTCCATCTTCCTAAAATATGCCAGGCTAAATAATTGTTAGGATTGGTTTGTAAGGCAACATCTATACAACTTTTGATTTCTCTTGCGCTTTTTAATTTTTCTTTTCCACTTTTTGTGAGCGATGATTTTCCTAAAATCATAGCCATGCTTACCAGAACCTGATCATTGCGCGGGGATAACAATACTCCTTTTTTTGCATAAGTAAGAGCCTCCCCATACCACCTGTCGCGGTCAGTTGCTCCGGCTTGCCTTGAACCTATACGACTGCACAACTCACTAGCCTTGCTCAATGCAAATATTTGATTAGGCTGCACCAACAATACCTCTTTTAGCTTGTTGAAGGAAGCTATTTCATTAGGTATGTCTTCTAACCTGTTGGCTTCTTTCATCATAGCTTCTACATCTTGTGCAAAGGAAGAAATGGTAAAAAAAAGTAATCCAAAAATATTGATCAAAATTTTCATAGCTAAAAAGATTTTTTATATGTAATCCCCACGGTTCCGGTAAAATTATGGATTGGAGGATTTAGCTTTTTTAAGGTGATTTCGATGTAATGTATTCTTGTATCATTCTCATAAATTTCCTGAGTTATTTCCTGTGCCAGTGTTTCTAGTAAATGTCTGGGGCGTAAAAAATGTTTTTGAACAATCTCAAAAATACTCACGTAGTTCACAGTTTCATTCATATTGCTGATAGGGCCTGTTTCTTCGAAATCGGCCTTCACGCTTACTTCAAATGCAGCACCCACTGTACTTTCCTCTTCATACAAACCATGGTGTGCATAAAACCGGCAGTTGTTTAGTAAGATGCTGAACATAATTGTGGTTTTGTAAAATGTTTTATTTCTAATTAATGTAGTCCTTTTTCGCCCAAATATCTTTCTGCATCCAAAGCAGCCATACAGCCACTACCCGCTGCCGTTACTGCCTGTCTATATATTTTATCCTGTACATCGCCCGATGCAAAAACGCCCTCAACATTGGTTTTGCTGGTACCAGGCGTAGTGATCAAATATCCGGTTTCATCCATATCTAAAAATCCTTTGAATATGCCGCTGTTGGGCTCATGGCCGATAGCAACAAAAAATGCACTCACTGGTATCTCTGTTGTTTCGTGGGTTAAATTGTTTTTAATTCGTACTGCTTCTACTTTTTTCTCCCCCAAAATCTCATCGGTTTGGCTATTCCAGTATAGCTTAATGTTGCTAGTATTCAATACTCTATCCTGCATTATTTTACTGGCTCGCATTTCACTTTTGCGTACAATCATGTGAACCGTGGTACACAATTTAGATAAGTACAATGCCTCTTCTGCAGCAGTATCACCTGCACCCACAATAGACACTTCTTTACCTTTAAAAAAGAACCCATCGCATACCGCACAAGCACTAACACCATATCCATTTAAACGTTGTTCGCTAGGTAATCCAAGCCATTTGGCAGAAGCCCCGGTGCTGATAATCACTGAATTGGCACTGATCCATTTTTCTTCATCAATTTCTACCAGTAAAGGGAACACGCTAAAATCTACCTTTGTAGCCATTCCATAGCGAATATCTGTTCCCATCCTGGCTGCTTGTTTTTCAAAATGTACCATCATTTCTGGACCCTGAATACCATCAGGATAACCAGGATAATTTTCTACTTCTGTGGTTATAGTTAGCTGACCCCCTGGCTGTATCCCTTGATACAACAAAGGTTTTAAATTGGCTCTTGCAGCATAAATAGCAGCAGTATACCCTGCTGGACCCGATCCGATGATCAAACAATTCACGTGTTCACTGATAGTTTTTTCCATGTATTTTTTATCTTTTCTGTTTTTTTATTGGCGCAAAATTAAATGATTCGCAGCTATTTACGGAACAATAAAAGTTCTGTATTGTGCGGCATATCCGCAAAAAACCCCCAAAGCCCCATTGCTGATATTTCCCAATACTTTATTTGGCTGTGCAAAGGGATTTCCAATGCTGTTGAAAGCAAACTCCCAAGTGTTCCAGAAGCGATGAGTTTGCTGATCAATTTTACAGAATTTCAACGTAACGATATCTGCTTTCTTGTAAAATAAACTATCTTCTACAAATGCGATATTTCTGTTTACACCCCTTGGCAAACTGATGTTAAAAGTAGTGCCATCTAATACCTGATCGTCAAAAACACTTAGTCCAGGATAAAATAGATCGCTATTCACTTTTGTAAAATAACGGAAATAATCTCCCCTACCTGCCAGATCTGTTGCGCGCATGTACATGACTCTCTTAGTAGTATCATCATTAAAAGGAGCCCTTTGAAACCAAATAGAATCCGGAAATTGCGCCATCGAAGGAATGCTCGTATTAGCAGTATATTTTTTTCCTTCCACTAAAATATCCATATGGTAATTTCCTCCCAAAGCACCGTTAAATGAAGTGGTTGAATTTGTAGGATCATTAGCGTAAAAATAAGCGTAGATGCCTGGAATTACAGATATACTGTCTTCCTTTAACATATGGGTTTGAGTTGCATTAGAAATTTTCACTATAGCATTTCTCACAAAAGAATTGGTTAGTGCTGCTGCATCTAATTGTTGGAAATAAGAAAAACTTTTGGTGAGCACCACTATAGGCGGTAATCCGTTTTCAATTTGTGCATCAACCACCAAAACAGGCTCGGCCTCATCTAAATCGAAATTGATATCTTTTTCACAAGACGTTAGCAGTATCATCAGGGCCATAAGCGTTATCCAAATCTTCATCCTTTAAAGTTATAATATTTAAAAATTAATTCGGTTGTGTCTTCTAAATTCAACTTTTCGTTAACAATCAAAAACAATTAATTGGAGTGAATGTTCTATACTTTCCAAAACACCAGATTAAACCCAGATTTTGCAATTAAAATCATAATGAGTGTTTAATGTTATTTTTTGGCCGAATAAATAGTGAACTATTTTGAGATCAAATAATGTTCTGAAATACTTAGCTGTGCAGCGTTTGCAAGCCTTAATAGGTTTCCAACTGCAAAATATGGGTTAAAGAAACAAGGAGCTAGTGTATAAAAAACGGCGCTGCATGCAGCGCCGATGGTAAAATATATTTAGAATGCTTAACCCAAGTAGGCTTTCAGGGCTCCACTGTAGCGAGCCTTCTGCAAACGTTTGATTGCTCTTTCTTTGATCTGGCGAATACGCTCTTTGGTAAGATCATATTTCTGACCAATTTGCTCAATGGTAACTCCGTTTTCGCCATCTAAACCGAAATAGGCGTTTACAATTTCGGCTTCGCGTGGACTCAATGATTTTAATACACGACGAATTTCATTTTTTAATGAATCGTGCATCACTTCTTCATCAGTTTCATCGCCACCTTTCAATAAATCACCCATGGCCACATCTTCTGCTTCATGCACAGGTGCATCCAATGATGTATGTCGTGTATTACTCTGGAAGATATTATTGATCTCTGTTTCGCTCATTTCTAGCAATTCTGCCAGCTCTTCGGTAGACGGTTCTCTTTCGTGCTCCTGTTCAAAAGCCATGTAAGCTTTGTTGGCTTTGTTATAGGTACCAATTTTATTCTGAGGTAAACGCACCAATCTTCCTTGCTCAGCCAAAGCTTGCAAAATAGATTGACGGATCCACCAAACAGCGTAAGAAATAAATTTGAAACCCTTGGTTTCATCAAATCTTTGAGCTGCTTTGATCAAACCGAGGTTACCTTCATTGATCAAATCACTCAAAGAAAGACCTTGATGCTGGTATTGTTTGGCAACCGATACTACAAAACGTAAATTAGCCTGCACCAATTTATCCAATGCACGCTGGTCGCCCATTTTTATCTTCTGAGCCAAAATCGTTTCCTCTTCAGGAGTAATCATGGAGATTTTAGAAATTTCCTGCAGATATTTTTCTACCGCCTGTGAATCACGATTGGTTATCTGCGTTGCGATCTTAAGTTGCCTCATTGTAATGTATTAGTTACTTAATATTAACACCTGTTGTACAGTTAAAGTTGAAAAAACGTTGCAATTTGCTATTTTATGCTGGAATTATAACTAAAATTGTGTGCAAAGTTACTTTGAAATTTCCGTTTTTCATACTAAAATCGAAAAAATGGAATAAGTAGTGTATAAATTATACCCAATCTTGGCTTAATTTTATTTTTATTATAATATATGTTGCTGGTTTTTGCATGATTTTGCTGTTAGCCGTTCAATTAATCGCTCAAGTACTTATTTTTGTTTTATGATAACAGACTTACGCTCAGATACATTTACGAAACCAACCCCACAAATGTTGTCAGCTATGATGAATGCCGAAGTGGGCGATGATGTTTTTGGAGAAGATCCTTCTGTGAACTCATTAGAAGCTTCTGCAGCACGGATGTTTGGAATGGATGCTGCATTATTTTGCCCTAGCGGAACCATGACCAACCAGATCGGAATCAAATGCCATACCCAACCCGGCGAAGAAGTGATTTGCGATAAAACCAGTCACGTGTACCTATACGAAGCAGGTGGTATTGCTTTCAACAGCGGCTGCCAAGTGAAATTAGTAGATGGAGTTCTTGGTAAAATTACCGCAGAATTGGTGCAAGCAGCCATCAACCCAAGCGATATTCACAAGGCCCCTTCTAGTTTGGTTTGTTTAGAAAATACGGTAAACAGAGGTGGTGGAGGCACGTATGATTTTAATGAATTTCGAAGAATTAAAGAGATTTGTATTAATAATAATATCAAACTACATTTAGATGGAGCCCGATTATTTAACGCAATTGTTGCCAACAAAGAAGATCCAACAGCATATGGCAAGGTTTTCGACAGCATCTCTATCTGTTTGAGTAAAGGACTGGGCGCTCCGGTGGGCAGTCTGCTTTTAGGCAATGTTAACTATATCAAAAAAGCTAGGAGAGTTCGCAAAATGTTGGGAGGTGGTATGCGGCAAGCTGGTTACATGGCCGCCGCAGGATTATATGCATTGGAACATCATATTAACAGATTAGAGCTAGATCATATACACGCCAAAGAAATAGCACAAGTATTGATTAGAAAAAATTTCATTGGCCACATGCTCCCAGTAGAAACTAATATCTTAATATTTGAAGTAACTGAACCTTACACTGCTAAAGAATTTTGTGAGTTCCTAAAAAAACGAGCGGTATATTGTTTACCAATATCACACAACCAGGTAAGAATGGTGACACATCTCGATGTTCAACAACAACAAGTAAATGATTTAATCGATCTTATCGAATCGATGTAATCTATACGTTCCAAAGTTTTAAAATATTATTATTATGTTTCCCAACATCAACCCTACCAAAACTGAAGCATGGAAAGCCCTTCAACTTCATTTTAATTTATTTGAACAAATTAAAATGAAAGATCTTTTTTTTAACGACCCAGATAGATTCTTTCATTTTTCTTTGCAACTAGAGGATATCTATTTCGATTATTCTAAAAATATTATTACTGAAAATACCATTGAACTTTTACTAGAACTGGCTTCAGAATGTGAACTTCAATCTGCAATACAAGCCATGTTCAATGGCGAAAAAATTAATGGCTCAGAAGGTCGTTCGGTGCTGCATACTGCCTTGCGCAACTTTTCTGGTAAGCCAGTATTAGTAGATGGTAAAGATGTGATGCCCGATATTAAAACAGTGCTAGAACAAATGAAAGACTTTTGTGAAAGGCTGCACAATGGTAGTTGGACAGGTTACACCGGAAAAAAAATAAAGTATATTGTCAACATTGGTATCGGAGGCAGTGATCTTGGTCCGGTTATGGTTACTGAAGCACTAAAACCCTACTGGGTAGAAGGAATTCAGCCCTTCTTTGTGAGTAATGTAGATGGAACTCATATTGCTGAGACCGTGAAAAAAGTTACTCCTGAAGAAACCTTGTTTCTGATTGCCAGTAAAACTTTTTCTACTCAAGAAACCATGACAAATGCACATACTGCCAGAAATTGGTTTTTGGCGCAGGGTGCCGCTGAAACTGACATCGCCAAACATTTTGTGGCAATGAGTACCAATAAAAAGGATGTTGAAAAATTTGGAATCGATGCTGCCAATATGTTTGTGTTTTGGGATTGGGTTGGCGGAAGATATAGTTTGTGGAGCGCAATTGGTTTGTCGATTGCAGCCACAATTGGATACGAAAATTTTGAGCAGTTGTTGAAAGGTGCTCATACTTCCGATAATCACTTTAAAGAATCTGAATTTGATCAAAACATTCCTGTGATCATGGCATTGCTCGGAATATGGTACCGTAATTTTTTCAAAGCAGATACAGAGGCCATCCTACCTTACGACCAATACCTACATCGTTTTCCTGCTTATTTTCAACAAGGTAATATGGAAAGCAATGGTAAGTATGTAGATCGAAATGGAGATAAAGTGACCTACGAAACAGGCCCTATTATATGGGGCGAACCCGGCACCAATGGGCAGCATGCATTTTACCAATTAATACACCAAGGCTCTTCAATGATTCCCTGTGATTTTATTGCGGCAGCTCAAAGTCACAATCCAATTGGCGATCATCATGAAAAACTAATCAGTAACTTTTTTGCCCAAACAGAAGCATTGATGGCTGGTGCCGATCATGAAAATCATTACAGAGTGTTTGAAGGTAACCGGCCCACCAACTCAATTTTAGTAAAAAAAATAACTCCCTACACCTTAGGTCAACTCATTGCACTCTATGAACACAAAATATTTGTACAGGGTGTTATTTGGAATATCTACAGCTTCGATCAGTGGGGGGTAGAACTAGGCAAAGTATTGGCCAACAAAATTTTACCTGAACTAAAAGAACCAGATAAAATCGATACACACGATTCATCTACCAACGCACTGATTAATTTATATAAAAAAATTAGATAGAAAAATAAACTTATATTAAACTATCATTTATAACTTGAACTTAAGAATTAATAATTATAAAATAGTTTTATTATCACAATAATGCTGGGTGTAATATTGGTTGTAGCATATTCGCAAACACCTACACCCAAGCCTGCAGCCGAAACAAAAAAGTATCACTCCAAAATATAGTAGGGCAGGTAAGGCATTTCATCGCCCAGAAATAAGTGTTAATTACGTAATTCCAACATGAAGGCTTTGGTTATCATCAGCAAACTTTTCTAATACTTTTAACAAAAGTTAATAACTGAGGTCTCTTGATATGTATGTATACAAAAAACTCTCCAAATGGAGAGTTTTTTGTATTTATTTTTGGTGATAAGTAATTACCATTTGTCAACTTCCTCAGTACTTCCGTTGTCTAAAGGGGTCTGATCTTCCACTTCAGATGGGCTCACTGGAGGGGGTGTTTCTTCAATATTTTCAGGAGCTGTAATGGCTTCTGCCGTAACTTCAGTAATAGCGGGAGTATAACCACCTTCCTCACTTTCATAAGGCGTATCGTGGTTAAATGCATCAAAATCAAAATCAGGCATCAGATCTGTTTTTACATAATCTACCGCCTCGGTTAGTCCTTTCATAAACTTGTTAAAATCTTCCTTGTACAAAAAGATTTTATGACGATCATAACCGTCTGAGTCAAAACGTTTGCGACTTTCTGTGATGGTCAAGTAGAAGTCATTACCACGAGTTTCTCTAACATCAAAAAAGTAAGTTCTGCGTTTCCCGGCTTTAATGCGTTTGCTGTAAACGCTGTCCATTTTTTTGTCGTTGTTTTCGTACGCCACTGTTAATTATTTAATTGATTAATCTATAATAAGAGTATAGCAAAGATAAAATTGTTTTTGATATGGCAAAATTTATGAATTAACAGTTTTCAACAGATCATATAGTTTCATTTGAAGGTGCATCGTTTAGTTGCTGCCTAAAAAACATCTCTGCATAAATGCCATTTTGCGCCATCAACTCGCTATGGGTACCTTGTTCTGCAATTGCTCCATCCTGAAGTACAATTATCTTATCAAAATTGAATAGTGAGAATATCCTGTGCGTAATGATGATCGCCGTTTTATTTTGCAGGTATTCGTAAAGGTTAGCAATGATGGTTTGTTCAGTTCGTGCATCTACCGCACTTAAACAATCATCAAAAATAACAATATTGGGATTTTTTATCAACGCTCTGGCAATAGATATGCGTTGCTTTTGTCCACCACTGAGCGTTACACCCCGCTCTCCTACCATCGTATTCATTCCTTCTGAAAAAACGGCTATTTCGTTGTAAATACAAGCTTTACGAGCTGCTTCTGCTACATCGTCATCCGTAGCAGATTCTTTCCCAAACCGAATATTGTTGCAAATAGTATCGCTGAATAAAAACACATCCTGTGGCACATAACTGATCTGACTTCTAAGATTACTTAATAGTATTTTTCTAACTGGATGCTGATCGTATAAAATATTACCTTCATTCATATCATACATTCTCAACATTAATTGAGCCAATGTTGATTTGCCGGAGCCGGTTTTTCCAACAATGGCTATCTTCTCCCCCTTTTTTATATGCAATGAAAAATTACGTATGGCAGTGATACCTGTATGCGGATAAGTGAATGTAACTTTATCAAATACGATATCGCCATTTAATTGATGTGAGGCGGCTTCTGGAGCGTCTTCAATACTTGGTTTCAATAGTAAAAATTCATTGATCCTTCGTTGAGAAGCTACTGCCCGCTGTGTCATGCTAGCCGTCCAACCAATAGCACTTACCGGAAAGGTGAGCATTTGGATATACATCACAAATTCTGCTATCTTCCCCACCGATGCGCCTTCTACCCCATTAATTACATCTAGTCCACCAACTAATATGGTGGTTAAAGTGCTTAGTCCAATTAACAATGCCATACTGGGAAAATAGATGGCTTCCGTTTTAGCAAGACTCAACGCGTTATTTTTGTACGCTTCGCTATTTTCTGAAAAATACCTCAACATAGATTTTTCTTGAACAAATGATTTAATAACCCTGATACCTGAATACGACTCTTGCGCATTGCTGGTTAAGTTGCTAAGTAGTGACTGTATTTTTTCGCTTTTTTTGTTGATGACTGTATTAACGAAGTATATGGCGATAGCCAAAATTGGCAACGGACTCAACGCTACTATACTCAGCTTTACATCAGACTTTAGCATAAAAAACAAACTAAAACCAATCACCGCAGCTAAGTTGATGAAATACATAACGGCTGGCCCTGTGTACATTCTTACCCTGCTCACATCTTCTGAAATCCGATTCATAAGATCACCTGTACTATGTGTTTTGTAAAACTGCGTATCAAGTTTTTGATAGTGCGAAAATATTTTATTTTTTTGTTCATATTCTATTAAACGGCTCATTACAATGATGGTTTGCCGCATGAGGAACATAAACAAGCCACTGATTATAGCTAGAATGAAGAGAATAATACCTGCATACAATATTTTATTCCCAAAGGATTGGGATTCAAAACTATTGATCACAGCCCTTACAATAAAATCGTAATTGGCATTAGCATCCCGAAGATTTTTGGTATTTAGGGCGTTGTTATCTAGCGCTTTTACAACAGTGTTCACCACATAACCTGTGATTTGTGGAGCTAAGATGCGAAAATAATTAGTGAGAATTACAAACAACATTCCTAGTATAAAACGATGGCGATACTTCCAAAAATATTTATTCAGGCTCGAGAGTTGTTTCATAAAAAGCAAAATTAGTCATTCAAGTCTATCCAATAAAATTAACACTGGTAAAAATTCTTTACTTTACCATACTTTCCTATATTGAATTAAAAAACGATTGGTGGTATGAAACTATCTGTAAAATAGATTATTCAGGGGTGTTTTACTTTGTTCAAATATGATGTAAATATTCCAATGAGGATGATTAAGTAAGGCTTTAAAAAATATGAGTACAAAAAATAAAGATTTAGAACTGAAAAATAAATTATACCACACCTGTGTGCAGGAGTTAGAGAGCAAAGTGCAATCTGTTCTGCTGGTATTATCAGATCTTCGTGCTAGTGCTGCAAATGAAACTAAAAGTACAGCGGGTGATAAACACGAAACCGCGCTTGCTATGTTGCAATTAGAACAGGAAAACAAACGACAGCAATTGAAGATTTTACAAGAACAACAAGCCATTTTAAATAGAATAGACGTAAATAAAATTACGCATCAGGTAGGGTTAGGAAGTTTGATTAAAACTTCAACCATTTGGTTTTATATTACTGTAGCCTTAGGAAAGGTAACGGTTGATGAACAAATGATCTACGTAATATCAGCTGTATCTCCTTTGGCAAAATTACTGTTTGGCAAACAATCTGGCCAAAGTGTGAGTTTTCAACAAAATACTTATCAGATTGAATCATTGATCTAACACCAATTGAAGGAAAACTTACCAAAAAAGATATTCCTAATTGTTATCCCTATCTAAACATAAACTTGTTTCAATGCTCAGAAAGTACTTTATTTGAAATAAAAAATCATGGCAACTACTAAATTAACAGTAAATAACAACGGCTCTCTAAAAGTAGATGGCGACTTTGAACTTGTAGATAGAGATGGAAATAAATATGATTTGGGGGGAAGAACCATCATTTCTATTTGTAGATGCGGCTTATCTAAAAACAAGCCATTTTGTGATGGCTCCCACAACGGCCATTTTGAACATGAAGCTATTGCGTTTGCATTACCACCTAAAAAAACTACGTAAAACCCGATTCAATTCTATTTAATAGAACAGCCCCTCCCCTAAAAAGGGGTATATCTAAAAGATAATTACTACCTATAGTGAGTATCTTTTGTTTTTTAATTTGACTATCAAAGTATTAAAAGCTGGCGACTTCAACTATAGTTCAAGGGTTATCAACATCTATCAAATTATCATATATTTTAGTATTTTTGGTAAAATAACATATCCCTTTTCTGGTTTAAAAAAATGCATAGTTTGAAGTGGTTTAATATTATGATAGTTTGCTTTATTTCTCTTCAGTTGGCTTGCACAAATGTGAACGACTCAGAGAAAGGCAAAAAATCTGTATATGTAAAGTCTTCCATAAATTACAAAGGGAAGTTTCGTAAAGGCCATATAAGGAAACCAGTAAGTACCGATAAAAACGCTATTAAAAATAGGAACAAATCTAAATATTATTACAAAACAAGAGGTAAATACATGCGTAAGAAAAAATAGAGATTTTTAGTCCTACTCCATATATTTATTTAATACTTTTTTTTACCAACCAACGATTTATACAGCATACTTTTCTGGTAAAGAGAATACAAAATGTTACAGTGGGAGTACTTGAAGAGAAATGAACAAAAGAAATAGGTTCATCTAAAATAATTGAATGCCTTAAATTCTCAATTGAACATTATATACATTAGTTTATAAAAAAAAGCGGCTACCTGAGGCAACCGCGAATATTTTTAAAACTGTAAACTTATATCGTAATACAACAAAACTCTAAACGAGTTCTACTTTTTGCATCAAGTCGCCGCCCTGAATGTCGTCGATGATATCTAGTCCATCAATAATTTTTCCGAAACAAGTATGCACGCCATCAAGGTGTTGTGTTCCTTGTCTGCTGTGGCAGATAAAAAATTGAGAACCGCCGGTATTTTTTCCTCTGTGTGCCATACTCATCACACCCCTATCATGGAATTGTTTTTCTCCGTTGGTTTCGCAGTTGATCGAATAACCTGGTCCCCCTGCGCCAGTTCCATCAGGGCATCCACCCTGTATCATGAAATTAGGAATTACGCGGTGAAATTTCAGTCCATCATAATACCCTTCGCTCACCAGCTTTTTAAAATTACCTGCTGCAATGGGTGTAGCATCATCGTATAATTCAAAAGTAAGTACGCCTTTGTTGGTATGAATTTTCCCTTGTGTAAGAGTAGAATTTTCTGACATTTTAAATATTTTTTATGAATTTGAAAATGGTGTAAAACTAGAGGATAGCGGCGCAAAAGTAAAGCAAATAAGGTATATAAGTAGATGCTTTTAAAAAATATGTTATAAATTATTTAATACGATGTTTTCTGAATTTTATTTTCTGTAGCAAGTCACTAAAAAAATTAGAATACTGCATTTCTATTAACACATTTCCCAGCAACGTCTCC
>JBBEBH010000039.1:0-20344 GCA_040882445.1 Ferruginibacter sp. | reverse complement strand
GACCCTAGAAGGGTCGAACATTTATTAAACGGTATTATTGGATGTTTTATGTTTTCTTCTTCTATAAATATATGACCCCGCAGGGGTCTAAACAACGTGGAAGGGTAATGAATGACTGCGCATATTAAATTTGAATGTGGTGTTGTTTTAATTTGCAAATCATACAAAGCGTTGGTTGAAAACCAGACGTGGGCAACCTCTTTTAATTTCATCGCAGCAAGTCCTTTTAATACCTCCTGTATAAAAAGCTTTATGAAATTTATTACCCTACCAAGCTTTACTCACATTTCCATTCAACATTTTAATAAAGTAAAGGTTTTTATTTTCGAAATAGTCGGGTAATGGACTGTCTTTTTTCTGGTGAACGGGTTTAAAGTGATATTCGCTAAAAATTTTCTGGTTGTAATCGTTGAGGTGACTAAGTAAATTGTTGGGATACATTTGTAACAATCTTACAAATTGCATGGTTATTTCATATCCCTTGTAAGTCATGTCTGAAGGAACACCTTTGTATTTGAATAGGTAAACCTCTTTTATCTTTTTGCTAAATTCATCTGCCTTATTGTTGTAATATGGAGTGGTATAGTACACTGGAAAGTCTTTCAATTTTTTATTTTTTGTTAAACTTACAAACCCATCCCAGTTGGGCATTCCGATTAATTTGATAGAATAAGTATTGCTGACCGATTGTGCGTAGGTTGCTAGGTTGTTGGCGAATGTTTCATTTAAACTTCCACCAATAATAACTGAATTTCTATTACTATCGAGTTTGTTTTTGATCACTGAAAAATCTTCATTTACATTAATCACTTCTATATTTAATAAGGCCTTACTATCTGGACTATTTATTTTTTTAAAAAGATCTTCTACTGTGTTTTCCTGTTCACCCGGTTTTCTTACCAGGTAAATTTTATCAGTTCCATGGTTTTGTAGGATATATGAGAAAATACCTTCGCAATGAGCTCTCAAGGTTGCATTCACGATCACCATAAAAGGATTGGAAGTAATGCCACCATCGTTTGGATGAGTGGCTGATATGAAAGGAACGTGTTTTTCTTTAGCAAAATTTGCCAGCTGAATATATTCTTGGTCTTTTACAGCGCCAATAATCAGATCTAAACTGTCGAGACTTTTATTGTTGATTAATTGTGGTACACTTTGCGAAAAAGATTTAGAATCAAAAATGCTAACCTTTACCTGCGTATTCGGTAACGTTAAACTGTCTAATGCTATTTGCGATCCTTGGATAAAGTCGAGACCTGGTGCCAAAAATTTAGGAAAATTTACACCATATTTATACGCATATCCCGTAAAAACCGAATCGATGTAGAGGGGAGCAAAAATACCAACCCTATAGGTTTTAGTAACAGGGGTTAATAATGTATCGGCAGCAATTTTTACCTGAGTTTTGCCAGAAAAGAAGGCTAGTGTCAGTATTAAAATTGTTACCATTTTTTTTATCTTTTTTTGCATATTCACAAGTGCTTAAATTCTTTTATTCCCACTCAATGGTTGCAGGTGGTTTACTGCTGATGTCATACACTACGCGGTTGATTCCTTTTACAGAGTTGATAATATCATTGCTGACGTTAGCCAAAAAATCGTACGGCAAATGTGCCCAATCTGCCGTCATGCCATCTACCGAAGTCACCGCTCTTAAAGCCACGGTAAATTCATAAGTTCGCTCATCACCCATCACACCCACACTTTTTACTGGTAATAAAATAGTACCTGCCTGCCAAACTTCGTTGTACAAACCAGATTTTTTCAAATGATCGGTGTATACCTTATCTGCATCTTGCAATAACTGTACCTTTTCTTCTGTTACTTCTCCTAAAATTCTGATAGCAAGGCCCGGACCTGGAAAAGGATGCCTGTTTAGTATCTCGGCAGGGATACCTAATTCAGTCCCAATTTTTCGTACTTCATCCTTAAAAAGAAATCGCAAGGGTTCTACCAGCTTTAGTTTCATCGTTTCAGGTAGTCCACCTACGTTGTGGTGACTTTTAATAGTTACTGACGGGCCATGCACAGAAACGGATTCAATAACATCTGGATAAATGGTGCCTTGTCCCAAAAATTCTATGCCGGTGATTTTATGTGCCTCCTGATCAAAAATTTCGATGAAAGAACCGCCAATTGCTTTTCTTTTTTCCTCAGGCAACACTTTTCCTGCCAGCTTGGTATAAAAGTGTTCTTTGGCGTCTATGCCTTTCACATTCAACCCTAGTTGGCGGTAAATTTCTAATACCTCTTCAAACTCGTTTTTGCGCAATACGCCGTTATCTACAAAAATACCATACAGGTTTTCTCCGATGGCCTTGTGTATAAGGGTGGCCGCTACGGTACTGTCTACACCACCACTTAAGCCCATCACTACTTTGCTATTTCCCAATTGTTTTTTTAAAGCGGCAACAGTATCGGTAATATAATGTGCCGGGGTCCAGTTTTGACTGCAGCCACAAATATTTACCAGAAAGTTTTTCAGAATATTTTTGCCTTCGGCAGAATGGTACACTTCGGGGTGAAATTGTAAACCATAAATTGGATGAACAGCGGTTGTAGAAGATTTGAAAGCAGCTACCGGAATACTTTCTGTGGTACCCAATAACTCAAAGCCTTCGGGTAGTTGTTGGATAGTGTCGCTGTGGCTCATCCATACTTGTGAGTTTTGCGGAAGATTTTCTAACAGGGCATCAACTTTCGATATCTGAAAATTAGCCCTGCCATATTCTCTTTTATCACTTTTAGCTACATGACCTCCAAAAATTTTAGCGCTGAGTTGTGCGCCATAACAAACGCCCAACAATGGTATTTTATCCGCCATCGATTTAATATCTACTATCGGTGCCCTTTCTTCATTAACTGAAAAAGGGGAACCCGATAAAATGATGCCTTTTAATTGAGCGCTGTATTCAATTTCTTTGTGAAATGGAACTATTTCGCAGAACACGTTGGCTTCTCTCACTACACGAGCAATCAATTGCGTGTATTGGGAACCAAAATCGAGAATGAGTATCTTATCTGTCATAACCCTGCGAAGGTAATTCATTCAACTTTTATTTATTTAGAATATGGATTCATTAAAAGATAGTTGCGCAAAAGATGAGTATTCCTTTTTCTTTACACAAACTGGCGAAGGAAAATAATACAGGTAAAGTTGAGGAACCACAGCCAAATGTGGGTAGAAAAACTTTGTTTCATCCTAATTCATACTAATATTTATATATTAAATAAAACGATATGAAATGCTTAATTACCCTTTAATGTTTTTGAATCCAGATATTTGGTTAAAGTAACGGTACTTTAAATGAACATTTGATAACCTGTGCAGATGAAACCGAAGCCTTCAACAACATAGAGGTGGCCAGTATAGATATAGAAGCTAAAAGGTTGATCATGAGCAAATAAAGAATGGTTAACATCAACTGCATTGAGGAAGAATTTTATGAAAAAAAGGTAGTAATCAACCATGCTTCTTTATTTTATTAAAAAAACGCAGCCATTTAGGTAATGGGCAATTGATTTGAAATAGTTCAAAAAAACTTTTACCAACTCTTTGCTATTTAAAACAGTACCCTTACCTTTGCACTCCAAATTAAAAAAACGGAATTTTAAAGTTCTTTAAATATGTCACAACGAATCAGAATCAAATTACAGTCTTACGACCACAATTTAGTTGATAAATCTGCGGAGAAGATTGTAAAAACTGTACGCAGTACAGGGGCAGTGGTAACAGGGCCAATTCCTTTACCTACTCACAAGAAAATTTTTACGGTGTTGCGTTCGCCACACGTAAACAAAAAAGCCCGTGAGCAGTTCCAATTGTGCACACACAAACGTTTGTTAGACATATACACCAGCAGCAGCCGTACGGTTGACGCTCTAAGTAAATTAGACCTGCCAAGTGGTGTAGATGTTGAGATCAAAGCCTAATGAACCAACTCCGGCCCGAATTTGATTGGGATCTGGAGTGAGGCATGGGTAAGTTCTTAAAAAGAAAAATATGAACACCTAACTCCTGTTTAACAGCAATGTTGAAGGAGCGCTGGGTATAAAACAGATACAATGAAAAGTATTATTGGTAAGAAGATTGGGATGACCAGCATCTTTGGAACAGACGGAAAGCAAACTGCTGTTACCATAATAGAAGCTGGCCCCTGTGTAGTTACACAAAAGAAAACCGTAGAAACAGACGGTTACAATGCTCTCCAGATAGCATTCGGCGACAAAAAAGAAAAGCACTCCATCAAAGCCGAAATCAGCCATTATGCAAAGGCTAACACTGCTCCTAAAAAATTCGTAAAAGAAATTCGCAATAGCGACTCAGACAAAAACGTTGGTGAAACCATTACTGTAGATATTTTCGCCGAAGGTGATAACGTTGAAGTAATAGGTACCACTAAGGGTAAAGGTTTCCAAGGTGTTGTAAAGCGCCATGGTTTCTCTGGTGTGGGTGAGCAATCACATGGCCAGCACGATCGTCAAAGAGCACCAGGTTCAATTGGTAACTCTTCCGATGCGAGTCGTGTATTTAAAGGTATGCGCATGGCAGGACGTATGGGTGGCGATCAGGTGAAAATGAAAGGACTTAAAATAGTAAAGATTTTCGCTGAGAAAAATTACATATTGGTAAGTGGTTCGGTTCCGGGCCATAATGGTTCAATTGTTTTGATTAACAAATAATACAAGCGTAACCGGAACTGAATAGCGGTTCTATAAAAATAAGTACAATGCAACTAGATATATTAAATACAAAAGGCGAAAAAACCGGAAGAACAGTAGAACTACCGGAAGAGATTTTTGGAATCGAACCCAACGATCACGTTATTTACCTTGCTGTTAAGCAATACCAAGGCGCGCAACGCCAGGGTAACCATAAGGTAAAAACACGTGCAGAAGTTAAAGGATCTTCTAAGAAACTGCACAAACAAAAAGGTACCGGTGGTGCTCGTAAGGGTAACTTGCGCAACCCATTGTACAAAGGTGGTGGTACCATCTTTGGTCCAAAACCTCACAAATACGATATCAAATTGAATCGTAAAGTAAAAGACTTGGCTAAAATGAGTGCATTGGCTTACAAAGCAAAAGAAAATGCCATCCTTGTGCTAGAAGACGTGAACATGGATACCCCAAAAACTAAAACTTTTAATAGTATTTTAAATAACCTGAACATAGGTCGTAAAAAAGCTTTGGTAGTTATCCCAGAATACAATGATAACCTGTACCTAAGTTTACGCAATGTGCAAGGTGTAAATGGTACTGTAATTAGTGATATGAACACTTATGACATCTTAAATGCGAACGTAATGATCTTAACTGAAAGTGCTGCAAAGTTATTTTCTATTGAAGTTGCCGAAGCACAAGATGCATAAAATGCTCTCACCGATAAGGTAAGATGAATAAAGAATTTGATTTAAAAATAGCAGTTTTGCACATTTGCAAATTTGCACATCGAAAAAAGTTATGAAACTGTCTGATGTATTAATTAAACCTGTTTTATCTGAGAAAGCTAACAAGCAATCAGAAAAAATGAATCGTTACACTTTTGTTGTAGACAGAAAGGCTAATAAGCTGGAAATTAAAAAAGCTGTTGAGCAGTTCTACGGCGTTCAGGTAGATGATGTGAACACATCCGTTATTCCTTCTAAGCTGAAAGCTAAATACACAAAAGCTGGATTTATTGTAGGCCGCAAGCCTGCTAAAAAGAAAGCGATTGTAACCGTTGCAGCCGGAGAAACAATTGATATTTACGGCGCAACTGTATAACACAGCATCCGACGTAATCAGTATTACAAATTGAAATGAATGGTGGTCAGCACCGCAAAGTTTTGACAAATAAAAAGTAAAAAAGAAAATGGCACTTAGAAAATACAAACCTACCACAGCTGGTACTCGTTGGAGAATTGGTAATGCGTATGCAGAGATCACTACCAACATACCAGAAAAATCTTTGCTAGAAAAGCAAAAGAATACTGCTGGTCGTAATGCTCAGGGTAGAAGAAGTATGCGTTACATGGGTGGCGGAAATAAAACCATGTATCGTTTGGTAGATTTCAAAAGAAATAAGAAAGATATACCAGCTACAGTTAAAACAATTGAGTACGATCCAAACCGTACAGCATTTATCGCTTTATTGTCATATGCTGATGGTGAAAAACGTTATATTCTTGCTCCACAAGGTTTGCAGGTTGGTCAAACTGTTATTAGTGGCGATAATGCAGTTCCTGAATTAGGGAATGCATTGATGCTAAAAAATATGCCTTTGGGTACCAACGTACATAACATCGAAATGCAGCCAGGACAAGGTGGTATTTTGGTAAGAAGTGCAGGAACATCGGCACAATTAAACAACAAAGAAGGTAAATACGCAGTACTCAAAATGCCTAGTGGTGAGTTAAGAAAAATTCTGATCAATTGTTATGCAACTGTTGGTGTTACCAGCAATAGTGATCATAGTTTAGAGAGCATGGGTAAAGCAGGTCGCAACCGTTGGAAAGGTATTCGCCCTCGTACAAGAGCAGTAGCAATGAACCCTGTAGATCACCCAATGGGTGGTGGTGAAGGTAGAGCTTCTGGTGGTCATCCACGTAGCCGTAAAGGTAAATACGCAAAAGGTCAAATCACTCGTACGAGAGGTAAAGGTTCCGATAAAATGATTATAACCAGAAGAAACGGTAAGAAATTACCTAACAAATAAATCGTTCCTCAGCAATAGCTGAAAACATCGTTAAAATGGTTCTGGATTATACCAGGGCAAATCAACAAACAAAGATTTGAAAAATAAATTTTATCAGATCGCAAATTTAAAATAACACATGGCTCGTTCATTAAAAAAAGGTCCTTACATCGAATTAAAACTAGAAACGAAAGTTTTAGGGATGGCTGAAGGAAAAATTAAAAAAGGGGTGATCAAAACTTGGAGTCGCAGAAGCACCATTTCTCCAGATTTCGTTGGTCAAACATTTGCAGTACACAACGGTAACAAGTTTATTCCTGTGTATGTAACTGAATTTATGGTAGGCCATAAATTAGGGGAATTTGCACCAACTAGAAATTTCAGAGGTCACTCAAGCAAAAAAATGTAATTAACACCGTTATTCGTTTCAGAATTTTGTAACAGAGATATTTTATCAAAACTACAAAGTTCAACAACAAACGAGCAACAAGAAACATCATAAAAATGGAAGCAGTAGCAAAATTGAATAATTATCCGACATCGCCACGTAAAATGCGTTTATTGGCTGATTTGATTCGTGGAATGCAGGTAGAAAAAGCACTGGCCGTGCTGGAGTTCAATCCAAAACATCCGGCTGTTCCTTTGCGTAAACTCGTGATTTCTGCCATCAGCAATTGGAAGGCTAAAAACGACGGTGCCGATGAAACAGCCTTGGTGGTGAAAACTATTTTTGTAGATGGCGCAAGAGTGATCAAGCGCATGCGTCCTGCACCTCAAGGTCGTGGTTACAGAGTTCGCAAACGCAGCAACCACGTTACTGTAATTGTAGATGCGGCAGCTTCAAAAGCAGATAAATAATTTTAGGAAAAGTAATTTTAGAAAATAAAAACTTAAAAAAACTTTCAGGCTCTTGTAGAGAGTAATATTGAAAGACTAAATTAATACTATGGGTCAGAAAACAAATCCAATAGGTGCAAGGTTAGGAATCATCCGCGGTTGGGATAGCAACTGGTATGCTCACAAAAAGGATTATGCCGTAAAATTGATTGAAGACGATAAAATCAGGAATTACCTGAATGCTCGTATCAACAAAGGTGGTATAGCTAAAATTGTGATAGAGCGTACGCTCAACAAGCTAATTGTTACTATTCATACATCTAAGCCAGGTATCATAATTGGTAAAGGCGGTGGAGAAGTAGACAGAATCAAAGAAGAGTTGAAAAAATTGTGTGGTAAGGATGATGTACAGATCAATATTTTGGAGATTCGTCGCCCAGAATTGGATGCTAATATTGTGGCTGATACAATAGCTCGTCAATTAGAAAATAGGATCAACTACAAACGCGCCATAAAAATGTCTATCGCTTCCGCATTGCGAATGGGCGCCGAAGGAATCAAAGTAAAAGTAGGTGGACGTTTGGGTGGTGCTGAAATTGCTCGTAGCGAAGAAATTAAGCAAGGTCGTACACCATTGCATACGCTGCGTATGGATATTGACTATGCTAATGTATTTGCTTTAACTGTCTACGGAAAAATAGGTATCAAAGTATGGATCTGTAAAGGAGAGGTACTGGGTAAAAGAGACCTGAATCCAAACGTGATTGCAGGCGGTAAAAATGAAGGAACAGATAGACCACAAGGCGGTTTCGACAGAAGAGATGATCGCGGCGGACGTGGTGGTGGCGATAGAGGCGGACGTGGTGGCGACAGAGGTGGTCGGGGCGGTAACGACAACCGTGGTGGTGGAGGCGGAAGAAGATAATCAAACTGGCGATTATCAATCAATCAAATTTTTAGAATCGACAAATTAAAATAAGATGTTACAACCAAAAAGAAGCAAACACAGAAAAACACAGAAAGGTAGAATGAAGGGCGATACCAAAAGAGGTGCTACACTTGCATTTGGAACTTTCGGTTTAAAAGCGCTTGATAGCGTTTGGTTAACAAGTCGTCAGATTGAAAGTGCTCGTCAGGCAATGACGCGTGCGATGAAGAGAGAAGGAAATGTGTGGATCCGTATTTTTCCCGATAAGCCAATTACTGCAAAACCAGCCGAGGTAAGGATGGGTAAAGGTAAGGGTAACCCAGAAGGATGGGCTGCTATCGTACAACCAGGGCGTATCTTATTTGAAGCAGATGGCGTTCCTGAAGATGTGGCAAAACACGCTTTTGGACTGGCTGCGCAAAAACTGCCGATTTTGACAAAATTTATCATCAGCAGAGATTACAAAGCTTAACTAATGGCATGGGTTTATAACAACAAATGCAAACAGTTAACAAGGCGATAAGGAATTATCAAACAAGTTCATTAAAGAACGATCAAATAAAAAGAACATGTCAAAAAAAGTAGATTTCATCAAAAGCGTTCAGGGATTAAGTGAGGCAGACCTGGTAGCAAAAGTAAAAGAGGACGAAACCCGTTTGAAAAAACTGACTTTCGCCCACGCTATCTCTCCATTGGAGAATCCTCAGAGTATCCGCTCTTTGAGAAGAGATATTGCACGTTTAAAAACTCAATTGAAAAAAAATCAAATTGGAGCTTAATCCAATAAATTAAAATACGATGGCAGCAACAGAAACTACAACAAGTGTTGTAAGAAATTTAAGGAAAACAAGAGTAGGGATCGTTTCCAGCAACAAGATGGATAAAACCATCACCGTTAAAGTGGAAAGAAAAATAAAGCATCCATTATATGGTAAGTTCCTGAAAAAAACCACCAGCTTTCACGCTCATGATGAAAAGAATGAGTGTAATATTGGGGATACCGTAAAAATTATGGAAAGCCGTCCGATGAGCAAAACAAAACGTTGGAGATTGGTAGAAGTAGTAGAAAAAGTGAAATAAACGAGTAAAAAGTACTTATTGTTGAGTGCTTATACTAAATAGAGAGTTTAATTAAAATGAACTATTCTTAGCATTGTTAAACCAATACTAAGTACTAAAAAAAAATAAAATGATTCAGCAAGAAAGCAGATTAAATGTTGCAGACAACAGCGGTGCAAAAGAAGTATTGTGCATTCGTGTTCTGGGTAATAGTGGTCAGGATTATGCAAAAATCGGTGATAAGATTGTTGTTACCGTTAAAGATGCTATGCCTGCCGGTGGTATAAAAAAAGGTACCGTGAGCAAAGCAGTCATCGTACGTACAGTAAACAAATTGCGGCGCAAAGATGGTTCTTATATCCGCTTCGACGACAACGCCGTAGTACTGTTGAACAATTCTGACGAGCCAAGAGGTACTCGAATTTTTGGGCCAGTTGCTCGTGAGTTGAGAGACAAAGGATACATGAAGATTATTTCTCTTGCTCCTGAAGTTCTTTAAGTAAGCAAATGCTAGTATTTAAAATTACTAGTCATGCATATACATTTCAAGTTAATCAGCTAATAGCTTCATGCTAAAGGCTAAAAGCTAAATAAATAAAATGAGTACAAGATTTAAACCCAAATTCAACATTAAAAAAGGCGACAGAGTTGTTGTGATTACTGGTGAGGACAAAGATTTGAAGAAGCCACGCAAAGTGTTGGAAGTTATTTTGGAAAAAGCGCGTGTTTTGGTAGAAGGTGTTAACATCGTAACCAAACACACTAAACCTACTGCTGCTAATACCAAGGGCGGTATTGTAAAAGTAGAAGCACCGATTGCTATCAGCAACGTAATGTTGTGGGATGCAAAAACAGGTGGTCCGAGTAAAATCAAACGCACTCGCGATAATGGTAAACTAGTTCGTGTAGCTAAAAAATCAGGGGAGGTAATCAAATAATGAGTACAATAAATACTACTGCAAGACTTGCAGACAAATACAAACAAGAAGTAGTACCTGCTTTAATGAAGAAGTTTGGTTACAAATCTGTAATGCAAGCGCCTAAACTGTCTAAGATTTGTTTAAATCGTGGAGTGAATGGTGCTGTGAACGACAAAAAACTGATCGATATCGCTGCAGATGAATTATCTACCATAACTGGTCAGAAAGCCGTGGCTACTATGTCTAAAAAAGACATTTCTAATTTTAAATTACGTAAGAACATGCCCATCGGCACACGTGTTACATTGCGTGGCGTAAAAATGTTTGAATTCTTAGATAGATTGGTGTCTGTTTCTTTACCACGTGTTCGTGATTTCAAAGGTATCAACGATAAAGCGTTTGATGGCCGTGGAAATTACACATTGGGTGTTACAGAACAAATCATTTTCCCAGAAATCGACATCGATAAAGTGAATAAAATTACTGGTTTAGACATCACTTTCGTAACCACTGCTTCTACCAACGAAGAAGCTTTTGAATTGCTGAAAGAATTAGGTATGCCATTCAAAAATGTAAAAAAATAAATCAATATTCTACTTGCAATCATTTAGAATTTAAACACTAGAAAGTACAAATATTATGGCAAAAAAATCAATTGAAGCCAGGCAAAGAAAAAGGATCAAAATAGTAGAGAAGTATGCTGAAAAAAGAGCAGCTCTCAAAGCCGCTGGAGATTATGCAGGTTTAGATCTTTTACCAAAAAATGCTTCACCAGTAAGGTTGCACAATCGTTGCCAGCTAACTGGTCGTCCTAAAGGTTATATGCGTCACTTTGGTGTAAGTCGTATTATGTTTAGAGATATGGCGCTTCAGGGAAAAATTCCTGGTGTTACCAAAGCCAGCTGGTAAAATTTAGAACTAAGGACTTGGTACGATGTACTAAGACTTGGATATCGCATTGTAAACAATTTATTTAAATCAATTAACTACATACAACAATGGTTACTGATCCAATTGCAGATTATTTAACAAGAATTCGTAACGCACAAATGGCTAATCACCGTATCGTAGAGATACCCGCTAGCAATTTGAAAAAGCGTATCACTGAAATCTTATACGAAAAAGGTTATATCCTTAAATATAAATTCGAAGACGATAGCAAACAAGGTTTGATTAAGATCGCATTGAAATACGATCCAACAAGCAAATTGCCTGTTATTCAGAGTTTAGAAAGAGTGAGCCGCCCGGGTTTGCGTACTTACGCTAAGCCAGGTGAATTTAAGCGCGTTAAAAACGGCTTAGGTGTTGCCATTATCTCTACCTCAAAAGGGGTTATGACTGATAAAGAAGCCAATGCTCAAAACGTTGGAGGAGAGGTTCTTTGTAACATCTTCTAAGAAAAATAACATGAATGTAAGCTGACGATACATTAAGCTGAAACTATACTAAGCTGACCGGTCTGCAGAATTTTAAATAAATAAAAATTAATAACATGAGTCGTATAGGTAAAAAGCCAGTGGAGTTCCCAGCAGGCGTAAATATTACCCTCACAAAAGATCATCAAGTGATTGTTAAAGGTCCGAAAGGTGAATTGAAACAAAATATTGACAGAGATATCAAAATTGAAATCAAAGACAATACCGTTGAATTTGTTCGTCCAACAGACCAGATCCGTCACCGTGCTTTGCATGGTCTGTATCGTTCACTGGTAAGCAATATGGTGAAAGGTGTAACAGAAGGATATACCAAACAAATGGAACTGGTAGGGGTAGGTTTCAAAGCCTCTAACCAAGGAAACATATTAGATCTTGCCTTAGGTTATTCTCACAACATTGTTTTGGAAATTCCTACAGAATTGAAGATTACTACTTCACAAGAAAAAGGTAAAAACCCAGTGATTACTTTAGAAAGTATCGACAAGCAGTTGCTTGGTCAGGTTTGTGCTAAAATTCGCAGCTTACGTAAGCCAGAACCATACAAAGGTAAAGGTGTGAAGTTTGTAGGTGAAATATTGAGAAGAAAAGCAGGTAAGTCTGCAGGTAAATAATTTACCAGATAAATAGGTGTTCATTCACTTATCCAACAATTTTAAAATAGATTTCCGGCAGTATCGGAGATTGTAAAATAAAATACAATGAGTAACAATAAATCAAGTGCAAGACAAAAAATCAGGTATCGCATTCGTAAAAAAGTTAGCGGTACGCCTTCTAAACCACGTTTAAGCGTTTTTAGAAGCAATACTGACATCTACGCTCAGCTGATAGATGATAGCAATGGTGTTACCATCGCTGCCGCATCTTCAAAGCAAAAAGATATCAGCGCACAAAAAGCGCCCAAGATCGAAAAAAGTAAAATGGTAGGAGAGTCTTTGGCTAAAAAAGCAACAGAACTAGGCATCAAAAATGTAGTATTCGATCGTAGTGGTTATATCTATCATGGTCGTGTGAAGGCAGTAGCTGAAGGTGCAAGAGAAGGTGGATTAGATTTCTAAGATTTTGGATAAACTAATAAAAGTTGCCTTCTATAATAAATCAACAATCAACAATCGTAAAACGATATAAATGTCAAACTCAATAACAAATAAAGTTAAAATCGGTGACCTTGAATTAAAAGAAAAGGTTGTTGCCATCAATCGTGTTGTGAAAACAACTAAAGGAGGACGAGCATTCAGCTTCTCTGCACTTGTGGTTGTAGGTAACGAAGCTGGCGTAGTAGGTCATGGTTTAGGTAAAGCAAAAGAAGTTCAGGAAGCGATTACCAAAGGAATTGAAGATGCAAAAAAGAACTTGATCAAAGTTCCTGTAATGCATGGTACAATCCCTCACGAACAATTGAGCAAAGAAGGTGCTGCTAAAGTGTTGATCAAACCAGCTGCTCATGGTACAGGTGTAATTGCTGGAGGTAGTATGCGTGCTGTTTTAGAAAGTGCGGGCATCACCGACGTTTTGGCTAAGAATCTTGGATCAGCTAATCCACACAACGTGGTAAAAGCTACCATCAAAGCGCTAGCTACTTTACGTGAACCAATTGCTGTAGCAAAAACACGTAATATCTCATTAAAGAAAGTATTTAACGGATAATCTAAGTACTGGTTTTTTAAGTATGAATTACTTTGAAATAGTGCTCCAAAATTGAATAAGATGGCAAATAAAATTAAAGTTACCCAAGTAAAAAGCGTGATCGACAGATCTGAACGCCAGAAGAGAACAATGGTTGCTCTAGGGTTAAAAAAAATAAATGCTACTGTAGAAGTAGAGGCTACTCCTCAGATTCTGGGTATGGTAAACAAAGTGAGCCACCTAGTTAAAGTAGAAGAACTAGCTTAAAATGAAATAGCTGCTCAGCACAATCTTCTTATAAAAAAGATCTGTAGAAGCGCTTTCATCAACTAATTAATAAATAAACAGCGAGGGGTGATTCCCCGTAAGTTAAAAATCAAATAAAAGATGAAATTACATACACTCAAGCCTGCTAAAGGCGCAACGCACAAAGAAAAAAGAATTGGCCGTGGTGAGGCAAGTGGTAAAGGTGGTACTTCTACAAAAGGTAACAAAGGTGGACAGAGTCGTGCAGGTTACAAAAGTAAAAAAGGGTTTGAAGGTGGTCAAATGCCCATTCAACGCCGTATTCCAAAGCGTGGCTTTACCAACATCAACCGTGTAGAATACAAAGTAATCAACATTGGAAAAGCAGATCATTACGCCGAAAAATATGGGATTACAGAATTCAGTCTTCAAAACCTTTATATCAATGGTTTGATAGGCCAAACTGATCTGGTGAAAGTACTGGGTAATGGAGAAATTAAAGGAAAATACAGCTTCAAAGTAAATGCAATAAGCGAAAAGGCAAAGGTTGCCATTGAAGCTGCGGGAGGTACCGTAGAAATAGTTAAATAATTTACCGATATTTGCCGACGCATAAATGCTTTATGCGTCTTCTTACTTTTAGAGTAATTAAATATTTAAACTGATTAAATTCTGTGAAGAAGTTTATAACAACACTTAAAAATATCTGGAGCATTGAGGAGCTGAGAAATAAAATCATTTTCACGCTTATCTTGCTTTTCATTTATCGGCTCGGATCTTTTATCGTATTGCCAGGTATTGATCCTAATAAATTAGACAATCTCCAGGCCAATACCGAAGGTGGTATGCTGGGTTTGCTAAACGCCTTTGTTGGAGGAGCTTTTTCTAAAGCATCTATTTTTGCATTGGGTATCATGCCCTATATCTCTGCTTCTATCTTTATGCAATTAATGACGATTCTCGTTCCTCAAGTGCAGAAAATACAGAAAGAAGGGGAGAGTGGTAGAAAAAAAATCAATCAATGGACGCGTTACCTCACTGTTATCGTAACTGCTTTTCAGGCTGCTGCTTACATAGGTTATTTAAATAGTCCCGGTATTCAGGAAGCACTGATTCCTGCCTATGGTAGATTTTTCTGGGTATCCACAGTTGTAATTTTAACCGTGGGCACATTATTCGTAATGTGGCTCGGCGAAAAAATTACTGATAAAGGGTTAGGTAATGGTACTTCTATCATCATCATGATTGGTATCCTGGCGCGTCTTCCACAATCATTTATGGAAGAGTGGTCGAGCCGTTTGGCTGGCAACGGTGCAGGAGGTTTGTTGCTTATGCTGGTAGAAATCCTATTCCTAATTGTTGTAATCATGGGATTAATTATGTTAGTGCAGGGAACCAGAAAAGTTCCTGTTGAATATGCAAAACAAATTGTGGGTAATCGCCAGTTTGGTGGAGCTCGTAATTTTTTACCGCTTAAGGTAAATGCTGCTGGAGTTATGCCGATTATTTTTGCACAAGCCATCTTATTTTTACCAACCATTTTTACTGGTTTTACTGGTGAAGGTTGGGCACGATATTTTACAGATCATACCAACATTGTTTACATGATTGTGTACTCTATCTGTGTAATCGCTTTTACTTTCCTTTATACTGCTTTGATATTTAATCCAAAGCAAATGGCAGATGAGTTGAAACGTAACAATGGATTTATACCCGGTGTAAAGCCTGGCCAGCCAACTGCCGACTATATTGGAACCATTATGGATAGAATTACTTTGCCAGGAGCTATTTTATTGGCTCTCGTAGGTATCTTGCCAGGGTTTTTCCAACTTATATTTGGTATGCAGCCTAATTTTGCTACTTTCTTTGGTGGAACTTCATTACTCATCATGGTAGGTGTAATTTTAGATACACTACAACAAATCGAAACACAATTATTGATGCGTCAGTATGATGGTTTGATGAGTAGCGGAAGAATTCAAGGCAGGCAACAGGTAACGTCTTCAGGAATATAGATTTTTTAAAAGTATAATATAATATTACAACCCTAACGACGCAATCGTTGGGGTTTGTTTTAATTTATCAATATGATTATTTACAAATCAAAAGAAGAGATTGAAATCATGCGCCACAGTTGCTTGTTGGTTGGGGAGGCTCATGCAGAGGCAGTTAAAATTATGAAGCCCGGAATTACTTCACTCCAATTAAATGATATCATCGAAACCTTTATCTGCGATAATGGCGGAACAGCTTCCTTTAAAAACTATGGTGGTACCTATCCATTTGCTACTTGTATTTCTATCAACGATGCAGTGGTTCATGGATTTCCTTCTAAACAACCCTTAAAAGAAGGCGACGTTATTTCCTTAGATATTGGAGTATTTAAAAATGGATTTCATGGCGATAGCGCTTATACGTATGCATTGGGAGAAGTTTCTGATGAGGTAAAGCAATTATTAAAAGTAACCAAAGAGGCTTTGTACAAAGGCATTGAAAAAGCACTACAAGGCAATAGAGTAGGAGATATTGCTTTTGCTATTCAAGAGCATACCGAAAGAAAAAACGGTTATGGTGTTGTGCGCGATCTGGTAGGGCATGGCTTGGGTAGAAGTTTACACGAAGAACCGCAAGTACCTAATTACGGAAAAAGAGGTACGTTGGCTAAACTAAAAGCAGGAATGGTGTTGGCAATTGAGCCTATGATCAATATGGGGGTTAAAGAAGTTTATCAAGACGATGATGGCTGGACGATCAAAACTAAAGATGGTAAACCATCTGCACATTTTGAACACGATGTGCATATCACTTCTGGAGCACCCGATATTCTTTCCTCATTTGAGGAAATTGAAAAAGCAGAAAAAGCCAATATTAATCTTAGCTGGAGTTACAATCATTAACACAACAGAAATAAGAACCCCCAATGGGTTAAATAAATTGTACGGAAACCCATGGCAACACCAAAAAAACTGGTCGTAATTGGAGGAGGAGCAGCAGGTTTTTTTTGTGCTGTAAATGCAGGGGCTAATGATATGGGCCTAGAAATACTGTTACTTGAGCAATCATCCAAATTACTAAGCAAGGTAAAAATCAGTGGTGGAGGAAGATGTAATGTTACCCATGCATGTTTTAGTATGGCAGAGATGCTAAAAAAATATCCAAGGGGATCTTCTTTTCTTAAAAAAGCATTTTATCAATTTTTTACAACAGACACCATCCAGTGGTTTAAAGAGCGGGGCATATTGCTCAAAACCGAAGCAGATGGAAGAATGTTTCCAGAAAGTAACAGTTCTCAAACCATTATAGATTGTTTGTTAAAAGAAGCAAGTAAAACAGGTGTAAAAATCCAAATGAATGCGGGGGTAAAAAAAATTGAAAAGAAAAACAATCAACCATTTTTATTGACTCTTGCCAACGGTTCTACCATTACTGCCGATGCAGTTTGTATAGCTTGCGGAGGTTTCCCAAAAAGTAGTCAGTTTGAGTGGCTAACCGAAATTGGCCACCACATCATTGAACCTGTTCCTTCTTTGTTCACTTTTAACATTCCCAATGATCCTATTACGGCCTTAATGGGCATCTCTGTTGATGATGCAGTAGTAAAAATTGAAGGCACAACATTGCAGCAGCAAGGGCCGATGCTGATTACGCATTGGGGATTGAGCGGACCGGCTGTTTTAAAACTTTCAGCTTGGGCTGCACGACACCTTGCTATTAAAAATTATGAGTACCAAATTTTAGTTAACTGGCTTCCGTTCTACAACGAAAACAGCCTTCGTGAAAAAATTCAGGAAATACGTTTTAATATCGCCTCACAAAAAATAGTGAATAGAAATCCATTTACAATTCCATCGAGGCTATGGGAATATTTTTTGGCGCAATGTGTCATCGATCCCAATAGCAGGTGGGCCGATTTGCCTGCTAAACAACAAAATAAACTCATTAAAATATTGTGTGCACAGCAATTATTAGTTAAAGGGAAAACTACATTTAAAGAAGAATTTGTAACAGCCGGTGGAATAGACATTTCGGAAGTGAACCATCAAACGATGGAAAGTAAGATTGTGCCAGGATTGTTTTTTGCAGGTGAAATTTTAAATATTGATGGCGTTACTGGGGGTTTCAATTTTCAAAATGCTTGGACAACCGGTTTTATTGCTGCCAAAGGAGTAGTTAGCAGTTTTGCAACCAATCATTTATAATGTATTAGATCTTTAAAGTTGATTTGGAGAAAAAAAATACTTTCATATTACTTATACAATTTACAACGTGCATAGCTAATTTAGTTACAATTGGTATAAAATTAATCTACTCCTCCTATTAGTGGGTCTTTTAAATTAACTTGCTCTCTCCGATGAAGAAGATTGATAAATTTATATTAAAGGGCTTTCTCAGTACTTTCTTTTTTTGTTTGTTATTGCTTACTGCAGTAATTATTGTAGTAGATATTAGCGAGCATACCGACGATTTTGTAAAGTCTAACCTTACTGCTAGGCGTATTATTACCGAGTATTATTTTGGCTTTATACCTAGGATAGATGCTATGCTGTTTCCTTTGTTTGTATTTATTGCGGTTATTTTTTTCACCTCAAAAATGGCAGAAAGGTCAGAAGTAATTGCCATATTAAGCAGTGGAGTTAGCTATCGAAGGTTTATGTTACCATTTTTAATTGGTGGTTTTTTTCTTTCGGCAATTCTTTGGGCTGGCTATCAGTATATAGTGCCCAAGGCAAATGGTATCTGGGCCGATTTCGAAAAAAAATATGTGGATATTAACAGGGTAGCTTCTAATTATAATAAAAGCTATAAAGAACATATTTATTTTAAACTCGATTCTAATACTTACATGGGCATACGAGGATATGATACCATCTCTAAAACCGGTTTGGGGTTGTTTATTCAAACGTTTAAAAAAAATCGTATTCAATATAATCTTAGGGCAGCAAATTTTAATTGGGATACCAGCGTTAACAAATGGAATATGTTGGGGGTGTCTGAACGATTTTTCGATGAAAAATCTGAAAGAGTGGTGATGCACGAAAAATTGTTGAAAAACTACAATTTCAAACCATTGGATTTACGTAAAGATGAGTATTTGAAAGATCAAATGTCGACGCCCGAACTTAATAATTTTATAGCCCTCGAAAAGTCAAGAGGTTCTGAAACCCTCTCCTCCCTCTTAGTAGAAAGATACAATCGGGATGCTATTCCAGCATCGGTATTAATTCTTACGGTGATAGGGGTATCATTGGCTTCTCGTAAAGTAAGGGGTGGTAGCGGTATGCATTTAGCCATAGGAGTGTTGCTTTGTGTAGTGTATATTCTTTTCAGCAGAATAAGTGTGGTATTTGCAACAAAAGGAGATTTTTCACCCTTACTGGCGGCATGGATACCAAACATAATATTTGGTTTGATTGCTTTTTATCTCTATAAAAAGTCGCCAAAGTAAAAAAGCTGTTTAACAGTCAAATTTTTATTATAAAAGTTTTGTTTAACACTTTTGTAGTCGTAATTTTAACCGATTTTCACAAGGGATTTCTTTTTGTAAATTCAGGTTGGTAAAATGCTGCCAATAAAGCTACCTACAGAGGTGTCTATTTTCATTTTCAACTTTTTGGTTAAAGCATTTTAAAAAATACTTGTGTAAGTAAAGCTAAATTTCAATACTTCAATCATACAACTATGGGTGTAATAAAAGATCGGTTCAAGCAAAAAGCAGATGAATTAGCTGACGAAATTAAAAATTTACTAAAGCAGCATGGCGATAAAAAAATTGGAGAAGTTACTTTATCACAGGTTTATCAGGGCATGCGTGGCATTACAGGTTTGGTAACCGAAACTTCCTTATTAGATGCGCAAGATGGCATTCGTTTTAGAGGGTACTCTATCCCCGAATTACAACAATATTTACCTAAAGCTCCGGATGGTTCAGAACCCTTACCCGAAGGATTGTTTTTGCTGATGTTATTGGGCGAATTGCCAACAGAAGATCAAGTACAACACCTCACCAGTGTTTGGCAACGTAGAAGCCATGTGCCCAACCATGTTTTTGCCACCATTGAAGCATTACCTGTTTCAACTCATCCCATGACACAATTTGTAGTAGCTATCATGGCTTTGCAAACCGAAAGTCAGTTTGCAAAGCGTTATGCTGAGGGGATGAATAAAAAAGATTATTGGAGTGCAGTATTTGATGATTCTATGGATTTAATATCAAGGCTCCCAAGAGTAGCAGCATATATTTATAGAAGAAAATACAAAGGAGGCGAACACATACAACCCAACGGATTGCTCGATTGGAGTGGAAATTTTGCACACATGATGGGTTATGATGATGAGGGCTTTCATGAGTTAATGCGATTGTACATGACCATACATGCAGATCATGAAGGTGGTAATGTAAGCGCACACACTACGCACCTAGTAGGTTCTGCGCTGAGCGATCCCTACCTCAGTTTAGCTGCGGGTATGAATGGATTGGCTGGCCCCTTGCATGGTCTTGCCAACCAAGAAGTTATAAAATGGATATTTGAATTAAGAGAACAAATAGGATCAGAGTCACCATCCAAAGAACAAATTGCCGATTATGTTAAAAAAACACTAGGCGAAGGAAAGGTTG
>JBBEBH010000038.1:12095-92321 GCA_040882445.1 Ferruginibacter sp. | reverse complement strand
TGGTGATGTTTGGTTTAAACTAATTGTTCCTTGTTCAGGATCCATCAACTTAGACAGTCGTCAAGGAGTTATTACTGATGGTGGTATGGCCATCTATAGCGGCACTTGCAATAACCTTACCTTAATTGAATGTGATGATGACGACAGCCCGAACGGCCTAATGCCAAGTATCAGGAGAACAGGATTGGTACCAGGAAGCACCCTTTGGGTACGTTTCTGGGAATATGGCAACGACAATAACGGTAGTTTCGACATTTGTGCATCTATACCTCCGCCCCCTCCACCAGAATCAACATGTCAAACAGCACAACCTTTCTGCACCAGTACTACTCCTTTTACAGTTCCTAATATTACTGGGCAACCTAGTTTGGGAGGTGGAGGAGTTTACGGGTGTTTAGGTACCATACCTAACCCTACTTTTTATTATTTGCAAATACAAAACTCCGGAAACATCGATATCACGATTTCACAAACAAGTACTGCCGGCGCTGCCTTGGATGTAGACTTTATTGTATGGGGGCCTTATAATAGTCTTGGAGCAAGTTGCACAGGTATCTCTGCATCTAATATTATTGACTGTAGCTACTCCATCGCCAACGTTGAAGTTGCAAATATTCCTAACGCTGTAGCAGGGCAGTTTTACCTGTTTTTGGTCACTAATTTTAGCAACAATCCAGGCACTATCACCTACCAGCAAACGGGCGGTACAGGTTCAAGTAACTGTAACATTATTTGTACATTGAATGCATCTAATAATGGACCAATATGCACAGGTGGTACTGTTAATTTATCAGCCAGTATTGTACCAAATGCTACCTACTCCTGGACGGGTCCAAACTGTTTTAGTTCTACTATGCAAAACCCTACAGGGGCACCGGTTCCTACTATACTTGGTCAACACATTTATACCGTTACTGTAACCGGACCAGATGGTATCAGTTGTACCGATACAACCATTGTTACAGTGAATCCAAAACCATCCATTGCTGCCGATACATCTATCCTCAAATGTGCTGGTAATCCAATCAATCTAACAACGCTCTATAACACCACAGGGCTTACGCCTGTATGGAGTTTGAATGGAGTAGTAGTAAGCAACCCTTCAGCTGTAACTGCAAGTGGTAATTACAGATTAATTGTTAGCAATGCAACTGGATGTACCGACACCGCTTTTGCAAATATTAGAATTAGCACTGTTTCGGCTGATGCATCTGCTGTTGAAATTGTTTGTACACAAACAGGACGCATCACAGTAAGTAATGTAACTGGAATTCCACCTTATCAATACAGCATCAACAGCAACCCTGGGGTGTTCCAAACTTCCAATCAGTTTATAGCGCCTGCTGGCACCTATACCATTACTACCAGAGATTCTTTGGGATGTATCACCACAGATGTGGTGACGGTAACAGTAAGGCCTCCGTTTACTGTTAGCGCTGGTGCAGACATTAGCATTTTTTCTGGTGATGAGGCTCAAATATTTGGTTCCTCCAGCGAACCAGCCAATAACATTTTATGGTCACCAGCTACCAACTTGTCTGCTACTAATACCATTAATATCATAGCAAAGCCTACTTCTACAACGCTGTATACCCTTTCTGCTACCAACGGGTTGGGATGTATTGCTACAGACGATGTATTAATTACCATCATTCCTTATTGTGTGAGAGTGAAAAATGCATTCACTCCCAATGGTGATGGCAACAACGATCTGTGGCAAGTGTACGATGACTTCGGTTGTTTAAAAAATATTACCGTAATTGTGTTTAACAGGTATGGTAACAAAGTATTTGAATCAAGAGATTACCGCAATAACTGGAACGGTACTTATAGTGGTAAACCAGTTCCGGATGCTACTTATTATGCCGTGTTGAATTTCACCCTCATTACCGGAAGGGTAGTAACGGTGAAAACAGACCTTACCATTATTCGCTAAAAATAATTGGTTAATAATACAAACGCCCTCCTGCAGAAGAGGGCGTTTTATTTTAACTTTATTTCAAATAAAAGTATGAATACGGAAGAAATAAGGAACTACGCTTTACAAAAATCAGCGGTAACAGAAGGGTTTCCCTTTGGAGAAGGTACCCTTGTTTTTAAGGTGAACAACAAAATATTTTTGTTGATGGGATTGGATGAACCTGATCTGCGGTTCAATGCAAAATGTGATCCCGATAAAGCAATTGAATGGAGGGAGTTGAATCCCGACCAAATATTGCCTGGTTATCACATGAACAAAAAACATTGGAACACCGTAAGGGTAGAAGGGCTAAAATGGAGTTTCATCAAAGAATTAATTGATCATAGTTATGAACTAGTAGCAAAAACGAAAAAGAAAATAAAGTCAATATGAAAAATGCAATTGTTATTTTATTGGTACTGATGGTAGCAGATGCATTTTATTTTTTGGGAAAGAAAAACGGGGAGGGACAAACGAATGTTGGTATTTATTTTTTCGCAAATGAATCACTCACCACTAACTCTTTACTACCTACAGTGTATTTATAAAATCCTTCGCCAGATTTTACTCCCAGTTTTCCAGCCATCACCATATTTACCAATAACGGAGATGGTGCATATTTTGGATTACCAAAACCTTCGTGTAATACCCGTAAAATGCTCAGACAGGTGTCTAGTCCAATAAAGTCGGCTAGTTGTAATGGTCCCATTGGATGAGCCATGCCGAGTTTCATGATGGTGTCGATTGAATCCACGCCAGCAACACCTTCGTGTAAACTACAGATGGCTTCATTAATCATAGGCATCAAAATTCTATTGGCCACAAAGCCAGGATAATCATTGGCTTCACACGGAACCTTTCCTATTTTTTTACTTAATGCTACAATCAGCTGGCTCACTTCTTTGCTCGTGGCATATCCATTGATTACTTCTACCAGTTTCATCACAGGAACAGGATTCATGAAATGCATCCCAATCACCATGGACGGTCTGCTGGTTATTGCCGCTATTTTTGTTATAGAAATGGAAGATGTATTGCTGGCTAGAACACAACCTTCTGGCGCAGCCTCATCTATTTGTTTGAATATTTTTAATTTCAGGTCTACGTTTTCTGTAGCAGCTTCAATTACCAACGAGGCTTGTGATACCGCTTCCGCTAAATTCGTAGAGATTTGTATGTTGGCAATGGCTCCCAACTTCTGTTCTTCTGTGAGCGTTCCTTTTGCTACTTGTCTATCGAGATTTTTTGTTATTGTGCTTACAGCTTTTTCCAACTGTTCCATATTAACATCAATCAAAGTTACGTGGTAGCCCGTTTGTGCAAATACGTGTGCAATTCCGTTTCCCATTTGTCCGGCTCCAATTACCGCTACCAAACCTGTTCCTGCTAATAGGTTAGATGCGTTTACCGCCGTATCATTTGTTTTGGTGTTCATTGCTTCAAGATATTTTAAGTAGCTTATTCTTTTAGAAATTCAATTATTTAAATGCATTTAACCCAGTAATATCCATACCGGTAATGAGCAAGTGAATATCATGTGTGCCTTCATAAGTTATCACACTTTCTAAATTCATCATGTGTCGCATTACTGGATATTCGCCGGTAATACCCATACCACCCAATACCTGACGCGCTTCTCTGCAAATATTGGTAGCAACTTCACAGGCATTTCTTTTGGCCATGCTCACCTGTGCTGGTGTAACTTTTCCTTCATTCATTAAAACGCCTAATCTCCAGTTGAGCAATTGCGCTTTTGTGATTTCAGTGATCATTTCTGCCAATTTTTTTTGCTGAAGTTGAAAGCCGCCAATAGGTTTTCCAAATTGCACTCTTTCTTTGCTGTATTCTAAGGCGATGTGGTAACAATCCATGGCTGCTCCTATGGCGCCCCAGGCAATTCCGTAACGTGCCTTGGTTAAGCATCCCAACGGCCCTTTTAATCCTTTTACGTTAGGAAGAATATTTTCTTTTGGAACTTTTACGTTATCAAACACCAACTCACCTGTTGCGCTGGCTCTTAAACTCCATTTTCCGTGGGTGGTGGGTGTACTAAAACCTTCCATCCCTCTTTCTACAATCACACCACGAATATCTCCTGCTTCGTCTTTAACCCACACCACAGCTACCTGGCTAAAAGGAGCATTACTGATCCACATTTTTGCACCGTTTAGGATAAAATGATCACCAGCATCTTTGATATTGGTAAGCATGCCACCAGGATCACTTCCATGATCGGGTTCTGTAAGTCCGAAACATCCCAACCATTCACCACTGGCCAACTTCGGTAGATATTTATTACGCTGCTCCTCACTACCATATTGATAAATGGGGAACATTACTAAACTTCCTTGCACGCTAGCAGTACTACGAACACCGCTGTCGCCTCTTTCCAACTCTTGCATCATCAATCCGTAACTGATGTAATCGAGTCCGCCTCCGCCATATTGCTCAGGTACGGTAGGGCCAAAGCAACCGAGCTCACCCAACTGTTTTACGATCTGTTTTGGAAATGTGCCCCGCTGAGCATAATCTTCTATGATAGGAGAAATTTCTTTTTTTACATAACTACGTACGGTTTCTCTGATCAACTTCTGCTCGTCGGTTAGTAAATCATCTACATTAAAATAGTCTGGACTTTGAAAATTATCTGTTTTGGCTGCCATCGATTTATATTGTTGTTGAATGTAAATACTGATTAAAGTACTTCGAATACTTTTTTATAAAATAGTAAGTAGCAAAGATAATTACCTTGTTTCACCCAAAAAATCATTTGTTTAAGCATGTGTCCCTTATAATTGGCCCTTTTTTTTTACATTTAGTCTATGAATATTTCTTACCTCGCATTAGGCGACAGTTACAGTATTGGTGAACAAGTGCCCATTCAAGATAGTTTCCCCTATCAAACGGTGCAACTGTTACGCAATAAAGGTATTCATATAGCTGCCCCAGAAATAGTTGCACAAACTGGTTGGACTACCGATGAATTGTTGGCACAAATTGAAAAAAATAGTTTTTTACCATCATACAATGTAGTGTCGTTACTCATTGGTGTCAACAATCAATACAGGGGAAGGACTGTCAATAATTTTGAATCTGAATTTAATTTGTTGCTGCAAAAAGCTATCGCCTTCGCAGGTGGTCATCCACAAAAAGTTTTTGTACTTAGTATTCCCGACTGGGGGGTTACTCCTTTTGCAGCACACAGAAACGTTGCCAGTATTACTGCTGAAATAGATGACTATAATACTGCTTGTAAATCAATTAGTGATTTTATGGGATGTAATTATATTGACATAACAGCATCTCAACGTTTAGATATATTGGATCAATCGTTTTTAGTTGCTGATAAATTGCATCCCTCCGGTAAAGAATATGCGAAATGGGCCAGGTTACTGGCAAATAAAATGTGGATGCGGTTGAAATAATAGGTAGAAGAACCGTCACTTTTATCTTTCGTTCATGTATGCTTTCATTTCTGTTTGATATTGTGCCGCAATAACCCTTGCTTCTTCCGCAAAATTTTCTTCTTTACCTGCATAAATAATTGCCCTGCTGGCATTCACCAGTAAGCCAATATCTTTATTCATAGCATATGTACTTACTTCTTCTAAACTACCTCCCTGAAAACCAACACCGGGTACCAGAAAAAAATGTTCCGGCAACAAGGCTCTGATGTTTTTAAATGCCGACGATTGCGTAGCACCTACTACAAACATCAGATTTTGTGGGCTGCCCCATTGGGCTACAGTATGCAATACTTTTTCGTACAACTTTGTATGGAGTTGTTGCGTGCCTTTTAATTCTAACATTTCAAAATCTGCAGCACCCTTATTACTGGTAAGTCCTAACACAATAGTCCATTTGTTCTCATATTCTAAAAACGGCCGAATACTATCTTCTCCCATATAGGGCGCTACTGTGATGGCATCAAAAGGAATCGTTTCAAAAAAAGCTTTTGCATAATGTGTAGAAGTGTTTCCTATGTCAGCTCTTTTGGCATCGGCAATTTTAAAATGAGTGTCAGGAATATAATTCACGGTTTCTTGCATGGCCTCCCAGCCCTTAACGCCCATTGATTCATAAAATGCTGTGTTGATTTTATAACTCACACAATAATCTTTGGTAGCATCAATGATGGCCTTATTAAAGGCTAACACCGCATTTGGTTGTTGTTGCAAATACATGGGAATCTTGCTGATATCTGTATCAAGGCCTACGCAGAGATAGGTTCCTTTTTCTTTAATCTGTTGTACAAGTGTATGACGATTCATGATGCTTTTATTATATTATTTTTTTCATTTCTCCGGCGATGAACAAATCTCCTGATTCTCCACGTTTTTCTAACTCAGCTATGATGTTTTTTTGGTCTTGTTGCGATTTATTCTGACTGAGTTTAAACACGTGTTGTAATGCAGAAACTTTTATAGAAAACGATACAATGGCTTTTACATGAACTGAAATATAATCTTCGGAAATTTGATCGTAGGAACCAAGTCCTGTATTTCCAAGATGTGTAGCAGTAATATGCTTTATTGCATCCAATGTTGAAGCTTCGTCACCAAAACGAATAGTACCTTTTGCATGCACCGCCATATAATTTACCGTACTTGCTTGCGCGCTATTTTCATACCAACTGGCATGAATGTAAGCGGGTTCACTTTGAAAGATCACCAATACTTGGTTGTTTTTCTCAAATGTTAGATGGTGGGTCGTTTTACGCATGAGGTGGCCAGTAAATACAATTTGTTCCTCTTGCTCGCTGATATTCAAAGGTAAATGCGAAGCTTCTATACAATTATCTTCTGTACCAATTACCGTGGCAAAAGAATGGGCTCGCATAAATGCTAAGATCTGTTCTTTTTCGGTAGTTTTAAAATATCCAATGTCGTACATATTAAAAAGGCTTATTAGAAATTTTCTCTAAAATCTTGTTTTCTATTTCGATGCTATTCCATTGAGCTTCAATATCTGGCAATGCCATGATCTCATCCATAATACCTTGCTGATAGAGGCCTCTGCTAAGGGCCTCACTGTAACGAACGTTCTTGCTAAAAGTAACCAAACTGTATGCAGGTGTCCATCTTTCAGGGTATTTGTTACTAAAATGTGCTTCTATTTTTTTCTGCAATAAAAATATCGGGTCGGCTACCTTATCTCGCATTTCTATAAAATTATTCAAAGCTAGGTCCGCGATGGCATCTCCATCTGGTTTACGCAACGCTTGGTAGGCTGGCAATATTTGATCCCATTGATCATCATACTTCTCCATCAATTCATTTAACACTGCACAGTCTTCAAAACCACAATTCATCCCTTGTCCAAAAAATGGTACGATGGCATGCGCAGCATCTCCAATGAGTGCAAATATATCTTCTATAATCCATGGGAAACATTTTACCGTTACCAAAGAAGCCGTAGGATTGTTGAAAAAATCTTCGGTTAAGGATGGCATCAACGGAACTACATCTGCAAAAGTTGTTTCAAAAAACTGTTGTACCTTTTCTTTGGTATCTAGCGATGCAAAAGAGGGTTCGCCATCAAAAGGGAAGAAGAGTGTGCAGGTAAAACTGCCATCAGTGTTGGGCAATGCAATCATCATATAATTGCCTCTTGGCCAAATATGTAATGCATTTTTTTCTATTCTGTAACTTCCATTTTCTGAAGGAGGGATGTGCAGTTCTTTGTACCCAAAATCGATGTAATATTGTTGGTATTGAAAGCGGGAATGTTGTAACTGGTGACTCAACCTTGCTGCAGAATAGGAGCCATCACTACCAAACAACAGATCAAAATGATGCACCAATGACGAACCCTTGGCACTATCTTCAAATATAATTCTTTTTTTACTCCAATCAATTTGCTCGCATTTGTGTTCAAAAAAAATGGATACATCATTTGCTTCTGCCAAATCCATTAGCCTACAGTTCAATTCTCCTCTTGAAACTGAATTGATGAATTGTCCTTCTTTGCCATAAGCCTGGTACACCTCATTTCCATCTAAGTTGTGCATTTGTCGGCCATGCATGGGTATAGCAATTTTTCTAATTTCATCCATGATGCCCACTTCCTCCAATGCATTGATGCCACGGTCGCTTAGCGCCAAATTGATGGATCGGCCTGCAAGCATTTTTTGTAATCGCATATCAGCACGGCGTTCAAAAATCACCACATTATATCCTCTTTTACTTAGGTATATTGACAACAGCGATCCTACCAAACCCGCACCAATGATCGTGATTTTTTTTTTCATGGCGTATTGTTTTATTAACTTTTAGTGGTTGCTCAAAATATATTGATCAAAACCTTTTAGCAATCAACGATCCGTATGTTTTTAATCTTGAAAAGTTTGTAATATCTCTCCAAACCTAAAAACGTCCTCAAACCGATTGTACAAAGGAACAGGAGCAATGCGTATTACATTGGGTTCGCGCCAATCTGCAATCACCGATGCTTTTTTTAATGCTTCAAAAATTTCTTTTCCATTTCTCAACATCAGTAAGCTCATTTGGCAACCTCTTTCTGCAGCATTTTTTGGTGTAATGATGTGCAGCATTTTGTTGTTCGATAAACGATTGATCTCATTCAGCACAAAAAACAAATACATACTCAAGGCAGTTGATTTTTTTTGTAAACGTTCTATACCTGCTTCCTCAAAAATATCAAGCGATGCCTTGTGTGCTGCCATGCTCAATATGGGCGCATTGCTGAGCTGCCAGCCTTCTGCAGTAGGAATGGCATCAAAAAGAGGCCCCATAGCAAATCTACTTTCTTTGTTTTGTCCCCACCAGCCAGCCATTCTGGGAAAACGTGTATCGGTTGCAAAACGTTCGTGAATATAAACACCAGAAACCCCGCCCGGTCCGCTGTTTAGATATTTATAACTACACCAAGTGGCAAAATCTACATTCCAATGGTGTAATTGTAAAGGAATATTACCAATGGCATGCGCCAAGTCGAAACCGCAATAAGCTCCAGCTTCATGTGCTGCCGCACAAATAGCAGGCATATCAAATACCTGCCCTGAATAATAATTAACGCCTCCAAAGATCACCAGTGCCACACTGTCTTTGTTCAGTTCTATGGTTTCTACAATATCTTTAGTAGAAATATTGTATTCTCCATCAGCGGGCTTTACTTCAATGATGGTATCATGGATGTTTAGTCCGTGCAATTGCACTTGCGATTGCAACATATACTGGTCAGAAGGAAATGCTTTTGCTTCACAAATAATCTTAAAACGTTGTGGAGTGGGTTTATAAAAACTCGCCATCAACAAATGGAGATTCACAGTAAGTTGGTTCATCACCACCACTTCATTTTCTAATGCACCGGTAAGTTTGGCAATGGGCGCTGCAAACATTTCATGATAACTTAGCCAAGGATGCCTGGCGTGGAGATGCCCCTCTACGCCAAAGCTCGCCCAGTCTTCCAATTCATTCAACACATACTCTTGCGTGGCTTTGGGCTGTAAACCCAAGGAGTTACCAGTAAAATAAATAGCTTCTTTTCCATGTATCAGGGGGATATAAAATTTATCTCTAAACAAACGCAATTCATCTTGCTGATCAAGATACTGAGCGTAGTCGGCAGTATTTTTTAGTTCTACCCCTATTCCAACTTTCTGTTCCATAATTTTTATATAGTAGCAATCACTTTTAATTCGATAGCAATGGGTGTGGGTAAACAATTAACTTCAACGGTAGTGCGACAAGCCTGTACTTTTATAAAATATTCGCCATAAATTTTATTGTATTTACTAAAATCAGCTTTCATATTGGTGAGAAAAACTGTTACATCTACAATTTTATCCCAACTACTTCCGCTTGCTTCTAATACTGCTTTTACATTGGCAAAAACCGAATGGCACTCTGCTTCAATATCGTATTTTAGAATATTACCTGCTGCATCTAATTCTAATCCTGGAATATTATTATCACTAAACTGCCTCGACCCAATGCCTGATAAGAATAACAAGCCACCTACTTTTCTGGCGTGTGGATAAGCCCCCAATGGTTTGGCTGCTTTTTCGGCATAAACTGTTTCTGATGGTTGATTTGTTGTAGAAATATCGTTTTTACTTTCTTGCATACCTATATAGTTTAAAGGAATCAACGTTTTCTTTCTTTAAAATGTACAAAGTTGTTACCTGATTTTATATTCAGTTAATATTTCAAAATTCTATACACACATTTTTTGTTTCTGTAAAAAAACGCAATCCTTCCCATCCGCCTTCTCTTCCTATACCACTATTTTTAATGCCTCCAAATGGTGTGCGTAAATCTCTTCTCAACCAGCAATTGATCCATACAATTCCTGTTTCTACTTTGTTGGCAATATGATGGGCAGTATTAATATTGCTGGTCCATATACTGCATGCCAATCCGTACTCACTGGCATTGGCCAACTGCAGGGCTTCTTCAATGGTATGAAATTTTTGTAGGCTAACTACCGGACCAAATATCTCTTCCTGATTGGTGCTGCATTCAGGACCCAATCCCTCAATAATGGTAGGGGCAATGAAAAAACCATTTTTACATCTTCCATCCATCTGCACAGCATCGCCACCAGCTAAGATTATTCCGCCTTCGTGTTGGGCGGTTTTGATGCATTCTAGTATTTTATCGTAATGCATTTTGCTCACAATAGCACCCTGATGGCTTCCTACCTCTAATGGATCTCCTACCTTTAAGCTTTTTGTTCTCGTTACAAATGCCTCTTTAAATTTTTCGTACACATTGGCTTCAATTAAAATTCTGCTGCCACATAAACAAATTTGCCCTTGGTTGCTGAAAGAAGATTGCAAAACGGTGTTCATCATTTTATCCCAATCACAATCTCCAAAAATGATGGTGGGATTTTTTCCTCCCAACTCAAGTGATAATTTTTTAAACATAGGAGCTGCAACACTGGCAATTCGTTCACCAGCCTTTGTACTGCCCGTAAAAGAAATGGCCTTAATGGCGGGATGTTTTACAATGGCCTCACCACAATTTACACCAGTACCATGTATTATATTAAGAACAGCATCGGGTAAACCTGCTTCTTTGCAAATAAGTGCCAACAGATAGGCTGTTACGGGTGTTACTTCACTTGGTTTTGCAATTACACAATTGCCTGCAGCCAAAGCAGGTGCAATTTTCCAGGTAAATAAATAAAGAGGTAAGTTCCAGGGAGAAATACAGCCCACAACCCCAATAGGCTGCCGAAGCGTGTAGTTAATGGCTTTGTCTTCCATCTGGTGCGCCTCATTAGCAAAATGCATAATGCCTGTGGCAAAAAAACGGAAGTTGGCAGCAGCACGATAGATATCTACTTTTTTACTCAGCCAAAGTGGTTTGCCATTGTCGTTGGTTTCTGCCAGTGCTAATGCTTCTTGATTCGCCTCTATGAGGTCTGCAATTTTATTAAGAATACTAAATCTGTATTCCAGCGAACTGTTGCCCCAAGAGGGAAGGGCTTGCTGAGCTGCAGCAACTGCCTTTTCAATATCCAGGTAATTGCTGTCTGGAATTTCTCCTGCTACTTCTCCGGTAGCTGGGTTTATATTGGGTATAAATCGGTCGCTTAATGGACTTGAAAAATCGCCCCCAATAAAATTTTTTAGTTGATAAGGAACATCCAGTTGCATGGTTCAAAAATAAGCTATTTTACGTTCTGCCACCTACGAAGAAAGTAGGATTTGTATAGAACTTGCTGGCATAATATTTTTTAATAACTTTTGATTCAGTATTGCCAGCAGATTAGGAGGGTAGTAGACAAATTACTAATTCAGAAAAAATATTGAAAAATCAGCTAAGCTCGTTAATTTAGTAGCATCAATTATGGGCGATCTGTATAAAAGATAAACAAAATATTGCAATCGGTTACTAACTTTTCGTATAGAAAAAACATTTAAAAACAAGCATTATGGCCATCACAGCTCCCTTTAATTTAAAAAAATGGATTGATGAACACCGCGATTTATTGAAGCCACCCGTTGGTAACCTAACTATTTACAAGGACACAGAAAATTTTATCGTTATGATTGTAGGCGGGCCCAATGCTCGTAAAGATTATCATTACAACGAATCGGAAGAATTGTATTACCAGATTGAAGGTGATATTGTAGTAAAAATTATTGATGATGGGGTTCCCAAAGACATACTCATTAACGAAGGGGATATATTTTTACTCCCTCCTAAAACACCACATTCGCCGCAACGCGGTCCGGGAACTGTAGGACTTGTAATTGAAAAAGTTCGGGAGAAAGAAGAGGACGGTTTTTTATGGTATTGCGAAAGTTGTGGCAACAAAATCTATGAAGAGTACTTAAATGTATCCGACATTGTAACTCAACTACCTCCAGTGATGAACGGTTTTTATAGCGATGACAACAAACGTACCTGCAACAAATGCGGGGCAATGATGGCGCCTCCTGTAAAAAAAGGATAATTATTTTGTGATGTTAACCCCTTTTGGTTTTTGAAAAAAATAGACATTCATACACATATTATGCCCGAACACATGCCCAACTGGGTAAAAAAATTCGGGTATGGTGAATTCATTCATCTCGAACAGCATAATTGTAAGGCATGTATGATGAAGGGTGATAAACTTTTCAGAGAAGTAGAGCCCAATTGTTTTGATGTGAGTTTGAGGAAAAAAGATATGGAAGCCACCGATGTAAACATGCAAGTGCTTTCTACTATTCCGGTTTTGTTTAATTACTGGGCGAAACCTGCAGATGGTTTGGATACTTCCCGTTTTTTCAATGATCATATTGCAGAAGCAGTGTTAAAAGAACCCGAATCTTTCATCGGTATCGGAACGGTTCCCCTGCAAGATATAGAACTTGCTATCTTAGAAATGGAAAGATGTGTTCAGGTGTTAAAAATGCCTGGCCTCGAAATTGGTTCCAACATAAATGGTATCAATCTTAGCGATCCCCGATTTTTCCCTTTCTACAAAAGAGCCGAAGAAATAGGTTGTTCCTTGTTTGTTCACCCTTGGGAAATGATGGGAGAAAATGATATGCAACGTTATTGGTTGCCCTGGTTGGTAGGTATGCCGGCAGAAACCAGTCGCGCCATTTGTTCTATGATCTTCGGCGGTGTTTTTGAACAATTCCCTAACTTAAAAGTAGCTTTTGCACATGGGGGTGGCTCTTTCCCAGCTACTATTGGCCGCATCGAACATGGTTTTCTGGTACGCCCCGATTTGGTGGCAATCGACAATCAAATTAACCCACGCAATTACCTCGGTAAATTCTGGATCGATAGTCTGGTACACGATACACAAGCCATGCGTTTTATTGTAGATTTAATGGGAGAAGATAATATTTGTATGGGGAGCGATTACCCCTTCCCGCTAGGAGAACAGTATCCAGGTAAACTCATACATGACATGTCGTTTTCGCCAGCTGTTCAATCGAAATTATTACATCAAAATGCTTTGCAATGGTTGGGTATCTAAACCCTCCAACAAAAAACATTTCATCCCATCATTTCAGTTTCATCAAACGATCAGGATAATCCGAAATTATTCCGTCCACACCTAATGCTATCAAACGTTGCATACTAGTGCTGTCATTCACCGTCCAAGGAATCAACCGAATATTTTGCTGTTTACAATCTGCTGCCAGTTTACTATTTACTAAAGTGTAATGCGGACTGTATACTGTTGGTACAAAACCTAGTTTGGTTAACTGCTCGGCAAAGGTTGCTTTGTTAAAATCTTCTACCAATAGTACTGTGGCCATTGTTGGATATTTCTTGTGTAAATATTGCAATGTTCTATCATCAAAAGATTGTATCATCGATCGTTTTTCCATTCCTTTTTTTTGAATTATATTCATCAGTAATTCCACAAATATATCTGGTGCTGGATGATATATACCATCAGTTTCGGGCTTGCATTTTGTTTCTATATTAAAGTAAGGGAGGCTTATTCCTGTTTTGTTGCAAAAAGCTGAAACACTATCAAAAACATTTTCCAGCAAGGGTTTAGTGGCTTTCATTTTTTGTTGATTAGGAAATCTGGGGTGTGGCCTGCTGCCTACGTCGTATTTCTCTACTTCTGCAAAATTCATCTCAAAAATATTGAAACCTTTTTCTTCGGCTTCGCTCACAGCTTCCCCGTTGGGCTTAGTGGTAATTTCATGGTTAAAAAAGGGTTCATGCGATAGTATCACTTGTTCATCTTTTGTAATTACCACATCTAATTCAAGCGTAGTAACGCCTAACTCTAGTGCCTTTAGCATGGCGACAACCGTATTTTCGGGCATCAACCCCCTACAACCCCTATGCCCCTGCACATCTAGTGATATGTTAGCAGATGGAATATTTTGAATCGTTTCTTTCACTTTTTTGTCTGAATTACATGATATCAACACTAAAAATACCATTGAGCTAACAAGTGCAACTTTTTTCATAATACTAAACTACGGTTTTCTTTTTCTACTCAAAGGTATTCGTAGTGATGTTTACATTAAAAAATCCGGTGTATTTGCCACCGGATTTTAAAAAAGTTGTCAAAAAAATTATTCTAGTATTTCTTGTATTTGTGTGGCAGGTATATTAGCGTTTCGCATGGCAATACTTCTTACGGCATTGCCAGCAAATTCTTCAAATGCTTTTTTGCTGATGGCATCATCGCCTAACATCACTGGTACGCCACTATCTCCGCCTTCTCTGATGCTTTGTACAAGCGGAATTTGTCCTAGCAAAGCAATGTCAAATTCTTCTGCCAAATGCTTACCTCCATCCTTCCCAAAAATATAGTATTTGTTATCGGGCAGCTCGGCTGGGGTAAAATAACTCATATTTTCTACTAGTCCAATCACCGGCACTTTTAATTGTGCTTGACCAAACATAGCTACTCCCTTTTTAGCATCTGCAATAGCCACTAGTTGTGGGGTGGTTACAACAATCACACCCGTTACGGGTACTGTTTGCACAATAGTAAGGTGAATATCACCGGTACCAGGCGGCATATCTATCACTAGGTAATCCAATTCACCCCAATCTACATCACTTACAAATTGACGAATAGCACTACTCACCATGGGGCCTCTCCAAACTACCGCCTGTTTTTCATCTATCAACAAACCAATGCTCATTACTTTGATGCCATACTTTTCTATCGGCACAATTAAACCTTTTTCACCATTCTCTTTCATCAAAGGTCGCTCGCCACGAATACCAAACATAATATGTTGACTCGGTCCGTAAATATCTGCATCCATCAAACCTACTTTAGCACCGCTTGAAGCCAATGCTAGAGCTAAGTTGGCACTCACTGTACTTTTTCCTACACCACCTTTTCCACTTACCACAGCAATGATATTTTTTACAGCACTTAAAATGGTTTTTCCGTCTACTCTGTTGCTACTGGTATTGCTGGTAAAATTCACCGTTACCTCCGCATTTTTGTTCACTAATAGTTTAACTGCGTTGGTACTGGCCGTTTTCATCAAATCTTTCATGGGGCAGGCAGGCGTAGTTAGTACGATTGTAAAAGAAACTTTATCATCATTTATTTCAATATCTTGTATCATGTTCAATGTTACCAGATCTTTGCCTAGGTCTGGCTCTTGTACATTGCTGAGCGCTTTAAGAATTTCCTCTTTAGTCATCGTTCAATTATTTGTTAAAAAACATTTCTGGTGGCAAACTTAACCAATAGCAACCTTACTTTGTTTATCAATTAGGAAATGTTGTTATTTTTGGGCCAACATTTTGCCATTGTTCAACTTTGGTTGTGTCACTCACTTGTACTGAATACCATTTTAAACCTGGAAATCCAGTACAATATAGAAATTGGTTTAGTAAATCAATACTGGTCGATACATCATAAAAATCTGTGATAACAGAGCATTTGAATTCATGAAAAAAAATTTTTTATACCTTCTTGTTTTTGTATTACTTCTTCCAGTGTCAGCTAGTGCACAGTTTGAAACATTTAAAGATTCTGTAGTGCAGTTGTATGGTTTGGTGATGACGGCAGATTCTTTACAGGGGTTACCTGCCGTAAGTGTGGTAGTAAAAGGGCAAAATAGGGGTACCATCACTAACGACCGTGGGGTATTTAGTATTGTGGTGCTCAAAGGCGATCAGGTAGAGTTTACCAGCGTAGGATACAAACCCATTACTGTTTTAATTGCCAAAAATATTGTGGGTAATCAGCATAGCATCATACAGCTCATGGTGAACGATACTGTTTATTTACCTGCTACCATTATCAAGCCTAGGCCAAGCCGACAGCAATTTGAACGCGATTTTGTAAACATCAAAGTTCCCGACGATGATATCGAAATTGCTCGGGCCAACAATGATTATGCAACAAGAAAAGTGCTCATGGCCAGCTTACCTTCTGATGGAAGGGAAGCCAGCAACATTTATTTGCGTCAAAGTGCACAGAAAATGAGTTATACTGGGCAAGCACCACCTCAAAACATATTCAATCCATTTGCATGGAATGAATTTTTAAAGGCATGGAAGCGCGGCGATTATCGAAAGAAGAATTAATTTACCAATTTTTATTTTTTCAGATTATTAACGGTAATTTAAATTTTTTATAAAAAAATCTTTTGCCAACACATCATCCTACATATACATCATCCTATATCTTTCTCATAGGATTTATGGGTACAGGTAAATCTCATTGGGGACGTATCTGGGCTGCTCGTCACAATTATCGTTTCCTCGATCTGGATGAAATGATAGAAGAAGACGAACAGCATTCTATAGTAGAAATATTTGAGCATCAAGGGGAAGAGTATTTTAGAAAAAAAGAAGCTATTTCGCTCCGCAATACCGAACATTTAAAACCAGTAATTGTTGCCTGTGGAGGTGGCACAGCTTGTTTTTTTGATAATATGCATTGGATGAACGCACATGGACTCACTATCTTGCTTCAATCTGACCCTACTTCTATTTTACGAAATATTTTATCTGAACAAGTAAAACGTCCATTAATAAAAAACCTCAACGAAGCGGAATTGTTGTTTTTTATTGAACAAAAAATTAAAGAAAGAACTATTCATTACAATCAAGCGCACATACATTTACTTATAGAAGGTTTGAATGAAACTGCTATCGATGAAATTATTTTACCAATATAATAACGATTATGCATAAAGGATTTTTAAAAATAGCCGCAATATTTGGTGTGCTTAGTGTGGGCATGGGTGCTTTTGCAGCACATGCAATTAAAGAAATAGTGAGTCAAAGGGTATTAGTCACCTTCGAAACTGCCGTTCGATATCAATTTTACCACGTGTTGGCCTTGGTATTGATTGCCATAATTTACAAAGAGTTTCCAAACAAACGCATCGTTGCAGCCGGTTGGTTATTTATAGTAGGCATCCTCATCTTTTGTGGGTCACTTTACATACTTAGCTTTGTGCAAGCCGCTGTGCAGCCTGGGTACAAATGGTTAGGGCCTATCACACCTGTTGGCGGCTTAGCATTTATTGCAGGTTGGGTGATGCTTTTTGCAGGAGTAATAAGTAAAAAAAATTAACGAGTCTGTTTGTACAACCTGATCAATGTGCCACTCTTATTTTCTATACTAAAATCTATACCAAGAACTTCCATCCGCTTGCGCATATTTTTTAATCCATTGCTAAACTGGCGGATGTTATCGAGATCGATTCCTTTTCCATTGTCGTTAATAGTGAGCGAAATCCCTAGGGGTTCTATGTTCATAATAATCAACACTTCTGTTGCTTCTGCATGTTTCACAATATTTTGTAACGCTTCTTTCATCAGTAGAAAAATATTTCTTCGGATAGTTCCATTTACTGCCAATGCAGGAAATTTTTGCGGGAGTTGTAGAATGGGTTTGATGCCAGTTCCTTCTAGATATTCGATGGTATAAATTCTGATATATGCTACCATGTTAATTAAGCTGTCGTTTTCACTACTCATACTCCAAATAATGGCATTCATTTTATTGATAAGCTCATCAGATAAGGAAGATATTTTTTCTAACTCTCTAAAATGGGTTTTTGTTGCCTTGGCCTTTGCCAACTCGCTATACAAACGGATAGAAGTCATGCCTGCTCCTAAATCGTCGTGTATGTCTGCACTAATTCTATTTCGTTCTTCTTGCTGTGCTTTGTAAATGGCTAACTGATTCTTAAAATATTGTTTTTCTCCCTCTATCTTTAATGATTCCTGTTCTTTTATCTTGCTTATAAGATCAATTTTATTTTTATAAAATAATCCCAACAGAAAAAATACAATTGAACTTATCACCCCTAATTCATAGTAAAAAAAGGGAGAGTTAAATATACTCGAAACAATGTGTCCATTCATCCCCATCAAAATCGAAGTAGTAAAAAATATAATTTGCAAAGCAGCCCCAAAAGAAAGGTAATTCAACAACTGGCTTTTTACAATAATCGACATCACAATGAACACGATCCCAGCCGTCAGCAATAAAAATTTCGCACAATTTAAAAAATAGATCTCATATTGAAATGCATCAAACCCGAAATGAACAATGCTATAGGTCACCATGATGCTAATTACAAAAACAGAGAGGTATTTTAAAAATTTATTTAGATAAGGAAAGTGAATGGCTGCATCTAAAAACTTTCTAGTAAAAATTAGGTAGAAAAACATGCCAGCCATCATGAACATAAAATCGAGATACGACATATAAAAACCCCTGAACCAACTGGGGTTTCTGAACAAGAAGGCCGTAAAAAAAATAATTAAAGTCATGCACAACGAATAAAGTGCAGTATAAAGAAATTCAATTTTTCGGGTGATGATAAAATTAAGTAGAGTAATCAGCAGCATCATAAATAGCATTCCGCTAAATACTAGCCCAACTGTTCTTCGTTCATTCTGAGTTCTGTACAACTCATTTTTAAAAGATTCAATATGTTTGATATCAATTAGGGTAGGCTTAATTTTATTGTTCCAAATTTTGAAAAATGATAATTTAACTACAAAGACCATTTTTTGAGAGGCAGGCACAGTAAAATTCAGAAATCCAGTAGAGTGATCACCGGAGACAAATGGACTATAATTTTGTTCCCCATCTTTAATAGAGGTTATTGCCATTCGATTTATTAATGCACCAGGGTACAAACTATATACTTTGTTTACCGCTTCTTTATTTTCTACTCCAAATCTTAAATAATAATCAGCAGATATAAGTTTGGCCGGTATTTTATTTCGTGCTGCAAATGAAATTAGTGGAACAAATTTTTCTCTTAAGTACCAAGGTGCAGACAAGGCTTTATTACTATCTATTAACAAATCCATATAGAGATCTATGGAATGAGAATTTTTTACAGAATCGCTAGAAATGAATGAAATCATATCATTTGGCTGACTTTGCACACTTAATTGTAAAAACAAGAATACACAAAAAGGAATTATTTTTTTCAAATTTGGGTAATTTAATACCAAACCTACATAAATTCGTTTAAAGTGCGTATATCTGGAGAGTTAATTAATAAGCAGCTATCATTTATTTATCTTTGTTACCTATGGCCAATAAAGTAAAAGCAAGCAAAGTAAAAGGGGCAGCAGTAGCTGACACATTTAAGCAAGAAAAAGAGGAAACAGTAGAAGTAAAAGAGCTACTGAAAGACGAGCGTACCCACAAAATTGCTGGCAGTATTAGTTTGCTCTTTGCGCTTATATTTTTTATTGCATTTACTTCTTATCTTTTTACATGGCAAGACGATCAAGATATGGTGTTTAAAGACGGCTACAAGTTACTGTTGGGAACAGAAGGGAAAGTATCTAATCTCATGGGTACATTTGGAGCTTTTATATCCCACTTCTTTATCTACAAAGGCTTTGGCGTAGCTTCCTACCTTTTATGCAGTTTCTTTTTTATCATTGGTGTCAATCTATTTTTCGGAAAAAAAGTATTTTCTATAGTAAAAAATATCAAATACCTAGTGTTGGGTTTGCCATTGTTGAGTATCACCGCTTCGGTATTGCTAAGCTTGCAGGAATTTGCATGGGGCGGGGCCGTGGGCGATCTTTGTAAAGATTACCTGTTTAAAACAATTGGAACTATCGGAACATTTTTGCTCATTGGCGTAGCATTTTTAGCGTATGTGATTTGGCGCTTTAACCCTAGCTTTAAAATTCCGGATAAAAAAGTTATTTCCCCAAGTGAACACGCATACAACGAATCTGAAGAAGATGACCTAGCTTCAGGTACTATGGTTGGGAGTGTTTCTTCAAACGAATTAAAAGTAAATGTAGGCCCCATGAACATACTGCCAGATGAGCAGCCAGCTTTTGATCAACAGCTTACCATCATTGAAAAAGAAGAAGAACATATAAGCGATGCTCAGAAAACTCCTACAAATTCAACAGATCTACCTAAAAATACTTTAGATATTACATCTGGCTTAGAACTAGAAATCAAGTCTGTAGAAGTAATCAAAGAAGAAAACGAATTAGCCAACCAGGATTTAAAATCGGCAAATGTACAAACAGTGAAACCTTATGATCCAATTTTAGACCTGAGAGATTATCGGTATCCTTCCCTAGATCTTTTAGAGAACCATGGTAGCGAAAGAATTGTACAAGATCCGCAAGAGCTTGAGAATAACAAGAATCAAATTATTAATACGCTCAAGAATTATGACATCAATATTGAAAAAATTTCCGCTACTGTTGGTCCAACTGTAACTTTATATGAAATTATTCCCGCTGCAGGCGTTCGCATTAGCAGGATCAAAAATTTGGAAGATGACATCGCTTTGAGCTTGGCGGCATTGGGCATTCGCATTATTGCACCAATTCCTGGCAAGGGTACCATCGGTATTGAAGTGCCCAATACTAAAAAAACGGTGGTGAGTATGAAGACCTTACTCAGTTCAGAAAAATTTCAGAAAAATACCTTTTCACTACCTATTGCAATTGGAAAAAAAATTGACAATGAAAACTTTATTGTTGATCTGACCAGCATGCCGCATTTGTTGATGGCGGGCGCTACCGGGCAAGGTAAATCGGTTGGACTGAATGCCATTCTCGTATCGCTATTGTACAAAAAACACCCTTCACAGCTCAAATTTGTGTTAGTAGACCCTAAAAAAGTGGAGCTGAGTATTTATAAAAAAATTGAACGGCATTTTTTGGCAAAACTGCCTGGCGAAGAAGACGCCATCATCACTGATACCAAAAAAGTAGTACATACCCTCAATGCCTTGTGTATTGAAATGGACAACAGATATGACCTACTAAAAGAAGCAGGTTGCAGAAACATAAAAGAATACAATGAAAAATTTGCCTTGAGAAAACTCAACCCAGAAAAAGGACATCAATATTTACCATTCATAGTATTGGTAGTAGACGAGTTTGCAGATTTGATCATGACAGCAGGTAAGGAAGTAGAAATGCCCATCACTCGATTGGCACAATTGGCCAGGGCCATTGGTATTCACCTGATTATCGCCACTCAACGGCCTTCGGTCAACATCATCACTGGAACCATCAAAGCCAATTTTCCTGCTCGTATTGCTTTTAAAGTAAGTAGTAAAATTGATAGTAGAACCATTCTTGATACGGGTGGAGCAGAGCAATTGATTGGAAAAGGTGATATGCTGATAAGCTACAACGGTGAAGTGGTTCGTTTGCAATGCGCGTTTGTAGATACCCCTGAAGTAGATAAAATTGTAGATTGTATTGGCGAGCAAAGAGGTTATCCAGAAGCATTTCTTTTACCTGAATACATGGATGAAAAAGAATTGGAAAGCAGAGATTTTGACGTGAATGACAAGGATGCCTTATTTGAAGACGCTGCTCGTTTAATTGTTGCTAGTCAGAGTGGAAGTACTTCTTTGCTGCAAAGACGAATGAAACTAGGTTATAACAGAGCAGGACGCCTGATGGATCAATTAGAAGCTGCGGGGATCGTAGGGTCTAGCCAAGGAAGTAAGGTAAGAGATGTGTTGGTTAAAACCGAAGCCGATCTGCAGGATTACCTGAATAATATGATGTAAGAACCCTTTATTTTTTAAAAGCATTACACATCGGCAATATGTCAAAATATTTAATTGTAGGATTGGGTAATATTGGTAACGAATATTCAGACACCAGGCACAACATTGGGTTTGATGTAGTGAATGCTTTTGCTTTAAAACACGGCGGTAATTTTGTAGCGGGGAAACTTGCTTTTGTGTGCGAAGTAAAATGGAAAGGAAAAAAATTTGTTTGTATTTGTCCCACTACTTATATGAATTTAAGTGGAAAGGCTTTTAAATATTGGATGGACAAAGAAAAAGTACTTTTAGAAAATACGCTCACTATTGTAGATGATCTGGCCCTACCACTCGAAAAACTTCGTTTAAGGGGCATTGGTAGCCCAGCGGGGCACAATGGTTTAAAAGATATCCAAGCCACTATTGGTTCAGATGCTTATCCTAAGCTGCGTTTTGGCATAGGAAACAACTATCCAAAAGGAATGCAGGCTGATTTTGTGCTGAGTAAATGGCAAAAAGAGGAGATTCCACTAGTGCGTTACAAAATAGAAAAAGCCGTAGAAGCCATCGAAAACTTTGCTACTATTGGATTAGAGCAAACTATGAGCTTGATGAATCACTTAAAAATCAGTTTGCCATAATAATAAATGCTTATATTCTTTTTATAATTTGTTTTTCTTTATTTTCGCATTTCAATTCAAAATGTTACCACCCATATTAAAACTGCCTTAGAATGAAGATAATATGTATAGGAAGAAATTACGCTGAGCATGCCAAAGAACTAGGAAACGAAGTGCCAGATGAACCAATAATTTTCATGAAGCCCAAAAGTGCACTCTTACAACCACGTACTCCTTTTTATTATCCTGAATTTACCAATGAGTTGCATTATGAATGCGAGTTGGTTTTAAGGGTTTGCAAAAACGGAAAATATATTCAAGAAAGACATGCTTCTAATTATTACAACGGTATTACTGTAGGAATAGATTTTACCGCTCGTGATTTGCAAGATGAAGCCAAGAAAAAAGGATTGCCTTGGGAAAAATCAAAAGCTTTCGATAACTCTGCTGCAATTGGAACATTCATTGATATTACACCTGAAATTAACAAAAAGAATATCAATTTCAACTTGCTGAAAAATAAGGAGTTAGTACAAAAAGGAAACTCCAGCCAAATGATCTTTAGTTTCGATGCAATTATTGCAAATATTTCTAATTATTTTTCTTTAAACATTGGCGACCTAATATTTACAGGTACTCCGGCAGGTGTTGGCGAATGTGTGGTAGGGGATGAATTGGAAGCCTTTATAGACGATAAAAGTTTACTTCAGTTTGGAGTAAAATAATCAACTCGCATCATCGATTTGGAATATAAATCAAAAACCCTTCTACAATGGAAGGGTTTTTTTGATTCAATCTTTTTTAAACCCAGATTTTGCGTTTGGAAGCCGTATTAGATTTCCAACTGCAAAATATGGGTTCAGCATCAAACTTCGTAAAAGTCTATTAAACTAGCAAAGTAAACATCCTCCCATCCCTCTACGATATCTTTATATGCTTCGTCGGGAATGTTGCTGTGCCTCAATTCCGCACTTGTTCCTTGTTTGTGCACATGCAAAATAATGTTAACGATAGAGGGTTCTTCCTGCTCCCCAAAATACCATTCTTGCACTATTTTTTTTCCAGATTCAAATGAAATATTTTTGCCAGCAATATTTCCTTCCCATAATGAAAACTCACTTCCTGGTTCTGTACTCATTTCTGCCGGTGCCCCTGTCCAAAGTTGAAGGGTGGCAGGGTTGGTAAGCGCCAGGTACACTTCTTCTGGATGGGCCTTTATGATATAATAACTTTTATAATCTTTCATATTCAGCAATTACTTTCTCTCTGTAAATATTTTGTGCAAGTCTTTCAGTTTGCTGATGAAAATACTTCTTCCATGTGTACCTACTACCAATTCATTTTCTCTGGTTTGTATGGTGAGATCGTGAATGGCAACATTGGGCAAGTTATGGCTCATGTTCATAAAGCTGGCACCACGGTTGAAACTGCTGTATAAACCATGGTCTGTACCCACATACAAAATATCTTCATGTACCACATCTTCAATAATTACATTTACGGGTTCTGCTGGTAGGTTTTTTCCAATGGCGGTCCAGCTCAGTCCATCATCTTCGCTCACAAAAACATGGGCATTAAAATGATCATTTCTGTAACCATTCAGTGTAGCATACACCCTTCCTTCTTTAAACTTGGAGGCGCATACCCGGCTTACGTAGAAACCTTGTGGCAATTTTTTGCTGATCAATGTAAAAGTATAACCACCGTCTTTACTTACCTGAATATTTCCATCATCGGTGCCGATATAAATTAAACCAAACTTAATGGGCGATTCGCTGATGGTGCTCATGGTTGCAAATGGAACATCACCTACTTTTTTACCGTTGGTTAAATCACCACTCAGGGTTTGAAGGTTTTCAGCTTTGTTCAAGCTTCTGTGAAATTTATTACTACCATAATAAAATACGTCTTGGTTGTGCTTACTGAGTACGATAGGTGTTTGCCAATTGTACCTAAAAGCCTCTTCACCCAAGGTATGCATCGGATGAATAGAAATTCCTCTTCCTCCATCCGTAGACCTTCTGTTGTAAAATCCAAATTGAAAACCGCTATAAAGGGTTTTATTATCTCGCGTATCTATCTGAACCTGCATCCCATCGCCACCACCCACTCTCTTCCATCCGTAAGGATTCTCATAATTCCACTGCTCAATTTCGCGGGTAGTGGAGGGTGCATACCAAGTACCATTGTCTTGTAAACCACCGTATACATTATATGGTTTTGCATCGTCTGTAGTGATATTGTAAAACTGACCTACAGAAGGGGTATTGGCTTTGAACCAATGATCTCCACTATCGTAAGTAACATTACACCCGCCATCGTTTCCTGCAATCCAGTGGTTATTGTTGGTTGGATTGATCCAACATGAGTGCCAATCGGCATGTGTGGCTGCATTGTCTTTCGACTTAAAAGTTTTACCCCCATCTGTACTCATTTGGATGCTCACCCCCATGATGGTGATTTTATTAGGATCATCAGCTGCTACTGATATTTCACCGAAATAATATCCATAAGTGCTGTACATATTTATTCCGGTTTGATGGGTTCTTGTCCATGTTTTTCCAGCATCATCGCTTCTGTATACTTCACAACCTTTAATGGGTGTTTCGAAGAGCGCTGTATTTGCATTGAATAAATAATCAAATACGGCAGTTGGTTTGATAGAGTCTGACTTAACCATTTTTTTTACGTAAACAGCAGTATATTTTTCTTCAAAATCGTTGTCTTTTAAAAAACTATCTAGTTTTTTATCATCTAATATCAGGAAACTATCTTTACTCAAATCACGAAAATCTTTCAAACTATATTTACCACTTTCTTTTTTTGTAGCGGTATCAGGTCTATTATTTTGGTTATCAACCACGGCATATACAATTGATGGATTGGCAGCATGAATGGCAATTCCAACACGTCCTATTTTATCGCCCACCGGAAAACCTGAAGCCTCCGTAGAAATTAGTTGCCATTTGTTTCCTCCATCTGTGCTTTTGTACAGTCCGGTTGTTTTTCCACCTTCTTCAAAATTCCATGCACTCCGGGTTCGGTACCAAGCACTGGCATAAATTTCGTTGGGGTTATTGAGATTGATGTCCATATCGATCACACCTGTATTTCCATCGATGGCCAATGTATGATTCCAAGTTTTACCGCCATCGGTGGTTTTAAATACCCCTCTTTCTTTATTGGCAGAGTATAAAGGGCCAATCGCACCTACCCAAGCAACATCATTGTTGGTAGGATGAAGGATGATTTTACCAATATGCTGCGTTTGTGGCAAACCAAGGTATTCCCATGTTTTACCGTTATTGCTACTTTTGTAAATACCGTTGCCGCTATAAGAACTCCTACTGCTGTTGCTCTCACCGCTGCCAACCCAAATCGTTTTGGTGCTCCAGTTTACGGCGATATCACCAATGCTATAAGTGGCCTCTTTTTCGAAAATGGGTTTTAAACTTTGTCCGTTGTTAACCGTATGCCATAAACCACCACTGGCGTAGGCTACATAAAATTCAACAGGGTTGCTGGGATTTACCTCCACATCTACTACTCTACCACTCATATTAGAAGGACCGATGTTGCGAAAAGCAATGCTTTTTAAAGGAGACGATTCATCCGCTGCTTTACGCTCACTTACTGCTGCAATTCGCTCTGCAGCACTGCTGGGTTTGATTTGTGCAAAAAGAATATTAACATTTACACAAAAAAGAAAAAAGGTAAATTTGATGGCAATATTGAACTTCATTTGTAGATAGTTTTACTGATAGATAAATTAAAGTTTATGAAAGCACTAAAAATACATCAATTCCTCTTTACCACAATTTTTGTCATCTTCTTTGTGAGCAACGGAAATGCGCAATATAAAACCTATGCACTCACACAAGATGGAGATACGGTGAATGCTATATTAAAAGATGGGCTAAAACATGGTAAATGGATCATAAGGGTAGAGCCATTGCGGGGCGAGCCGGGATATGAAGAAGAAGGAGAATTTGTAAAAGGCGAGAAAAATGCCCTGTGGAGAATTTATACATTAGATGGTGATTTGCTAGCGGTTGAAAGATATAAAAACGGCGGGAAAGACGGCATTCAACAATATTTCACTTTTTTAGGAGAATTGGTGAGAGAAGAAAGCTGGAAAGGATACGATCCTGAAAACCCTTACGATACCATTCCTATTTATGGAACCGGTAGTGGAGAAATCACAGAGTTCAAAATTATGAAGGCTGTGCCCTATAGTGTAAAACAGGGTACTTGGAAATTTTACGATCCCGAAACAGGCGCTATTGTTCGTAGCGAAAAATGGGAACTAAATAATAAATTGAATCCCGCTGTAAACTCTGCATCCAATGTTACTATGGAGAAAAAAGAGGTAGAGAAAACACCAGAGATGTTGGAATGGGAAAAAAAGAACAGAGGTAAAAAGGGGGCGGTGAGAGATGGTAGAACGGGGCTATAAATGGTCAATACATTTGTTCGTCAATAGGTTCTTTTTCAACAGTAGTAATGCTACTTTTTAAGAATGAATTTTTCCATGCCTTCGCCGCCGAAAAAAAGGTTAGTAATATCATCAGCTACAAAGCTGAAGCTAATCTCGATTTTTCAGATAAAATCCTATCAAACATGGCCCTGCCAAAAATCTAATTAATCTAACCGTGTTCACCAAGGTAAAGCCCTCTACTTTGCTGAAGCCCAAGATGGCCACCACACCACAGCCAAATAAGAAACTAGATGCAGCTAATAAAACGCCACCAACAATAAGAGTTTTAAGATTATGATTGGTTTAAAATTTTTGAAAAACACGTTTCAAAATTATAGGTTACGTTGGTTTAACCCATATTTTGCAGTTAGAAATCTATTGCGGGTTCTAAACACTGCACAGCAAAGCATTTCAGAACATTTTTTGTTCTCAAAATAGTACACTATTTCTTCGGCCAAAAAAAACCTGAAACTCTCATTGCGATTATAACTGCAAAATCTGGGATAAAATGTAGCGATTAACATCATAAAAAAAGCTGCCTCATAGGTGAAGCAGCTTTTCAATGATTATTAAGTTATTATTTTATTTCTTTTTGCATTGGATTGGCACCACCGCCAGCGCCTCTAGCGCCTCTTCCACCACCTTTAAACAATTGGAATTTAGATGGAGTGGTATCAATGTTCCAGCCATTATTTTTCTCATTGATGTCTGCTGTTTCTCTCATCGGATCAAGTTTGATGGAAGCTACTTCTTTGTTGACCATAAAAGTTTTGATGACTTTATTTTCGTTTTTACGCCAAACTTGTGCATCTAATCTTTTCACTTCTTTGGAGCCATCTTTAAAAGTAAATTCAACAATGATTGGCATAACCAAACCACCTTTGTTGCTAAAGGTAAGTTCGTACATATATTTATTGCCAGCTAATTCTATTTTTTCAGCTGTCGTGAATGTATCTACTGCACCTGCAGGCCGATTCATGCTGTGCGGTGTAGGATCTACCTTAGCAATATCTCTGGCATATCTCCAGTAAAAATCACGCAAGCTGGTATCAGCATCTACTGCAAACATAATTTTTTTATCTTCTCTGTTTCTTATCTTCGAAATGTCTTCAAAAGTATTCAATACTGGCTTACCTACTGGCATATTGCTGGTACCACCAGCGCTTGGTTTTGGAGCAAGCGTTTCTGTATCTAATACAGACCATTTCACGGTATCCAAAGAAATATCTACAGCCTCTGTTCCGTAGAACCAACCTCGCCAGAACCAATCAAGGTCAACCGCACTGGCATCTTCCATGGTTCGGAACAAATCAGCAGGAGTAGGGTGTTTAAACGCCCACCGACGAGCATATTCTTTAAAACTATAGTCAAATAGTTCACGACCCATAATGGTTTCTCTCAAAATGTTTAAACCAGTAGATGGTTTGCTGTATGCGTTGGGACCAAAAAGGATGATATTCTCACTATTAGTCATGATGGGTTCCAATTGATCTTTGGGCAACTTCATGTAATCTACAATTTTGTAAGCAGGTCCTTTACTCACCGGAAATTTATTGTCCCACAATTCTTCAGTGAGGTATTCTACAAAAGAGTTCAGGCCTTCATCCATCCAGGTCCATTGTCTTTCATCACTGTTGATGATCATTGGAAAAAAGTTGTGACCTACTTCATGAATGACCACACCCAACATACCATTTTTGGTGCCTTCGCTATAGGTACCGTCTTTTTCTGTACGTCCATAGTTGAAGCAGATCATCGGGTATTCCATACCGTTAGCAGCTTCTAAACTCTGTGCCACAGGGTAAGGATATGGAATGGTAAATTGAGAGTAAGTTTTAATGGTATGTGCTACAGCTTTGGTGCTGTACTTGCGGTAAAGGGTATACGCTTCTTTCGCATAACCACTCATGCACATTACTTTTTTACCTTCTACGGTAATAGGCATGGCATCCCAAACAAATTTGCGGCTACTACCCCATGCAAAATCACGTACCATATCGGCTTTGAAGATCCATGTTTTCTTTTGAGTTGATTTTTGTTTTTCTCTGGCAACCGCTTCATCTAACGTTACAATTTCTACCACATCTTTAGCAGTTTGCGCTTTCTGCCAACGGGCATATTGTGCTGGAGACAATACTTGCTGAAAGTTTTGGCCAACACCTGTGCTCATCACTACGTGATCTGCTGGCACTGTCATGGCTACTTTGTAATTACCAAAAATCAAAGCAAATTCGCCTGATCCTACAAACTGGTGGTTCTGCCATCCTTGTACATCGCTGTACACACACAAACGCGGAAACCATTGCGTCATGGTATAAATATCATTTCCATCTTCTGCAAAATATTCGAAACCACCACGGCCACCTTCTACCATACGATTGCTGATATTGTAATTCCATTCTATTTTAAAAATAAATTGTTGACCAGGTTTGAGTGGTGTAGGTAGTTCTACCCTCATCATGGTTCTATTGATAGTATATTTTAATGAGGCACCCAATGTATTAGTTACTTTGGTGATGTTGTGACCGTATTCAATGTCTGGCTTGCCCGACATACTTTTGATCATGTCTGCTGTAACTGATCTTGGCATGCCATTGCTGGCCTCAAACCCAGAATTGTTTACAGTACTGTGTTCGTTTTCATCTAACTGCAACCACAAATAAGTTAAAACATCCGGAGAGTTGTTGTAATAAGTAAGGGTTTCTTTACCGGTTAATTTACGTTTGCTTTCATCTAATTCACACACAATATCATAATCGCATCTTTGTTGCCAATATTTTGGGCCTGGGGCACCACTGGCAGTTCTGTACTCGTTGGGTGTTGGCAATATGGTTCCCAATTGCTCGAATCGGTTTCCGTGGTTGCTACCCGGGTTGTTCTTGATATCCTGCGCAATTGTGTTGAAACAGATTGCAGTGAGGAACAAAAATGAAAATAATTGCTTCATTTGTTTGATTTAGATTGGTATAAGATGTTAAAATTATTACTTTTTTTTGAGCTTACAACGGCCACCTTTGAATACAAAAAATACACGATATGATCAATGCAATACTACTCCACATCCACATCCACCATTTACGCTGTAAACCAGCTTTATTTACTATTAGGTAACTCAACAACAAAATGATGCTGACCAATACAATCTGCCCGGCTTCCAACCCCAGGTTAAAACTCAGCAATGGCAGCGATACCAACTGGTCGTTGGCTAACATGAACCGTATGGTATTAGCGAACCCTAATCCATGTATGAGTCCGAACAGCAAGGCCAACACATAGTTTTTTCGCAAAGAAGATTTTTCAAAATCTTTTTGAAAAAAATTAAGTGCCGCTGTTATTACGATGCTGAGTGGAATTAAAAATTCTACCCATGTGGAACTGAATCTTATTATATCGTAAGCACTTAATGCAAGCGTTAATGAATGGCCAATGGTGAAAGCAGTAACCAAAATGAGTACTTGTTTCCAATTGTCTTTTAGGTAAATGGCGGTGAGTGCTAGTATAAACAGTTGATGATCCAATGCATCTGTGCTGATGATGTGCTTCCAGCCTAATTCAAAAAAAATGGTAAAATCATTCATAATGCCTATTCGCTTCAACAGTTTGCAGTAAGTTTGCCATCTAAGGTTTCAAATATACTCTTATTCATCTTTCATCCTCGTTCAATGGGTCGTTTTTTACATAAGTGGTTAGCAGCCCTTTTCATTTGTATCTTTTTTACCAATGCATGGGTGCATCCCATTTACGTAAGTGTTACTGAAATAGAGCACAATGCTGCTGAAAAAACATTAGAAGTAAGTTGTAAAATTTTTACCGACGATTTTGAGAAAGTATTAAGAACGGAGTACAAAACGCCAGTAGATCTCATCAATCCAAAAAACAAAGCGGCGATGGATAAGCTGGTAAATGCTTATGTGCAGCAGCATTTAAAATTAACGATAGATGGTAAAGCCATCAGCATGAAATACCTTGGATACGAAATCATAGAAGAAGGGGTGTACAGTTATTATGAAGCAACAGGTATAACGCAGGTGAAAAACATTTCAATATTCAACAATTTATTGTACAAACATACCATCGAACAAATGGGTTTGATGCATGTAACGGTTGGGGGTAACCGAAAAAGTACAAAATTGAATAATCCGGAGAGTATAGCCATCCTTAATTTTTAATTGTTGGATGCACTATTTGTCTCAAACCTGAAAGAACCACCTATCGAAATAATATTGGTTGGAGAGAACTCGTTTATTTTTCGCCCATAAGAAGCATCCAATTGTAAACGGTCGTTGATTAGGTAACTAGCGCCACCGTTTAATATGTGACGCGGTTTGCGTTTATCCCAAACATTTACAAAGGCTTCTACATAAACCATCCAATTTTCTGCAAAATGAAATCTTGGAGATACACTGTACATATAAATACGATCTAAATTAAATCTACTCCAGTTGATTCCCAAATTATACTTCATAGAAAAATGAGGAGAGAAGTTATGTTGCATGGCAAGTCTAATAAAGAGACCATCTACCGAATCTCTAAAGGGGCGGGTGTTTAAACCTCTCGAAATATATTGAACAATCAATGCTGTATGTGGTACAATGTGTTGTTGTTTTAAAAATTTCCATTTAAAACCTGCTTCTAGGTTACTTAGACCTCCATCTCTACTTGTTGCATTGGAGGAAATACTCACATCTCTGCCGTAGGTTGTTAGCAATCTAAATTCCAGATTTTTATGTAAACCATATTTTGTGAGTAGTTGAGGAAGTTCATAACCATAGTTTCCACCTTCTTTTGAAGCCTCTCTTGAAAAACCTGCTTCTAATTGTACCCAGTTTTTTGGTGTGGTGAAAGGTGAAAAAGAAAGCCCAGGACGGTCAGTTTCAAATCTACTTACTTGCGAAAATGAATCACTAATATTCGATATTATTAAAAAAAAGACGCAAACCTTTTTCATAAGTCACCAGATTGTTTTAAATGCTTCTCTTATAAATAGACACATTCGAATGGGCAATTTAAAAAAGGAAAAGTAATTGAAAAGAAGATTACTGTTAAACCACTTCCATCTCCTCTTTCAACTCTGCAGAAACGTTCACTAAAATTTTATCAATTCGCTGTCCATCCATATCTATGATTTCGAAGGTAAAATCTCTCCATTTAAATTTTTCTCCAGTAACGGGGATATGCTCTAATTCATGTAATACAAATCCAGCTACAGTATCAAAATCTTGCTCATCTTGGTTCATCCAATCGGCCCGGTCATAGTAAGTGAGAAAGTTGTAAAAATGAATTTGAGCATCTACCAAATAACTTCCGTCTTCTCTTTTTACGATTTCATATTCTTCCTGGCCACTCTGCGGCACATCGCCCACGATGGCTTCCAGAATATCGTTGAGGGTAATCATCCCTTCCAATGTTCCATACTCGTTTACAATAAAACAGGTATGAATTTTGGACGACTTAAATTTTTCCAGCAACTGGTAGGCTTTGTTGTTTTCGGGCACAAATAATGCAGGTTTGGCTAAATCTTTTAAGGCAGTGGTAGGATTGGCTTTGAATAAGTCTTTTATAGAAATCAATCCCTTTATATCGTCTACCGTATTTTCACAAACTGGATAGGTACTAAATGCAAAATCTTCTTCTTTTTTGCGAATATCATCCACCGTGTCATTCACATCAAACCACACAATATCGGTTCTGTGTGTCATGAGCGAAGTGATGCTTCTATCTCCCAAATGAAATACCCTTTCTATAATATCTTTCTCTCCTTCTTCAATAGACCCGAATTCACTTCCTTCACTGATCATAGCCTTTATTTCTTCTTCCGTTACTGCACTATCGCTGTGTGGCTTAAGCCGCAATAATTTAAAAATGAGGTTAGATACAAAAGAAAGTAACCCCACAACTGGGTAAGCCAATTTCGATAAAAAATTCATCGGGGTTGCTACCAACAAAGATATTTGTGGCGCTAGCATCAAGGCAATTCTTTTGGGTACTAACTCGCCCAATATGATAGATAGAAAGGTAACGATCACAACCACTATAGATGTAGAAACTGTTTGAGCATATGGTACTAAAAAAGGAATTTTTTCTATGGTAGGTAAAAGGTCTTTACTAAACTTTTCACCACTATACAAACCCGTTAAAATAGAGATTAAGGTGATACCAATTTGAACGGTAGAAAGAAATTTATCGGGATTTTCTGCTAATTTTAATGCAATGGCTGCTTTCTGACTTCCCTTGTTTTTGAGTGCTTCCAACTTCCCTTTGCGCACACTTACCAATGCCATTTCTGTCATTACAAAAATGGCATTCAAAAAAATTAACAAAAACAGTATAAATATTTCGGTCATAATGGGGTTATCTAAGAGAATAATTTTTATTAAACGATTTAGCTGATAAATATCCGAAAAAAAAGCCAACTAGTCCGCCGCAAATAATATCTAGCGGATAATGAACCCCTACGTACACCTGTGCGTACACTATGATGCCCGCCCAAACAAAAAACCACCAGGCGATTTTTCCTATACTAGGTTTAAGGGTAAAAAATATAAAGGCTGCTTGCCCAAAATGATTGGTAGCATGGGAGGAAGTAAAGCTGGAGCTACTTAGTTTGTAACTCAGGAGATACCTGATTTGATCAGCTATCAACGGATCATTGCAGGGGCGAAGTCTTACAACATTTTTTTTGATTAGATCATTGCTTACAAAATCAGTTAATACAGCCGTAGCAATTGCAAATGCAACCCACCACCAAGCATTGGTTTTGTAGTTTCTAACTACCATCAAAATTAAGAAAAAATAAAGCGGCACCCAGAACAGTTGGTGCCTCATTAGCGGTAAAGTAGCATCTAAGATGGGGTGATGCCAGTTGGAGTTAATGCGAAAAAACAGTTGCTGGTCTAGCTGTAAAATTTTATACATTCTTTAAAATATTGTGTAAAAATAATCAAACTCTGGTTTAATAATGCTAAACATAGCTTTTGCTTTTTATTCATCCCATCAAATACCCAGCAATAGTGCTTTACAAGCTAGTGTAAAGGAGACTTATCTTTGAATAAAATTTTGTAGATAAATTTATTGTCTTTGCAAGTTAGAAAGTACTTATCCAATCTCTGCTGTATCTTTATTGCACACTCATGAAAGAAAAAAGGAATAAAATAGCTATGCTCATCAAGTGGAGGGTGCCTAAAATCACACAATGGATTGTTCAATTGTTTCTGGTGTACCTTATAATTTTTACCGCATTTAGAGTAGCTACCGTTATTTTTTTTAAACCTGCTGCTCTTCAGTTGAGCCAGTTGTGGCCTTCCTTTTGGCTTGGATTAAAATATGATCTGCGTTGGATCGCTTTTATATTGTTTCCAATTGCATTCCTTTCTATATTCAAACGCCTTTCTCCCTTTAATAGTGAAAAAGCAAAAACATTCTGGACAGCCTATTTGGGCATAGTAACGCTGTTGGTATTATTTTTTTACGGAGCAGATTTTGGACAGTTTGCTTATGTAAATGCAAGGCTCAATGCAGATGCGCTCATTTTTGCCGAAGATCCAAAAGAGTCATTACAAATGGTTTGGCAAAGTTATCCGGTGATGTGGATTTTAATTGGGCTGTTTGGAGCCGTAATGATGATGATCTGGATGTTTAGAAAAACACATGTAGGTGTAGAAGGAAAGAATAGCCATATTCACAAATTTACATACAGGCGCAGATGGCATTTGGCAGCCTTGCTAGTCATGTGTTGGTTTATGTATGGTTTTTTTACTTTGTATCCGCTCAATTTTTTTAGAGCTTTTAACCTCAATGATGCATTCAAAAGTAATTTGGCACTCAACCCAATGCAAAATTTTTTTACCACTTTACGCTTCCGAGAACCCGATTATCACAACAAAGCGGATGAATATTATCTGGTGATGAAAAAATTTCTGAATCTGGAACGTTATGGGGTACAAAAAAATAGTTATTTACGCGTAAAAACTCCGGGTAGCAAAGCTTTAGAAAGTCAACCCAATATTATATTGGTGATTTGCGAAAGTTTTAGCATGTATAAAAGCTCCATGAGTGGTAATCCACTCAATGCCACTCCTTACTTTAACGAACTATCCAAACAGGGTATCTTTTTTGAACGATGTTTCTCTCCATCATTTGGAACAGCTCGGGGCGTTTTTGCCACGCTCACAGGTATCCCCGATGTTCAACTGGCAAAATTTGCTACCAGAAATGAAGCAACAGTGAATCAAAAAACTATCATCAACGATTTTGAAGGGTACCAAAAAATGTACTTTATCGGTGGCAGAAGTCAATTCAATAATATACAAGGCCTCATTAAAAACATCCACAATGTAGAAGTGTTTGAAGAAGGCAACTATGTTTCACCCAAAGTAAATGTTTGGGGTATTAGTGATAAAAATCTTTTTCTAGAAGCCAATGCTGAAATGGCTAAAAGAACAGCTCCTTTTTTTAGTATTATACAAATGGCAGACAATCATCGGCCATATAATATACCAGAAGCAGATATCGATTTTATTCAACAGGAAATTGCTTTGGATACTTTAAAAAAATATGGTTTTGAATCTTCGAAAGAATACAATGCATTTGCTTATTCAGACTATTCTATTCGTACGTTTATAGAGGCTGCAAAAAAAGAAACTTATTTCAACAATAGCATTTTTATTTTTATAGGCGATCATGGTGTTGAAGGTAATGCTACAGCCGTATATCCAAAAGCATGGACAGAGCAGCGTCTCTCCGAAGAACATGTACCAATGTTATTATACGCACCATTATTGCTCACGCCACAATTAAGAACAGAAACCGTTTCTCAGATTGATGTGTTGCCTACAATTGCGGGGTTGCTACAACAGCCTTATATAAATAGAACACTGGGACGTGACTTATTAGATCCTCTAAAAAATGAACACGCAGCTTTCATTATTTATCATGCCGCTGGTTGGATTGGAGTGGTGAACAATGATTATTTTTTCAGAAAAAATATTCGGATTCAAAAAGAAGAATTAGTACCGCTTAAAAATAATTTACCTCCACTTAGTGCTGCTCAAGAAGACTCTGTTAAAAAACAACTGTCTATACTTACTTCTGCTATGTATGAAACCGCTAGATGGATGCTAGTGAACAACAAAAAATAAAAATAGGGTTGCTAAATTATTAAGTTCATTAAAAATTAGCAACTTATTTTATTTTTTTAGCGATCATGATTAATCGAGGAGATTTTTTGATGTCGTAATGTCCAAATTTATAATCACCAAATATCTCCTGGATTTGTAATCCCTGATAGGAGAACATTTCGGTGAAGTTGCCCAAACTAAATTTCGCAACTTTTTCAGTATATATAAAGACTTCGTTGATGGCCTCATCTTCAATCAAAATTTTTTTATAAAAATGATCTTCATCATACCATTTTGTAATCATGAAATTTATTCCATCTATTCCTTTTTCAGATTGGTGTTCGTTGTGCTCTTCTGCGTAATGCACATTCAAATAATCCATCACAAACAAACCCTCTTTTTTTAAGGAAAGGGCAATTGACCTAATGGCATTGTCATGTTCTCTTTGTGTATTGAAATATCCAAAGCTGGTAAAAAAATTAAAGGCGTAGTCAAAGTAATTGATCCAGAATGGGAGCCGCATATCATGTTGATAAAAATGCAATTTTTCATTAGAATCTGTGAGTGCTTCCAATATACTCTCTTCACTTAGGTCGATACCAGTAACATCAAACCCTTTTTTTGCCAACTGCATGGAGTGTCTACCTTTGCCACAGGCTACATCTAGCATTCGGCTTTCCAAATCAGGTTTTAAATAATCAATGAGTTGATTGATAAAGGCAGCAGCTTCTGTTTTATCTCTATTAAAATACAGTTGGTGGTAATAAGGTGAGTTGAACCAATCTTTAAACCAGGTTTTTTCCATGTAGCAAAGGTAATCGGGATAACGGGAAATGTATCCGCTTTCAATAATTCTCTTGTGCTAGGCTTTCGTCTATTTTTTCGAAAAATAAATAGGCTTTTTATTTTGTATATGTTTTATGAACGCTGTTCCTATCTCAACGAGGGAAGCAATACCATAAAGTGTTTCGTATCTTTGACCCTCCAAAAAATAAAAAATATGTCACTTATAAAAAGTATATCCGGCATCAGAGGTACCATTGGTGGTGCTCCTGCCGATAACCTTACACCTGTAGATATTGTTAAATTTACTGCGGCATACGGATCTTGGATACAAACGCAAGCAACTGCGAAAAGCGATGCAGCAAAAAAAGTGGTGATTGGCAGAGACGGGCGAATGAGCGGTGCCATGGTGAAACAATTGGTGATAGCTACTTTAAACGGATTAGGGATAGATGTGATTGACCTTGACCTAAGCACGACCCCTACAGTAGAAATGGCAGTAGTATTCTTAAAAGCGGATGGCGGAATCATTCTTACCGCAAGCCATAATCCCAAAGAATGGAATGCCCTTAAACTACTCAATAGCAATGGCGAATTTATTAGTGGCACAGAAGGGGAATGGATATTAGCATTAGCTGAAAAAGAAAATTTCAATTTTGCTTCTGTTGAAAAATTAGGTACGGTTACTCAAAATGATAAAATGTTGCAACAGCACATTGATGCGATTGTGTCTTACCAATGGGTAGATAAAAATGCGATTGAGAAAGCAAATTTCTCTATTGTAGTAGACGCAGTAAATAGTACAGGTGCCATTTCGATTCCATCTTTGCTAAAGGCTTTGGGGGTAAAAAATATTACTGTACTCAATGAAGAAGTGAATGGAAATTTTGCCCATAACCCTGAACCCTTACCCGAAAACCTGACCCAATTGAGCCAAGAAGTGGTGAAACAAAAAGCTTCCCTCGGAATTGCTGTAGATCCAGATGTTGACAGACTTTGTTTTGTGTGTGAAGATGGGAGTATGTTTGGCGAAGAATACACCCTAGTAGCAGTAGCAGATTATATGCTCAGTAAAGGCAAAGGAAATACAGTAAGCAACTTATCTTCTACCAGAGCATTGAGAGATGTAACACAACGCAATGGGGGCCAATATTTTGCTAGTGCCGTAGGAGAAGTGAACGTAGTGAATAAAATGAAAGAAGTAAATGCAGTGGTTGGTGGAGAAGGTAATGGTGGAATTATTATTCCTAATTTTCATTACGGCAGAGATGCATTAATTGGCATCGCTTTGTTTTTATCTCAGCTGGCTCAAAGCGGAAAAAGTATCAAAAAGTTGAGAAATACCTATCCCGATTATTTTATGAGTAAAAATAAAATTACACTTGAAAAAGGGGTAGATGTAAAAGTAGTATTCGCAAAAATTAAAAAGAAGTATCAGCACCATCAAATGAATGAAATAGATGGATTAAAAATTGATTTCGATAATGATTGGGTTCATCTTCGTACCAGCAATACCGAACCCATTATTCGAATTTATGCAGAAAGTAATTTTGAAACTACTGCCAATAATATTGCTTTGCGATTGATGAAAGATATTCAGGAATTGATGTAAAGAAATAATGTTTTAAAAATGATACCTCTTCATCAACTACAAACCAAGAATAACTCTTAATTTTCGCCAAACATTAAATAAAGGCTGTTATGATTTGATTAACAGAACAGTACTTAAAACATTTTAATATGAGAATTTATTTCGACAATGCCGCTACTACTGCTATAGATAACGAAGTGTTTGATACCATGCTTCCTTACTTAACAGATCATTTCGGTAATCCCTCCTCCATCTATTCTTATGGAAGAGAAACGCGAATTGCCATTGAAAAAGCAAGAAAATCTGTTGCAAAAATTTTGAATGCACACCCAGCAGAAATATTTTTTACTAGTGGTGGTACCGAAAGTAGCAACACAGCAATACAGTCTGCCGTTAGAGACCTAGGTTGCAAACACATTATCACTTCTGTAATAGAACACCATGCGGTTTCGCATACTGTAAGTTATTTAGATAATATTGATTTGGTGAAAGTGAGTTATGTAAAACTGCTCCCCAATGGCCATGTTGATATGGATGATCTTGAGAAATTATTGGCATCCTCTGAAGAAAAAACCTTAGTAACCTTAATGCATGCTAACAATGAAATTGGCAATATCTTGGACATACATTCAGTGGGTGAATTGTGTAAACTCTACAACGCTATTTTTCACAGTGATACGGTGCAAACCGTAGGGCATTTTCCTTTTGATTTGCGCAATACCCCCATTCATTTCATCACCGGAGCCGCCCATAAATTTCATGGCCCCAAAGGTATTGGTCTATTGTACATCAATGAAAATGTAAGAATCAAACCCTTTATTCATGGTGGTGGTCAAGAGCGCAATATGCGCGCCGGTACCGAAAATGTGTATGGAATTGTAGGATTTGCCAAGGCTTTAGAATTGGCCACAGCACAATATGAGGTCGATAGTGCGTATATCGGCACACTGAAATATTATATGTATGATGAATTGAAAAAACACCTGCCTGATGTAGGTTTCAATGGTGATGCGCTGGGCAGGAGTTTGTATACCGTATTAAGTGTTAGTTTTCCTAAAACAGAAAAATCAGAAATGATCCTTTTCAATTTGGATATCAATAATATATGCGCCAGTGGTGGAAGTGCTTGTACGTCGGGTGCCGATCAGGGTAGTCATGTGATCCGAGCCATCAACAACAATCCCAACCAAGTAACCGTTCGGTTTAGTTTTAGTAAATACAATACCAAAGAAGAAGTGGATGCAGTTGTAGCCCAGCTTAAACAATTAATTTAGATTTTTGTTATTTAAATTAGATGACGCTCATTCAAATAAATATATTTGTAATCAGGTGTTCTAAACTTATAAAAGGGATGAAATTACTGTTCAAAGTTGGTATCTTAATTATTTCATACAGCCAATTGTCTTCCTGCAAACCATTTAAACAGGAAACCTGTGAATTAGGTGATTGTGATTCTAGGAGGCTTACAAAATTTGCAGCCATCGATGAGGTAGGTAAAATCGTGTATGATAACAGCATCGACAAATGGGGCGTTGAATCATTGGTACTTGGAAACACTAACGGTAGAAGAATAGCCTATATCTGCGGCCCTTTAAACGACACTTTTAAGATAATTGACAAAGTAGTGCGTTACTCTGGCAGCTTAAAGGAAAGTTGCGGTGTTCCAAGGCCAGCCTTTCTAGATCAAGAAATTTTTTATGTGTTGCCTACTTCCATTCGGTAAAGTAACTTACCTATAGCCCAAAACTTCAGAAATATGTGAAGGCAATATTGGTAATTTTCTTCTGTTGATTAGAAAACTATTGAGCTGAGAAATCTCGTTAAAAATATAATGTTTATTCATTGCCTCCTGAAGATAACCAGCTCCAGTACTACCTCCAGTTCCCAGTCTGGTACCAATCATTCTTCTTACCATATTAATATGACGGTACCTCCAGTTGCCCAGTTGATTGTCGATTTCTAACAAGGTATCTAGCAATTGAAAAGGAAGTTCTAACATGGGATATCCATGGTACAACTTAATGAACAGAGCTGACCTGCAGGCTTTCGGACTCAGGACCCGATGTTCATTTTCAGAACCTTCATAAAATATTTTTTTGTAGGCATCAAGATTGTTTCTTTCTTCATCTGCCAGACTGCTAAAAAAACTGTTTTCGTACGATTCCCAATAGGTTTTATCACCCCAGTATTTAGTGTCTTCGGCAAATGGCATACGTTCCAGCCATTTGTTAACCAATTCAATAACCGAAGAGCCATTCTCTGCTTCTTTTATAATATCAATTTCCTTTTGTTGTAACTGTGAAATATAATAATCCTGTCCATGCCTTCTTTCATATTTTAAGCCAAGCTTGGCTTCCAATATTTTAAATTGCCAGCTTTGAAACCCAGATGCAGGTCGAAGCATATCCCTGAAATCGAGGAAGTCCATCGGCGTCATCGTTTCCAGAATATCTATTTGATGTACTAACACTTTTAAAATGGTAACTACCCTTTGCATTCTGTGTACCACCAATTGCATTTCTGGAGCATTGTCGTTGAGCTGTGGTTTGCTCATGATATCAATCACGGAGTTTACTTCAAACAAAATCTGCTTAAACCATAACTCATAAGCTTGGTGAATGATAATAAACAGCATTTCGTCGTGAGCGGGCTCCTTTCCTTCTTTAAAACTTTCTGGGGCTTGGGCTTCTATGATCTTATCTAATTGAAGATACTGTCCGTAATATACCGGCTGATGTTCCATTTTACGTTGTTTAATATTTACAAAGGTAATGGGAGAGTAGGAGTTGAAAAAGTATTAAAACTTTTCCAGTTTTTGTGAGATCTTTTTACCTCTTTATAAATAAATAAATAAGTTTATTTTGTTACGTAAGCACCATTTTTATATAAGCGATGCCTTTTTTGTTTTTAATTTTACTTTATCAAAATAACAGTTCCTTTTTGTTCTATTTTTTGGTTCGTGTCTGTATTGGTATAATGCAATACCCAAACATAAGTACCTGGATCTACCCCCTGTCCTTTAAATGAGCCATCCCATTTGTTGGTCCAGTCTTTTGTGTAAAACAACCGTTGTCCAAATCTGTTGAACACACTAAATTCCAAGTCGCGGGCTTTGTAAGCATTCAATGGATAGAGGTAATCATTGAGTCCATCTGCATTAGGGCTAAACGCATTGGGTACGGCTATGAAGCAATTATTAACCACTTTGATAATCGCTCGGGCTGTATCAAAACATCCGTAGCTATTACCGATGATCAGGCGAACGATTTCGTTTCGGGTAGTTCGGATGTCAGTATATGTTTGAGGAGGGGGATTTTGTAAAGTGCTGCTATTATTGTTGCTAAAACTCCAGTTCCAACTAGTGATGGTTCCCACACTTTGATTCGTAAAAGTAACAGGATCTCCAGGGCAAACCACAGCACTACCTTCAAATTTTGCTTCTAATAAATTATCGAAAAATAAGGAAAAAGAACTGGTATCCCTGCAAACCCCATTGCTAACTATCAATTGTGTGTTTTTTTCTCTAAAATCGTAATAAGCAATCAACGGGTTTTGTAAACCACTATTTATATTGTTATCAAAAATCCATTGCCAATTATTTACTCCATTGGCAGCATTGTGGTTATACTGCACAGTATTTTGTGCACATCCATAAACGATACCGTATGTAAAATCAGCATTCACAGTATCACTAGCGCTAAAGTTAATGAATGATCCTGCCGGTGTAAATTGACCACATTCATCAATAATAGTGTTGCCATCGGTTCCATTTTGCAAACGAATGGTATACAATCCTCCTCTTTGGATGGGGGCACTCAATTGCACAAATATTTTACTGGTTAAGCCTGCAGAGCCACAACTGCCGGTAGCTCCAGATACGGTTACAACAGATGAACCGGTTACCACAAAGTCTGAACCGTCCGCAGCAATTGAGCTACATAACATTGGTTTTTTAAACACCAGTTCTAGCATATCAGGTGCACAGCCAATCCTGGTTAAACTGTCCATGGGCGTTGGTATTAAGGGAAAAACAGTTACAGTAATATTGTTGCCTACCGGAATTTCACGATCGCATGCGTCTCTCAATGTATTGCCATCTGAGCCCGTTGCCATGGTTACAATATAGTTGCCAGGTGCAATGGGATTGCTCATGTTAAGTATCACCGAGTCCATGTCAAAGCCGTTGCTACAACCTGCCCCCACGGCACTAACAATATTATTGCCAGGGGTATTGATAGTGAAATCGGAGCCATTAGCAGCCAAACTATTGCATTTTATTTTTTTGTTGAGGCGCACTCTTACTTGTTTTCCATCACAAGCAGCAGCAGCGTCTCTTAACCTAGGTTCTAGCGGATCGGTGATGCTGGCAGTACCACCGGTAAATACCAAGTCATACCCTTGTGTGCTTCCTTCTGTCCAGTTGGTAACCATCAGTAAGTATTGCCTGCCTTGTGTAATAGTAGGCATTCTGTTAAAAGGGGAATTGCCGTTGGCATCTCCTTCGCAATGAACGTCGCCAATACCTGTGGGGGTGCAGCCTGTTGGCGAATTGGGTGGAACGCCTGAACTGTTTCCAGTTGTTCCATAAATGTTTAAAGAAACCTGAAGCGTATTATTAGTATACACATCATTGGGGTTGAGGTTGGTAATATCTAGCAATGACCAATCGTAGTCGTCTGTATTGGAAATACCCCGAATTAAAAAACCAAGGGTGCCAGTTTGAAAGCAAGTAAACTTGTACCAGAAAGATCTGCTAGAAGTTACCCCAATGTTACATCCTCTAATAGCTATATCTGGTCCGGTACAACCTGTTACAAATGCTTGCCGAAACACAGCCGTTCCACAAACAGGAATAGCGCTGGTAGGCGTCATACCCGGAAGGCTGCAGGGTTGAGCCATAGACACCATATTACCAAACAGAAGTAAACCAAGGGTAAAGAAAATAACTTTTTTCATGTTGCTATTCCGTTAAAGAAATACTGTATTTAAAACAAAACTGCTGCTTTGAACTACAAAATCCTCATTGAATTTTGCTTTTGATCTCTTGAAGTTTCAACAACGCTTCTACAGGGGTGAGTCGGTTGATATCTGTTGCTTCTAGTAATTTTCGTATATCATCAAAAGTGGCAGAATGCGCATCAAAAATACTTAATTGCATTTTTGGCATGTTCAGATCCTTTATTTTTTCTTTGATACTATGTCCATTCCCATTCTGACTCTGGTCATTTTTCTCTTCTAATTGCAACAGAATTTCATTGGCTCTTTCAATCAAAGACGTAGGCATACCCGCCATTCTCGCTACGTGAATACCGAAGCTATGGGTGCTACCTCCAGCCGCTAATTTACGCAAGAAAATCACTTTATTGCCTACTTCCTTATTGGTGATGTGGTAATTGCGAATGCGTTCAAATTTATGTTCCAGTTCATTTAATTCGTGGTAATGGGTGGCAAAGAGGGTTTTGGGTTTAAAGGGCGATTGATGAATATATTCTGCAATACTCCATGCAATAGAAATACCATCGTATGTGGAGGTGCCTCTTCCAATTTCATCTAATAAGATCAAACTTCTAGCGCTAATGTTGTTGATGATACTCGCGGTTTCATTCATCTCTACCATGAAGGTGCTTTCGCCGCCACTTAAATTATCTGAGGCACCCACGCGGGTAAATATTTTATCAGTAAGGGGAACGTTGGCAGCAGTTGCGGGTACAAAACTACCCATGTGTGCCATCAGCGTAATTAATGCTGTTTGGCGAAGAATGGCACTTTTACCACTCATGTTGGGTCCTGTTAGGATGATCATTTGCTGAGTGGTAGCATCCAGGTAAATATCGTTGCTGATATAAGGTTCGCCTGGGGCTAAATTTTTTTCTATCACCGGGTGCCTACTCTCTTTAAAATCTAATTCAAATCCATCGTGCATCAACGGTTTTTTATAATTGAATTGAATGGCGTTATTGGCAAAGCAACATAGATTATCTAACACGGCCATCACATGTCCGTTCACTTGCATGGGTGCAATATAATCCTGCAACTCGTTCAGCAATTCTTGAAAAAGCTGTTGCTCAATGAGTAAAATTTTATCTTCTGCTCCTATAATTTTTTCTTCGTACACTTTTAATTCGGGTGTGATATATCGCTCTGCGTTGGCTAGGGTTTGCTTCCGAATCCAAGTATCGGGAACCTTTGATTTGTGCAGATTGGTCACTTCCAGATAATACCCAAATACATTATTGAAACTTACTTTTAGTGAAGATATGCCTGTAGCTACCACTTCTTTTTGTTGTAACTCTATCAGGTAATTTTTACCGCCGCTAGCAATATTCCGCAGTTCATCTAATTCTGCATATATGCCTGTAGCAATCAGTCCACCCTTGTTTACAGATGCAGGAGGATTTTCATGTATTTCTTTTAAAATTTTATGGAGTATATAATCACATGAGTTGAGTGAATCGCCCAAGCGCTTCATGTATTCGTTACCGGTAGTTTTGCAAATTTCTTTGATAGCGGCTGTTTGTTGTAAACCTTTCGCTACTTGTAAAACTTCTCTGGGATTTATTTTTTTTAGGGGAACTTTACTAGCTAGTCTTTCTACATCACCCGCTTGGCGGATATGCGAACTAATTTTATTTCGGGTATCTGTTTCTTTGATCAGGAATTCTACGGAATCCAGCCTTTCGTTGATGCGCAATAAATCGTTGAGTGGCATTAACATCCATCTTTTCAATAATCTGGCGCCCATAGGCGAAACGGTTTGATTGATGGTTTTAAACAAGGTATTGTTTTCTGGATGGTTGCTGATAAGTTCCAGATTTCTAATTGTAAACCGGTCCATCCACAAATGGTCGTCTTTGTTGATCCGTTGGATAGAAGTGATGTGTTGCAGGTTTGGATGTTCGGTATCTTTTAAGTAATGTAGTATTGCACCAGATGCGATGATGCCGTTGGTAAGCCCATCTACCCCAAATCCTTTTAAGCTATGGGTGCCGAAATGTTTGAGCAGACTTTCTTCTGCATACACATCTGCGAATATCCATTCGTCTAAACTATAAGTGAAAAATTGGTTGCCAAAATATTCTTTGAAAAGTTTTTGTTTGTTGCGTTGAAAAATGACTTCAGCTGGTTGCAAGCTTTGTAATAATTTATCGGCATATTCTTTATCGCCTTCTGCAATAAAAAATTCTCCTGTCGAAATATCTAGGAAAGCAATTCCAATGGCAGTTTCTGTAAAATGTAGTGCAGCTAAAAAGTTATTGCTGTTGTGTTCTAGTAGTTTGTCGTTGGTAGCTACGCCTGGCGTCACTAATTCTGTTACTCCACGTTTTACAATACCCTTCGCCGTTTTTGGGTCTTCCAATTGGTCGCAGATGGCAACTCGGTAACCAGCTTTTACAAGTTTGTGGAGGTAGGTATCCATGGCGTGGTACGGAAAACCTGCTAGTTCAGATGAAGCGGCATTGCCATTGTTTCTTTTAGTGAGCGTTATACCTAGTACCTGTGAAGTAATAATGGCGTCTTGTGCAAAGGTTTCATAAAAATCGCCTACCCTAAACAATAAGATGGCATCGGGGTATCTGGCCTTGATGGCGTTGTGTTGTTGCATTAAAGGGGTGTCGCCAGTAGCTTTTGCCATAATAGTCAATTTCCTTACCAACCTCTTGTAAAGACTTACAGGGCCCACAAAAGTACGATTTTACTAATGATATTTTTCTAAAAAATGCCAATCCAATAACCATGAATCAACGTTGTATTTCTGCCGATTTGATCTATTATACGGATCAGTTTTCATGCTTCGTAAAGATTTAATTTTTCATTTTTTTTCATCATCCATCAAAACATTTGTACGGTTGTTTATTCATTTTTACTAAAAGTCACCATCTTTTCTGTTCTGATTTCTTTGGTCAAATTAAAAATTCAGGCCATCGCTGCTTTGAGTGGGTTGAATGCCTCAATTGATTGTATCATTCTATTAACTACTGTTCTAATATGATATTGCTGCAGGTTACGTTTATCTCCAGCAATTCTCTCCAATGCACTTCTTCATCGTAACTGCCCGAGGGTAGGAGTGTTTTGGCAATTATTGGTATTTGCTCAATCAGCAGCAACTGTATAAAACGGATATATATATATGTAAATCATGTAAAAAGTACTGGAGGGGTTGGTAAATCTGTTCTATTGTGAAGTTGTATTGAAGACTTGCTAAAAAATACATCTTAGTCGGATCACCGAGGTTAGGACTATTAAATTCTGGTATTGGCTTCAGATTAACAGTTCCTTAGCCTTTAAGTTTAAACTAGTTGCAGATGAAATCGTCTATTGCTTATCTTTGCTCCCATTCAAATTAATTGAATAAAATAAACGAAATGAAGAAATTATTAACTGGAATATTTTTTTTGACGTTCGCTACTTTTTTGTCTTTAGTTGCTCAAACTCTTTCAAAGGGAATGAGTACCAATGATCCTGCTGCAAAAAAGTTATTAGATGGTGTAAGCAACAAGTTTAAAACCTACAAAACGGTACAAGCTAAGTTTTTACTTAAAGTAGAAAATTCAGCGGGTAAAAACTTAGGAACAAAGGCTGGAACTGTTTACATGAAAGGTACCAAATACCGTATCACCGTAACCGGGCAGGAAATATTTTCTGACGGATCTAATGTTTGGACATACGACAAAGCATCCAATGAAGTAACCATTTCTAAGATAGATCCTTCTGCAAATTCTTTAACTCCTCAGAAATTGTTTACTAATTTTTATGATAAAGATTTCTTGTACAAATTAAACGGACCTGCTACCATCAATGGAAAAAGTATGAAAGAAATTGAGTTGACACCGATTGATAAAACAAAACCTTTTCATAAAGTATTATTATATGTAGATAATAACGGAATCAACACTACAAAAATATTTGAGAAAAATGGTAATCGTTATACTTATAGCACTAGCTCTCTTTTGCCCAATACACCTATTGCTGATGAGATGTTTATTTTTGATACAAAAAAATACCCCAACGTAGAAGTGGTTGATCTTCGATAATGTTGTTAATACATAAAAAAGTTTGATGGAAACTTATTGGCCCCATCTGTAAGAAGAGAAAGTTAATCCAGCTAAATCAATAACTCTGTCTACTACGGTGGATGCCACTTCTTCGATTGAGGTGGGTTTGCTATAAAAGGAAGGTGTTGCAGCACAAATGATTCCACCTGCTAATGTAATGGTTTCCATATTACGGATGTGCACGAGATTGTAGGGGGCTTCTCTGGCAACACAAATAAGCCTTCTACGTTCCTTTAATACTACATCTGCTGCCCTAGTGATGAGATCGTCGGAGATTCCGTTGGCAATTCTTCCCAAAGTGCCCATACTACAGGGTATGATGATCATGGTTTGGTATTGACCGGAACCTGAAGCAAAAGGTGCGTTGAAATCATTTTTATCAAAACTTCGAACTCCTTCAAAATTGTATGTATCATCGTCAAGCTCCGTTTTCCAGACTTCTTTGGCGTTGTTTGTCATCACTAAAGATAATTCCTGTATCTGATCTTTCATTTGCACCAGTTTACTCAATAATAACTTGGCATAGATCGATCCACTAGCTCCCGTTATTGCTACAATAATTTTTTGCATTATTTTATAGTTTATATCCGTTTAACCCAGATTTTGCAGTTAAAATCGTAATGAGGGTTTCACAAAATATGGGTTTAACTTCGTTTAATCTACAAAACAATATACGGATGCAAAAGGTTAAATTTTTTTTTGGACTGCTCTCTGCATGTTGGATGCTAGTATTGGTGTCATATATGCCAAAGGAAAAGGTGATCTGGATCAATTTTGAGCAGTTACAGGAATCGTATGCCAAACAACCCCGACCTATACTAATAGACCTTTACACTAACTGGTGTGGATGGTGTAAGGTGATGGATAAAAACACTTATGGAAACGGAAAAGTGGCCGACTTTATCAATCAGCATTATTATGCGGTGAAGTTCAATGCAGAATCTACGGAAAATGTAGTTTTCAACGGTAAAACGTACGCTTACAATCCTCAATATAAAACCAATGATTTGGCCATTTATCTTAGTTCATGGCAATTAGAATATCCGAATACAATTTTTCTATCTTCTGTTGCCGCCACTCCTGCTCCTTTAGTAGGTTATATGAAACCCCAAGAGTTTGAAGTGCCTTTGAAATATTTTTCCAAAGCAGCTAATCAAAAAATGACATTTGTTGAATTTAAGCAACAATTAAAAAAAGAGTGGTAGTTTTTCCAAAAACAGCTGATGGCAGCATCAGCATATTTAAAAATTCGCAATCTCGAGCACTTTACTTTAACCCAAATTTTGCATTTAAAATCGTAATGAGGGTTTCAAAACCATTACAGATATGTGTTTCGGGTTATTTTTTGGCCGAAGAAATGGTGAACTAATTTGAGATAAAAAATGTTCTGAAATGCTTAGCTGTGCAGCGTTTGGAAGCCGTAATAAATTTCCAACTGCAAAATATTGGTTTAATAGGTGTTGAGCCTTATTAAATCATCAGACAGCATAATAACATCCAATACTATTAATTTAAAAAGTGTGATGGGTAGCTCAAACTATCAAGGAACAGCATAAAATAAACACTTTGTTTTATAAGGTTTGTTGTAGGCATTTGATGTTTGATTCCAATTTAGGCCAGCACCATATTATTTTCTTTTGTTAGGGTGTTACTCTTTTTATCCAGTTGATGATATTTTCCAGCACTTCGGTGCGATTGGTTTCATTCATCATTTCATGTCTACCACCTTTATACAAATCATAGGTTAAGTCGTTAGCTCCTGCCGCTTTCCAATTTTCTATCAATTGTAGAAATCCTTTTCCTTGCAAGCCCACTGGATCTTTGTCGCCAGCCAAAGCATACACTGGCACATGTGAAGGTATTTGCCGAATGTTGTTGTTATCAAAAGTATCCTGTATGCCTTTGAAGAAATAATAAAAAAAGCTGCTACTACATACAAAACCACATTGTTCATCCGTTACATATTTATCTACCTCATTTTCATCTCTGCTCAGCCAATCACTAGTAGTTCTGTTGGGTGCAAACTTTTTGTTGAAAGCGGCAAAGGAAAGGTAGTTTATGAGGTTGCTTCTATATTGGTTGCCAAACAATGTTTTTTGAATTTTGGCTACTACAATACCAAAGCCCATCAGAGGATCTTTTTTTCCATTACTGGCAGATAAGATGAGTCCGTTGATTTGATGGCCGTGAAGTTGGAAAAATCGCTGGCCCACAAAAGATCCCATACTATGGCCCAACAAAATTATTTTTTTGTTGGGATGTTCTTTTTTGATATGAGCCACTATGATGCCTATATCTTCTACCTGATCGTTGAACCACTGGTCGGTTACAATTCCCTGTTCAGCAATACTTGGCACTGCTCGGCCGTGCCCTCGATGGTCGTGTGCAAATACTGCAATTTGTTCTTTCAAAAAATAAGGAACGATGGACTCGTACCGTAGGGCATATTCTGCCATGCCGTGTGCAATATGCAGGATACATCTGATTTCGCCAGGTGGTATCCATGTATAAATAGGCGTTTGATGTTCATTTGTAGTTGTGAGAAAATACGAAGATGGCTTCATAAAGATTGTTTTTTTGCCTAGATACAATTTACCACAATTTGCACGAAAAAAAAGTGAATACATAAAAAATCCCACTCTATGTAGAGCGGGATGATATGTTTGTTTACATGGCTTCTGCCATATCTGGGATGTCGGCAGATTTGTAAAGCCCTGCATCTAATTTCTTTTTTGTTTCTTCAAATGCTTTCAGTGTTTGATCAATGTCATCAAAACTATGAGAAGCGGTGGGTATCAGTCGGAAAATAATATCTCCTTTAGGAATCACTGGATACACTACGATGCTACAGAAAATATGGTAATTTTCACGAAGGTCCATCACCATTTGTGTAGCTTCTGGCACATCTCCTTTCATATAAATAGGAGTAACAGGAGAGTTGGTATTCCCAATATCAAAACCTCTTTCTACTAATCCAGTTTGCAATCTTTCTACATTGCTCCAAAGTTGCTCTCTGAGCTCTGGCATGCTTACGGTCATCTCCATACGTTTTAGCATACCTTCTACAATCATCAAGGGAAGGCTTTTTGCGAATATTTGAGAGCGGACATTATAGCGTAAATATTTCAAAACATTTTTCGGACCAGAAATAAATGCGCCAATACTTCCCATGCTTTTTACAAAAGTGGAAAAGTAAATATCCACACCATCCTGGCAACCCTGTGCTTCATCTGCACCGCCACCCGTTGGGCCCATATATCCAAAACCGTGCGCATCATCTATAAGCAAACGGAATTCATATTTTTGTTTGAGGGCAACGATTTCTTTCAAAATTCCTTGTTCTCCATCCATACCAAAAACTCCTTCTGTGATCACCAAAATACCTCCACCTTGTTTGTTTGCCAGTTCAGTTGCACGCTGCAGTTGTTTTTCGCAATCTTCAACATCGTTGTGTTTAAATGCGTAGCGATGTCCCATGTGCAATCTAACACCATCCACAATACATGCATGACTTTCTGCATCATATACAATCACGTCTCTACGGTTCACCAATGCATCAATACAACTCATGATACCTTGGTAGCCAAAATTGAGAAGCATCGTATCTTCTCTGCTCACAAATTTGCTAATCACTTTTTCCAACTGCTCATGTTTGGCGGTGTTACCACTCATCATCCTTGCACCCATAGGGTTCCCCATACCGTAAGCTGCGGCAGCATCTGCATCCACTTTGCGTACCTCCGGGTGATTTACCAAACCTAGGTAATTGTTCAAACTCCACACAATCATATCTTTACCTCTGAACTGCATCCTTGGGCCTAATTCGCCTTCTAGTTTTGGAAATGCAAAATAGCCATGGGCTCTGTCCATATGTTGGCCTAGAGGACCACCATCTTTCACCAATTTTTCAAAAACATCCATTGTAATTGTTTATTTAATGTATGATTGATTTTATCTACCTCAGCACCCGTAAAAGGTGAAAAACTTTTCACATAGTATTAATTACTGATATTGTTGTTTAACTGGCGCAAAATTAAGGTTTTGCCAGCAAATTATTAACAGTAGGCCACAAACGATTTTTGTAGTGTTGGGCCAATCAAAACTTATCTTTGTAAAAATTAAAGACATGAGAAAAAAGATAAAATTGTGTTTTTTTGTCCTTTTTACTGGTTTTTTTGTAACCCATGCTCAATCCAACAACCTAAAAGGCACTACAAGAGCTATAAACAACGGAGGACCCAAATTAGTTGTAGGGTTGGTGGTTGATCAAATGCGATGGGATTATTTATATAGATTCAGTAAAATGTACGGTTCAAACGGGTTCAAGCGTTTACTTAGCCAAGGGCATAGTTTCGAAAATACTAATATCTCTTATATGCCAACTTATACAGCTCCTGGCCATGCCTCTGTGTACACTGGCAGCGTACCAGCCATTAATGGAATAGTTGGTAACAACTGGTTTGATGTGCGCACTGGGAAAAATGTGTATTGTACAGATGATTCTACCGTTAATACTGTAGGAAGCAATACTAGAGCCGGCAAAATGAGTCCCGAAAACTTATGGTCTACTACAATAACAGACGAATTGAGACTCAATAACCAGTTTCAAAGTAAAGTAATTGGTATTTCACTGAAAGACAGAGGCGCTATATTGCCGGCAGGTCATTCGGCCAACGCCGCCTATTGGTACGATGATGCAGTGGGGAAATTTATTAGCAGCACATATTACATGCAACAACTACCCACCTGGGTAAATAATTTTAACAACAAAGATCTTCCTACCCAGTACATGCGCAAAGATTGGAATACGATGTATCCGATAGAAAAATATATTCTCAGTAGTGCAGACGACAATATATATGAAGGTACAATTACGGGTTTATCAACATCTACTTTCCCTCACAAGGTTTCTACTTTAACTGATAAGCGATACAGCGCTTTTAAAACCACTCCTTACTCTACTACCTATACGTTTGATTTTGCCAAAGCAGCCATCGATCACGAAAAATTAGGCAGCAATACGGTTACAGATTTTTTGGCGCTCAGCATTTCTACTACCGATTATATTGGGCATAGTTTTGGTCCGGATTCTAAAGAGGTTGAAGACACTTATTATAGGCTGGATAAGGATATTGCTGATTTTCTTACTTATCTTGATGTAAAATTAGGTAAAGGAAATTATCTGTTTTTTTTAACAGCCGACCATGGCGTAGCCCATATCCCAGGGTTTTTAAAAGAACACAAAATACCTGGAGGAACCTTTGATGACGGGCCATTGCGAAATGAACTGAACAAACAATTGTTTGACACTTTTGGTATCGAAAAAGCCATTTTGAATACTCAAAATTATCAGTTTTACCTAAACGAAAAAGCTATTAAAGCATCTGGAAAAGACAGAGAAGAAATTATTGAACTGATAATTGAATACCTAAAAAAGCAATCTTATATCATCAACGCATTTGAAATTGCTGAACTTGAAGAAACCACCTTACCCCAACCGCAAAAAATTAGGATGGCAAATGGGTACAACCCTATTAGGAGTGGTCATATCATGTACACCGTGAAGCCAGGGTATTTTGATGGAGTCAGTAAGGGTACTACGCATGGTTTATGGAACCCTTATGACGCACACATTCCCAATGTTTGGTTTGGGTGGAAAGTGAAGCCAGGCAATACATATCGAGAAACTTATATGACAGATATTGCGCCAACAATAGCTGCTTTTTTAAAAATTCAAGTACCCAATGGCAATGTGGGAAAAGTATTAACTGAAGTGATTCAATAAACGAAAAAAATAGCAGACTTAGATACTCGTTTCCCTATAATAAAAAAGCTTTAGTGTGATGACTAAAGCTTTTTTGTTGGGTTACTAGGATTCGAACCTAGACAAACAGAATCAAAATCTGTTGTGCTACCTTTACACCATAACCCAAACTATACTTTTTTTAATTTGGGAATGCAAAAATAGGGGATGTAAAAAAATGTTCCAAAAGTATTTTTTAAACTAACCCGCTTTAGGGAATACATTTTCAATTAGTTGCTCTCTAATCACATCAAAGATTTTCTTCCCTGTTTTTTAACTCTTTTATTTTATTGAGTGCTCCAGAAACCACATCACACATGATGGTGTACAGTGCACCTGGCTCTTGGTTTGCATAAATATATTCTAACGCTTCACCTTCATTTTCAATGATCATCACCGGTAAAAGTGGGTTTTGTTGTTGAATTCCTTCTTTGAGCAATTGTATAATTTCTTCGGCAGTTCTGCCACGTAGGTTTTTGTCGCATCGGATTATAATTTCATCAAAGCATTGTGCAGATATCATGCCTAGCTCGCGAATGTCTTCATCTCTACGGTCGCCTGTACCACTAATTAATCCTATCTTTTTTGGATATTCAAGTTTGCTGATAAAATCAGACAATAACCTCATTCCATGCGGGTTGTGCGCAAAATCGGCTAGCATGGTGAAGTTTTTAAAATGGAAAAAATTGAGTCGACCTGGTGTTTGGTTGGCTGATGGAATAAAGGACATAAGTGCTGATCGAATGTCTTCGATTGTAATATCTCTATACAAATAAGCCGCCATTACAGCTGGTAAGCAATTGGCAATATTGTGTAAGGCTTTGCCTTCAAAGGTTATGGGCACATCTTTTACGTGAATCACCCTTATTTTCCAGGTGCCTTTGAGGATACTGATATAACCATTTTCAAATACCGCCGCTAACCCGCCTTTTTTGCAATGCTGTTTTATGCGAGTATTGTTTTCATCCATACTAAACAAAGCAACGTTGCAACTGAGGTCTTTTGACATGGCAAATACTAAGTCATCATCTGCATTTAACACTGCATAGCCGTGCGGGAATACGGTTTCTGGTACCACAGCTTTTAATTTGGCCATTTGTTCCAGTGTATGAATGCCTCCCAAACCCATATGGTCTGCCGCCACATTAGTCACTATGGCTACTTCACAATTTTGAAACGCAAGTCCATTTTTAAGAATACCCCCTCTGGCACATTCCAATACAGCAAAATCTACAGTGGGGTCCTTTAGTACAAATTGTGAGCTGATAGGTCCTGTACAGTCGCCCTTCATCATCAATTGGTTTTGAATGTACACCCCATCGCTGGTAGTATAACCCACTTTTTTGCCCGCACTTTTAGCGATATGCGCTGTGATTCGAGTGGTGGTGGTTTTACCGTTAGTTCCAGTGATAGCGATGATAGGAATTCTTCCTGCACTACCTTTAGGAAATAACATATCTACCACCGGTTCTGCCACATTTCTGGGCAGTCCTTCAGAAGGTTCTATGTGCATCCTAAAACCGGGTGCGGCATTTACTTCAAGAATAGCCCCACCATTTTCTGTTACTGCTGTGCGCAAATCGCTGGCCATGATATCGATCCCACAAATATCTAATCCTATAATTTTTGCGATGCGTTCGCACATGAAAATATTTGCAGGATGTACTTCGTCGGTAACATCGGTAGAGGTACCACCTGTTGATAAATTAGCTGTGGGTTTCAACATCACCAGCTCGCCTATAGGTGGAACAGATTGTATCGTATAATTTTTTTCGTCTAACATTTTTTGGGTAAACCCATCGATGGTGATTTGTGTAAGTACTTTTTCATGCCCATAACCTCTACGAGGATCTTTGTTGATCTTATCAATCAATTCTCGAATAGAGCTTTTACCATCTCCTATAACGGAAGCGGGTGTACGAAGAGCTGCACAAATAAATTTATAATTGATGACCAAAATTCTGAAGTCAACTCCAGTTATAAATTTTTCGATAATCACAGATCTGCCATATAATTTGGCTGCTTCAAATGCAGTGAGTGCTTGTTCCCAGGTGGTGATGTTGGTGGTATTGCCCTTCCCATGGTTGCCGTCGATAGGTTTTATTACCAATGGGTAACCATATTTCTCAACAGCTTCTGCCAAACCGGCTTCTGTTCTAATCACCGTACCTCTTGGTACAGGTATTTCTGCGGCTCCTAATAGTGCCTTGGTTTCCTCTTTGTCGCAGGCGATGTCTACCGCAATATTACTGGTTGTACTTGCTATCGTGGCCCTGATTCGTTTTTGATGAATACCATATCCAAGCTGCACCAACGACTGTTTATTAAGTCTAATATAAGGAATGCCTCTTTTAGCAGCTTCTTCTACAATGCAGCCTGTGCTTGGCCCTAGCCTGGTTTCCTCTCTTATTTCTCTTAATCGCATAATGTCGGCTTCCAGATCGTAGGGTTCGTCATTGGTGAGTGCCATGGCTACGTCAACGGCGGCTTTAGCAGCATACACGCCTGCATCTTCTTCCATATAACTGATACAAACATAATATTCACCCTCTTTGCCGGTTCCCCTGGTTCTGCCAAATCCTGTATCCATGCCTGCAAGGGTTTGCATTTCTAAAGCTATATGTTCAATTACGTGCCCCATCCAGGTGCCTTCTTCTACTCGATGAAAAAAGCCCCCTGCTCTGTTTTCGCTACAGCGATGTTCATACATGCTGGGAAACATTTTTTCTAAGCGTTCTTTAAAACCAGAGATGGTATTGGTGGGCCTTTGTTCCATTTCTTCTAAATCTAGTTTCATTTGTATCAGCTTGTTGCGGCGTACACTCCAATAATTAGGCCCTCTCAGCACTTTTATCTCTTCAATTTTCATATCTATTGCATAGTTGTTTTCGTAATTGGTAAAAAAAGGAAATTAAACAAATCATTTTGCTTTACAAAAAAATTACAGATTCTTAAGCCCACTTGTTGTAATATCTACTGCACAATTCCATAAAAAAGCTATACGCCCCCAATGGTAATTCCCTTAATTTTGTAAGCATAACAAAATTCAATGCATGCATTTTGCTAAGGGAAAACTCATAGCCATTGGTGGGGCAGAAGACAAAGGAACCGATTTAGAAAAAGGCGAGATTACAAGAAATAACCTTAATTTTTTTGAACTGGGAATTCTCAGAAGAATCGTTGAAGAGGCGGGCGGCTCATTATCTCGCATTGAGGTGATCACCACCGCCAGTATGATACCCTACGAAGTGGGAGATAATTACATGAATGCTTTTGGCAAAATTGGTTGTACTAACGTAGGCGTGATGCACATTCGCAACAGAGGTGATGTGGGCAACGAAGGTTATATGTCACGAATAAAAGAGTGTGACGCCGTGATGTTTAGCGGCGGTAATCAACTTCGACTTTCCAGTATTTTTGGTGGAACAAATTTTTTAGAATTATTACATTTTCGGGTACAAAATGAAACCAATTTTGTGGTGGCCGGAACCTCTGCTGGGGCCATGGCCATGAGCAATACCATGATATATGAAGGTAATGCCACTAGAGCGCATCTTAAAGGGGAAGTGAAAATTACTACCGGACTGGGTTTTATGGATGATGTAATTTTTGATTCTCATTTTGAAAAAAGAGGGCGCTTTGGAAGACTGGCTCAAGCCGTAGCAGCAAATCCATCTTGCATCGGAATTGGTTTGGGAGAAGATACCGGCATGCTTATCACAAACAGTAACAAAATGGAGGCCATCGGAAGTGGATTGGTGATAATTGTTGATGGACACGATATTCGTCATTGCAATATCGCTGATATACCGGAAGGGAATCCACTGAGTATAGAAAATTTAAAAGTACATTTCTGTGAAAAAGGGAATGGTTATTTATTAAAAGAAAGAACTTTTTTACCAGAGGTTTCTAAAGGTGCAGTGATCCCCAAAAGCGTTTTTATCGAATAAAAAAGCTTCGCAATGCAACATCTTTTTAAGGTTAATTAAACTACTTGTATTAAGTAATAATTTTTCTTTCCTTTTTGAATAAGCAAGTATTGATCGTGTAATAAAATACTTGTATCAACAGTAAAATCAGGAAACGCTACTTTTTTTCTATTGATGCTTACACCCCCGCCCTGTATGGTTCTGCGGGCTTCTCCTTTACTTGGAAAGATGCCTGTTTGGGTAAGTAAACTCACCACTTCAATACCTACCTGAATAGTATTTTTTGAAAAAGTACTTTTTATAATGCCTTCCATGTTATTGAGGTCATCTTCACTCAAAGTATCAACTGTTGAATGTTGTGCGGCAAATAATTTCTCCGTAGTTTCTAAAGCTTTTTCTAATGCTATTTCTCCATGAACAAACATAGTGAGTTCCTTTGCCAACTTTTTTTGTAATAATCTCTCAGCGGCATTTTTTTTATGAGATGCAATGAGCTCATCAATGGTTTCTTTTGATAGAAATGTAAATATCTTGATCCATTGTGCTGCATCTTCATCTGAAGCGTTTAACCAGAATTGATAAAACTGAAAAGGGCTGGTTTTTTCAGCATCTAACCATACATTGCCTTTTTCCGACTTGCCGAATTTTCCACCGTCTGCTTTTTTAATGAGAGGGCAGGTAAATGCAAAAGACTCGCCACCGGCTTTTCTTCTGATAAGTTCGCTTCCTGTAACAATATTTCCCCATTGATCGCTTCCCCCCATTTGGAGCTTACAATTTTTGTGGCTGAACAACCAATAAAAATCAAAGCCCTGAATAAGTTGGTAAGTGAACTCTGTAAATGACATGCCGTTTTCACTCTCTAGGCGTTTTTTAACACTGTCTTTGGCCATCATGTAGTTCACAGTAATATGTTTACCTGCATCTCTAATGAAGTCTAGAAAGCTAATATTCTTAAACCAATCAAAATTATTCACCAATTCGGCCGCATTTGATTTTGATGGGTTGAAGTTGATGAATTTTTCGAGCTGCGCCTGAATGCCAGCTTGATTTTTAGCTAAAGTACTTTCACTTAACAATACTCTTTCTTCACTTTTTCCGGAGGGGTCGCCCACCATCCCTGTAGCCCCACCCACTAGCGCAATTGGCTTATGACCAGCTTTTTGTAAGTGTACCAAAAGCAAAATGGGTACTAAACTTCCAATATGCAAACTATCAGCTGTTGGGTCAAATCCCACATAACCTGTAGTTACCTCTTTATTGAGTTGTTCGGCGGTTCCAGGCATTATATCTTGTAACATTCCTCTCCAACGCAGCTCTTCTATAAAACTGTTTGTCATCTTACGATCGTTTATATGTTGGTCTTGATAATTTAGTACACAAAAATGAGTAGTTTTTTTCAAATATGAATGAAATGAAAATATTAACCTCAATAAACTGTATTTTATCTTTTTTTGTTTTGTTATATCTAAGTCGTTAAATACCGATCATTTTCTTCCGCTTTAAACTCATTAAACATTGTGTAAATGTTGTATTTTTGAATAGTGAAAAACTAAAGGAGGGAGCGCACAATTTTATACGTATTAATACGTTTTCAAATATGGTTTCAATCTAGGTCACAATATCTATCAACACTAACACACATGAAAAAAAGCTTTTTTGCTTTAACCTTACTCTTTTTGGTAGCTCCTTTTGTTGGGAAAGCACAATTCAGAAAGTACTCCAACGAATTCTTAAACATTGGTGCAGGTGCACGAGGATTGGCTATGGGAAATGCCCAAGTTGCTACAGCCAATGATGCCACTGCTGGTTATTGGAATCCTGCCGGACTTGTAGGTGTAAAAGACGTTCCCAATGCCGGCATTATGCATGCAGAGTATTTTGCTGGAATTGCCAAATACGACTATGCTTCAATAGCTATTCCTGTTCAAAACAACAAAAGAACCATTGGATTTTCTTTGCTTCGTTTTGCAGTAGATGATATTCCCAATACGTTGTTCCTCGTTGAACCGGATGGTAGTATCAACTACAATAACATTCAAACCTTTTCTTCTGCAGACTATGCTTTTCTTTTTTCTTTTGCACAAAATCTAAAAGAAACTGAAAAACATCGCCTAAGCTTTGGCGCCAACGCCAAAGTTATTTACCGCAAAGTAGGAAAGTTTGCTAGTGCGCTTGGATTTGGCTTAGATGCCGGTCTTCAAATGCACGGCGATAAATGGCGATTGGGCTTGGTAGCAAGAGATATCACTACTACATTTAATGCTTGGACATTTAATTTTACTGAAAAAGAAAAAGAAGTGCTATACCTCACCAACAACGACATACCAGTAAAATCTACCGAGCTTACTGCTCCTAGATTAGTGTTGGGTGGTGCTTATGAATTTAGTGTGGGATCTAATGTTAAACTCTTAACCGAAGCTAACCTCGATTTTACTTTTGATGGTAAACGAAATACGGTTTTAAGTGGAAATACTTTTAGCGTTGATCCACGGCTTGGTGTAGAAGCCAACATCAAAGATGTATTTTTTGTTAGAGCCGGTATTACAAATTTTCAACAAGCACTGGCCGATGGCGATACACTGAACCAAAAAAGAGTATGGATTTACCAGCCCAGCGCAGGTGCTGGTTTTAGAATCAACAATGTGATGTTAGATTACGCTTTCAGCAATTTAGCCAATCAATCTAATCCCTTGTTTACACACGTATTTTCTATAAGAGTAAACTTTACTAAAAAAGAAGATTAATCCAAATACAACATCTTTTATGATGAAAAAAATACTGACTGCCTTTTTAATTATTTGTTCCTTTTGCGTTAATGCACAGCAGCTCAATAACGCCTGGATCGATTATAGCAAAACCTACTACAAGTTCTTTGTGAATAAAGACATTATATCGCGAATTCCTTCTTCTGTTCTTTCTGCATCAGGGTTGGGATCTGTGAATGCAGATCATTTTCAGTTATGGAGAAACGGACAACAAGTGAGGCTGTTTACATCTGTGAGTAATGCCCAGTTGGGAGCTACAGATTTTATCGAATTCTGGGGTCAAATGAATGATGGTAGGCCAGACAAAGAATTGTTCCGCGTTGCTGATTATCAGCTAAATGATAAGTTTAGTTTAGAAACGGATACAGCCGCTTATTTTTTAACGGTGAACACCGCTGGTGGCAACCTTCGTTACAACAACGCCGTTAATACCGCACCCAGCGCTGCTTCGCCTGATGCCTTTTTTATGCGTACGATTGATGAACAATTTAAAACAATACTTAATAGAGGATACGCCAACAGAGTAGGAGAATATGTGTATTCATCTTCTTACGACCAAGGGGAAGGTTGGACAAGTTCGAATATTATACCTTCTGGAAGTTTTCAACACAGATTTTTAGGTCTCAATGTTTTTACCGCTGGACCTGCCAATAGTTTTACGCTCAAGGTAAACGCCGCGGGTAACGCAGAAAATACACGTAACATTAGAATCAATGTAAACGGGCCTACCGGCACAGAAGTATTCAATCAGCCAATGCCTTTCTTTACTTATAAAAAGGCTACCGTTTCTAACTTGCCCCTTTCATTGTTTACCAATACCACCGATATAATTATAGCAGCAACCAACGTTTCTTCTATAAGTACCGATCGCATGGTTGTTGCTAGCTTATCTATTACTTATCCCTCAACTTTCAATTTTAATAACGAAAAGAGCTTTTATTTTGAACTCGAAGCCTCGGCATCGGGGAACTATCTGAATATCAGCAATTTTAATAATGAAGGAGTACCTCCGGTATTGTATGATATCACCAACGGCTTAAGGTACATCGGAGAGATAGCCTCTACTTCGGGCAGAGTAAAATTCGTTTTACCTGCATCAGCACTTCCAATAAGAAAATTTGTATTGATGAATGTTCAAGCTACCGAAATCAATAATATCAGTAGTGTTACAAGCAGAAATTTTATCAATTATGGTAACTTAGCCAACCAAGCAGATTACTTGCTCATCAGTAATAAAGATCTATATAATGATGGCAATGGTAATAACAACGTAGATCAATATCGCGCCTATAGGGCTTCTAATAATGGAGGTAATTTTAATGCCAAAATATTCGAAATTAGTGAGTTGAGTGATCAATTTGCCTTTGGTATTAAATCTCACCCTGCCGCCATTAGGGATTTTGTAAGGTATGCCAATAGAAACTTTATTGTTAAGCCAAAATATGTAATGATTATTGGTAGAGGGGTAGATTATTTGGAAGCAATGATAAATAGAACCAACACCCTATTGCCTGTTTTGAACAAAGTGCCCACTTTTGGATGGCCTGCCTCCGACATGCTGCTGGTTTCAGAACCAGGTACTACCATGCCGATAGTACCTATTGGAAGGTTGAGTGTTATTAATGGAGGCGAGATTGCTGGTTATCTACAAAAAGTAAAAGACTATGAAACCGCCCAACGCACCCCAAGTCCATTTGTAGCAGACAAAGCCTGGATGAAAAAATTTATGCATGTAATTGGGGGTAAAGATGTGTCTGAAAATGAAACATTTAAAACCTACATGGATGGGTACAAAAGAATAGCGGAAGATACTTTATTGGGTGCCAGCGTAGAAACATTTTCTAAAACATCTGCAGGATCTGTGCAACAAGCCAATAGCCAACGCATTGAGCAACTTTTTTCTGAAGGCCTTGGTTTCATCGGTTACTTCGGTCACTCGTCTGCCAATACTTTCGAATTTAATTTGAGTAATCCCGAATTGTATAACAATGGAGGTAAATATCCTTTCTTTAACGTAAGTGGATGCAGTGCGGGCAACTTTTTTAATTTCGATCCTTCAAGAGCAAGTGGGGTTCTCTCTTTATCAGAAAAATATATATTGGCTCCTCAAAGAGGCAGTATCGGATTTTTAGCAGATACCCATTTCGGTATCCCTCCATTTCTAAATTTCTACAATAATAATTTCTACCTCAACTTCACCAAAAACATGTATGGAAATTCTGTAGGAAATCAGGTGAAAGAAGTTTTGAATTCATTGGGAGCTAACAATCCAAACCTTGATTATTATACCAGAATACATTTAGAAGAAATTGCTTTGCATGGTGATCCAGCCATCAAAATTAATTATAGTGAAAAACCAGACTTCGTGGTCGAAGATCCAATGGTACTGGTTAGTCCGAGTATCATTTCTGTAGCAGATGCCAATTTTTCTTTAAAAGTAAAAATGCAGAACATTGGCAAAGCTGTTGGAGATTCCATATTTGTATCAATAAAAAGGAAATTACCCAACGACTCTATCAAAGTGTTATTCTATGGGCAAATAGCTGCCATCAGGTCTATCGATTCTTTGCAGTTGATTGTTCCTATCAATCCGCTAATCGATAAAGGCTTAAATCAATTGATTATCGAATTGGATAAAACTAACAAAGTGGCTGAACTGTTTGAAACCAACAACACCGTTACTAAAGCGTTTTATATTTTTGAAGATGAGTTAAGGCCTACCTATCCTTATAATTTTTCTATACTCAATTCTTCTAACATCACCTATGTTGCCAACACTGCCAACCCCTTGGGCGAAAATAGACAGTACCAATTTGAAATTGATACCACCGAATTGTTCAACTCGAGTTTTAAACGAACCATTACCAATAATGGTATTGGAGGCATTGTTCAGTTTAGTCCAGGCAATATTACCTATACAGATAGCACCGTGTATTACTGGAGGGTAGCTATGACGCCTACCAACAACCAACCGATTATTTGGAATAGTTCTTCGTTTATTTATTTGCCCAACAGTACACCAGGGTTCAATCAATCGCACTATTACCAGCAAAAAAAATCTTTGTACAACAATATCTTATTAACAGGAGACAGAAAATTTGAATACCCAAAATTGGCTAGAAATTTAACCATAAGAACTGGGCTACATCCGTACGTTGGATTCACAAGAATAGATGTAAACCTTGATTTTGAAAAATTAGAGTTATATGGGTGTAGACTAAACTCGCTGCAGTTCTATGTGTTCGATACCGTTACTTTAAAGCCGTGGAAAAATTCTCCTGTAGTAGGTGGACAAGGAATGTATGGTAGCTGGGGACTGTGTCAAAATAGTGCCACTCCTGGTGATCCTGGTAGATATTTTTTCGAATTTCCTTATGATAATCCTCCTGGAGGCATTAACTACAGACAAAGAGCCATGAACTTTATAGATAATGTAGTGCCTAACGGTATGTATGTAGCTATTACAAATTATGGTAACAGTTTAAATAATACGAATTTCGTGAATCAGTGGAAAAATGACACAACTTCACTTGGATCAGGAAACTCTCTTTATCACAAGTTAAAAAATATCGGATTCTCAAAAATAGATAGCTTTTATAGAAATGTTCCGTTCATGTTTTTTTACAAGAAAGGCAGCAACACTTTCACTCCTGTTCAAGAGGTTGGTGTTTCTGATACAACAGCTTTGGAACAATTTGTGACACTTAATTCATTGATCCCAGAAGGTACAATTGAATCACCAACTTTTGGTCCTGCTACTTCTTGGAATGAATTGCATTGGCGTGGTAGCAGCAATGACCCTACTAACACTGATACTACTAGTATTCAGGTGTGGGGTGTGAGAAACGATGGTTCGTCATCATTAATGGCAACTGTAGCTCCATCTAGAGACACTAGTTTGGCCTTCATTAACCCAGAAACTTATCCTTATTTGAAACTCAAAATGTTTAATAAGGATGATAGAAATCTAACACCACAACAACTCACTTACTGGAGAATAAATGCCAGTCTGGCTCCTGAAGGTGCAGTGGCGCCCAACATATTGTATAGGATGAGTGCCGATACGGTGGATCAGGGTGATAAAATTGATTTCAAACTGGCATTTAAAAATATCAGTCAAACCCCATTTGATAGTCTGCTCAAAGTGAAACTCATCATTACTGATCGGTACAATGTACCACATCCCATTAATGTGCCTCAACGCAAAGCACTGGTTGCAGGTGATACTTTGACGGTGAGCTATCTGATTGATACCAAAACTTATCCGGGTTCTAATACGCTTTTCATAGAGTTTAACCCCGATAATCACCAGCCAGAACAATTGCATTACAACAATATTCTATACAAAGAATTTTATGTTCGGGAAGATAATTACAATCCTTTACTAGACGTCACCTTTGATGGGGTACACATTCTTAATAAGGATATCGTTGCTTCCAAACCAAATGTATTGATCAAGCTGAAAGACGAAAGCAGGTTCCTAGAATTAAAAGATACATCACTAATAAAAGTGCAGGTAAGATTCCCTGATCAAAATATTAGAGAATATAATTTTGGAGATAGCATGGTATTTATTCCTGCCAACATAAGTTCTAATGGTGAAAATACCGCTAGTATAGAAATGAAGCCTTTCTTTCCTAAAGATGGAGAGTATGAATTGATCGTTTCTGGCAGAGATGTAAATGGGAACAAAGCCGGTGCGTTAGATTATAAAGTGAGTTTTAGTGTGATCAACAAACCAATGATCTCTAACTTACTCAACTATCCTAATCCTTTTACCACTTCTACAGCTTTTGTATTTACGGTTACGGGTAGCGAAGTACCACAAAACATACGCATTCAAATTTTAACCATTACCGGTAAAGTAGTAAGAGAGATAACCAAAGATGAGTTAGGTCCTATTCATATCGGAAGAAACATCACCGAATTCAAATGGGATGGTACTGATATGTACGGGCAAAAATTGGCCAATGGGGTGTACATCTACAGAGTGCTCACTAACCTGAATGGCAAATCGCTTGATAAATACCAGGCAGACGGAGATAATACCGACAAGTTCTTTAACAAAGGTTACGGTAAAATGTACTTGATGCGCTAATTTTTTCTATAATCGCAAACGAACAAAAGGCTGCTTTAACCGGGCAGCCTTTTTTATTTCTATTTTTGCAAATCATTGCAACCAATACATTATGGCTAAAATAGCAATCAACATAGCAACAGGAAGTTTACAAAAAGAGGAAATGATTGTGGGTATAGATTTGGGTACCACCAATAGTTTGGTAGCCATCATTCATCCTGAAACTAAAAAAGCAGTAGCATTGAAAGAACACAACAGCTCTTCATTGGTGCCATCTGTAGTGTATTTTAACGATAACGGTCAAGTAACCGTAGGTGAAGCAGCCATTCCTTATTTACTCACCGCCCCCCAGCAAACTATTTTTTCTGCTAAAAGATTAATGGGTAAAAGTTACAAAGACCTGAGTGCGCATGCAGCATCTTTTACTTATAAAATTATAGACGATAATACCGAAGGATTGGTAAAAGTGAAGGTGGGCAATACTTTTTATTCTCCGGTAGATCTTTCGGCTTTAATTTTAAAAGAATTAAAAAATAGGGCAGAGCACATCCTTAAAACACCAGTGAACAAAGCCGTAATTACTGTTCCCGCCTATTTCAACGATTCGCAGCGACAAGCCACCAGAGATGCCGGTAAACTAGCGGGTTTAGACGTATTGAGAATCATCAACGAACCCACTGCTGCGAGTTTAGCTTATGGTATTGGATTGGATCCCAACGAAACCAAAATTATTGCAGTGTACGATTTGGGTGGTGGTACTTTCGACGTGTCTATATTAAGATTGACTGCGGGTATTTTTGAAGTACTCTCCACAAATGGCGATACTTTTCTGGGTGGTGATGATATGGATCGTATGATAGTGCAGCATTGGTGCAAAGAAGCAGGCATTACTGATTCAGCGTTGAACGAACAGAACACACTTGCTCAACAGCTCCGACTAAAAGCAGAAGAAGCAAAAAAACATTTGTCTTCTAATGACAATTTTGAAACCGTTTTAAACGGCTATGTTTTAAAACTCAGCAAACAATTGTTTGAATCGTTGATAACACCCATGGTTGATAAAACTATTCAAAGTTGTAAGGCAGCATTGAAAGATGCAGGTCTCAGTATCAACAAAATTGATACCGTTGTAATGGTGGGTGGCAGTACCCGCGTGCCTTTTGTGAAACAACAGGTGAGCGAATTTTTTAAACAGATCGTGAATGACAGCGTTCATCCAGATGAAGTAGTAGCACTGGGTGCGGCTATACAAGCTGATATTTTAGCAGGAAACAATAAAGACACGTTGTTGCTTGATATAACACCACTCAGTTTAGGTATCGAAACTTCTGGTGCTTTGATGGATGTATTGATTCCACGCAATGCGAAGATTCCTACTAAATCTGCCCGACAATATACTACCCAAGTAGACGGACAAGCCAGTATGCGCATCAGCGTTTTTCAGGGTGAAAGAGATTTGGTGGCAGACAACAGAAAACTAGCCACATTTAATTTAAAGGGAATACCCGGCATGCCTGCCGGATTACCTAAAGTAGAAGTAAGTTTTATGATAAATGCAGATGGTATACTTACTGTTACTGCCAAAGAATTGAGAAGTGGGGTAGAACAAAGTATTGAAGTAAAACCACAATATGGTATCACCGACGAAGACGTAGAAAAAATGTTGATGGATTCTATCACACATGCTAAAGATGATATTGCCGCTAGAGCACTGGCAGAAGCCAAGGCGGAAGGCGAACAGTTATTGAAAACCACCGAACGTTTTTTACAAAAGAACGCTCCTTTTTTGCAACCTGCTGAGTTGATGGATACCGCCAATGCCATGCAGGCGTTGCAACTGGCCATTACCATGGATGATAAAGATTTGATTCAAACAAAAACAACAGTGCTCAATGATATTTCTCGGCCATACGCAGAAAGGTTGATGGACGAGGCAGTGTCTAAAGCGATGAAGGGGAAGGCGATTTGATGTAGATCTAAAAATTGATATTTAATTTTTTTGCGACCTTAGGGAAATTAAAAGAAGTATAAATAGTAATACACCCAAGCTTATGAAACTAATTAATAACGCCCATTTAGTTTTTGCGACACTAAAGTAAATCTCAATTTTATTTTGACCTAACTCCAGTGGAACTGCCATAAAGCTTACACCTTCTTTATTCACTCTATTTTCTTTAAAACCTTTATTTGTATAAAACCAGTGTGGGTAATAGTTTTGTTGAATTACAAGCTTTGAAATAGATTCGGCATAAACAGATACGACCATTTTATTAGGGGTATAAGACAGTAATTTTACCTTGTTTAAAGAATCTTCAGAAAACAGAAATGGCTTTTTAAAATAAAACAACCTCTCTTCAGGCGATAATGAATCAAAAAACTTACGCATATTTTTTAACTGAATAGGGTATGGCACTTCTTTAATAGTTCCAGGTTGTTTCCCAAACATGTCCCAACTGCCAATAATATTATTTTGATCAGTTCTTATTTTTTTGTTTGAAACAACAGGATGTAATGCAGGAATTGGAATACCCTTCGGTGACTGTGCTATAATGCTATCAACAAAGGAAAGGCTGTTTTTCCCTACGCCAGTAAAAGGAATATATAAAAGAGTGGCAATGATAAGGTCTACAATAACTAACCATAACAACCTTTTTGAGTGAGATACTCTTATCGATTGTTGCATCAAATAGAAAACGAATATTTGCAGCAAACTTTGTAAAATCAATGTGTCATAAAAACTAAGATGATCAATGATAAATTTTAATTGATCAATTTTGTTAGTTATATTAGATAAATTTTTTAAATGAATAACAATGGAGTCTTCTGAATTGATAATCCCAACCGTACCAATAAGAAGTGCCGATAAAAAAAATATATAAAACAAAATACTGACTGGTCTGCTTTTGAGAGTAAAGTTCTCTTTATTTAATAGAAGCTTATCTAGTTGAATTGCCGATAAAAGAATAAATGGAATCAATGCAAAAATTCTAAACTCTCCATTTAGCCGAACATATCCTATATAAGGTAGATATTGATGTGAGAGTTTAGTAATGATAGTGCCGGAAGACAGCAAAAGAAAAAATAATCCTAATCCCAATAGTATAGACTCCCACTTAGTTCTTTTAAAAAGAAACGAAGTACAAAAAAGCCAAAAGAACAATAATCCAAAATAGCTGTTTCTCAAAGTTAACTCTGTAGCAAACCATTCGGTATTTTTAGAAGTTGGTAGGGGAAGCAAAAAACTCATCCATGTTTTCCAATTGCTTGAATGAGGTAAACTATTTTGAAGTGCAACTTTTTCGCCTCTTATAAAATGTGGAATTACATCACTGTAGCCAATGATAATGCCAGAACAAAGCAGTATTATCAAACCCAATAATATAAAATGCCACTTCAAAGTAATTAATTTTGATGGCCTTTCTAAAGACTCTTTTTTATTATTTAAAAAAGTATTTATGGTGATTGCTAAAAAAAAGTACAGCGATCCAATAATTAATCCAGGATGTGCAGAGGCACAAAATAAATAGAAAAATATTGCTGAAATAATACAATTCTTACCATTACTTTTTTTTAAGAATTGGAGATAAAAAAAAAGGCAAAATGGTAAAAAAGCAGCACCGCTAATCCAATTAAAATGTTGGAGATGTGCCACATTGTAACCACAACAAATAAATGAAAGCCCAGCCATTAGTTTAATGTGCTTGTTATTTACCCAAAAGCCTGTAAGTAAATACATTCCTATTCCTCCAATAAAAATATACATCAAAAGCTCTAATGTGAATGAGTACACATTGTAGCCCATAGTAGATGCTATCGCCCACGTAATAGGACTCCAATATCCTGCGTTCATATCTGCATACTGAGGAATTCCAAAGTTGATGTAGGGATTCCACAGTGGTAAAAATCCATCGCTTAAACTTTCACTTATAAAAAATTTTGGAGGAAAATAATTTAGAAATGAATCGTTTTTTATATAAAATAAAAATGAGGAAATAGGTAAATATGCAATTATACATAGTATTAAAAAAAATAGAATTGTAGTACCATATCTTTTTAATTTTTCGAAAATCATCCTTTTGGTGATTTATGGTGTAGATTTTCTGGGTTCATATTTACTGTTTTTCTGATAAGGAAACGGGGCCTCTTTTTAGATTCTGTAAACAAGCTTGCTATGTATTCACCTAGAAGACCAAGAGCCAAAAGTTGCGTGCCTCCTAACAACATAATGGCAATAATAAGAGAAGCCCAACCTGGTACTGTATTCCCATTAAAATAAACATACAATGCATATACAGCAAATCCAAAAGCCATTACTGATATAAAACTTCCTATAAGTAACGCTATTCTCAAAGGTTTAAAACTAAAAGAGGTAGTACCTTTTAACGCCAACCTAAACATTTGCCCTAAAGAATACTTTGTTTTTCCGAATTGTCGAGCAGGTGCTTCAAACTGAATAGTAGTTGTTTTAAATCCAATCCAACTGAAAATACCTCTTAAAAATAATTCACGTTCATCAAACTGAAAAATACTTTCTAAAACCTTTCTGTTAAAGGCTTTAAAATCGGCAACCCCCTTTTCTATCTTGGTATCAGAAATGGCATTGATGAATGAATAAAAAATATTTGAAAGCAAAGCCTTCCCAGGGCTAATATCTTTTGTGGAGATTCGTTTGGTTTGCACAAGGTCATAACCATGCTCTAATTCTTTCAACAATTTTGGAATCATTGCCGGCGGATGTTGAAGATCAGCATCCATGATAATAATGTTGTGGCCGTTGCAATGTTGCATACCTGCCATCAATGCGTTCTGATGACCAAAATTTCTGCTAAGCGAAATACATTTTACCCTACTATCCTTCTCAGCAAACTGTTCAATGATGGTCAACGTATAATCTTTACTGCCATCATCTACAAAAATATATTCTGTATTATCTTCACTATATAAATACAGCTCTTTTAATAACGGTTCAATATTTTCGGCTTCGTTGTAAACTGGTATAATGATACTGAGCAAAGTTGACAGATTTGGTAATTAGTAATTATAAAATTAAGTAATAATGTTTTGAAACAGGTTTCATACTCATTTTTGCAACATCGCCATCCTATTCACATATTTCCCAATCATGTCGAACTCAACATTAACTAAGGAGCCCACTTGCACGCTGCTGATATTAGTGTGATGATAAGTGTAAGGAATGATGGCTACCTTAAAGCTGTTGAGGCCAATATCGAACAAGGTAAGGCTGGTGCCGTTTATGGTAATGGATCCTTTTTCAATAATCAATGATGCAAAAGCAGAAGGAATTTGAAACCGATATTCCCAACTGCCTTCTTTTTTAATGGCTTCGGTACATACAGCCGTGCTGTCTACATGCCCCTGCACAATGTGCCCGTCTAGCCTTCCATTAAGTTTCATGCATCTTTCTAAATTAACCACGTCGCCTATTTGGAGTTGCCCGAGGTTTGTTTTTTGAAGTGTTTCTGCAATAGCAGTTACCCGGTGAAAGTTATTTTCGATGGCTTCTACCGTAAGGCAAACCCCATTATGACTCAGGCTTTGATCTACTTTTAATTCATTACTAAGGGAGGAAGCTACCCAAAAACTGATGTTAGTGCCGCTCAATTCAATGGCTTTGATGGTACCTGTGGTTTCAATGATTCCTGTAAACATGGCATCAAATTTCGGAAATCTTCACCAGATTTTCTTTTTTTAAATATTTCTATTATCTTTGCCGCCCTGCTGCATTAGGTAGCAGCATTTTTTCACATAAAGGAGGTATATACCATGCTTATTATCGATTCTAAAGATTGCGAAAACATTGACAAGGCGCTCAAAAAGTATAAAAAGAAATTTGAGAAAAGCCGTACACTGTTGCAATTAAGAGAAAGACAAGCTTTCATGAAGCCGTCTGTTCGTCGTCGTACCCTTGTACTAAAGGCAGTTTACAAGCAACAGCTTGCAGCAGGCAAATTTGATTAGTCTGATTTTTAAGTCAGTAACATATTAACTGATAGCCGAGTTTACTTAACTTTGGCTATCAGTTTTTTTATGTCTTACACTATTGAGCACTATATCACCAATTATCTGCAATACCTTCAGGTTCAAAAGCGGTACAGCCGACACACCGTGGTTTCTTATGAAACCGACTTGGTTGCATTCAAAGACTTTTTGGCCATTCAGTTTGGCGAAACACCAATCCAAGAAATTAAACCTGCCTTTGTGAGAACATGGCTGGCCAGCTTAAAAGAAGCAGGGAATACCTCCCGAACTATCAATCGCAAAATCTCTTCTTTAAAATCATTTTTTAAATATCAGGTTAAAAAACAAATCCTGCCATCTAGTCCCATGGCCGTGATCAGCTCACCAAAAAATGCCAAAAGATTGCCACAGTTTGTAGAAAGGTCAGATATGGCGCTACTTTTCAAACACGTAGATTTTCCCAACAATTGGGAAGGGCAAACCGCCAGGCTCATTTTAGAAATTTTGTACAATTGTGGACTACGGCAAGCTGAACTTATCAGCTTACAACAAATGCACGTCGACTTTAGCAATGCTGCAATCAAAGTGTTGGGTAAGGGGAATAAAGAACGAATTATTCCTGTTTCATCCTTACTCCTTAAGAGCATCAAAGACTACATATTGCTAAAAAGCAGTATTCATCCAAGTCGGCAAAATAATCACTTACTTCTCAATAAAAAGGGCGAAAAACTAGGAGCTCGATACGTGTACACGGTAGTAAAAAAATATTTGAGCCTGGTTACAACTATCGAAAAACGAAGTCCACACGTACTCCGCCATAGTTTTGCCACCCATCTCACTAACAATGGCGCCGATTTAAATGCGGTGAAAGAATTATTGGGACATAGCAGTTTGGCCGCCACCCAAATTTATACCCACAACAGCATAGAAAGGCTGCAAGAAGCGTTTAAAAAAGCTCATCCTAAGGCATAAAATTTTATTATTTTTTAGGAAACTAATATTTTGAAAAACAGGTTTAATTTATTAACTTTAATGTTCCTATTTAAATGACTATCTAAATGTTTAAAGCCTATGTAATTTCTTTACTTAATTCATTTTTTTCACCCTTTAAACGATAGTCTTATGAATATAAATATTCAAACAGTCCATTTTGATGCAGATTCCAAGCTTGTAGCGTACATCGAAAAGAAAGCGAGTAAGCTCCCGCAGTTTAACGATAGAATAACGAAAGTGGATGTTTATTTAAAACTAGACAACATTGTTCACAATATAAAAGACAAAATTGCGGAGATTAAGGTAACTATTCCACGACATGAATTTTTTGTAAAACAGTCGTCCAAATCCTTTGAAGAAAGTTTTGATGAGGCCATGGATGCAGTGATTAGCCAGATCAAAAGAAAAAAAGAAAAATTAGCCGCTTAATTTACTCTAAATAGTTGTTTAAAAACCTGCTTCAATTAAGCAGGTTTTTTGTTTTTTAGGACTCTTATAATAATTCTATAAAAATATTTGTATCAAAATTTTTGTATTAATCATTTTCACCTACCTTTGCCTTCCCAAAAAAAGGGGTACGCATTTGTGCCCTCAATTAAAGGAAAGTTCTTTACAATATTACATAAGTCGAAGTAGCTCAGTTGGCTAAAGATTTTCGTTTCAACGGCAGGAGGTACAAAGTAACAAGATCCAGATTAAGATCGGGATAGAGCAATTTGGCTTCTTTTGATAAAAAGTATTAAGCCGAAGTAGCTCAGTTGGTAGAGCAGCTGATTTGTAATCAGCAGGTCGCGGGTTCGACTCCCTTCTTCGGCTCTCAATTTTGGGCAGATGGCCGAGTGGTTAAAGGCGACAGACTGTAAATCTGTTCTCTCACGAGTACGTAGGTTCGAAACCTACTCTGCCCACAAGATCAAACTTGCAGAGGTGCAATTTGAAAAACAGTAGTTCTTTGTGTTAGCAAATTTGCTGGTTAGCAAAAATGCACAGGATTAAATGCGGAAGTAGCTCATTTGGTAGAGCGGTAGCCTTCCAAGCTTCAGGTGGCCGGTTCGAGCCCGGTCTTCCGCTCATTTAAGTTTATTAAAAAGCCGTATAGGTTTTGCTCTGCAAGCCGTGGTAGCTCAGGGGTAGAGCACTTCCTTGGTAGGGAAGGGGTCGTGAGTTCGATTCTCACCTATGGCTCAAAAAAATTAAATATAGGTCAATAGTCCCGATGCTGGTTTGAAAAGCGAAAGCTTATCTTATCTTCACCAAAAAAATTAGTCGATGGTTTTGCCGACTCAAAAAAGCAACCAATATTCAAAACAACATTTAAAAAAGTACAAAAATGGCAAAAGAAGCTTTCAAAAGGGATAAACCCCATCTTAACGTTGGAACAATTGGTCACGTGGATCATGGTAAAACAACCTTAACAGCCGCAATAACCGATGTTTTGTCAAAAAAAGGGTTAGCGGAGAAAAAAAATTATGATGATATTGATGGTGCTCCTGAAGAAAAAGAAAGGGGTATCACTATTAATACCGCCCACGTTGAGTACGCTACGGTTTCTCGACACTATGCGCACGTCGACTGTCCAGGTCACGCCGACTATGTGAAGAACATGATTACCGGTGCTGCTCAAATGGATGGCGCTATACTAGTAGTAGCTGCTACCGATGGTCCAATGCCACAAACCAAAGAACACATCTTGTTGGCTCGTCAGGTAGGTGTACCTCAGATCGTTGTTTTTATGAACAAAGTTGATCTGGTAGATGATCCTGAATTATTGGAATTGGTTGAAATGGAAATCCGCGAATTGCTGACTTCTTATGGTTTCGACGGTGACAATACTCCAATTATCCAAGGTTCTGCAACTGGCGCTCTTGCTGGTGACGAAAAATGGATTGCAAAAATCGACGAATTGATGGACGCTGTTGATAGCTACATTCCTTTACCTCCACGTTTGGTAGATTTACCATTCTTGATGAGTGTAGAAGATGTATTCTCTATCACTGGTCGTGGTACTGTTGCTACTGGTCGTATCGAAAGAGGACGTATCAAAGTAGGTGAAGCAGTAGAAATCGTTGGTTTGATGGAAAAAGCCTTGACTTCAGTTTGTACTGGGGTTGAGATGTTTAAGAAATTGCTTGATGAAGGTGAAGCAGGTGATAATGCTGGTTTGCTTTTACGTGGTATTGAAAAGACTCAAATCCGTCGTGGTATGGTTCTTTGTAAGCCAGGTTCTATTACTCCACACACCGAATTTAAAGGTGAAGTGTATGTGTTGAGCAAAGAAGAAGGTGGTCGTCATACTCCATTCTTTAACAAATATCGCCCTCAGTTCTACTTCCGTACTACAGATGTAACTGGTGAAGTTACTTTGAATGCGGGTACAGAGATGGTGATGCCTGGTGATAACACCAACCTCACTGTAAAACTGATTCAACCCATTGCAATGGAAAAAGGATTGAAATTTGCGATTCGTGAAGGTGGCCGTACCGTAGGTGCTGGTCAGGTGACTGATATTATCAAATAGTTTTCAGTACTAAGTATTAGTACGCAGAAATAAAATAGTATTTATATCTTTACAAAGTACTTAGATTTTGCATCTAAGTACTTTGTTCTTTATACTACTTACTTTCTACGGGCATGGTGCAACGGTAGCATACGGGTCTCCAAAACCTTTGATCTGGGTTCGAATCCTAGTGCCCGTGCTAATTGTTTTTAACTGGTGGTAGTTATATCCGCCATAACAGGTTTAGTACAATTTTTTTACATCTGCATATTTGCTTAATAGCTTATTTTGCACATACGTTTTTAATTATGAACAAATTCGGAGCATTCGTAAAAGATTCTTACGTAGAACTTACAGAGAAAGTAAGCTGGCCCAAATGGGAACAGCTTCAACAATCTACCATGATTGTACTTGGCGCTACTTTATTTATCACCGCAATTGTAGCCTTGATGGATTTTGTAGCCAATGGTTCAATGAAATTTATTTACTCTTTATTTGCCACATCATAATCATGACAAAAGAAATAATCACCATAGAGGAGGCCAAATCTGAAAAAGAAAGCAGATGGTATGTGCTAAGGGTAGTAAGTGGCAAAGAGCGTAAAATCAAGGAATATCTTGACAAAGACATCGTGCGCAACAATTGGTCTGGCATTATTAAACAAATTTTTCTGCCAGTAGAAAAAGTATACAAGGTAGCCAATGGAAAAAAAGTTATGCGTGAGCGCAACTTCTATCCTGGTTATATCATGATGGAAGTATCTGATGGTAAACTGACCGACGATATCATTCAACACGTGAGTAACATTAGCAACGTGATGCACTTTCTCACAGATGGTAAAGGATCTAAAGGAAATATCATTTCATTGCGCAAAACTGAAGTGAATAAGATGTTGGGTAAAGTAGATGAAATGAGTGATGCTGGCGGCGTTACCATGAGCGAACCTTTTATTATAGGCGAAACCATCAAAATCATCGACGGACCTTTCAACGACTTCAACGGTGTAATTGAAGAAGTGAGCGACGAAAAGAAAAAATTAAAAGTTCAGGTTAAAATATTTGGTAGAGCCACCCCTGTAGAATTGAGCTACATGCAGGTTGAAAAATTGGTTTAATTAACTTATTTTAGTAAAAAATAATACAATGAAAAAATTAATCGCACTCTTTCCAGCACTGTTATTCTCTTTTTTATTAATGGCACAACCGCCGCAGGTTCCTGCAGAAAAAGGGGCTTCTTTCGGAGCTAAAGTTTCTGCTGAAGAAACAGCAGTTTCTGCAGATTTATTGTCTGATAATCTTACTTCCGAAGGCCAAAGCAAAGAAATTGTAGTTAAAGGAAAAATAAAAGAAGTGTGTAAAGCAGAAGGTTGCTGGGTGCGCATGGAAACCAAAGAGGGTTCTTTTCTAATAAAAATGAAAGACCACGCATTTTTGGTGCCCGTAGCTATGGAAGGCAGAACAGTGGTAGTAGGTGGCATCGCTACATTCAAAGAAACTTCGGTTGCTCAGTTGCGCCACTTTGCAGAAGATGCTGGAAAGTCGGCAGAAGAAATTGCAAAAATTACCGAGCCAAAAAAAGAAATTGTGATGCAGGCAACAGGTATTAAAGTTGTAGAATAATACTTACCGTAATAAAAAATAATTTGCCTCAACTGTTTTGGTGGGGCATTTTTAATTAGAGCAATTTGCATCTTGATACCGCCGATATGTTTAAAAAGCACCTGTTTATTATTGGCTACTGGCTCTGTTGGATCATGTTTTTTGAATGCACAAGACTACTTTTTTTGTTTAATAACTATGCTGCACTCAAACAAACCAATGGAGATGCTTATTTGTCGTTATTATATGGTTTGCGAATGGATGCTTCCATGTCGGCTTATCTTACATTGCCCATAGGATTGTTTGTTTTTTTGTCGATTTTCCTTCCATTTTTTAAGAAATACCAATCTTATTTTTATTTTACCATAATATTACTATTACCAATTTTACTCATCCTTTTTGCGGATGCAGAATTGTTTAAAGCATGGGGAAATCACATTGATGTAACGCCGCTAAAATACCTTAGTAATCCAAAAGCGGCTTGGGCATCCATAGCGCATTTGCCGATTACCCTTATTTTCATTGGTTTTATACTGCTGTATCTGCTGCTTTACTTTTTCTTCAAACGTTGGATCAAGTTGGGGGTTGTGGTACTAAAAACAACACAGCAAAAATGGTTATCGGCTATCACCTTATTGATACTCACCGCCGCTTTTATTATTCCTTTAAGAGGAGGCCTTCAACTGTCGCCAATTAACCAAAGTAGTGTTTACTTCAGTAAGCATTCATTTTCTAATCAAGCAGCTATTAACGTTGTATGGAATTTCATGAGCAGTGTGATAACAAATAGAAACGATGTAAACAATCCTTTTAAAGTGGTTTCCAAAAAGGAGGCACAACAAACTTTAGACAGTTTGTTTGTAACAAGCAAGGCCAAGGAGGGTATTTGGCTCAAACAATCAGGTAATAAAAAGCCGAACGTGCTCATTATTGTTTGGGAAAGCTTTACCGCTAAAGCAGTAGAGTGGAAAAAGGGAAGCAGCAATATCACACCAGGCTTCAACCAGTTAATTAATGAAGGTATTTATTTCGATAGCATTTATGCAACAGGCGATAGAACCGATAAAGGTATTGTAGGTATATTAAGTGGATATCCCGCACAGCCCACCACTTCTATTGTGAAGGAGCCTACTAAGGCTGCAAAATTGCCAATGCTGAGTAAAACTTTTAAAGCAATTAAATACCATACTGCTTTTTTTTATGGTGGTGAATTAGAGTTTGCTAATATGAAAGCATATCTAGTGCAGGGAGAGTTCGACCAATTAATATCTGTAAAAGACTTTAAAGACAAAGATCTTAATTCTAAATGGGGAGCGCACGATGGAGTGGTAGCCGATACCTTACAACGATATTTGCAACAAACTCATACTCCCTTTTTCACCACTTGGCTTACCTTAAGTAGTCATGAGCCCTTCGAAATACCTACGAAACCGCTTTTCCCTGGTACTTTAGATGAAGATGCGTATTTGAGTTCGCTACATTACACCGATGAGGTGGTTTATCAGTTTATACAACAAGCAAAGCAACAAAGCTGGTGGGCCAATACAATCGTAGTCATAACTGGCGATCATGGACATCGAATTCCAGCATCAAAGCATCGTTGGGAAGACTTTAGAACACCTTTGTTGTTTTTGGGTGGGGCATTGAGTCAAACGAACATTAGAATAAGTGAAGTGGGCTCACAAACAGACATAGCGGCCACGTTATTGGCGCAGCTCAACATTATATCAACTCCCTTTACTTGGAGCAAAAACATGCTGGCTTCGAAATACAAACCCAATGCCTATTTTAGTTTTAACAATGGCTTTGGGTGGGTGGTACCCCCTCAAAAATTTATATATGATAACGTAGGACTGTTAATAGTTGATTCTATAGGCTCAGTGCCTAAAAATGTAGTTTTTGCCGGACGAAAACTACAACAAGCTGCTTTTCAAGACTATCTAGATAAATAGTAATTATTTATCAGTAGCCTTAAATTATTTGCCAATTTTTTACAATGATTTAAAATATTTACCTACATTTGCAGCCCCAAATAGTTCTTTAAGGAATTTCACCAATCTTCAGCTAATGCTGAGTTATGGGAAAATGGGAGTTTGTTTACAGCAAAAGTGAACGAACGTTATCACCAAAAAACATTTTTAAAATGGCAAAAGAAATCACCGGCTATGTTAAGCTCCAATGCAAAGGAGGACAAGCCAACCCAGCACCGCCGATAGGTCCTGCACTGGGTTCTAAGGGTATCAACATTATGGAGTTCTGTAAGCAATTCAATGCTAGAACCCAAGATAAACCCGGAAAAGTTTTACCAGTATTGATTACTGTGTATGGCGACAAATCTTTCGACTTCGTTATCAAAACTCCACCAGCTCCTGTTCAGTTAATGGAAGCCGCCAAAATTCAAAAAGGCAGCAAGGAACCTAACCGCGTAAAAGTTGGTAAAGTAACTTGGGCGCAGGTAGAAGAGATCGCTAAAGATAAAATGGCAGATCTAAACGCATTTACTCTACACAGCGCCATGAATATGGTGGCAGGAACTGCACGCAGCATGGGCTTAACGGTAGAAGGAACCGCGCCATGGGAAAAAAACTAATCGTCAACCTCAATAAATTTTTTTAAAATGATTACTAAAAAAAGGAAAATAGCAAACGCTAAGGTTGACGCCAACAAAGCTTATACGCTTAAAGAAGCTTCAACATTAGTGAAAGAAATTAATACAACATCATTTGATAGCTCTGTAGACATCCACGTAAAACTGGGTGTTGATCCTAAGAAAGCAGATCAGGCCATTCGTGGTACCGTATCACTTCCTCACGGAACAGGTAAAACCAAAAAAGTACTGGTATTGTGCACTCCCGATAAAGAAGCAGAAGCTACAGCAGCCGGGGCTGATTTTGTAGGTTTGGATGAGTTTATTCAGAAAATAGAAAGTGGATGGACGGACATTGATGTTATCGTAGCCACCCCATCTGTAATGCCTAAATTAGGTAAATTAGGTAAAGTATTGGGGCCGCGTAATCTGATGCCGAATCCCAAAACAGGTACCGTAACCAATGATGTTGCTGGTGCAGTAAAAGATTTAAAAGGTGGTAAAATCGCATTTAAAGTAGATAAAGTGGGTATTATTCACGCATCTGTTGGACGTGTGAGTTTTGCTCCTGAAAAAATTGCAGAAAACTGCCAAGAACTTATCAACGCATTGCTCAAGCTAAAGCCTGCTACTTCTAAAGGTACCTACGTACGTGGCGTAAGCATGGCAAGCTCTATGAGTCCAGGTATCATGATTGACACTAAATCTGTTTTAAACTAAGTTTTGTAAGCCTCTTGGGGATTTATAAAAACACAAAAAATATTTGTTATGACAAAACAAGAAAAAAATGAAGTGATTGATTTGCTGAAAGGCAAGTTCTCTCAATACAATAACTTCTACGTTACCGATACCGAAAGTTTGACGGTAGAGCAGGTAACCAACTTGCGCAGGCATTGCTTTGATAAGCAAGTAGAAATAAAAGTGGCAAAAAATACTTTGATCAAAAAAGCATTGGAAAGCTTAGACGCTGATAAATATGCGGGCGTGTACGATTCTTTACACAAAGTAACAGCACTAATGTTTAGCGAAAACCCTAAAGATCCAGCGGTAATCATTGTTGGTTTCCGGAAGGCCAACAACAACGAAAGACCTGTTTTAAAAGCAGCTTTCATTAATGGTGATGTATTTGTGGGCGATAATCAATTGAAAGCGCTTACAATGATCAAAACTAAAAATGAATTGATCGGAGAAGTGATCGGTTTGTTGCAATCTCCAATTCAACGCGTTATTGGCGCGTTGCAAAACAGAGAAAACGCTTCGGTTGCAGCCTCAGAAGCAGCAGCACCCGTTGCTGAAGTTGTTACCGAAAAAGTACCAGAAGCAGCAGCATTAGTTGAAGTTGTTACGGAAGCTGCTCCAGAAGCAGCAGCAGTTGTTGAAGTTGTTGCCGAAGCTGCTCCAGAAGCAGCAGCAGTTGTTGAAGTTGTTGCCGAAGCAGCACCAGAAGCAGCAG
>JBBEBH010000038.1:0-11995 GCA_040882445.1 Ferruginibacter sp. | reverse complement strand
AGAAGCAGCAGCAGTTGTTGAAGTTGTTGCCGAAGCAGCACCAGAAGCAGCAGCACCAGCAGAATCAACTACTGACGAAACACCAGTAGCAGAGTAATCATTTGAAACCATGCCCTGGTTTAATTGGGCAACAACATCATAATTTTTTTAAACCATCCTCCGGATCCTCCATGCGGGAATGAAGGGGGAAAAAATTAACAACAATGGCAGACGTAAAAGTATTAGCAGAAAGCTTAGTAGGCTTAACAGTAAAAGAAGTTCAGGAATTAGCTGAATTCTTAAAATCAGAGTACGGAATTGAACCAGCTGCAGCAGCAGTAGTAGTATCAGCAGGTGGCGACGGTCCAGCTGCAGTAGAAGAAAAATCTACATTCGACGTTATTTTAAAAGCAGCAGGTCCTAACAAACTAGCTGTTGTAAAAATCGTTAAAGACTTAACTGGTTTAGGTTTGAAAGAAGCTAAAGATCTAGTAGATGGTGCTCCAAAACCTGTTAAAGAAGGTGTGGACAAAGCCACTGCAGAAGAACTGAAAACAAAATTGACTGAAGCAGGTGCTGATGTTGAGATTGCTTAATTTCTTACAACATTTTAATAGAAGCCTCGAAATTTTTCGAGGCTTCTTTATGCGATCAATTTCTAGCATCCCTTAAACCCATATTTTGGAGTTGAAAATCTATTATGGCTTCCAAACGCTGCGCAGCTAAGCATTTCAGAATATTTTTTGATCTCAACATAGTTCCAGATTTCTTTGGCCAAAAAATAACCTAAAACACTTTTCTGTATTGCGTTTGAAACCCTCATTACGATCTTAACTGAAAAATCTGGGTTAAACATTCAATTTCTTTTATTTTTTCTGAGACCAAACTCAATCATCAACAAAAGGGTATAATCTATATTAAAAATTGGAGGATGAGGTTGGTTCAAAAATAGGCTCTAAAAACGAACTAAAATGGCTAATCTAACCCTCCATAAGAGTCTGTATCCAATGCGAAAGACCATCAATAAGTGCCTTTGTTTTTATTATTTACAATATTTTAGCAAAAATCTTACCAAATACCCCAAAAAACTGTTTTTACCCCTGCATTTTTGAATTATATTCCCTACCTTTGCCCTCCTTTAATTTCGGGTTAGTGGCTTTCGCTGTATTAACTGTACCCGAAATAGGAAGGCCCACGCACACTAAAACGTTTTAACTACAATATGTCTGCAACAAAATCAACCGCTGCTAAACGTATCAATTTCGGAAAAGTTGAACTGATAGCAGAGCAACCCGATTTACTCGGAATTCAGATCCAGTCGTTTAAAGATTTTTTCCAGTTAGAAACCACACCCGACAAACGTAACAATGAAGGGCTGTTTCGTGTGTTTAAGGAAAACTTTCCTATTACAGACACGCGCAACATTTTCGTACTGGAATTTCTAGACTATTTCGTAGATCCTCCACGTTACTCTATTGATGAATGTATCGAAAGAGGGTTAACTTACGCTGTTCCGCTGAAGGCGAAGCTGCGCCTTAGTTGTAACGATGAGGAGCACGTAGACTTCCAAACCATTGTACAGGATGTATTTTTAGGAAACATTCCTTACATGACCCCAAGAGGTACTTTCGTAATTAACGGTGCAGAAAGGGTAGTAGTAAGCCAATTACATCGCTCACCCGGTGTTTTCTTTGGCCAAAGTGTACACCCCAATGGAACCAAAATTTACTCTGCCAGGGTTATTCCTTTTAAAGGAGCTTGGATGGAGTTTGCAACCGATATCAACAATGTGATGTTTGCATACATCGACCGTAAGAAAAAATTCCCAGTTACTACTTTGTTGCGTTCTATCGGCTTCGAAACAGACAAGGATATCCTTGAATTGTTTGGCATGGCCGACGAAGTAAAAACAGATCGCAAAACATTGGAAAAAAATATTGGTAAACGTTTGGCCGCCCGCGTACTCCGTACATGGGTAGAAGACTTTGTGGATGAGGATACCGGTGAAGTAGTTTCTATCGAAAGAAATGAAGTTATCCTCGAAAGAGATACCGTTTTAGACGAATCTAATATCACCCTCATATTGGATATGGATGCCAAAAGCGTATTCATACAAAAAGAAGAAGTGAGTGGAGACTATGCCATTATTTACAATACCTTAAATAAAGATACTTCTAACAGTGAACTAGAAGCTGTACAACACATCTACAAGCAATTGCGGGGTGCAGATGCTCCGGATGATGAAACTGCTCGTGGTATCATAGATAAATTATTCTTCTCAGATAAACGTTACGATCTGGGTGAAGTGGGCCGCTATAAAATTAACCGTCGCCTTGGATTGAACTTCCCCATTGAGAAAAAAGTATTAACCAAAGACGATATTATTGCCATCATTAAAACCTTGGTTCAATTAACCAACGGCAAAAGTGAAGTAGATGACATCGATCATCTGAGCAACCGCCGCGTACGCACTGTAGGTGAGCAATTGTATGCTCAGTTTGGAGTTGGTTTGGCACGTATGGCTCGTACCATCCGCGAGCGGATGAACGTACGCGATAATGAAGTATTTACCCCAGTAGATTTAATCAACGCCAGAACTTTATCTTCCGTAATCAACTCTTTCTTTGGAACTTCTCAGTTGTCGCAGTTCCTCGATCAAACCAATCCTTTGAGTGAGATCACCCATAAACGCCGTATCTCAGCACTAGGGCCAGGCGGTTTGAGTAGAGAGCGTGCAGGTTTTGAAGTGCGTGATGTTCACTATTCTCATTACGGTCGTTTGTGTACGATAGAAACGCCCGAAGGCCCAAATATTGGTTTGATATCCACCCTTTGTGTGCATGCCAAAATCAATGATATGGGCTTTATCGAAACACCTTACCGTAAAGTAACGGATGGTAGAGTAGATATGAAAAAAATTACTTTCCTTAGTGCAGAAGAAGAAGATACCGCTAAAATTGCGCAGGCAAATATCGATATCGATGAAAAAGGAAACTTCGTAGAAGACATGATCAAATCTCGTCAAACAGGTGATTTCCCGATCTTGGATAAAACTGAAGTAGAATACATGGACGTGGCTCCTAACCAAATTGTTGGTTTGAGTGCGTCTTTGATTCCGTTCCTAGAGCATGATGATGCAAACCGTGCCTTAATGGGTTCTAATATGCAACGCCAGGCTGTGCCTTTGTTGCGTCCAGAAACACCCATCGTTGGAACTGGTTTAGAAGGCAAAGCTGCTCGTGATGCACGTATTCAAATTCATGCCGATGGAGATGGAGTGGTAGAATATGTAGATGCCATCGAAATTCATGTTAGATACAAGAGAAGCGAAGCACAACAATTGGTAAGCTTTGAAGATGACCTAACTATTTATAAACTCACCAAGTTTGTTCGCACCAACCAAGAAACTACCATCAACCTGAGACCAGCAGTGGTAAAAGGACAAAAAGTAGCGGAAGGCGATTTCTTAACCGAAGGTTATGCAACCAAAGGTGGAGAACTGGCATTGGGTCGTAACCTTAAAGTGGCATTCATGCCATGGAAAGGATACAACTTTGAGGATGCAATCGTAATATCTGAAAAAGTAGTGAAAGATGATTGGTTTACGTCTATTCATATCAGTGAGTTTGAAACGGAAGTACGCGATACCAAATTGGGCGAAGAAGAACTTACACCAGATATTCCAAACGTAAGTGAGGAAGCAACCAAAGATTTGGATCAAAATGGTATCATTCGTATTGGTGCCACCATCAAAGAAGGAGATATCATCATTGGTAAAATCACACCGAAAGGCGAAAGTGACCCTACACCGGAAGAGAAACTGTTGCGTGCCATTTTTGGCGACAAAGCAGGTGATGCAAAAGATGCTTCTCTGAAAGCTCCAAGTGGAACTGAAGGTGTGGTGATTGATAAAAAATTATTTCAACGTGCGAAGAAAGATAAGAACGCGAAAGTAAGAGAGAAAGCACAGTTAGAAAAAATTGAAAAAACACACGAAACCAACGAAACGGTGATCATGGAATTATTGCAATTAAAATTGCAGTCGTTGCTGAAAGATAAGACCAGTCAGAGTGTTACCAATAACTTCGGTGAAGTGATGATTGGTAAGGGAGTGAAATTCACTGCTAAAAACCTGGCCAATATCGATTACGTAAACGTTAATCCATTGGGTTGGAGCGGCGACGAAAAAACAGATGATCTGATCAATACGTTGTTGCACAATTACAACATCAAGTACAATGAAGAACTAGGTCGTTACAAGCGGGAGAAATTCAACATCTCTATTGGTGATGAATTACCAGCAGGTGTATTGAAACTGGCTAAAGTGTACATGGCAGTAAAGCGTAAGTTGAAAGTAGGTGATAAGATGGCGGGTCGTCATGGTAACAAAGGTATTGTTGCCAAAATAGTTCGTCAGGAAGATATGCCGTTCCTAGAAGATGGAACACCAGTAGATATTGTATTGAATCCATTGGGTGTACCTAGTCGTATGAACCTCGGACAGATCTACGAAACCGTACTGGGTTGGGCAGGTGAAAAGCTGGGTGTAAAATTTGCTACCCCAATTTTTGATGGAGCTTCTGTTGCAGAAATTGATGCACACATCAACGATGCAGGCTTACCTAAGTTTGGTCATACTTATTTGTACGATGGAGAAACCGGTGATCGCTTCGATCAGCGTGCAACCGTAGGTATTATTTACATGATCAAATTGCACCACATGGTAGATGACAAAATGCACGCACGTTCAATCGGGCCATACTCTCTCATTACACAACAACCATTGGGTGGTAAAGCACAATTTGGTGGTCAGCGTTTTGGTGAGATGGAGGTTTGGGCACTGGAAGCATATGGTGCTTCTAACATCTTGCAGGAATTGCTTACCCTTAAGTCGGATGATATTATTGGAAGGGCTAAAACGTATGAAGCCATCGTTAAAGGCGACAACATACCAAGAGCTGGTATCCCAGAATCATTCAACGTATTGGTGCATGAACTGAGAGGTTTGGGGTTAGATTTGAAGTTTGACTAGTAGTGTGTTGCCATCTGCTACAATAGCAGAGAAGAGGTACAAGTGAGGTTATCCATTCTTTTTACTAAAAAGAATGGATAACAGAACAAGTTCACAACGATGTTGAAAAATGAATCAGCTGTTGGTTCAAAAAGAATGGCAGTTATCAATTTAAAAATTATCTATTAGAATATGGCATTCAAAAAAGAAAATCGTCCAAGGTCGTCTTTTTCACAAATCACCATTGGTTTGGCTTCGCCCGATAGCATCCTGGAAAGGAGTTATGGTGAAGTTTTAAAGCCGGAAACCATCAACTACCGTACTTACAAACCAGAAAGAGATGGTTTGTTTTGCGAAAGAATTTTTGGTCCAGTAAAAGATTATGAATGTGCCTGCGGTAAGTACAAGCGTATTCGTTACAAGGGTATCGTGTGCGATCGTTGCGGTGTAGAAGTTACCGAGAAAAAAGTGCGTCGCGAGCGAATGGGTCACATCAAATTGGTGGTACCTGTGGTACATATCTGGTACTTTAAATCGTTGCCAAATAAAATTGGTTACCTGTTGGGAATGAGTTCTAAGAAATTAGAAACCATTGTTTACTACGAGCGTTTTGTGGTAATCAATCCAGGTATCCGTGCCGATAAAGGACAGAACTACGCTGATCTTTTAACGGAAGAAGAATACCTCGATATTTTGGATACTTTGCCAAAAGAAAACCAAATGCTTCCTGATGAAGATCCAGAAAAATTTGTGGCAAAAATGGGTGCGGAAGCAGTACATGCTATGTTGGAAAGACTTGACTTAGATCAACTAAGTTTCGACCTCCGCAATTCAGCTGCCACCGAAACCTCACAACAGCGCAAGGCAGATGCTTTGAAGCGTTTGAGCGTAGTAGAAAGTTTTCGAGATGCCAATACCAGAATCATCAACCGTCCCGAATGGATGGTAATGCAATACATTCCTGTTATTCCACCAGAATTACGTCCATTGGTTCCATTGGATGGTGGTCGTTTCGCCTCATCCGATTTGAACGATTTATATCGTCGTGTAATTATCCGTAACAACCGTTTGAAAAGGCTGTTGGAAATTAAAGCGCCGGAAGTAATTCTTCGTAATGAAAAAAGGATGTTGCAAGAAGCCATCGACTCTTTGTTTGATAACAGCCGTAAATCTAATGCCGTTAAAGCAGAAGGTGGTCGTGCGTTGAAATCGTTGAGTGATGTATTGAAAGGTAAGCAAGGGCGTTTCCGCCAGAATTTGCTCGGTAAGCGTGTTGATTACTCTGGTCGTTCTGTAATTGTGGTAGGTCCAGAATTAAAGATGCACGAGTGTGGTTTGCCAAAAGATATGGCGGCAGAATTGTTTAAGCCGTTTATTATTCGTAAGCTCATCGAAAGAGGTATTGTAAAAACAGTAAAGAGTGCCCGTAAGTTGGTAGATAAAAAAGAAGCCATCATTTGGGATATTCTTGAAAACATATTGAAAGGTCATCCTGTAATGTTGAACAGGGCCCCAACGCTTCACCGTTTGTCGATACAGGCCTTTCAGCCAAAATTGATTGAAGGCAAAGCCATTCAATTGCACCCATTGGTAACTACCGCCTTTAACGCGGATTTCGATGGTGATCAAATGGCGGTTCACGTTCCTTTGAGCAACGCTGCTATTTTGGAAGCCCAGTTATTGATGCTGTCTTCTCACAACATTTTGAATCCTCAAAATGGTACGCCTATCACCCTTCCTTCTCAGGACATGGTGCTTGGTTTGTATTATATTACCAAGGGTAAAAAATCAACTGCAGAAGAAATTGTAAAAGGAGAAGGAAAAGCATTTTATTCTGCCGAAGAAGTGATCATTGCTTACAACGAAAAGCAAATCGATCTTCATGCCAACATTAAAGTGAGAGCCAACTGGCGTAACAATGATGGAACCCTTACTTACAAGCTAATCGATACTACCGTAGGGCGTGTATTGTTCAACCAGTTTGTACCAAAAGAAGTAGGTTACATCAACGCTTTGCTCACCAAAAAGAATTTGCGTGAAATTATTGGTGATATTATCAAGTGGACCAACGTACCAGTAACGGCGCGTTTCTTAGATGATATTAAAACTCTTGGTTACCGCATGGCATTCCGTGGTGGGTTATCGTTTAACATCAACGACCTCATCATTCCTGAAATTAAAGGACAATTGGTAGCAGATGCTCAAGGTGAAGTTTCTGAGGTAATGGACAGTTACAACATGGGTTTAATCACCAACAACGAACGTTACAATCAGATCATTGATATTTGGAGTAGGGTTGATACCAAGGTTACAGAAACATTAATTAGAGATTTGGCTGCTGATAAGCAAGGCTTCAACTCTGTATATATGATGTTGGATTCTGGCGCCCGTGGTAGTAAACAACAAATTAAGCAGCTCGGTGGTATGAGAGGTTTGATGGCTAAACCACGTAAAAGTGGGTCATCAGGTTCTGAAATTATCGAAAACCCGATCTTGGCAAACTTTAAAGATGGTCTAAGTGTATTGGAGTACTTTATCTCTACGCATGGTGCTCGTAAAGGTTTGGCAGATACTGCACTTAAAACAGCAGATGCGGGTTATTTGACTCGTAGGCTGGTAGACGTTGCACAGGATGTGGTAATTAATGAAGAAGATTGTGGCACACTGCGTGGTATTGCTACTTCTGCGTTAAAAGACAACGAAGATATCATCGAACCTCTGAGTGATAGGATTGAAGGACGTACTTCATTACATGATGTGTTACACCCTGTAACAGAAGAATTAATAATAGAAGCGGGTAAAGAAATAAGCGCTGACGATGCCAAGCAAGTAGACGAAAGTGGCATTGAAACCGTTGAAATTCGTTCGGTATTAACCTGCGAAAGCAAACGTGGTGTGTGTGTAAGATGTTACGGTAAAAACTTGGCGAGTGGTATTCTGGCACAACGTGGTGATGCAGTAGGTATCATTGCAGCACAGAGTATTGGTGAGCCAGGTACTCAGTTAACACTTCGAACCTTCCACGTGGGTGGTGTAGCTGGTTCTTCTACAGTAGAATCATCTTTATATGCGAAGTTCGACGGTACCCTACAATTTGATGGATTGCGAACAGTAAGTACTCAAAATGCAGAAGGTAAAAAAATTCAAGTTGTTATTGGTCGTACCGGGGAAGTAAGAAACATTGATGTAAAATCTGACAGATTATTAAATAGCATGCACATCCCTTACGGGTCTGTATTGAATGTAAAAGATGGTCAGAAAATTACCAAAGGAGAGGTAATCTGCACATGGGATCCGTTCAACAATGTAATTGTTGCAGAAGTGCAGGGTACCATTAAATTTGAATCTTTGATCGAAGGAATTACCTATCGTGATGAGGCTGATGAACAAACTGGTCACCGTGAGAAAGTTGTGATTGAAACAAAAGATAAAACCAAATTACCCGCTATCATTGTAGGTGGTAAGGAAAAAAAGGCATATAATTTACCAGTTGGTTCGCACATTGTGATTGAAGAAGGGGATGATGTGAGAAGTGGACAAGTTCTGGTGAAAATACCAAGGGTGTTGAGTAAGCTGAAGGATATTACGGGTGGTTTGCCTCGAGTAACAGAATTGTTTGAGGCACGTAACCCAAGTAACCCTGCAGTGGTTTGTGAAATTGATGGTGTGGTTGCCTTTGGTGCCATCAAACGTGGTAACAGAGAAATCATTGTAGAAGCTAAAGATGGTGTGGTGCGCAAGTACCTCGTTCCATTGAGTCGTCAGATATTGGTTCAGGATGGGGACTTTGTAAAAGCTGGTTCTCAGTTGAGTGATGGCCAAACTGCACCTGCTGATATCCTTTCAATCAAAGGTCCGTTTGCAGTTCAAGAATACGTAGTAAACGAAATTCAAGAAGTATACCGTTTGCAGGGTGTGCGTATCAACGACAAACACGTTGAAGTGATTGTTCGTCAGATGATGCGTAAAGTAACCATCGAAGATGCAGGAGACACTAAATTCCTTGAAGGAGATACAGAAGACAGACTCGACTTTAACACCGAGAATGATTATATCTACGATAAAAAAGTAGTGACTGAACATGGCGAAAGTGGAAAGCTTAAAAGTGGTCAAATTGTTACTTTGCGTGAACTGAGAGAAGAAAATTCTATCCTCAGAAGAGCGGATAAAAAACTGGTTGAATTTAGAGATGCAAAACCTGCAACTTCCTCACCATTGTTGTTGGGTATTACCAAAGCATCATTGGGTACACACAGTTGGATATCAGCTGCATCGTTCCAGGAAACTACCAAAGTATTGAGTTCTGCTGCCATCCAAGGTAAAACAGATGAGATGCTGGGCTTGAAAGAAAACGTAATCACTGGTCACCACATACCTGCGGGTACTGGTCTCCGTGAGTTCGACAACATGATTGTAGGAAGCAAGGAAGAATATGAATTGCTGATGACAACCAAGGAAGCGATGAGTTTTGACGACGAAGAGTAAAATGATTCTGTTTTAAAAAATCATATGAGGAGTAAGTGAAGGCTTGCTCCTTTTTTTGTGGGAGAATGAATGTAGCTGCCGCTAAGATGGGTAGTTGTAATACTTTTAATGTTCAGAGGTAGAGAACATTTTTTATTCCTTCAGATTATTTTTCTACTTTCTATTATAATAGAGACTGAAAGAAGAGATAAAGTAGCTGTTTCAAAAAGTATCTATTCAAAAACATCCACCGTCTAAAATGATATTAAAAAAGTTAGCCGAGAAATTACCCTACCTGAGGTATGCAGCTGCGTATAGAAAAAACAGTTCCTTTCACCGTCCAGGCCATTTTTACTCCTCTGTATTAGACCTTGATTATATCAGGGAAATCAAAGATCAATTATGGGCCACTCCCAAAGAAATGAAGGGCATAAATTTGAATGTCGACTATCAAGTGCAATTGCTAAAGAAGATGGCAACAGCATTTAGTGAGATGCATTTTGCCAAAGAAAAAACGGCTAGCCAGCGTTACTATACCAACAATCCTTCTTTTCCGGAGGCAGATGCGTTGGCACTTGCGCTAATGATGCGGCATTATAAACCCAAACGTATAATTGAAGTAGGAAGCGGTTATAGTTCGATGGTGATGCTGGATGTAAACGAACAATTTTTTGACAATGGCATCGATATCACTTTTGTAGAGCCTTACCCAGATATGATGTTGAACAAATTGCTGACCAATAATGACAGAAATACAGTAACAGTGTATGAGCAAAAAATTCAGGTTGTTGATCCGAAAATATTTTTAGCGCTTGAAGAAAATGACATTTTATTTATCGACAATTCGCATGTAAGTAAAACGGGTAGCGATGTGAACCATGTATTTTTTGAAGTGCTGCCCTATATTAAAAAAGGTGTAGTGGTGCACATTCATGATATTTTTCACCAATTCATATATCCGCAAGCTTGGGTACTGGAATACAGATTAAACTGGAATGAAATTTATACACTTCGGTCTTTTTTGATGTACAACGATACTTTTCAGCTCGAAATGTTTGTAAACCATTTGCAAAAAGAAAATGCACCAATGCTAGAAACAATACTACCTGGTATGGCAGAAAAAACGGGTACAGGAGGAAGTTGCTGGATGCGTAAAATCAAATAAATCAATGATCATGTTAATCCATCTCCCATAATTTAACTAATATGAACAAATTGTTGGGAATGTAACTTTTTTGCATTCTTTGGGATGTACCCGTTGGGTTGTTTCAAATACAATTGTTTTAACAATAGCAAGCAATTGGATGAATAAAGGTGAACCTTTAATATAGTTTGTTGCGATACCAATCTAAAATTTCAATACTTTTGTGCAAAATACCAGCAACCTTCTTGCAAGGGAAACACTGCAATAATGCAAAAAATAATCTTTTCCCTTTTCCTTATTTATTTATTCTCCCTTCATTCATTTGGGCAATCTGATACTGTAAAATTAATACTTTCAGACAGCTCAATGGCTAAGCAGGGTTTTGTAAAACGGGTCTTCAAAAATACCTTTAACCGCTATTTTAATGATTCTAGCAACCCAGATAAACCTAAATTTTTATTGTATCCCACCGTAGCATTTTCTCCAGAAACAAGTTGGGAATTTGGTTTTTCAGCATTGTTATTATATTATGCCAAAAGAGATACAAGCAACCGTTTGAGTGAGATACAAACCTTTAATTTTTTCACGCTCAACAAACAATATGGTGCTTGGTTCGATCATTTTATTTACACGGATAAAGACAAATGGTTTTTTTTAGGCCGCCTGCGTTTTCAAAGGTTTCCATTGCAGTATTATGGTATTGGCCCCGATGCAAAAGAAACCGATATGCAATTGGTGAATTCAGATTATATTCTAATCAGAGAAAGGGTATTACGTAAAATTATTCCCAATCTTTTTGCAGGATTAGAAATTGACTACCAGAAATTATACAACGTTAACATAGAAGCTAATGGGAGTGCCTTACCAGTACCTTTAGGTGGAACTGGTACACAAAACCTAGGTATTGGCACCGGATTGGTGTATGATGACCGTCACAATGCATTGAACGTAAGAAAAGGACATTTTGCAGAAATTGCATATATGAATTATACGCCAAAATTAGTTAGTGATTTTAAGTTTAATACGCTTACCATAGATGCTCGTATTTACCGAACAGTAAAGAAAAACCAGGTATTTGCGGCACAAGTGTTTGCACAATCTGTTACAGGTAATGCACCTTTTAATCAGTTGGCTTTATTAGGTAGCGATGCCCTTATGCGAGGGTATTATTATGGAAGGTTTCGCGATAAAAAATATTTTGCAGCACAGGTAGAGTATAGGTTCTTGCCTTTTCCATTTAGCAAAAGAGTAGGAGCTGCTGCCTTTATTTCAACAGGAACAGTAGCACCAACGATATCTGCTTTTTCTATTCAAAATTTATTGCCATCGGGTGGCATAGGATTGCGTTACCTAGTGTTTCCCAAAAAAGATATTTTCCTTCGTTTCGATGTAGGCTT
>JBBEBH010000037.1:0-21604 GCA_040882445.1 Ferruginibacter sp. | reverse complement strand
GTGGTGTCTTATTATATTGTTGCGCAGGATATTGCAGATGCATTAAATGTAGGGGCGTTCCCATCTACTGGTGCTGCAGGTTTTGCCACCAATCCGCCATCTGCTTCAACCGCTCCTACCACACCAAGTACTTATAATATCAATAATATTTTAAATGGTACTTATACTGTGGGGGCTGCAGGAGTTTACCCAACCTTAACAGCTGCAATAGCTGCTTACAATAGTAGTTGTCTTGGTGGCCCGGTTGTATTTAGTTTAATTGATGCAGCTTACACTACTACCTCTGATACGATCAGGGTAAATGCTGATGCAAGTGCAACCAATACCTTAACAATCAAACCAACTTTAGCTGGTACAACTATTACAGGCAATACAACTTCAGCTGTTATTGTATTTTTAGGAGCAGATTATGTAACTATTGATGGTTCTATTTCAAATACAGCTAATAGCGTTTGTCCTGCAAGTGCAGCTAGCCGCGATATGAGTATTGTTAACTCGAACGCTTCTGCAGCTAGCGCTGTGATTTGGATTAGAGCAGACGGTACAGACGGTGCCAATAACAATACCATTAAGAATTGTAATATTACAGGTAGTGGGCCAGCAGCAACCATTATAGGAATTGGTTCTGGAGGAGCTGGAATTGGTTCTGCGGCTACAACCGCAGCGAGCAATAACAACAGTATTGTAAACAACAATTTTAGTAAGTTACAACTTGGTATTTATACCGCTGGGATTAGTGCGGTGTCAAAAAACAATGGTACGGTTATCAGCCAAAACCTCATTAACAGCGCATCTCCTGATAATGTGAGCCGAGGAGGTATTGCTGCTTTTTCAGAAAACAATATTTCAGTTTCTGGAAATAATGTTTCTGGAATGGCTTTAACTTCAGCAGCTGATGCTTTTGGTATAACCTTAGGTGCTTTAGGGATTACTACTGCAACAACTACTGGACTTGAGTGTACCAATGCTGTGATTTCTAAAAATATCATCGGGTCTGTAAGGCATACAGCTACTTATTCTGCCTTTGGTATTTTATTGGCTCCCGGTGCCACCGGAACCAGTGAAATTTCTAATAATATGGTTAGTGGCGTTTCATCTAACGGAACTAGTGGTGATTTTGGTGTAGGTATATTCGTTTTGCCTTTAGATGGTTCTTCTACGAAAGTGTACCATAATACCGTTTCAATGGGCGGTACGCAAACTGGGGGTAGTGATAAAAGCTATGCTTTGGCTATAGCTGGTGGTACAACACCAACCGTAGATATAAGAAATAATATTTTTATTAACAAACAAAACAATGGTACAGGATTAAACTATGCTGTTGGATTTGGGTACACAGTATTTACCAATATTACTACAGATAACAATAATTTATTTACATCAAGTGGCGCACTTTATTCATTAGGGGCCACATCAAGTATTTCAACTCCCGTAAATCAATTAACACTAGCAAATTGGCAATTAACAACTTCTAAAGATGCCAATTCTAAAAATTCTGACGCAACATTTATATCAGCTACTGACCTTCATCTTTTAACACCCGATGGAAACAACTTTACCAATTTTGAAAGTACTGGAGTTGTTGTATCAGTTACTGATGATATTGATTGTGAAACAAGGCCTAATGGTACTGCGCCAGATATGGGTGCAGACGAATTTGTAGGAGCACTTCCAGCTTGCCCTGGACCAGGAACACCAGTAATTTCTTCTATAACACCCAATTCAGCTATCGCTACTTGGACAGGATCAGGTACTTATATTTTAGAATATGGGCCTACTGGCTATACTCCTGGCACAGGAGCTACCGCAGGTGTTGGAGGAACATTAATTAACCCTGCTGTTTCACCACAGAGTATAACAGGTCTTTCTGAAACCACCACCTATGATTTGTATGTTCGTACGGTTTGCCCACGTTCTCTATGGAGCACAAATAGTACAAAACAAACATTTACAACACTTACTACGCCACCAGCAAATGATGATTGTAGCAATGCCACCATTATTCCATGTGATGGATCTGTAAGTGGAAATACAGGAGGTGCAAACAATGATGTTCTTCCTGGAATTACTTGTGGATCAGGTATCTCAACGAGAGGAACCAATAGAGGTGTTTGGTTTTCAATTACACCTGCCAATTCAGGCTCAATGACCATTTCAACATGTACAGGAACTACCTTTGACACCTACATGAGGGTTTACGAAGGTGTATGCGGAGCATTTACCACTTGTATTGGATTTGATGATGATGGATGCGCAGAATCTACTATTGGTCTTTCAAGTGTTACTTTCACAGCGGTGGGGGGTACTACTTATTTTGTATTATTAGGAGGCTATGGTGCTTCTGATTTTGGTGCATACACAATAAGTGCAACTTGTCCTGTAGCTTGTGCAACACCTGCAACACCTACCATGTCTGCGGTAACTAGCACTTCTGCAACTGCTACTTGGACTGGTACCGGCACCTATGTTCTTGAGTATGGCCTTGCAGGCTTTACACCAGGAACTGGAGCTACAGCAGGTGTAGGTGGTACTGTAATTAATCCAGCAGTTTCGCCCCAGGCGATAACAGGATTAAATCTATCTACAGCATATGATGTATATGTTCGTTTGTCTTGTGCTGGTTCTACCTGGAGTTCGAATTCAGCTATCAGAACTTTCACAACTTTAGCAGCTCCGCCAGCAAACGATGAGTGTGCTGCGGCTAGTACTATCAATACTGTGTCAATTTCTGCTACAACGGCAGCAAGTACTCAAAGCGTAGCTGCAGAGATCTGCAGTGGATTTACTGCAAGTAGTGCCAATGATGTTTGGTTCCAGTTTACTGCAGGTTCTAACGGGGCTGCAACTGTAAACGTTACAAGTGTTGTAGGATTTGATCCTGTGATTCAGGTTTATAGCGGTACTTGTGGCTCGTTAACCAATATTGGTTGTGCTGATGAAACAGGAAGTGGTGGCTCAGAAGTTGCCTCCTTAAGTGGTCTTATTGCTGGGCAAACTTACTATGTTAGGGTTTACGGTTATACTAGCTCAACCGGCACATTCAATATTTCTGTAACGGGTGCAGCCTTACCTATCAGTATCGAATACTTTAAAGGAAGCAAACAAAGTAACGGTCATCTGTTAGATTGGAAAGTTACCTGTACAAACTCTCCTACGGTAACTTTACAGGTAGAGCGGAGTGTTGACGGTCGTAACTTTAAAATCATCAATAGTCAGTCTGCAACAGCAACCCGTTGCCTACAGCCATTCAGCTATACTGATACAGCACCTTTAGATGGCCTTAACTATTACCGTTTGAAATCAACGGATATTGATGGAAAAATTAATTACAGCACTACAGTTGCTATAATGAATAAAACCAAAGGATTTGAAATAGTAAGCATGATTCCTAACCCGGTAGAAACCAAAGCTATTCTGAGTATCAGCAGCGCGGTTAAAGCTACTATGGAAATCGTAGTAACTGATTTGGCCGGAAAGCAACTGAGCAAACAAAGAGTGGTACTAATTGCTGGTAGCAACCAAGTTCCATTAAACTTGAGCAACCTTGCAGCAGGCACTTACCAGGTTACTGGTGTTACCGACGAAGGCGAACGCAAATCGATTAGGTTTGTTAAACAATAATTTATAACAATACTACTTTCAAAGCTGCTCCCAAAACGGAGCAGCTTTTTTTATGCTGGTAATAGTATCAGAAATTTTTCAGGGTATATGAAAATCGCTTTTGGTATCTACACCATAAAAATCTTGTGCCTAAGATGTATTGTTAAACCCATATTATAACTGCAAAAATTTGGGTTAAAGCAAAAAAAAGGATAGAAAATATGCCTACACCACGCAAAAGAAAAGAAGTAAGGCTGATTGCAGCCAATGTATTGCACCATGCCATCATTATTGCTAAAACACCTATATTAGTGCTGCAGCAACGTAAAACTTTTTAAGGAATTTAGCAACACCTTACAATTACCAATATTACTAAGGTATTAAGAACTTTCTGATTACTACAAAAGCAATAACCGTCAACAGCAATAAAATGATGATGCTATAATAGGTGAAATTGTATTTGAACCTATCAGTTCTTCGGCGTATCTTTTTTTTCTGATCTAATTTTATTTTAAGTCCGGCATTGAGTTGCTGAACCACCATGGGAAGTTTTTCAGATTGGTCTATTTGTTCCAAACCATCCATAGCATCGCTTAAAAAGGTATCATCGTTCAACTGCATTTCTAGCTCATGCTGTTCTGCGGCTGTGAGGCTTCTATTGAGGTATTGTAGTAGTTTCTCCTGATCTACATCCTTGTTTAAATGTGATAATATGTCTTTTAATTCAGGATTCATGTTTACTCATGCTGAGCATGATTATTTTTAAATTTCGTTTGCCATTTTGAATATAACTTTTTACCTGCATCACACTAAATCCATTGTTATCGGCAATTTGCTGGTAGGTTTTTTTTTGTAGATAAAACAAAGTTACACAAAGCTTTTGCTCTGTGTTCAATTCATTTAATGCAATTTCCATCTGATGTAAGTGATCATCTTTTTGTTTGGCTTCCAGTATGCCGTCTTCAGTTTCATTTGATATCATTACCTGTTCGTTGATCTCGATAGTGATTAGCCCTTGTTTGCGGAGTTTCATCAAACAATAATTTTTTGCTACCATGTACAACCAGCTCTTAAAATAGGTTACTTTATATTTTGGAAGATCATTCATCACTTTTAAAAATACCTGTTGAACACTGTCTTTGGCATCTTCTTCATTTTTTAAATATTTCATGCAAACACCTAACAACAATAGGGTGTATCGTTGAAGCAGGATACCTAGCCACTCATTATCATTATCTTTATAATAACGTTGCAGCAATTCACTGTCTTCAATATGTTGATATCCTTTTGATTGCAAGGTAGATCGCCTGTTGTTTTTTATAAGATGTAAACTTATATTAATTCCATAATTTAGCCCAAACATAATTCTGATTTATGCAATATGCTGTTTGTAAAGTTCCGGTAGCCCCCATGCGATTTACTACCGATCATCGCGCCGAAATGATGAGTCAGCTGCTGTTTGGAGAGTGTGTACTTATTCATCGAATGGAGGAGGAAGGATGGTGGTTTGTAGAAGGCATATTTGATGGTTACAAAGGTTATTGCAAAGCCAATCAGTTTTATTTGGTGGCCGAACCGCTGCTTCCCAACGCTGATGCTGCTGGAGGTTGGATGAATGAAATAGTTTGGAATGATCAAAAAATTATCATTCCATTTGGATGCTCTCTATCTTTATTAAAAGCGTCTTGGCCGAATCAGCAAATAAAATACAACGGTGTTTTTTTTGAGCAACCCTCTTATACTACTATTGCTTTTTCGGTAGAAAAAATAGCTCGCCTTTTTTTGAATACGGCTTATCTCTGGGGTGGTAAATCAATTTTCGGAATCGATTGTAGTGGCTTTGTTCAAACTGTGTTTCGAATGTTGCTATTCACATTACCTCGCGATGCCAACCAGCAGGTTCAAAAAGGGGAGGTAGTAGGATTTTTGCAGGAAGCTGTTTGTGGTGATCTGGCTTTCTTTGATGAAAATGGTGAAATTACTCATGTAGGCATATTATTGAACGATCATACCATCATACACGCTTCAGGTAATGTTCGTATAGACGCCATAGATCATGAAGGTATTGTTCATTCAGAAACCGGGAAACGCACGCACCGCCTTAGAATTATCAAACGAATAATATTATAGAGCACTTATTATTTTCATCTGCCGGTTTCCACTTTTTTAATTTCCAGGGAACCGCTCATTGTAGCGTTGTATAGAATCATGTATGATACCGTAAGCAATCTCTTTATCTTGCATCTCGTCTATAAGCACTACTTTATTTTCTAGTACTTTATATTGCTCAAAATAATTTTTAAGTACAGCAAAAAAATGTGCTGGTAACTCTGAAATATTTTTAGTGTGGTTCACAGTAGGATCCTTGGTAGCCACTGCAATTATTTTATCGTCTTTCTCTCCGTTATCAATCATCTGCATATTTCCAATTACGGTAGCTTCTACCAAACATAAAGGTTGTATGCTCTCGCTGCAAATAACCAGTATATCTAGTGGATCATTGTCTTCGCCCAATGTTCTTGGAATAAACCCATAGTTTACCGGATAATGAAATGAAGAATAAATAACTCTGTCTAGCTTAAGCAATCCAGTAACTTTATCTATCTCATATTTACACCTGCTGCCTTGTGGTATTTCGATGAGTGCATTTACTTGTTGGGGCAACATACTACCATAATGGGCACCATGCCATGGATGTAAAACGTGCATATATTATTTTTAGATCAGTTTTATGAAAAATGTTGATCACCATCTTTGTATGGCCTTCTAATAAAATACCTACTCTTTACTGCTGTTATTTGCCGATGTGTATTTAAAATCTATCAACCATTTGTTATTTACACGTACCACTTTTATATCCATGGGTTGGTGCATATAACTATTGCTGTAATTGATGAGCAACATGCTATCGTTTACGTCGGTGTACTTGTTTATTTCATAGGAAGCTTCTTTGTAACCTTTCTTTTTCTCTGCAGGAAGTTTATCGTAGAAAATTTTATACGACTGAAACATTTCTATATTTTGTTGGTCTTGTAACAACAGTGCATTGGCTGCTTCAAAGTTACCATCTAAACTTGCTCTGATAAACTCTCTTCCTCTGTCGAGAGCGGTAACCTGGCTTTTTTCTTTTGATTCGCTACACGAAAAAAGAGTAGTAGCCAACACAAAGAAGTAAATAATATATTTCATGATTGATGTTGTTTTTCGTAACAAAGTTAAACCAATTACTTTATAACAAAATGCGAACCTTTTACATCAACAGCTTACTAAGCAATAAAAAAGCACCTGAATTCAGGTGCTTTTTTATGAGCGTAAATAAATACTACTACTTCATATTGAGTTTATCTAATTCTTTTTTTGCATCTTCTAATGCATCGGCACCTTCTTGTAAGCCTGCTTTCAAAGAATCAATATCAAGGCTGTTGATTTGATCTAGCGCATTGGTAAGACTGTCGCCTATGTTCATATTTTCTTCCTTCATTTTGTCCATACCCATCAACATAATAGATGATTTATCAAACGCCACTTTCCATACACCCGATTCTTTTTTCAAAGTGTAGTTCATAGTTTCTCCACTGGCTTTGTCTTTTACAGCTACAGTAGCTTTATCACCGTTTATAACAGCATTTCCGAACTCCATTTTTGATGCATCGTATTTTTCTGAATCGCTGCTTCCTGCAGATTTCATTCCTATTTCCATCATGTCTAGCATGCTTTTACTGTCTGCTGTAGTTAACTTTCTGGCAGTATTGATATCTTTCTTTGATAGCGCTTCAAAAAATTGGCCAATCACTGCTTTAGGGTCGCTGCCGCTGCTTTTACAGCCAAAAAATAATGTAGTAGCAGCAATAGCCGCAATAAATAAAATGTATTTCATTTTTCTTGATGTTGATGTTGAAATCAAATGTAAAGCTTTACTGAATATTTCGATTCATTATTTGTACACAAATTCTAATTTATTTTCAAAAACAGGATGTAGAAAAATATCATCTACTCCAATAAACTCAAATTCGCCTATTTTACTGTGAGGGAATTTCACTTTTAGTTGGCTAGCCTTTAAAAATACTTTGTAAATAAATTCAGCGCAGTACATTCTGTCATCCGTGCTAAGATCAAATTTCATGTCGAACATCAAACCCGATCGATGATAAGCTTTAGTGATGAGTACAAGTGATTTTTTATCTGCTTCTGACAATTTTGTTTCAAAAATTCCTATACCGCTATTACTAAAAGGTTCGGCAAAAACTTCCCAACTATCTTTTCGTAATTTTTCATCAGGGTTCCATTCTCCACCAAGTGCGTGATAAATAAACAGACTATCTTTTTCAATACTTGCAATTCCACAATGCGAATAAGTTTTGTTACGTTGGTTCAATAATCGAAGACTTTCACTGGTAAAGTCATTTCCTGTTCTTGTAACAACATCACCAGATTGGATATACTTTTTTACATTTCTGATGTTTATAAATGCTTTTTTATACAAAAGCCGTTGATTCAATGAATCTTGTTTTGTGAAAATTAAAGGGGCAAGTGTAGGGGTCGGTTTGCATCCTGTAGTTAGCACTAAATAGCCTGTTAATAAAATTAGGCAACCCATAAAGGATTGCCTAATAAAGTTAATGCTACAACAGATCATCGCTTTGCTTTATTTTCTGTCTGATGAATGGGTTCTAATTTCATCATCTTTATTATACGCTTTGATGATAGATTTTACTAGTTTGTGCCTTACTACATCTTCTTCATCCAGTTCGATGTGAGCAATACCTTCTATATTTTTTAAAATTCTAGTTGCTTTAAACAAACCACTTTGTTGATTTTTAGGAAGATCGATCTGTGTTGGATCGCCAGTAATGATGGCTTTGGCGCTAGGACCAATACGCGTTAAAAACATTTTTATTTGTAAATCATTCGTGTTTTGCGCCTCATCCAATATGATAAATGCATTGTCTAATGTTCTTCCGCGCATGTACGCCAATGGGGCTATTTCAATTGTTCTGGTACTCATATAATAACCCAGCTTATCAGCAGGTATCATATCGTCGAGTGCATCGTATAAAGGGCGTAGGTAAGGATCTATTTTTTCTTTTAGATCGCCCGGTAAAAAACCAAGACTTTCTCCTGCTTCTACTGCAGGCCTGGTTAAAATAATTTTTTTAACCAGTTTGTTTTTTAATGCCCTTACTGCCAATGCAACAGCAGTGTAGGTTTTACCGGTTCCTGCTGGCCCAATGGCGAATAAGATGTCATTTTTGTCGCATGCCTGCACCATCAGTTTTTGGTTCTGCGTTCGGGCTCTCACCGTTTTTCCATTTGGTCCAAACACCAATACATCATTCGGATTTCGATCGAGAAAATTGTCTACTGCTTTTTCATCATCGCCTCCAAGAATTTGTTCGAAATAATTTTCGCTCATGTGACCATTGCGCTGAAGGTACTGTACGAGCAGGTTGATTTTTTCTCTGGCATCTTCAATCTGTTCCGGGGCTCCACTTAATTTTAACTGTGTGCCACGACTTAAAATTTTTAACAGGGGGAATTTTTTTTTCAGAATGTCGAGTTTGCCATTGTTTACGCCAAAGAACTCAATTGGGTTTACGGTTTCAAGGTTAATGATTGTGTCTGTCAATGCATTTCCGTTTTAAATACTTTTCTGCTTGGCAGTAAAAGTATGGTGGGTAAAAGAATATTGTTTAGATAGTTAGGATAAATTCATTCATATCAAATTTATATTTCAACTTTTTAGAATGCTAATTTAATTATACACATTTAACCCAGATTTTACAGTTAAAATCGTAATGAGTGTTTCAAACGCAATACAGATAAGTGTTTCAGGTTATTTTTTGGCCTAAGAAATAGTGAACTATTTTGATATCAAAAAATATTCTGAAATGCGAAGCTGTGCAGCGTTTGGAAGCTGTAATAGATTTCCAACTGCAAAATATGGTTTTAATTAGATGAAGTAGAAAAGGAAAAAAAAATGCTTGTTAATTTCTTAATATTCAAGTAAATCAATTTGAATATTATTTTGAAAAAATTGTTAGAATCTCGTTAGTAGCTTGATGTTCAGGAGCCGCGGTGTGAGTCGATTGGGAATGGCAAAGCTGTTGTTGGCAAAATCTTTAATCAGTTGATAAGAAATGGTATTGGCCCGGTCTATGAGGTTGAAAACTTCTACGCTCGCCCAGATATTGTTCACACCACGGAAAGGATGATGGCTCCTTCGTGCCGATTTTTCAGAAAGTAGTAATGCACTAAATCCAATATCTACCCTTATATAAGGATCTACAATAAGGCCATTTCTATACCGAACACTATTAGGAATATTATAGGGCATGTTAGATCCGTAGATCATATTGAAATGGACTTTAAAATTTTTGTTGGTAGAAAGGTAATCTTCAAGGTACAACCCAACGGTAATCAACCTATCTGATGGTCTGCGCAACCAATCAACAAATGTTTGTACACTGTCTGCTATCACTTGATCTTGTGAGCCTGCATTGATGTGCTCGCCTGCAGCGTTTTTGTATTGATAATAAAAATCATTGTCAAGGTTTTCTCTTGTACGCATAAACCCTATACTCAGCCAACTTTCTGCGTCTTTTACCAATTCTCCAAACAATCTGAACTCTAAACCTGTGGCATAAGCTCTGGCATTGTTTTCGCCTAGATACCTAATTTTTACATTGTCTATGTCGTAAGGTACCACCGAAGTCATTTGTTTGTAGTAAGCTTCTGTAGTTAGTCTGAAAGGCCTGCTGCCAGGCCCTTTGAAACTATAATCCATGCCTGCCACCACTTGTGTACTACGTTGTGCTTTAATGTTGGTATTTATACTGCCATCATATTTTCTGAGCTCTCGGTAAAACGGCGGCTGGTGATACAGCCCTGCGGCAAATTTAAACAACACATCTTTTTTCCACCCCGGCTTTAAGCTAGCTTGTAGCCTTGGACTCACCAGTAATTCTTTGTTCAATGAATTGTAGTTATACCTAATTCCTCCTTGCAGTGTAATGTAGTTATTGCCTTTACTAATTTTGATGTTATCCTGTAAATATCCACTCAGTTTTTGAATACTCAAATCGGCAGTGCTGTTTTGCGCGCTATATAAAACAAGGTTTGTTGGAGTGTAGGGGAGTGAATAGCCTGCAGAATCTCTGTATTCAAACTGTTTAAGTCGGTCAATGATATTGGTTTGCTCTATGCTACTGCCCCATTGTAAAAAATGTTTGCCCCTGCTGAAACTACCTTTGTGTGATGCATTGAGCACTTCAATATTTAACTCGTTTCTTGCATAATTCTGCGAATAGCCTGCTCCCAAAGGATTTACAATTTCTCCGAAAGTATTGCTGGTATTGTCAAAATCACGATCACCAAAAATATAAGCACCTGCTATATCGAAGTTTTCTATTTCTTTGTTTTTAAAGCGACTGATCATCCATTTTAATTGAAGATTTTTATTAGGGGAATGTACCAAACTAGCGCCTAATAAACTGGTGTTGTAACGATCTCTTTCCTGGCCTTCAAAATAAATATCTAGGCCAAGGTTGGCGGTAAACAATGGCGAGAAAACAGATGAAGTTTTTTTAACCGATTCTGGAAAAAAATTAAATGATGAGGTTGAGTAGATACCTAATAATTCTAGTTGCCATTTTTGATGAATCTGATAAGTAATATATCCTTGTGCATCAGAAGCGGAGGGAATGTAAGCTCCTAATGTTGGTTGGCTACTTAAAAGATTTCTGTTGTTTTTATTTCTAACGGCTGCCTGCCAGGTTACCGCACCTTTTTTTGCAGCACCTTCTAGTTGAAGTCCCTGCTCTAACAAACTCATATATGCACTTCCCGAAAATGATGTTGGTTTTTTATACTGGATGTCTAGCACACTGCTCATTTTATCTCCATACTTTGCGGCAAAACCACCGGTATAAAAATTCACATTCTTCGCAAGTTCTGGGTTAATCAAACTAAGCCCTTCTTGTTGTCCATTGCTCACCAAATAGGGACGAAATACTTCAAAATCGTTGATGTATATTAGGTTCTCGTCGTAGTTGCCCCCTCGTACATTGTACTGCGAACTGAGTTCATTGTTGCTGCCTACCAGTACTTTGATCATCGCTTCTACACCTCCAGTAGTGCTGGGCATTAAAATCAAATTTTTTGGATTTATTTTTATCAATCCTGGCTCGGTTCTGTTTTTATCGTCGGTAATGATCACTTCTTCTAATGTGGCACCTTTCAGCAAAAGGCGGATGGTTATATTTTCAATTTCATCTGCACTGAGGTAAAAATTTTTTTGCTGACTGATATAACCCGTAGCGCTAAATACCAGTGCGAAAGCTTTTTGGGCGGGAACTTTTACACTAAAACGTCCACTGTCAGAACTCACTATTCCAATATTTTTACCCAGCATCACAACAGAGATGTTGGGTAGAGGCAGGTCGTTTTCATCTACAATGAAGCCATTTACTGTGGCCTTTTTGCTTTGTGAAAAGCCTGTAACCAACCATAAACAGAAAAGGAGCGTGCCGCAATATCTCATGAGTTGAAGATAATTATTTTATGATTGCAAGCTTTTTGCGACCAGTTTTTATAAAGACAGTTAGTAAGGTTCAATAATTATTTAATAGCTTTCAAAGCTTTAATCATTGCTTCAGGATCTGCAGCTTTAAAAACTGTGTTTCCTGCAACCAGCACATCGGCTCCTGCTTCTACAATAGATGCGGCGTTTTCAAGAGTCACTCCTCCATCAACTTCTATTAAAATATCTAGTTTTTTTTCAGTGATCATCTGCTTCAATGATTTTATTTTTTGAAGCGTATGCAAAATAAAAGATTGGCCGCCGAACCCCGGGTTCACACTCATTACACAAACCAAGTTTACATCATGTAAAATATCTTGCAAAGAAGTTACTGGTGTGTGGGGGTTGATGGCAACTCCGGCTTTCATACCCAAGGCTTTTATTTGTTGAATATTTCTATGCAAGTGATGGCAAGCTTCTATGTGAACTGTGAGCATATCGGCACCGGCTTTTTTAAAAGCTTCGGCGTATTGTTCTGGTTGTTCAATCATCAGATGAACATCCATATTTTTTTGGGTAGTTTTTCTGATAAACTCAATGATCATGGGGCCATAGCTGATATTGGGCACAAATCTTCCATCCATTACGTCGAGGTGAAACCATTCGGCTTCACTGCGATTCAGCATGTCGCAATCACTTTGAAGGTGGAGGAAGTTGGCTGCCAGTAATGAAGGTGCAATGATTGCCATGTTGGTTTATTTAATGGATTGAAATAATTAGTTATTGTTTTACGCCTAATTTAGCCAAGGCATTTTTAGCTTCTAAATAGTTTGGATCGTATAACAAAGCACGTTCATACATTTGGATAGCTTCTACGGGTTTATTGAGCTTCTCTAAGCAACGCCCCATAAAAAAATATCCTTCGTCAAAATTATTTTGAATCGTCACTGCTTTGTCAAGTGCTTTATAGGCTTCTTCATATTTTCCTGCTTCATACAATGCCACTTCTTTTTCGCGGTGTGCCTCCATAAAAGTATAATTCAAGGCAATACATTGATTAAAAAGTACGACTGCTTTACTTTTATCACCGGTGTAGCTGAAGTACAATCCTTTGATAAAAAGGGCTTCTTTTTCGGCAGCAGCTTTACTGGCTTGCATCAATCCATCGGCAATGCCAAGAGCAAGCGGGTTGCGGGTTTGAGCATAAAGTACGCCCAGTGATATCACCACTTCAGGTAATGGATTAAAGTCAATTGATTTTTCAAACGACCGCACAGCCGCTGCAGTATCTCCATTTTCTATCTGCAAGGTGCCTTTGATATCCCAAAACCTAGCATTGCCGCTATCTTTTACCAGCACATCGTTCACTACTGAAATGGCTAAGTCGTATTTGTTGTTTTCCCGATAGTATTGCGCCAAGTTTTCTTTGAGTAACAAAGAATCTGGATACGTTCTAATGGCATCCGTCATCAGTTGATCGGGTGTTTTTATAGGGTTCATTTCTGCCGCCTTTTCATTAGGTCGGCAGGCAACTAGCAAAAATAAAGGCAGATATATTATTTTTTTCATACGATTGATGTCACAAAAGTAGCAATATGCAAATGAATGACAATCTTATTACAGTTAAAAAATCAACTAAAGCTAACTTTGCAAAATTATTAAAACTTACCATTTTGGTATAGCTCATCAAATTATATTGTATATGAAATTGTTTTTTTTCTTACCCATTGCTGCTTTGTTCAGTTTTTTAAATGATTCAATAACAAAAACCACACCCGTAAAAGCTATTGCATTTAATGACACCATTCATTTTGTTAATGAAGATCATTTCACCAATGTGCGCCAACTAACCTTTGGCGGCGACAATGCAGAAGCTTACTTTAGTTTTGATGGGAAGTACCTGATCTACCAACGTGCCGATATAAAAAATGGTATTCAGTGTGATCAAATTTGGATGGGCAAAATACCAGAGAAAGCAGATGAGGCATTTATACCAAAGCTCGTGAGCACTGGAACGGGCAGAACTACCTGTGCTTATTTTTATCCGGATGGGAAACACGTAGTATATGGTTCTACTCATTTAGGTAATGTAGAGTGTCCTCCGGTGCCAGATAGAGCCAAATATGGCAATAAATACATTTGGCCAATTTATGAAAGCTTCGATATTTTTAAAGCGGATACCAGCGGCAAAATAATAGAGCAACTAACCCATACCAAAGGGTATGATGCCGAAGCCACCATTTCTCCAAAAGGGAATAAAATGGTATTTACATCTATGCGAGATGGGGATCTTGAATTATATACCATGAATCTTAATGGGAAAAATGTGAAAAGAATTACCCATGAGCTCGGATATGATGGTGGAGCTTGGTTTAACGCAGATGGAACTAAAATCATTTGGCGTGCTTCTCGACCACGAACAGCAGCTGAAATAAAAGAATACAAAGATTTATTAGCAGAAAATCTGGTAGCACCTACTAACATGGAAGTTTGGACGGCTAATGTGGATGGTTCTGATGCAAAACAAATAACCAACTTAGGTCAGGCCAACTGGGCTCCGAATTTTACACCCGAAGGTAAAATTATTTTTTGTAGTAATCATGAATACCAAAGAGGGTTTCCTTTTAACATGTACCTTTTAAATGCAGATGGATCTGGGATGGAAAAAATTTCACGCGACAAAGGCTTTGATGCATTTCCTATGTTTAGTCCGAATGGTAAAAAAATAGTGTTCTCTAGCAACCGAAATAACAAAGGAACTCGCGATACCAATATTTTTATTGCAGATTGGGTGGGTGGTAAATAAGTAAGCTGGTATCTAAATGATGAACGCTAAAACTTTCTTCCGTAATGTACCAATTACTGCCTTTGGTTTAGTAGTTTTGGTACAAACAAATAATACATCATGGAAACAGGTTTATTGCATCTACACAATCTATTGCGCTGGGTCATTTTAATTTTATTATTACTAGCCTTGTTTCAGGCTTTCAGTAAAAACAAAGGATTAAAGAATACCAGTTTGTTTTTGTTGATTGCAGCACACACTACCTTGTTAATTGGGTTATACCAATATTTTTCAAAAGGGCCGGGCTACAACCTCATTCAACAACATGGTTTTGCATCTGTGATGAAAGATGCTACTATGCGATTCTGGGCAGTAGAACACATTACTACCATGATTATTGCTATCATACTCATCACCATCGCAAGAGGGAAGGCAAAAAAAGGCGTCTACTCAGCTGCTGTATGGTTGTACTTGATTGCGCTTGTATTGATATTAGCAGGTGTTCCTTGGCCTTTCAGAGAAGGTATTGGTCGCCCATGGTTTCCTGGTATGTAATTAAAAAAATTATTTTTAACCGCTGTTTCTTTATTAGAAACGGCACTGCAGCCCCGATAATGTGGTGTATAATACTTAACCATACTATCAGTGGAGCCGCAGCTTCTATATTCGGTAGGCAGTTATCTAAAGTTCCAAAGAAAGCAATTATACCTGACGTTAAAAAAATACTATAGCCAAAGTAGTGCAAATGTTCCTCCCATTTATGTACTATATCAAAATCAACCTAATTTTTCACTTTGTTGCTCAATTATGATATTTATTTCAACACATAATTTAATTTATGTTGAAAAATTAGCATAATTTCACCATCAATAAAAATTTATGTCGAATAGCCTGTCATTCATAAAGGCTAAAGTGGAAATTATTTACAAAATTCAACATAATGGCTTACAATAAAAACACAGCTTTTAATGATTTGCCTAACCTGCCGCCAGCCGGTTTCACCGAATCGCCTGAAATATTGCGACATTTAGCAAAGGCTGCACGGTATTTGGGTGAGTTGAACGGTCTTTGTGCTTCCTTGCCCGACCCACAAGTGCTAATTAATACAATTGTTCTTCAAGAAAGTAAGGATAGCTCCGCTATAGAAAATATTGTGACCACACAGGATGAATTGTATAAAGCTGCAACAGAAGATGGAACTACAAATGATGCAGCAAGAGAGGTATTGAGTTACAGGGAAGCTTTATACGTAGGCCTTAGCAAAATGAAAACTCAAAAGAACTTGTTGCTCACAAACACAATAGTTGAAATAGTTCAAACCATTAAGCAAAATAAATCAGGTATAAGAAATACACCCGGCACCGTATTAAAGAATGCAATAAATGGAGAAGTAATATATACTCCACCATGCTGCGAAGATGTGTTGAGAGACAAGCTAACAGAATTGGAGCAGTTCATCAATGACCCTGGATTATCAGCCTTAGATCCGCTGGTAAAAATGGCGTTGATACATTATCAGTTTGAAGCCATACATCCTTTTTCAGATGGCAATGGAAGAACAGGAAGAATTATAAATGCATTGTACCTGGTGCAACAGGAGTTATTATCACAGCCGGTACTATATCTCAGTTCTTATATTGTAAAATATAAAACAGAATATTACCAGTTGCTGAGAGGGGTTACAGAAAATGATAACTGGCATAACTGGATCATGTATATACTTACAGCGTTCATTGAAACAGCCCAGCTTACCACTAAAAAAATAAGGGCAATGCTCTTATTAAAAGAAGTATATGAAAAACAAATGAAAGAAGTACTGGGCTCTTCATTCAGTTACGAATTACTACAGTTGATGTTTACATTGCCGTACCTGAAAATTGAATTGCTGCAAAAAAGAGGAATAGCCCATAGGCAAACCGCATCTACCTGGTTCAAGAAACTAACCGATGCCGATATTGTAAAACCTCAAAAAATTGGCCGAACAACTTACTATATCAATTACAGGTTGATGGAGTTATTATCAAGCAACTAATTTATGAGTAGTGAAAGCCAAGCGCCGGCAACCCCCAGAAGCATCGAGGGTGGGATAATCTAAGCCGGCAGAAAATACATTTACTCAGCTGCTACCTGGCTTTATTTAATTGCGCTTCTACTTATTTTAGCAGACGTTCCTTGGCCTTTTAGAGAAGGTTTTGGGCGTTAGTGGTTTACTGGTATGTAATTAAAAAAAATTATTTTTAACGGCTGTTTCTTTATTAGAAACGGCCGTTTTTTATTGTGTTATTTTGCCCCGCATCCCAAGCTCTATGATTTCACAATCTTTCATATTGTTGCCGTCTATCACCAACCGAACAAGGGTTTTCATTTTGTGCCAGCCCTCATTGCCAGCGGCTCCTGGGTTAATGTGCAAACAGTTCAGCTGGTCGTCATACATCACTTTTAAAATGTGTGAATGTCCACTGATGAAAAGATTGGCTGAAGCATTTTTGATTTTATTTTTCACGCCGGGTGCATATCTCCCCGGGTAACCAGCAATATGCCTAATAAAAACATTAACCTCTTCACAAGTAAAAAAAAGATCTTCCGGAAACTGATGTCTAATTGCAGCATCATCGATATTGCCGTACACGCCTTTCAAAGGTTTAAATGCATGCAGTTGTTCAATTAATTTCATGGAGCCAAAGTCGCCGGCATGCCAAATTTCGTCGCAATGGGCAAAATGGGTAAAAATGGTTTCATCTAAAAAGCCATGTGTATCAGAAATGATGCCTATTCTTGTCAAAACATATCGTTTTTAAACTGTAAATTTGAAGGAAGTTATTATCAAAAATTCAATTACATCTCAACAAATAAAATAATTAACTGTGCCATTTCACCGCAACTTTACTTACGATATCGACAAGCGCAAGTGGAAATATTATTTTCTGATGTTAGCGATGGCAAAAGGCTATTGATTGTTCAATGATTGAATAGTATTTAAAAGCTTGGCTGTTTGTAGTAAAGGTACTGTTGTGTAAATTAGCACCAAAAAACATATCAAGTTAAGTTTCCAATTTTTAAATTTTAAACAATTGCCATGGCACATTATCATAAAGCAGGAACCATTCCTCATAAAAGACATACACAATTTAGAAAACCAGATGGTTCATTGTATGCTGAACAACTATTTTCTACCGAAGGTTTTTCTAACGATTATTCTATTTTATACCATACTCATGCGCCTACACTGATTGTACATTGCGATGAGCCAGTAAATATAATGCCTGAGATTGCAGAAGAAAAAATGTTGAAGCACCGCAGCTTCGAAGGGTTTAAGGTAAAATCGGAAGCCGATTATTTACACAGCCGGAAACCCATTTTGGTAAACAGCGATTGTCATATCGTGCTGGCTGCACCCACCCAAAGTATGACGGATTATTTTTTTAAAAATGCCGATGCTGACGAAATTATTTTTGTGCACGAGGGAAGTGGGATAGTAAAAACCTGTTATGGTCAACTAAAATTTAGTTATGGCGATTACATAGTATTGCCCCGTGGCACCATTTACCAAATTCATTTTAATGATGAAAACAATCGACTGTTGATTGTAGAATCTTTTCATCCCGTTAGATATCCCAAAAAATATATGAGCAAGTATGGCCAGTTGATGGAACATGCTCCGTTCTGTGAGCGTGATATTAGAGTACCAGAACATTTGGAAACGATAGATGCTGCAGGCGATTTTGTGATTCAAACCAAAAAGAAAGGCTGGCTATACGGCATACATTACGGTACTCATCCCTTTGATGTAATAGGTTGGGATGGGTGTTGTTATCCTTATATTTTTTCTATTCACGATTTTGAGCCTATTACCGGCAGAGTACACCAGCCACCGCCCGTTCATCAAACATTTGAAACAGATGCGTTTGTGTTATGCTCATTTGTACCAAGGCTATACGATTATCATCCGCAGGCCATACCTGCGCCTTACAACCATAGTAATATAGATAGTGATGAATTGTTGTATTATGTAGATGGTGATTTTATGAGTCGCAAACATGTTACCAGAGGCATGTTAACCCTACACCCAGCAGGTATTCCACATGGGCCACACCCTGGTGCTGTAGAAAAAAGCATTGGCAAAAAAGAAACACAGGAGTTGGCGGTAATGGTAGATACGTTTCGGCCTTTACTACCCACTAAAACTGGAATCGAAATAGAAAATCATGGCTACGTGATGAGTTGGGCGGAGTGATTCTAATAATCATAACTTAATACCTGAGTAAAACATGGTTGATTTTTATGTGCGGAAGTATCTACCACAGGTTGATTTTTTTTAAAACTTTATTATTATTCGTTCAATAAACGTGATGTCTTTTCTTTTTCATTAAAAAAGCTTATATTACTCTACACTTTAAAACAATTCTACCATGATTAAATTTCAAGAATTAAAAGTTGGTGATTATGTAATGACCAGCAACGAAGGAGATATGCGTAGGGGAGAAGTTACTCGTTTAAATAAAAACGAAAAGCAGGTATGTGTAGACAATGGCATTCAAGAGTTTTGGTACGAAACTGATCAAATAAGTCCATTAGAATTGAATGATGAAGCGTTAACACTTCTCAAGTTTCACAAAGAAATACAGGCAAACGGGTCTGCCAAGTATTCAAAAGGTGCTTTTAGAATGATTGTTCCTAAAGCCGATAATTTTTCTCATTTAGAGATATGGTACCGCGATGAGAAACGCCATATTTTGCAAAACATTTCTTTGCATACCTTTCAGAATCATTTTCATGAAATGACTAAAATGTATCTCAACGAATTAGTGTTCGATTGAGCCTTAAACTCAAATTTTTATAAAAAACTCCCGTTTGTTCAACGGGAGTTTTACATGTTAGAAAGAACTTAGTTTTATTCTCCTTTGGCTTCAGCAGCTTCGTCGCTGTCTAATTTAGCTTTCAGATTTACCAATGCGCTCAAGTCACCCAGTGTAGATTTCTCTACTTTGCTCTGAATGGTTTTCACAGCTTTTTTGGTTGTTTCGTGATCCGCTTTTTTCTCTTTTATCTGAACTTGTTTTTCTTCTTCTTTCTCCTGCTCCCACATGCGGGTATGGCTAAGAACGATGCGTTTGTCGCTACGGTCAAACTCTATTACCATAAAGCTGGCAATTTCGTCTGCTACAATAGTTTTTCCATCTTCTTTTGCCAAGTGACGAGCTGGTGCAAATCCTTCTAATCCGTATGGCAATTGAATTACAGCGCCTTTGTCATCTTTCTTCACCACAGTTCCTTGGTGAGTAGAACCTATTGCGAAAGTATCTTCAAGGCTGTTCCATGGATCTTCTTCAATTTGTTTGTGACCCAATTGTAGCTTGCGTCCTTCTTTGTCGATACTGAGGATTATTACTTCAATTTCGTTACCCACTTTCGTGTATTCGTTCGGGTTATTAAAACGCTTCAACCAGCTTAGATCGCTAATGTGAATCATACCGCCAATACCGGTTGCTAATTCTATAAACACACCATAAGGAGTGATGTTCTTAACAGTACCCGTATGCTTGCTGTTTTCTGGAAATTGGTTTTCGATGGTGCTCCATGGATCTTCTGTTAATTGCTTGATAGAAAGACTCATCTTGCGCGTTTCTTTATCAAGTGTAACTACTTTTGCTTCGTACTCATCGCTCAGTTTAAAGAACTCTTTTGCGTTGATAGGAGTGTTGGCCCATGTAATTTCACTTACGTGTACCAAACCTTCTACACCTGGCATAATTTCAAGGAAAGCACCGTAATCTTCTATGTTTACTACTTTTCCTTTTACAACTTCACCTTCTTTTAGGGTTTCAGCCAAGGTATCCCATGGATGCGCTGTTAATTGTTTCAAGCCAAGACTGATACGTTTCTTATCATCATCAAAGTCTAATACTACAACATTCAATTTCTGATCCATCTTCAATACTTCTGAAGGATGGTTTATACGACCCCAAGAAATATCTGTGATGTAAAGTAAACCGTCTAATCCACCCAGATCCAAGAATGCTCCGAAGTCTGTAATGTTTTTGATTGTTCCTTCTAGTACTTGACCTTTTTCTAGTTTACCGATGATTTCAGCTCGTTGAGCTTCGATATCGCTTTCAATAAGTGCTTTGTGAGATACAACAGCATTTTTGATGGCTTCGTTAATTTTCACCACTTTAAATTCCATTGTTTTTCCAACAAACTGATCGTAATCAGTCACTGGTTTCACATCAATCTGAGATCCTGGTAAGAAAGTTTCCATACCAAATACATCTACGATCAAACCACCTTTTGTTTTGCTGGTTACCAAACCAGTAACAATTTCGCCAGTTTTGTTTACTTCTACAATTCTTTCCCATGCTCTGGTGATTCTTGCAGATTTGCGGCTTAAGTGCAGGTTACCGTCTCTGTCTTCTTTTTCTACTACCATTACTTCTATAAGATCTCCCACTTTGATGCCACCTGGAATATCTCTGAATTCATTCAAAGAGATTAGGCCATCAGATTTGAAGCCAATGTTTACCACCGCATCCGTTTTGGTCAATGATTCAATAGTAGCTTGAATCATTTCACCATCATTGATTTGTTTGAAAGTGTTGTCGTACACTGAATCATACTTTTCTTTTTCTTCTTTAGAGTAAGCAGATACATTGCGCTTGTCTCTACTCCAGTCGAAATCATCGTGAGCAGTTTCTACAACTGCT
>JBBEBH010000036.1:88718-98279 GCA_040882445.1 Ferruginibacter sp. | reverse complement strand
ATGACGCCTACAACGGTAACTTTTTTACCCCTTACTTCTATTTGTTTACCAACAGCTCTGGCAACACTACCAAAAAGATTTTCGGCGTTGGAATTTCCTAACAAACACACATTACTTCCATTAGTAAATTCTACCTGCGAAAAAAAACGGCCTTCTGCAAATTGAATCGGCTGAATCAACATTTGAGCTTCTACAATACCATATACACCAGAGGAAGTAATCAAATCATCTTTATGAGAAATGCTAGCGCTGGTTTGCATTAAAAAAGATATATCGTCTAGCAATACCGATCTTTCTTTAATCATAGCCGCTTCTTCAAACTTCATCACAGGCCTGGATCTGAATTTCCAAAAAGGCTGATCGGGACCACCGCTGTAATCCCATTTATCAATATAAATGGTATTGCTTCCCAAACTTTTTACCTCACTTTGAATATTGCGTTCCAAGCTGTTTACAGCCGCTAACACTCCTATGATACAAAATATACCAAATGCAACCCCAATCAAACTGAGGCTGGTTCGCATTTTATTTTCGTTTAATTCTTGTAATGTTAAACGTAGAGAGCTACTAAATATCTTAAGCATTTTTGCCATGCTTCAAAGTTAAGTTGAATATTGGAAATTTGGAATCATTGTATGTTGAACGGTTGTACATCGTAGTTAGTTTTGATCTGAATAGCATTGTTGTAACTTTGAAGCTTGCTTTGCATCAACTATCTTTGCGCACTTTATGAGTTATACAGAAGAAATAAATAGGCGCAAAACCTTTGCCATCATCTCTCACCCAGATGCGGGTAAAACCACCTTGACAGAAAAGTTTTTATTGTTTGGAGGAGCCATTCAAACTGCTGGTGCCGTTAAAAGCAATAAAATTAAAAAACACGCAACCAGCGATTTCATGGAAATTGAACGCCAACGAGGTATTAGTGTGGCCACTAGTGTAATGACTTTCGAATATGGTGGTCACCTTATTAATCTTTTAGATACCCCAGGACATAAAGATTTTGCTGAAGATACGTACCGAACTTTAACAGCCGTTGATAGCGTTGTGTTAGTGATTGATAGCGTAAATGGGGTAGAAGATCAAACTAGAAAACTAATGGAAGTTATCGCTATGCGAAAAACACCTGTGATTGTTTTTATTAATAAAATGGATCGGGATGGAAAAAATAGATTCGATTTGTTAGAAGAAATTGAAAAAGAACTACACATTCAATTGCACCCAATGACAGTTCCTATCAACAGCGGAAAAGAATTCAAAGGCGTATATGATTTACATGCTAAAAGTTTGGTGCTTTTTACAGCAGGTACAAAAGCAAATGATGAAGATGTAGTGAATATCAGCAATTTGAATGATCCTATTTTAGATGCAAAAATTGGTGAAAAAGATGCCGCTACTCTAAGAGAAGATGTGGAGCTGATAGACGGTGTGTACGGCGAACTTAATGAAGCTGATTACTTAAGTGGACAAATTGCTCCTGTTTTTTTTGGTAGTGCCGTCAATAACTTTGGTGTAAAAGAAATGTTGGATACTTTTATCAGGATTGCACCCAGACCTAGGCCACGACATACGACTTTGCGAGATATTTTTCCGGAAGAAAAAAAATTTAGTGGATTTATTTTTAAAATTCATGCCAACCTGGATCCTAAACACCGTGATCGAATTGCTTTTTTAAGGGTGTGCAGTGGTAGGTTTTCGCGCAACACTTATTATAAACATGTGCGATTAGAAAAAGACGTCCGTTTCAATAATCCGTATAGTTTTTTGGCTCGTCAAAAAGATGTGATAGAAGAGGCTTATCCGGGCGATGTAATCGGTTTATTCGATACAGGAAATTTTAAAATTGGTGATACCCTCACCGAAGGGGAACAGTTTTTCTTTACGGGCATACCTAGTTTTTCGCCAGAAATTTTTAAAGAAGTGGTGAACAAAGACCCTATGAAAACAAAACAGCTCGAGAAAGGTCTTTTACAACTAACCGATGAAGGAGTAGCTCAATTATTTACCCAGTTCGGGGGTAATAAAAAAATTATTGGGTGTGTGGGAGAACTTCAGTTTGAAGTGATTCAATACAGGTTGTTACAAGAATATGGAGCCTCTGTGCAGATGAACAGCCTACCTTTTTACAAAGCTTGTTGGATCACTAGTAAAGATGCCAAAAAGTTGGAAGACTTTACTCGTTATAAACAAGCCAATATCGCCGAAGACAAGGATGGGCACCTAGTGTACCTAGCACAAAGCGAATGGTTCCTGAATACCGAAATTAGCAACAACCCGGAAATTGAGTTTCACTTTACCAGTGAGATACATAAATAATTGTAGATTGAACTTTCTGGTTGAATACCAAATTTACATTCCTGTATAATTAGAAGGGGTGATTTGTTTCAACTCTTTTTTTAATGCTGCACTAATCTTGAGCGAACTAATAAAGCGGTGAATTGCTTTTTTATCAATAGCAGCCTTGCCTCTGGTTAGCTCTTTTAATGCTTCATAAGGCATAGGATAATGTTCTCTTCTTAAAACGGTTTGAATAGCTTCTGCTAAAACGGCCCAGTTTTGCTCTAAGTCTGCGGCAATTTTTCTTTCGTTTAAAATTAACTTACTCAATCCTTTTTGTAGTGCTTTGGTGGCAATTTGTATGTGTGCAATGGGCACGCCAATATTTCTAAGTACAGTACTGTCTGTTAGGTCTCTTTGTAACCTCGATATGGGCAATTTGCTTGCTAAATGCTCCAGTATAGCATTGGCTATCCCCAGGTTGCCCTCTGCATTTTCAAAGTCTATCGGATTTACTTTGTGTGGCATAGCGCTGCTACCTACTTCGCCTTTTTTTGTTTGTTGTTTAAAATAATCCATACTGATATATGACCAAATATCTCGACTTAGGTCGATCAGAATATTATTGATTCTTTTAATGGCGTCAAAATGTGCAGCCAACGTATCGTAATGCTCAATTTGTGTGGTGTATTGTTGGCGTTGCAATCTCAACTTAGTTTCTACAAATTCGTCGGCAAATTTTATCCAGTTGTATTTGGGGTATGCAACGTGATGTGCATTAAAATTTCCGGTGGCACCACCAAACTTTGCGCTGAAAGGGATGTAACTGAAAAGTTGAATTTGATTTTCCAATCTTTCTACAAATACAAGCAATTCTTTACCAAGGCGGGTAGGAGAGGCAGGTTGGCCATGCGTTCGAGCCAGCATGGGTATGTGTTTCCACTGTTGAGCAAATTTGAACAACTGCTGTTGTAAGTTGATGATATCAGGTAAGTATTGGTTTTCGATGGCATCTTTCCACAACATTGGAACGGCCGTGTTGTTGATGTCTTGAGATGTAAGTCCGAAATGAACCCATTCTTTACTTGCTCCAGCACCTAGTTCATCTAGTTTTAGTTTTACAAAATATTCTACAGCTTTTACATCGTGGTTAGTGACTACTTCTGTTTTTTTGATAACTTCGGCATCATCAATAGAAAAGTTTTCTACCATTTTCCGAAGCTGCTGGTTGAGTTTTACGTTGTTTTTAAAAAACTTCTTTTCTCCTAACAAAATAAAATATTCTACCTCTACTTTGACCCTATATTTTATGAGTGCATATTCAGAAAAAAAGGCAGATAATGACTCAGTGATATTGTGGTATCTACCATCGATGGGTGATACGGCCAAAAGTGGAGATAGTTGCATATTTATAGTTGAGATTAAAGTAAATTTGCACAAAATTAAATGAAAGTCGTTGGAAAGAAAAATAAGGGTTGGGGCGGTGAGTTATTTAAACACCAAACCACTGGTGTATGGCTTTGAACATGGGATGATGGAAGATCAAGTGGAATTGCTATTTGATTATCCGGCAAGGGTAGCCAATATGTTGTTGTCGGACGAGATTGACATTGGATTGATACCTGTTACTGAATTGGGCAAATTAAGTGGATATCAAATTATTTCTGATTACTGTATTGGCGCCAGTGAAGCTGTTGCCAGCGTTTGTTTGTTTAGCGAAGTGCCCATTGATGAAGTAGAAGAAATATTGCTCGATTATCAAAGCAGAACATCTGTTGCCCTATTAAAAATATTATTGAAAGAATATTGGAAGATCCAACCACGATTGATAGAAGCCAATTTTGGTTATGAACAAAACATCAAAGGAACTACTGCTGGATTGGTGATTGGCGATAGAGCATTGCTGCAGCGCAAGCATTCTACCTACATTTTCGACTTGGCAGAAGCATGGCAAACAATGACGGGATTGCCTTTTGTTTTCGCCGTATGGGTTGCTAATAAGCAACTTCCTGCTGCATTTAAGGCCTCCTTCAACCTTGCTACAGCCGAAGGTTTTAAGCATATTGATGAGATTGTAGTCAATCTCGAATTTCCTACCTACGACATGCAATATTATTATCGGTCTAATATAGATTACGTGTTAGATGAAAGGAAACGAGCTGCTATTGAGTTGTTTTTATTGAAACTATCTTAGCAAAGCCTTTTAAATATTTATATTTAATCTCTACAAAAATTTTCGTAAAGAGTTCAATAGTAAAAAGTTTTCGACTATTAATATTTTTAAATCAAAGATGCTTTCTTTAGCCTTTCTGCGAAATATATTTATGTGGCTATTCTTTTGGTGTTGGTAATATTTTGAATAATAAATTATTCAATACTGGCTTTAGGTCAGGCGATATATTTCTTGTGTAGATGAATAATACTATGCCCCCAGTAAAAAGGGATGTTCTCAAAATCAAACCTAAAAGTCCTTCTAAGTTGCCGAAAAGGGAATTGACTACCATGTAAATCACTACAGCCCCAACTAAAATTTCTAGTGTTTTAAACGTAAATGGTTGTAGATTAAACTTCTTCCATAAAAACCAAAATCGGATAGTATTATAGATGCTAAAAGATATCAAATTTGCTACTGCAGGTCCTATTAGTCCGTACTCAACCGTTAAATAATAACTCAACGGTATAATCAAAGCGGTGAGCAGGAGGCTGGTCCAAAGTTCAAAGCGCCAGTAAGTGGAGGTTCCGATAATTTGGGCATTTACGCCTGTTCCAGTTTCGATAATGGCAGTTACACCCAATAAAAAAAATACCCATTTCGCTCCTAAATATTCGGGGTTGATATTAAAAAAACGGATGGCTTGTTCATAATTGAGCCAAATACAAAAAAATACCAATAACGAAAAACAAAGCAGGTTTATAGAAGATCTACTATAGATACGGCTTATTTCTTTGTGATTTTTTTCCTTCCATGCCCTCGATAAAATGGGGATAGTAATGGCCAACATACTTCTAAACGGAGCGTGCATTAATGCAACCATATAGGCTGCAAAGCCAAATATACCCACGGCATCCAAATTTATTCTTGCAGCTAGTACCAATGCATCAATACTAACTCTAAGTGTTCCTACTATGGTAACCATGTAGGTGAGTAAGAGAATAGCCAGTATTTTTTTTCTAAATTTTTGTGTGACCTTGCTCACTTTAAAACTGATCCATAACTTTCCTTCGCGATGAAGGTATACTGCAAGTATAGTAGTAATAATGGCATACTGGCAACAAAACAAAATTATAAAACTGTGAAAACTAATAACGTTAAATACTTTTAAGAGGATAATGATCATAGAATAAAATCGTAGTACAGTTTCCTTCAGTACACTGGCAATCAATCCCTTGTGAAAACCATATGAATATGATTCTAATACTACAAACAGCATAATAAAAAAACCAAAGGGGAGGGTCCAATAAAAGTATTCAACCAACTGTGCAGAGTTTCTGCTAAACTTTTGTAATATCAAGGGCTCTAGAAAAAATACACCAATGCAGGTAAGTATAAATCCTGCTACAGATACCAGTAGTGCAATAGATAAAATGTCATTGTTCTTGTTGGGAAGATTGTCTTCGTAATAAGGAAAAAATTTATAGAGATAACTTGATACACCTAATGTTGAAAAAGCAGCTACCAATAACCCAACCTGTATTAAACTTTGTGTGAGACCGTATTCATCTGGTTGAAACCAGTTTTTATGTGTTAAGAAATAGGTATTTACAGCGCCTAGCACAAATCCTGTATAGATCCATATAATTGCCTTAATGCTTCTTTTCCTTATTTGTGACATTGCTCTAATTAAATATACCTTGTTTTGGAACGATGTTGCAGCACGAAAATATTACTTATCGGGTATAAATTATTTTTGTTCTGTTTTTTAAGAGAACTAATACCTGTGCAAAGTTAGAATCTAATTTATTAGCACAATTGTATTATAGTTAAAAATATAAAAGCAGGCATACCATTTTGTACACCTGCTTTTGTAGGTTGCCTTTGGCATCTATGAAATTATTTTATTCTGCAATAATTACATCCTCTGATGGAGCTTCCATTTCTATAATTATTTCAACGATTTTATGATTGATCAGTAATTTAAAATCATTGTTCATAGAAAAGGTATAGTGCCCAGCAGTTAGTAATTTACTGGCATTGTTATCTTCCTGCATCACTGTTGCCAGTTCTTTGGCCAAGGGAGCATGTTTGGTTAATGAGTTGATGCGGCCTTTGTTGAGTTCAAGATCAGAAAAACTAAACTTTATTTTTCTTCCGCCGGCTGCTCTTTCAAAATCGGTGTGATTCATAGCAAGCATTTGTTGTTCGCCGTTCGTTTTTTTGAGCAACAAAGTGATAACAGGAAGATATTTCTTCCAAGTTTGTGTAAACATGGCAATTGTTATGGTTTATTTAAATAGAAAAAAGGGCCGAAGCCCTATATCAATTAGATTCTGTTAGTCTAACAAACTCTGCACCATTGTAAATACGTGCAAGATTGCCATCCTTTGTTTTTTCCCATTCTGCCGCTCTGGTTGCGGGTACAATGCGCCAGAAATTTTTCATTCTCAATTCATCGTAATCATTTGTGCGGATAAATACTCCTTTTAAAGTACTTCTTTGCTTAAAATGGATGTTTACCGGTATACTTTTTTGAGATTTGAGTTCTACAAATTTTTGAATCAATTCGTTGGTCATGTTGTAAAGTTTTGATGGTTTAAATAGAGCTTTCGTTCAGGTAAAGATTAATTACCAGCGATTAGAGGCTGGTCTGTCTGTTTTGGGACGGGCTTCTGCTACATTCATTGATCTACCGTCTTTGTCGCTGCCATTCAATGCCTCAATGGCGGCAGTGGCTTCGGAATCGTTGGGCATTTCCACAAATGCAAAACCCCTGCTTTGATTGGTCATTCTGTCTGTAATAACTTTTGCTGATGTAACCGTGCCGTAACCAGAAAATAATTCTTGTAAATCTGCATCCTGAACCGAAAAGCCCAGATTTGAAACATAAATGTTCATAACGTTGAAGTATTAATATGAGAAATACTTGAGCGGGGCTGGTGTAATAATAATGAGTGAAGTGTAGAAAAGATTATATACTTACAAGAGAGCAACTCAAATGATCGTTGCAAATATAGGGTATTTTTGCCAATTTTTATAACCCAATTTAGCGGTTGTATACAAGTTATGTGCAATATGTTTATTTTAAATACGGATGAACTAATGATCTATTTTTTCTGCTAAATGGTATATTGGTTTGCTGTACTTACAAAGCCAATAAATAGTATCAACAACTACTCCTATGTATTTTTTGCTTTAATCTTAATGGGCTTCCTCACAACGACTGCTGAGCCTTTTGCTAGAAAAACCGAATGGGGTGTGATGTTGTTAATAAAAGGCGAAAACTGACGACCATATAATTTAGTGATATCGGCGTTCAGTTCAAAAGTTTTTACAGGGTGTATTTGCCAGGTAGGGTGTTCTACCGCATATTCAATGGTAGTTCTGTTGTTGAGTTTGTTATAGCCCCAATAATGTTCAAGAATAAACCAAGCCTCGGTGCCAGGTTCTAAAGGGAGGGTATTTTTTTCAGCCGTCAGCTTCATTCGATTCCAACCCGTTGATAGTTTTTTCCAGTCGTAACAAACGGTTATCTCCTTTTCGGTGCTGGTGATTTTGTGTTTCATCCTAGCGGTACTGTAATGTTCATTGTACAGCATATTTGCTATGATGCTGATCATCGGCTTTGGAACAATTTCTGAAATAAAACCAACACCTCTTTTCCATTGATTTCCATCAAAGTGTTTTATATAATATCGAAGGTTTACTTCTTCAAATGTGCTATGTAAAGGCCACGAAATACCCATCACTTTCGTTTGCCGAAACATAAAACCTACTACACTAACCAAAGCTTTTCCTTCAAACAAATCCAATTCTGTGAAAGGCGGTAAATGGGGAATTAAAATGGCGGGGTCTACTTCATAATTAATCATGACCAAGTTTTCCCAGCGGGCCGATAAAAAAACAGATGGTTGACTCATAAAATTTTGGTCGGTTCATAAGGTTTAGCGTATGCAAAGCGGTTGATTAAACTGCATTCGTAATAGGCATCTATACCTACACTGCAAACACTACCTGCTTGCTCTACAGATAGGAATCCATCTTTTTGAATAATATTTTCATTTTTGATAAACACATCTTTAATAGATCCAATGACCAGAAAAGTGCCGTTTTGTTTGATTGGAACAATTTCTTCTAATTGCATACAATATTGTATTTGGCTTTCGAGTACGAAAGGGGCTTCAATGTGATGCTTGTATTCTATCGTTAATCCTGTTGCATCAAATTCGTTTTTATCAGCTTCATATTTGGCACTGGTTTGATGCGCTTTTTCTATGAGCACATGATGAACATGATTCATACTATAGCAACCCCTTTCTTCAATATTTTGAATGGTATGCGGTGCAGCGGCTTTGGGTCTGTTGATAAAACCAATTAAGGCAGGGTCGGCTCCAATGTTTACAATATTGCTAAAAATAGCTAGGTTTGGCTGATCGGTTTTATTGATGCTTCCTATTAACGTTACACTTTTATAACCAGTGAGGCTATTGATAAAATTTGCTCTGTATAGTCGCTCCCAGGATTGTATAATCGAAAGTGAAAAATGTTTCATAAAGAATAACATATTTGCTTCGTATAACAGTGGGCGGTCGTAAATGTTGTAAAAATAAAATTAGAAACGTATCTAGTTTTGTAAAAAAAGGAGTTTTAAATTTTAAAAATTCTTTCTAAAAAGTAGCCTATTCTGTTTCATTATTTATCTTATTATCGAATTAAAGTTAAACAATTTTAATAAATTTTACTATATCAACTATATGTTATTAAGACTACCTAACACAATTTTAAATTTTTTTAAGATTTTAAACATAAATTCAACCAATCTGTTTAACTTTAGAAAAGTTCATGACCAACATCATAAGCTTGCAATTTTACACCCACAACAATCACTTAAAAATTTAAAACAAAATGAACATGTTTAACACATTGCTCGAAATTAAACCAATTGCTACAGACAACTATGTAGCATTTACATTTTTTATCGGATGTATGGCCATGATGGCTGCCTCCGTTTTTTTCTTTTTTGAAGTATCAAATACAGAAAAAAAGTGGCGAACCTCTGTATTGATTTCCGGAGTTATCACTTTCATTGCCGCTGTTCACTATTATTACATGAGAGATTACAATCTTGC
>JBBEBH010000036.1:0-88618 GCA_040882445.1 Ferruginibacter sp. | reverse complement strand
TGAATCACCTACTTTTTTCCGTTATGTTGACTGGCTATTAACCGTTCCTTTAATGTGCGTTGAATTTTATTTAATCACCAAAAAAGCAGGTGCCAAAATTGATTTGCTTTGGAAGTTGATCGCTGCTGCTGTGGTAATGCTTGTAACTGGTTACATTGGTGAAGGTATTTATGTTGATCGCGTTACAGACGTTACAGAAAGCTGGGTTTGGGGCTTAGTAAGTGGTCTTGCCTACTTCTACATCGTTTATCTAGTTTGGTTTGGTGAAGTTGCAAAACTTGCCAACTCTGCTGGTGGTGCAGTTGCAAAAGCAAACAAAACCCTTGGATGGTTCGTATTAGTGGGTTGGGCAATTTATCCAATTGGATACATCGCTGGAACTGCAGGTGGTTTGTTTGGCTTTCGTGTTTTAGAAGGATTGTCTATGGACGTCGTTTACAACATTGGAGATGCAATTAACAAAATCGGTTTCGGTTTGGTAATTTATGCATTGGCTCAATCTGATAGATCTACTGCTAATTCATAAAACTTTTAATTTACAGTGTGACAATATTGCAAGCTATTGTCACACTGTATTTTTTTTTCTCATCACATAAATGCGAACAGCATGTTAAGGTATCTAATGTTGATAGCTGGAATTGTGTTGCTTTTATTACTACAATTCGTAACATCCATCTCTGCTGAAACTCAACTGTTCATATTTTTAGCTGGTATTGTGGTGCTAGGTATACCACATGGTGCAGCCGATATGTTGGTGGCTAATCAAACGGCCAGTATAAAAAAAATAGGATTCTCTAAAATATTTTTCCTTGTTAAGTACCTTTTCAGACTTGGCTTATTTGCTGCCATGTTCTGGTTCTTCCCTGTTATAGCCAATTTCCTCTTCATTTTATTTGCTGCCTACCACTTTGGTGAAACAGATCTAAACATTTTCAAAACAGAATCGTTTGCCGGAAAATTATTTGTAGTGAGTTATGGAATGATGATCCTCGGTGTTATTCTACTTGCTCATTTCAACGATATCATTCCTATGTTCTACCTATTCGAATCTGGTAGAGCTAATAAAACATTAATCAATATTATTAGTGAACATCGATACAATATTTTAACAGCGCTCACCGTGTTCTTTTTTGCCTCCACTTTTCTCTATTTTGCTTCTACAGAAAAAACGAGTTTTCACAATGGGCAATTTTTATTACAATTAGCCGTGTTACTATTCATACTTTTCTACCTGCCCATGGTGATCGGTTTCACATTTTATTTTATTATGTGGCACTCTATGTTGTCATTAAAAAATATTATTCACTACCTTAACATCAATACCAAGTTATCAAATACCATTATCATAAAACAACTGTTATTGTATAGCGGTTTGGCTATGGTTGGGATTTTGATTTTTGGCTGGAGCGGCATGATGTTTGTTTCTGGCGATGCTGTTATGGTGTACGTATTTATTGGCTTGGCTGTACTCACGGCTCCTCACATGCAAATTATGTACGACATGTACAATAGCATTCGATCTCAAAAAAATGCAGACTTACAATAATTTTTTATCTATTTTTTAGCAATGGTTAAGAACAAATGGATGTGTTTGTTGTTCTAATATCAACACAATTATATTCATTCAAAAAAACACCTTCATGAATTTATTTAACAAAATCACCGGAGTATTATCCCTTTTAGTTATTAGTATGTCAGTTTCTGCGCAATCTACCATTGTAGATGTAGCTGTAGGTTCTAAAGACCATACAACCTTAGTAGCCGCTGTTAAAGCCGCAGGTTTAGTAGAAACTTTGAATAGTGCTGGCCCCTTCACAGTATTCGCACCTGTAAATACAGCATTTGGAAAACTGCCAGCAGGAACTGTTGAAACTTTGCTCAAGCCAGAAAACAAAGAAGCGCTAGCAAATATCCTTACCTACCATGTAGTAGCAGGTAATATTGATGCTGTTGCAGTTGTTGCTGCTATTAATGCTGGAAATGGGAAAGCGTCTTTAGTTACTGTTTCTGGTAAAAAACTTGTGGCTTCTATCGAGGATGGAAATGTTATTCTTACAGATGAAAAAGGAGGAAAAGCTACAGTTACTGCCACCGATTTGAAAGGCAGCAACGGCATTATTCATGTAATTGACTCTGTTTTGATCCCTGGAAGTTAAAATAAACAGTAAAAAATAACGAAAACTGCTCTACGATTGGGCAGTTTTTTTTTGCCCTAACTTTTGCAATAATCCTCAAGGATCTGGGTTGGAGGCAAAGACACTATAATAAAATAGTATTAAATTGCTTTATGAATTTAGCACAAGGATTTGGAGGTTTGTCAGACGAAAAGGTAATTAAAAACCGCGAGGAATTCGGTGCCAATACTATGCCAACTGCAAGTAGAGGTTCATTTTTATTTTTACTGAAAGAAGTTATACTAGAGCCAATGTTCTTGCTGTTGCTAGCAGCCTGTGTCATTTATTTTGCATTGGGATCTATTGAAGAAGCTTTGATTATGCTATTGTCGATATTCTTAGTGGCGGGTATTTCTATTTTTCAGGAGTATAGAAGCAGAAATGCTGTAAACGCTCTTCGAAAAATTGCTGCTGCCAAATGTAGCGTGATTCGTAACGGTGTAGAAGTAAAAATTACGCCTGAAGAAATTGTAAAAGGCGATCTGTTGTTGGTCACTGAAGGAGAAGTGGTTGCTGCAGATGGCATCTTAATACAAGCAAATGATCTTGCTATCAACGAATCTATCCTTACCGGAGAATCTTTCGCCGTAATTAAAAAAAGTGATGGAATTTCTTCTGTCTTTAAAGGCACATTAGCGGTAAGTGGAAGTGGTTATGTTAAAGTGTCGGATGTAGGGATACATACCGCTTTTGGAAAAATCGGAACATCGCTTCAAGAGATCAACACACAAAAAACACCTTTGGAACTTCAAATCCGATCTTTTGTTAAAAACATGGTTTGGATAGGTGGAGTAGCATTTGCTTTGGTAGTTGCATTTAATTATTATTTAACGGCAGATATTATTCAATCTTTTTTACAAGGGCTCACATTGGCCATGAGTATTTTACCAGAAGAAATACCTGTTGCTTTCAGTACTTTTCAGGCGTTGGGAGCTTTTAGATTATTAAAAAACAACATCATTGTAAAACAACCAAAGTATGTAGAAACATTGGGTGCAGCAACAGTTATTTGTGCAGATAAAACAGGTACTATCACCCAAAATAAAATGAGTATTTATTACCTCTACGATGCTCTAACCCAACAGAGTATCAAGGTTGATGAAACTTCTGAAATGCCCGTTTCATTACTAGAGTATGCTATGTGGAGCAGCGAAACCAACCCGTTTGATCCAATGGAAGTAGCCATTCACCAGTGCTATGAAAAAACTACCCAAATAGATAAAAGGAAGGCATACAAGCAAATTCATGAATATCCCATCGGTGGAACGCCACCGATGATGACACATATATTTCAAGGGCCTACAGGCGATATCATCATCGCAGCAAAAGGCGCTGATGAAGCCCTTTTACAACAATCCGCTGCTACAGCTATTGAAAAAGAAAAAATAAATTCCCAAGCAAAAAAGTATGCAGCCATGGGGTTGAGAGTACTTGCTATTGGAAAAGGAAAATGGGAGGGCACATTATGGCCAGCAACACAACAACAAGTTGAAATGGAAGTACTTGGATTAATAGCGTTTCAAGATCCTCCCAAAAATAACATTGCAGAAACTATTATGCAATTTACCCATGCTGGCATTCCCTTTAAAATGATCACGGGCGATCATATTGAAACGGCCATAGCTATTGCTTCACAAGTAAAACTCGTTCACCACAATAAGGTACTTACCGGGAAAGAAGTGATGGAAATGAGTGATGAATTACTCCGAAAGCAAGTAATTCATATCAATATTTTTGCCAGAATGTTCCCGGATGCTAAGCTAAAAGTGATCAATGCATTAAAGGCAAATGGCGAAATAGTAGCAATGACGGGAGATGGCGTAAATGATGCACCTGCTTTAAAAGCTGCACACATCGGAATTGCGATGGGAAAGCGGGGTAGTGAAGTGGCTAAATCTGCAGCCTCGCTTATTTTAACCGACGATGATCTTTCGCACATGGTGGATGCAGTAGCATTAGGAAGAAAAATTTACGATAACCTGCAAAAGGCCATTCAGTACATCGTATCTATTCATATACCTATCATATTAATTGTAGTGTTACCTCTATTATTAGGATGGGTTTTTACAGATATTTTTTCTCCCGTTCATGTTATCTTTTTAGAGTTAATTATGGGGCCTACCTGCTCTATTATGTATGAAAATGAACCGATGGAAAAAGGAACCATGCAAAGGGTTCCTCGGCTTATGGGAAATACTTTTTTATCTTTTTTTCAATTATGGGTAAGTATTGTTCAGGGGTTAGTAATCACCGCAGGTTGTTTGGGTATTGGCTATTACTTTTTACAACAAGGAGCTGATGATACTTTGGTAAGGTCAGTTATTTTTATTACACTACTTTTTTCTAACGTATTTCTCACACTGGTGAACCGTTCTTTCAAATTTAGCATTTTTACTACCATCAGATACCGCAATAATTTGGTACCACTTATTATTGGTATCAGTCTTTTATTTATTGCAGCTATTTTACTTGTTCCTTTTTTATCACAATTATTTGAGCTTCAGCATTTAACTTTTTCAGAGCTATTGTATTGTATAGTGGTAGCTTTCGTGGCTACTATATGGATAGAGCTGGTGAAACAATTTAGATTCAATAAAATATTAATAACAACTCATGAATAGTATTGAAAAACTAATTAATAAGTATTCTTTATTGCCGCACCCAGAAGGAGGGTGGTACATTGAAACTTTTCGGAGTAAAGAAATCATTGCAGCAGACCAGCTTTCAAATAAATTTTCTGGAGAACGTGTTATGTCTACAGCAATTTATTTTTTGCTAGAGCAAGGTAATTTTTCTGCTTTTCACAGAATACAATCCGATGAATGTTGGCATTTTTATGCAGGGCAAACACTAGAAATGTATGTGTTAGATGATCGGGGAGGCTTAGTTATTACTCGTTTGGGAAGCGATATTGAAGCTGGCGACTGTTATCAATATGTAGTGCCTGCCAACCACTGGTTTGCGAGCAGACCGGCAGCCAATTCTTCATATTGTTTTGTAGGCTGTACCGTTGCGCCAGGTTTTGATTATGCCGATTTTGAACTCGCCCGTGAGCAAGATTTATATGCACAATTTCCCCAACACCAAACACTCATTCAAGGTTTGTGCCGGTAGTAATCAAATTTGATAATTGAATTTAAAACGATAGCATCTTTGGGGTACACTTTTAATTTTATGATATATGTTCTAAAATATTTAAACTAAACATACTTTTTTCAAATTATTATTTGTAAAAATAATCCTCCTTTCTAATAATTTCTAATTAATAATTTTCCTGTTACATCTATGTCACTTATACGATTCCTTCCTATTATTTTTATGTTGAAACTACAACGTATTATTATAATTGGCTTAATCACAATTTCAAACCAATTATTGGCTCAGCAAAAACAATTACCACCAATTATAAAAAAGCTAATATCTATACTTGGTAATGTACAAACTACTACTATATCAAATAATAAAACTATTTTAACCGACTAACCATTTATTTCAGATGGTGAAATTAACAGTTAAAAATCTTCAAAATACCCTCTCATTCACTATTGCTGCATCTTGCAAAGTGTTTCCAAAAAATTTAAGAAAGGGTTTTTAAATAATGCAGATACCTGCAATAACAGTATGTTTTTCTTAATAAATAAACGAACAAACACGAATAAATTATAAATTTATGCCTAATTTTCAGTCTTGATTAATCAATCAATGAAAGTTTGCAAAAAATGAAAAAAATTTATCTATTTATTTTATTATTTACGGCCTTTGTTTCTATTACCTATTCACAAACATCCCCTAAAAGAGAAATGCGTGGAGCATGGATAGCCTCTTATGCCAATATTGATTGGCCTTCTTCTGGAGCTTCTTCCGCAACAGAACAGTCAACTTTTATTCAACGAGTAGAGGAGCACAAAGCTACTGGCATGAATGCCATTTTTGTACAAATTCGTAGTCAGTGTGATGCAATGTTTCCCAATCCATACGAACCCTGGAGTGCCGATCTTACAGGCAACCCCCAAGGCACAGCACCCAATCCATACTACGATCCATTACAATTCATGATCAATGAAACCAAACAGCGGGGTATGGAATTTCATGCATGGTTTAATCCTTATAGAGCTTTAGCGTTATTCAATACCACTAACTTTAATAATCTTTCTTCACAGCATGTTGTAAAATCACATCCAGAATGGATTATGAACGTTACCACAAACATCAGTGGAGCACAGCAACGGTTGCTCAATCCAGGAGCACCCGAAGTGTGGGAACACATTATCAAAGTGGTAATGCACGTAGTTAGAAATTATGATGTGGATGGTATTCACTTCGATGATTATTTTTATACTAATCCGGGCTCTACTACCTATAACGACGATTCTGTGTACGCTATTCACAACCGTGGAATTGCAGACAGAGGTAATTGGCGCAGAAGTAATGTAGACACTCTCATCAGAAGATTAGGAGATAGCATTCGTAACGTAAAATCATGGGTAAAATTCGGAATATCTCCTTCCGGAATTTGGCGTAGCCTTGCATTTGATACACAGGGAAGCAACACCAGTTCTGGTGCATTACAACATTACAAAGATCTTTTTGCAAATAGCCGATTGTGGTTGCAACAAGGTTGGATAGATTATCTGGCCCCACAGGTGTACTGGTACATTGGCCAAACGGGATCCGATTATAATAATTTAATTCCCTGGTGGAACAATAATAGTTTTGGTAGGCATGTATACATTGGTATGGCTGGTTACAAAGTGGGGGATATTGCTCAAAATGCAGCCTTTGCAACAGATAACTTACAAATACCAAATCAAATTAGACTGAACAGGCAAAACACAGGTCTGTCTGGTCAGGTAGTGTACAACACTACTAGTTTGCGCAACAACCGACTATCGTTTAGAGACAGCCTTGCCCAACATTTTTTCAATAAACCAGTTTTATTACCAGCAATGACATGGAAAGATAATTTTGGTCCAGCTGCTGCTTCATCTCTCAATGCTGTTTTGCAACCAGGCAATACGATATTACTTTCCTGGACAAAGCCCGCTGCTACCATCATTGAAATGGATAAAGTAAAACAGTTTGCTATTTATCGTGCAAACGGTACCGTACCTGATATCAACAACTCTAGCCAATTGATTGCTGTTACCAATACAGATATAGAAAATTTCACAGATTCGGAAATACTTGCCAATGGGAATTGGTACTATGTGGTTACGGCATTAGACAGATTACACAATGAGTCGAATCCTAGTAATACTGCTTCAATTATTTTAGGACCATTACCATTGACCTTACTTTATTTTAATGCTAAAAAAATTGAATCGAGTCAGGTATTATTGAATTGGAAAACGACCAATGAAATTGAAACTGATTATTTCGAAGTGGAACGTTCAATCAATCATTCCAACACATTCATTTCTATTTCAAAAATTTCAGCTAATAGCGGAAGTGCTGTATTTTCATATAGCTTCCTCGACAAAATGATAGTGGAATCAGGTGTTTATTATTATAGATTAAAGATGTTAGATAAAGACGGTTCCTACACCTACAGCGAAATTAGAAAAGTAGATATTGACTCGAAACCATCTTCCATTTTCGTTTATCCCGTACCGGTAGCTTCTGCTGGCAAACTACAAATTGTTTGGCCCGGTACCAATGGTTTTCAACATTATAAACTGGTAAGTATGGAAGGTAAAGTAGTGATGCAAAGCAGGCTGCCATTCAATGCAGGTACGGCTACTTTACAACTGCATACCAATATAAAATCGGGAACTTATCTATTACAATTCTTTGCTGCTAAACAACCTTATCAAATTCAAATAATCGTTCAATAAATAAAAGAAAAAAGTAAAATAAATCCCCGAAGCTCTTCAGCAACGGGGATTTTTTAATTGCAATACAAGTTAAACTACTTATTTGAAAAACTATTTCATCTCTAACATGATGCCTTTTGTGGTTTATGAAAATTAAGACGCGCTACGTAGAACAATTTATTTAACCTATCAAAATTTTAAAATCATTTTTTTTTCACCTTAAGTGGTCTTCCTTTCTTAAACCCAGATTTTGCATTTAAAATCGTACTGATCGTTTGGAAGCCGTAATAGATTTCTAACTGCAAAATATGGTTGAAGTTACTTTCTCTTTTTTAGAATTAAGAATTTGAATACAGCACATGATAAAATTGTAGAACAAATTTTAAGTATCCGCCAATTAATAACCATCGTCTTTTATAAATTATATTTTTTAAGCGTTGTACTTAGTAACATTAATGACTATTTCTAATTAAACTGGGAAAAAACACAGATGAAAACTGTATAAAAAAAGGATGAATTGGATAAAATACTTGATTATTTTTCTTAATATTGTTGCATTATATTCCAAACCCTAATAAATAACTTTATGCAAACATTCATTAACAAAATTCCATTCAGGGCGGTAGTTGTAGGTGGCTCAGGTGTAACAGGCCGAGCGTTGGTTAAACATTTAATCGATAGCAAAGATTGCACTGAAGTTTATTCTTTGGTTAGAAAACGATTTCCACCACCTCATGATAAAATGCGTCAGATGGTTGTAACAGATTATAGCAATTATGAACCGTTGCGTCACATATTAGAGGGATTCGACGTGATGTTTTGTACCATTGGTACTACAAAAGAAAAAGTAAACAATGATATGAATCAATATCGCGCAGTGGATATTGATATTCCTGTATATGCTGCAAAAGCTGCTCTGGCAGAGGGAACTCAAACCCTAGTAATTGTAAGTAGTGTGGGTGCTGATGCAGCATCTTCAAATTTTTATCTTAAAATAAAAGGGGAAATGGAAAAGGCTATATCGGATATTCCCATACCTCGCATCGTATTTATGCGCCCCAGTGTGTTGTTGGATGAAAGAAAAGGGAAACGTAAGGGAGTATACTTTTTGCAATCGGTGATAGCAATTATACAACGTATTCTTGTAGGCAAACTCACTAAATATCGCCCCATTCGTGCTGAAGAGTTAGCAGCGGCAATGATTGAAGCAGCAAAAGGCAAAGAAGCCGGCAGATTTGTGTGGCATTGGGAGAATATGCAAACATCTGTAATCAAATAACGACCTTTATCCTTAAATAACAAATTATGCGTTTACTTTTTTTGTGTATTAATCTTCTATTTTTTGTATGTTCCCAAGGTGGAACTGTAGATACTGTAAGTATTTATAGCACCGCCATGAAAAAATCGTACAAAGCTGTAGTGATCAAACCCGACAGTTATTCAGATCAAAATAAAAAATTTGAAACCGTTTATCTCCTGCATGGTCATTCAGGAAATTTTAGCAACTGGATAAAATTAGTGCCTGCAATAAAAACTTATGCAGATCAATATCAACTTCTAATTGTTTGTCCGGATGGGAGTCGTGATAGTTGGTATTTTGATAGTCCCATTTCAGATGCTGTTCAGTTTGAAACCTACATCGCAAAAGAAGTAACGGCTTTTGTAGATGCTAACTATCAAACTATAAATAATCGAAATGCTAGAGCCATCACTGGTTTAAGCATGGGTGGTCATGGTGGCCTCTATCTTGGCCTCAGACATGCAAAACAATTCGGAGGTTGTGGAAGTATGAGCGGTGCATTGTTGGTAGAATATATTTCCGATCCCAAATACGGCATAGATAAAGTGTTAGGTGATCTGAAAACTAACAAACAAATTTATATCGATCATTCTGTGATGAATGAATTGCAAAGGTATCCTTCCGATTCGCTGGCCATCATTATCGACTGTGGCGTAAACGATTTTGTAATTGAAATGAATCGCATGGTTCATCGAAAAATGGTTTCACTTAATATTCCTCATGATTATATCGAAAGGCCAGGTAAACACAATTGGGATTATTGGAGGTCGGCAGTAGGGTTTCAATTATTATTTTTTAGACAGTTTTTTGATAGCAAAAAGGGCTAAATTTCTACATGTTGTAGTTAAAAATTTAATTGAGATTTGTAGGTATCATTTTTGTGTAACATTTATCACCTTACTTTTGCATTAGGTGACCGAATTTCGCCTTTAAAAAATATGAAAAAGATAATCATACTGTTTCTTTTTGCAGGAAGCATCTTTTTATTGCATGCTTGCGGCAATCAATCAAAATCAACCGAAGTTGTTCTTGTGCCCCCATCTGTAAAACAAATAGATCAACCAGCTTTTGAAGCACTAGTTAAAAAAGATCATCCTGTTATAGTGGATGTGCGCACATCTGCAGAAATTGCCGAAGGTATTATTCCAGGGGCTACGGTTTTTGCCAATGTGAATGAGGAAGCGTTTGATGCCGAAATTTCGAAATTAGATACTACAAAATCTTACATCGTTTATTGCCGCTCTGGTGCAAGAAGTAACAAAGCAGCTAATATCATGATATCCAAAGGATTTAAAAATGTTTACAATCTTGCAGGTGGAGTGTTGAATTGGAAAGGAGCCATGATAAAGCCTTGATGAAAATATTATTGCAAGAATACCAGGGAATCCTATTATCTACACTTATTGGATTAATAGCTTATTTTTCGGTAGACTATTTCGGAATATCAATGGGGAGTATCTTATTAGCCCTGTTGTTGGGAATGTTGTTGGGTAATTTTTTGGTATTACCTTTTACTTTCCAATCTGGCATCAGTTTTACCAGTGGAAAATTATTAGAACTCTCCATCCTTTTCTTAGCGTTTAGTATCAATTACAAACATATAGCAATGTTGGGTACATTTAGTTTTTCCATCATCGCGGTAGTTGTATTTCTGATGTTGTTGATCACTTATTTTTTGGCTAATCGTATTAACTGTCCCACTTCATCCGGCTGGCTCATTGGTTTTGGAACTACTATTTGTGGATCTTCAGCTATTGCAGCACTTGCTCCAACAATTGCAAAAAATAAAGACGATGTTGCCATCTCTATGGCGGTTGTAAATTTATTTGGAAGTTTGGGTATGATTGTATTACCGATTTTATTTCGTTCGTTTGATTTAAGTAATGCTCAAATGGGTTTTCTTTTGGGTGGTGGATTGCATTCGGTGGGTAATGTAGCTGGAGCGGCTTTCGCCATTAACGATGATGTTGGTGTTGCAGCCATTACTATGAAATTGGCAAGGGTAGCCATGCTTTCACCTGCCTTGATTTTTTTTAACTACTTGGTCAATCGAAAAAACGTTTCTAACTGGAAACAACATTTTAAGTTGCCCTGGTACTTGTGGAGTTTTATTTTGATCACGATCCTAATCTCTTTTATACATTTACCCAAACCCTTTCTGGAAGCGATGGAGATCATTGGTAAAATAATTTTAACGATTGCAATGGCTGCCATTGGACTAAAAGTAAGTTTTCGGCAGTTGCTTACATCCGGCAAACGCGGGGTTGGTTTTGGATTAATCATCTTTTTAATCATGCTCCTGTTTTTATCAGGTGGAATATTGTTGATAGATTCGTAAAACTTTGGTATTTTATCCATCATAACATTCATTCTAAAAATATCTTTGTTTCAAATATTGAATCATTGCTAAGAAAGATTTTAACAAATAAATAGAGCTACATGAACAAAAAAATACTATTGCTGGGAAGTGGAGAATTGGGTAAAGAGTTGGTGATTTCTTTAAAGAGATTGGGGCAAACAGTAATTGCAGTTGATAGTTATCTCGGTGCTCCCGCCATGCAGGTAGCAGATGAATTTGAAGTTATTGATATGCTCGATGCCCAACAGCTGGATGTTATTGTAAACAAACATCAACCCCACCTCATTGTTCCAGAAATTGAAGCTATCCGCACCGAACAATTGTATGAATATGAAAAAAAGGGTATTACCATTGTGCCCAGTGCTAAAGCGGCCAATTTTACCATGAACCGCAAACTCATCCGCGACCTAGCCAGCAAAGAATTAGAAATTAAAACAGCTGATTATTTTTACGCCAGTACATACGAATCATTTTTAATAGCAGTGGATGCTATTGGATATCCATGTGTGGTAAAACCATTGATGTCGAGTAGTGGAAAAGGACAATCTGTTTTGAAACAAATGGCAGATAGGGAAACCGTGTGGGAGTATGCCATTCATCAATCGCGTGGGGATATCAAAGAAGTAATCATCGAATCTTTTATTCCTTTTGAATCTGAGATTACATTACTAACGGTTACTCAAAAAAATGGCGATACTTTGTTTTGTGCACCCATTGGTCACCGGCAGGAGCGGGGTGATTATCAGGAAAGTTGGCAGCCTGCCAATATTTCAGCTGTTCAACTAGCGGCGGCAAAAGATATGGCCAAAAAAGTTACCCGAGCATTAACGGGTGCTGGCATTTGGGGTGTGGAGTTTTTTCTAACAAAAAATGAGGTATATTTTTCAGAGTTGAGTCCGCGCCCACACGATACCGGTATGGTAACGCTAGCAAACACCCAAAACCTATCTCAATTCGAATTGCATGCCAGGGCTATTTTAGGGTTGCCCATACCCACCTTGCAACTCGAAAAATCTGGCGCCAGTGCCGTTATATTAGCACATAGTTCCGCAAATCAATTTACCATTAACGGTATGGAAGCTGCCTTGCAAGTACCGTTTACAGATATACGAATTTTTGGCAAACCCTCTTTACGGCCTTACCGTAGAATGGGGGTAGCATTGGCATTTGGTGATCTACATGCTGATATAGCTGAACTAAGATCCAAAGCTTTGAATGCGGCCAGTGCAATACAGATTACAGCAATGGATTAACGCAGAACAGTATATAATACCCGCTTTGCTTTATTGCATCCAACTACAATTGTCAGTACTTTTAATAAAGCGGATATGGAACCCGCTTTGTTTATTATGATTGAGACTATTTTTATCTTTCATCAACATCAATCAGCATTAGAAAACATACTATTGCCTATTTAACCCATATCTAAAAACAAGCAGAACGATCCATTCAATTTTGGTAATCTCACCAAAGCATAAACCTAGTTGAGTGTTACTAGTAATAATTTAATGAATCAATGTTTTTTAAAATTGACCCTGTTTACCTAATATTTTCTTGTAGGTGTATGGTATTTTTAGCCAGAAGATATTGGTGATAACAAAAGTCATGATGATTTTAGGCCAGATGAAGCTTTATACCATCCTGTACCAACTAATGAACAGCAAAATTAGTTTCGTTACTATAAAAATAAAATCGTAATATTGCGATAATATAAACAATTAAAATGGGAGCAAACAAAGCCGAAGAATTTTCTGTAAAAGATAATAAAGTGGCCAAATATGCCAAGGCCTTATCACATCCTGCAAGGGTGGCTATTGTAAAACTGCTGATACTTAAGCAATCCTGTATTTGTGGAGATATTGTGGAAGAACTACCATTGTCGCAAAGTACGGTATCACAGCATTTGAAGGAATTAAAAGCCGCTGGGTTGATCAAAGGTGATATTGATGGTGCTAGGGTTTGTTATTGCATTGATGCTAAAGAGTGGAAATTGGCGCAACAATACCTGCAAGATATATTTTCAGCTTATGAAGGTGTGAATAGTAATTGTTGCTAAAAAAAATTTCTATCGTTATATTACGATGCAAAAATATTAATATTCATTTTAAACAAAAAAGTATATGAATCTATCAGATGTAAAAGCCCATCTAAAGAATGTTGAAACTTTACAATTTAAACTTCCCTCTGGTGAGGATGTACCAGCTCATTTTCATATAACAGAGGTAGGGTTGGTTACACGTCATTTTATCGATTGTGGTGGCATTGAGCGAATAGAAAAAGTAGTGAATTTTCAATTGTGGGATACCCATGATTTCGAGCATCGGTTGAAGCCGGCTAAATTGGCTAGCATCATTCGTTTATCCGAACAAAAATTAGGGATTGGAAATTTGGAAGTAGAAGTTGAATATCAATCCGAAACCATTGGTAAATATAGATTAGGAATTGATGGGAATAATTTTGTACTGTTGGCAACTCAAACAGCATGTTTGGCTCAAGACCAGTGCGGTATTTTACCATCTCAAAAAAATGTACCATTAGCTGCAGAAGGGGCTTTTGGTAAAAATAGTTGCACACCGGGTGGCGGATGCTGTTAAAACAGTAGCTTTCCCTTTTTTAATATTTGTTGCTTGCTGGTAAACAAAGTATAATCGCATCGAATCAATGTATATACAAAGTAGAATAGATGTGATGAATCATTTTAAAATATTCATGGAATGTTCGAAAATATTGTGAAAAGATGCCATACACTTGTTGCCCATTTCAATGAAATAGGGGAAGATCGTTCATTGATCTTACAAAAAATGGCCGCTTATATTCAGTATAAAATAGATCAACAACAAACAGTTAATTTGTTGTATGTATGTACACACAATTCACGCAGAAGCCACTTAGGTCAAGTTTGGGCAGCAGTTGCTGCAAACTACTATGGTTTATCAAATATTCAGACTTATTCTGGTGGAACCGAAGCCACTGCCTTTAACGCCAATGCTATCAAAGTTTTAGCCGATGCAGGTTTTAACATTCAAAAAATCACCCAAGGTCAAAATCCATTATACAAAGTATATTTTGGAGAGGAGGCATTCAGTAACTGTTTTTCAAAAGTGTACAATGATGTTGCCAATCCACAGCAAGGTTTTGCTGCTATCATAACCTGTTCTGATGCTGAATATAATTGTCCACTTATTACAGGCTGCGAACTTCGGATTGGCATAACCTATGAGGATCCTAAAGCTTTCGACGGTACTGTACTTCAGCTAGAAAAATACCAAGAACGAAGTAACCAAATTGCTTTGGAATGTCTGTACGTTTTTTCATTAATAAGAAAACATAACTAATCATTTTACCTTTTTCTAGTGAAGTAGTAACTCTCAGTACCCCGTTTAAGTAAATTCAGTTGTATGTTTAGTTTAACTCATATTTTGCAGTTGCAAATCTGTTACGGCTTCCAAAGGCTAAACAGCTAAGTAATTCAGAACATTTTTTTGATCTCAAAATAGTTCACTATTTTTCAGCCAAAAAACAACCTGAAACACATATCTGTATTGCGTTTGAAACCTTCATTACGATTTTAACTGCAAAATATGGGTTTAAAAATAATCAGTGCCATAAAACAAAATCTTCATCCAACTGTTTCAAAAGCATGCAATATTTCTCTCTTACTTCAATAAAGGAAATTAAAGTAGTTGTTTTATCGATGCTTCTCTTTACTTCTGCCTGCACCCAGCAAAAGCAGTTTGCTAGTGCCAATATCCCAAACGATAGCAGTGGTTATTCCTATGGCCCCGCTTCTTTTGATGGTATTGGAAAGTTTTATTTTGGTAGAGAGATATCCTTTGTAATGGGTGCTGCTGGAAGCGATTGGTTGGAAAGAGATGAGCGCGATCAAGAAGAAAACTCAAGTTTAGCAGTTCAAAAGATGCCATTAAATAGCCATTCTATTGTAGCAGATATCGGCGCAGGAACTGGTTATTATAGTTTTAAAATTGCAGAAAGAGTTCCACAGGGTAAGGTATATGCAGTGGATATTCAAAATGAAATGTTGTTAATGGCTGCAGAACGAAAAAAAATGTTGGGTGATACTGTTGTAGAATTGATTAAAAGTACAGATCAATCGGTAAACCTTCCTTTAAACAGTATTGATTTAGCCATTATGGTAGATGTTTACCATGAGCTTGAATTTCCAAAAGAAATCTTACAATCTCTGTTCGCATCACTTAAGCCAACTGGAAAGTTATTGTTGCTCGAATACCGAGGCGAGGATCCTACTATTCCCATTAAACCACTGCATAAAACTACGGTAGATCAACTGAACAAGGAAATGCAAAGCAATGGTTTTAAACTTCAAATGCGGGGCGATTTTTTACCTATCCAACATTTTTTGGTGTACGAAAAAAAATAATTCTTTCCATCGCATTCGGGAGTTTCTAATTACTTAAGGCATCGCCAAATCAATTGTAAGCTAAGTTTCTAATCCAACGAAGTATTGGCTGATTAGCCTGCTATACCTTTTTCAGCAACAACAGTTATTCGTTCCTAAGCTACATATACTCTATTAATAAATTCATCTTTTATTTTTTTGATAGGGGAAATATTTAAATTTTAGCTGTTGCTAAAATGTTGTTTGCTTTGGTAAATTCAATTTTAAATAATATCACTTATACAGATATGATGAATCTGATTGTTATACGATCAAGGTTTGAAAATACTAGTCGTTTTTTTTTGTTTATTTTTTGTACTGACTAAACTTCTATTTTCTTAACTTTCCACAAAAAAATGGAGAAACATTATTTTGAAAACGAAAAATTTGATTCGATCAATTTTGCGGATGTAAAAATGGCTAAAGCCGAATATGAATCCTGTGAGTTTAGTCACTGTAATATTGAATCGGTAGATCTTTCTGGAGTGGCGTTTAACGACTGTTGTTTTATAGATTGTAATCTTAGTTTGGCCAAATTGAATCAGACAGCTTTTAGGAAAGTAAATTTCAAAGATTGTAAAATGTTGGGTCTCCATTTTGAAAATGCTATACCCTTTGGTTTAGAATGGTCTTTCGATCAATGTATATTGAACCATAGTTCCTATTACGGGTTATCTATGAACAATACCACATTCAATCATTGCTCCTTGGTAGAAGTTGAATTCACCAATACTCAGTTAAAAGGAAGCCTCTTTCAAAACTGCAATTTATTGAATGCCCACTTCGAAAATACCAACCTGGAGAAAACAGATTTCCGTACCTCCTTTCATTACCGCATTCATCCTTCGCTGAATAAAATGAGTGGTGCGAGATTTAGTTTTCCAGAAGCAAAGGTTTTGTTGGAAGTATTTAAAATTGTGGTAGAGTAGTAAATAGTAAAGTTACTGCAGAACATATCAGATTCATTTTGTAGCATGCTTCGTGGAGGCTACAATTTCATGAAAAATTGAAATCTGTTTCATGAATATTTTTATTCAGTTTTACCACTAACATTTATAACCTTTGTACTAGTAGGTTTTTAGGTAAACTTTCTGTTTGAAAAGTGTTGTTATATTATTTTTACTACAAACAAGGTCTGCTTTTCCGATTTATATTTCATTTTAATGTCACCAGTATAGGGTTCAGATGGCTTTTCGGGATAATGAATTTCATATTTTGGTCAAACATCAGGTGCATTAAAATATTGCCAGAAGTAAACTTCCCTCTCCCCTTTGTGCGGTAGCGTGTTGCGGATGAAATTACAATGCTCTAATTAAATTATTACATGCTGTGCGGGGCGTGCAACGAAAAGTGGTACAAATATTTGGTATTATTTTGGCTGCTTCGCCAAAAAAATAAATGGAATCACTTCTATATTATGGCGTAGAACAACTAATTTTAATGGGTACAAAAAAGCTTTTTCAATGAGAAAACAATTATTTCTTGCCAGCTTGCTTTGGCTCTGCGCCTCTGCAATGGCTCAGGAAAAACCAGTAGCTATAAAAGGGGCCACCATTTATCCCATTGCTGGGGCACCCATCTCTAATGGTATATTAGTGGTACACAAAGGAAAAATATTGAGTGTAGGTGCTGCCGGTAGTGCCATACCTGCAGATGCTACAGTGCTAGATGCCACCGGAAAAGTGTTGATGCCTGGCTTGGTAGATAGTCACTCTCACCTCGGTGGACCCGAAGGTGGCGATGCCTCCGCCGCATTGCATCCAGACGCACGAGCAATGGATGCCGTAAACCCCACCAGCGATGGTTTTAAAAAAGCATTGGCAGGAGGCATCACCAGTATTAATGTAATGCCAGGCAGCGGTCACCTTATGAGCGGACAAACCATTTACATCAAAATGCGAGAAGGACATGTTATTGAAGATCTTCTCATTACCAATGAAAAAGGATTGTACGGTGGACTAAAAATGGCGAACGGTACCAACCCCATGCGAGCCGCACCCGGAGTATTTCCGGGTACCCGTGCCAAAAGCGCTGCTATGGTAAGAGAACTTTTTTTAAAAGCAATGGAGTATAAAGCAAAAATTGATAAAGCAGGAAAAGATGTTTCTAAAATGCCCGAGCGTGATCTGCGCATGGAGCCGTTGGTGGAAGTACTTCAAGGAAAACGGGTGGTACATTTTCATACCCACAAAGCAAACGACGTGCTCACTGCGATACGACTGGGAAAAGAATTTGGTTTCAAACCTGTATTGCACCACTTAAGCGAAGGCTGGAAAGTTGCCAATGAAATTGCAGCTGCAGGCCTAGCCAGTTCCATTATCACCATTGACGTGCCCGGCGGAAAATTAGAAGCAATAGGTTTATCGCTCACCACAGGTGCTGCTTTGGAGAAAGTAGGCGCTGCTGTAGGGTTTCATACCGATGATGGTATTACAGACTCTCGGTTGTTTATCCGTTCCGCGGCTCTAATGGTGAGAGAAGGCATGAGCAGAGAAAAAGCACTGGAAGCACTTACGATAGTGAATGCAAAAATGATGGATATGGGTACCATGGTGGGTTCTTTAGAAAAAGGAAAAGATGCCGATTTTATTATTTTAAGTGGTGACCCTTTTAGTATTTATACCAAAGTAGAACAAACATGGGTAGAAGGGATCAAACGCTGGGATATTAATAATCCCAAAGACAAAGCCTTTCTTACCGGCGGCTACGATGTGTATTCGCCCATCAGAGGCGAGTTTCATCACCACGAGGGGGATGAACATTGAGCACTCCCATACTTGCAGGATTTTTATATTTAGTTGATGTTTATAAATAACAGCAGTATATTAAAAAACAACGAATGAAAAAAATTATAATTACCATCATCGCAGCCCAATTTATATTTGCTGCCAACGCACAAATTGCTATCAAAGCAGACCTGTTGTACACCGTTTCGGGTAGCCCTCTCCGTGAGGCCGTAGTATTGGTCAAAAACGGAAAAATAGAAAATGTGGGTATAGGCCTTTCCATCCCTGAAGGTTACCGTATCATTGAAACAAAAGTGTGTACACCAGGCTTAATTGATGCACGTTCATTGGTAGGCATTTCTGGCTACTTAAACATTCCTACCGACCAAGATCAATTAGATAAAACGAGTCCGATACAACCCGACCTGCGCGCCATTGATGCCTACAATCCATACGAGGCGTTGGTGAAAGTGATCAGAGATTATGGGGTTACTACCATACACACTGGTCATGGCGTAGGGGCATTGGTGAGCGGACAAACAATGATTGCCAAAACGAATACAGGCACCGTTGAACAAGTAACCATCAAACCTTTGAGTATGCTGGCTATGACGATTGGCTCTTCGGTTTCGGGCAATTTTTCATCTCCGGGTACAAAAGCTAAACAAATAGCGATGATCAGAACAGAACTGCTCAAAGCACAGCAATATCAAAAAAATCAAACAGACAAAGACAGTACAAAACGAGGCTCCAAAGATTTGAAAATGGATGTTTTATCGATGTTGCTCTCGGGTAACATCAAAGCCTTAATCACCGCCAACAGCAGTGTTGATATCATGAGTGCCATCCGTTTGGCAAAAGAATTTAACCTCAAACTGGTGATCAACGGTGGGGCTGAGGCCTACCGTTTGATTGCTGAAATAAAAGCTGCTGGATCAGAAATTATTTTGCATGCCACTATGGCCCGCAACGGCGGCGATATGTTGAATATGACCAACGAATCGGCTGCTATATTAACAGCCGCAGGCATACCTGTGAGCATTGAAAGTGGTTACGAAGCCTACGTGCCTAAAACAAGGGTGATATCTTTTGAAGCGGGGCAGGCCATGGCGCATGGATTGTCATTTGATGAAGCTCTAAAATCAATCACCTTGCACCCCGCCCGTTTGTTGGGCATTGATGGTAGAGTGGGTAGTATCGATAAAGGTAAGGATGCAGATTTGGTATTATACAATGGCGATCCTTTTGAATATTTGACTAAAGTTTGTGGGGTGATGATTGACGGGGTGATGGTGAAGGAGGGATGTGATTAATTTATTTTGTTTCGCTTCTGTTTGGTTAGTATGTATTTAGAGGGTTTTTTATTTAATAAAATTAAAGGCATAAGACACCTTGTTGGCAGAAATAAATATACTACTCAAACTTCAAACTTTGTGAGGATAATATCAGGACATTAAAAACTAAACTAAAAAGTTTCATCGCCTACTCCGCTTTCTTAAAGTACACACTACTATCATCCGGTAGGTACAATTTTAATAAACCTCCTTCAAATGAATATACCGCCCATTGGTTGTTGAGTTTACTCACAAAATCAAAGGAGGTGTTGTTTTCGGCACAAAACATTTTAGTAGTTGTGATGCTTCCAAAACGGATACGATTACCAGTGAGTTCTATGCTACTGGCAATTTTATTGCAACCATCGTTACCCCGCATATTGTTCTTAGCTAGTTCGAATAAGAGTTGCGGAATACCATTTACAAAATCAGATTTTTTAGCTTCCAACCCATTCATTTTTAAAAGATACCAACTGCCATCAATATTTGGATCGAAGAGGTATTGACCACAACCCTCATAGCGTTTTCCGTTAACCGTAACCACTACTTTTTTATTAAATTTTTCTTGGCTGAATTCATCCTTGCAACTTTCCTTGTAAAGTATTACTTCCATTAGTTCGTTTGTGGCCTTGGTTGTATATTTTTCTGCGTTCTCTGAAATCATTTGTTCAGGTTTTACCATACTACTGTTTTGTGCGGTGCCATCCAATGATTTGAAACGAATAAAATTTTCGAAATCCATTTCTAACGTCCAAGTAGCGGGTGTATTTCCTTTGGCATAAAAATCGGTACCATTGGCGAGTTGTAATTGCATGGCATTCGATAAAGTAGGAGCACTAACTATTTTTTTATCGAGCATATTTTTAGAGCTTCTACAGGCAATAAAGGCCAGTACGGTTATGGGGAAAGCTATTTTAAACAGAAGTTGCATGTTGATTTTTTGTAAAGTTGCTGTTTTATATGTTAGTATTAAACAAAAATGCTCCGATGTACGGAGCATTTTATATATGAATAGTTGGTTTAAATAGTTCGGTTACTGTCGAAGTTTTCTAATTCCTTGCTCACAGCATTGAGAAAGGTAGAACCCAATGAACCATCAATGATGCGGTGATCGTAGCTCAAAGAGATATACATCATGTGACGAATGGCAATACTATCACCTTGAGGTGTTTCAATGACCATAGGTCTTTTTTTGATGGCACCCACAGCCATAATGGCCACTTGTGGTTGGTTGATGATGGGCGTACCCATGATACTCCCAAATGTACCTACATTGGTGAGGGTGAAAGTGCCGCCGGTGGTATCGTCTGGTTTTAGCTTACCGTTGCGGGCTGCGTTGGCAAGACTATTCACTTGTTTGGTAAGTCCAGTCAGGTTTAGTTGATCTGCATTTTTAATAACAGGAACAATTAAATTGCCATTTGGTAGGGCAGTGGCCATACCGATGTTGAGGTCTTTTTTGATGATGATTTTATCTCCATCAATTGAACTGCTCAGCCATGGATATTTTTTGATTGATTTTACGATAGCCTCCACAAATAGGGGAGTATAGGTTATTTTTTCGCCTTCTCTTTTTTCGAAATCACGTTTTACTTTTTCTCTCCACAACACTAGGTTGGTTACATCACATTCTGCGAAGCTGGTCACATGCGCACTGGTTTGTTTGCTGTCTACCATGTGTTTCGCAATCAGTTTTCGCATACGATCCATTTCTATTACTTCCACATTACCCGAATAGCTCGTTATCACGGCAGGCATATTTTTTTCAAAAGCTACTTCGTTGTTTTGTGAAGGGGCAATGTTGGCCGTAGGTGCAACAGAAGCCATATGATCGATGCCCAATGTTTTATTGGCTACATAATTTAGGATGTCTTTTTTGCTTACACGACCATCCTGTCCGGTGCCTGGAATATTTTCTAATTCACTCATGCTAATTCCTTCGCTTTGTGCGATGTTGAGCACGAGTGGGGAATAAAACCTTGGTCCGTTAGATGTTACTACTGCAGCATGTGCAACAGCAGGCTGGTAAGGAATATGTTCTACAACCTTAGCGTCTTCGTATTCTTTTTTGGGTGCAAGAGCAGTTGCGGCTGCTTGTGTGGGTGCTGCAATATCTCCTGCTGCTGTGTTTATTCGGGCAATAACGGTGCCAATGGGTACTACATCGTTTTCATTGAAAAATATTTCGGTGATGGTGCCTTCTGCAATAGAGGGAACTTCGCTGTCAACTTTATCTGTAGCGATGTCTAGTACTGTTTCGTCTTGTGCTACTTTATCTCCCGGTTTTTTATGCCATTTTAAAATGGTGGCTTCCATGATGCTCTCTCCAAGTTTCGGCATTACCAGGTCAACTAAACTCATATGGTAAAATTATTATAATGATATGAAATTCATGAACAAATGTAACTAAATATGTCAATAGTTGGGTATTCAACTGTTTGTTTGTGCAATGGGTAATGTTGATTCTTTATTCAAATCCGACTGAACAAATTTTCGTAATAAGTTGAGAGCGTTGATGGCGGTGAGTTGAATATTTCGCTGCCGATCGAACCTAAAATGGAATTGTTGGGCTACCTGTTCGGTTTGGTTACCTACCGCTATCCAAACAGTGCCTATGGGTTTTTCGGCCAAACCGCCGTCGGGGCCCATGATACCGGAAACAGCCACAGCATAATTGGTTTGCAGTTTTTCGGCAGCCGCTTTTACCATCTGCAATACTACTGGTTCGCTAACGGCACCATAGGCAATCAAAGTGTTTTTATCTACGTTGAGCAGGTTTTCTTTTGATTCGTTAGAGTAGCTCACCACGGAGCCATTAAAATAAGCAGAGGAGCCGGGCATGGAGGTGATCAAATGAGCTATGTAGCCTCCCGTGCAGCTTTCGGCGGTGCTCATGGTTTTGCTATTTTCTTTGAGCAAACGCGCCAATACTTTTTCGATGGGTTCATCCAGATTTGTAACCATGTAATCTTTCATGAGCTCTTGTAGCTCAAGAAAAAGCTGGTCTACGGCTAGTTCTGTTTGGTCGTTTTTATCTAAATTGGCAGATAGTCTTAATCTTACCATGCCGTAATTGGGCAGATAAGCCAGTTTAATGAAGGCTGGCAGTGTTTCCTCAAAAGATTGAATCATATCTGCAATCATAGATTCTCCGATTCCGAAAGTGAGTAGTGTGCGATGAATGATACGAGTGGTGGGAAATGTTTTGGTTAGCAAAGGAATAACGTCATTCAGCATCATACCTTTCATTTCGAAAGGAACACCCGGCATGCTGATGAATACTTTGCCATCTTTTTCGAATAACATTCCCGGCGCTGTTCCATTTTTATTTTGAATAACAGTGCATACATTAGGCACTTCGGCTTGCCGAATGTTTCGAGGAGTTAATGGTCGTTGAAAAACTTCTTCAAAGAGGTAGGTTACATTTTTTAACGCTGCATCATTTAAAACCAGTTTTCCGTCAAAATAATCACAGAGCAAAGGTTTGGTGATGTCATCTGCCGTTGGACCCAAGCCCCCTGTAATCAAAATAACATCAGCGTGAACAGACTCTTGGTCTAATGCTTCTTTAATATCGTTCCACACATCGCCTATTGCCACTCTTCGTTTTACGCGGATACCTACTTTATTTAGTTCCTGGGCCATCCATGCACTATTGCTGTCTATCACTTGGCCTATCAATAATTCATCGCCAATGGTTATAATGGAAATATTAGTCATGTAAAAGGTTGTTTTTATTTAGTTCTACTTCGAAACGTTACTCTATTGTAATTAGTTTAATTTGCAGTAATTAACATCCAAACATATTTATTTGAATATTAACAGCTACCTTTTTATTCATCAAAATTAAATATTTTAATTTTGAAAAATAAACATCGCTTATGAAGTTGTTATCCTTATTCATTATTATGTTATTCAACGTTGCTCTGCATGCACAATCTATAACTACTAACTTAAATTCAGCCGTAAAAAAATTGGAACTAGATTCGCAGTTTGAACATGCGTTGCTGGGTTTGTATGTGGTGAACAATAGCACTGGTGCTGTGGTATTTGAAAAAAATAGTCAAATAGGGATGGCACCAGCGAGTACCCAAAAAATTATTACCAGTGCAACTGCTTTTGAGTTGCTTGGTGCCGATTATCGATACCGAACTGCAATTGATTTTAAGGCAACTACTACAGGCAATTATCTGGTTGTGAAAGGCTCAGGTGATCCATCTTTTGGAAGTTGGCGCTGGGAAGGTACAGACAGTAAATACATTTTTTCATCTGTTGTTAATAGCCTAAAACAAAAAGGCATCTTTAAGTTAAATGGCTCTATTTTATTTTCAAATAATAATTGGGAAACACAGGCAACGCCACGCGGGTGGACTTGGGAAGACATGGGGAATTATTATGGAGCGGGGGCCAGGGCATTTAATTGGAATGAAAATCAATATACTTTGACCTTGCAGCCGGGAAAAAAAATAAAAGAAAATGTAACTATGCTTAATATGTCACCTGCATCTGGAACTACTTTTTCGTTGAAGAATGAATTAACAACCGGAACTGCAGGGTCGGGTGACCAATCAATTATTTATGCCGCCGAAGGCAGCTATATTGGGTATGTACGGGGAACCGTTCCTGCAGGTGAAGCATCTTTTAAGATCAAGGGCTCGATGCCGTTTCCTGATCAATTTTTTACTACTGCATTAAAAAATAATTTGACGCAAAAGGGAATATTGTTTGACGAAGAGGTACTTGAAAATACCTCTTTAAATTTATTGAACACACAACCGCTCACTGAAGTTGTTTCTCCATCTTTAGATTCAATGAACTATTGGTTCATGCGAGAGAGCATCAATTTATATGGTGAAGCGTTTGTGAAAACGATTGCAATGAAACAAAAAAATGTGGCAGCTACTGATACAGGCTTGGCTATTATTCGATATTTCTGGAGTTCGAGAGGCATTTCTGCAAGTGCGCTAAACATCTTAGATGGGAGTGGCTTATCGCCCGCCAATCGGATAACACCAACAGCGTTGGTTAAGGTGTTGTTATATGCGGCTGGAAGGCCATGGTATAAATATTTTTATGAAGCATTGCCTACCATGAATGGCATCAAAATGAAATCGGGTTACATCGGCGGAGTGCGTTCGTATGTGGGTTATATAAAAAGTAAAACCGGAGAAACTTATAGCTTTGCTTTTATCATTAATAATTTTGATGGAAGTGCAGCTATGGTGAGAGAAAAGATGTACTCTTTGCTCAATTTATTGAAATAATAAAAGTTGCTGCTATTCATTATTTTAGTGTTAACCATTGCCTAGTAAATAATTTTTTTCTTAAAGAAGTAACGAAAGCTTACCTTCAATTTAATAAAATATATTATGATGCCTGAGCAAAATTTCAACAACCATTCTCGTTACGTAACACTTTTCCATTTTGTATTACTTCCTTTGATCCTCGTTTTTATGATCGGAAGCGTGGTAAATTTGGTAAGCTCCTGTAATGCTAAAGAAAACGTGTATAACGAGTCGCTGCTGTTATTGCTGAGTGTCATTCTTTTTTTATTAGCATGGTTTAGTCGCAGCTTTGCTTTAAAAGCGCAGGATAGAGCCATTCGTGCAGAAGAAAATCTTCGTCACTTTGCACTTGTTGGCAAAATGCTTCCAGAATCTTTAAGGTTGAGTCAGATAATTGCCCTGCGTTTTGCTTCAGATGCAGAATTTGTACAATTGGCAGAGCGGTCTGCTAGTCAAAAACTACGCAGTAAAGACATTAAACAGGCTATTGTACATTGGAGAGCAGATTACAATCGGTTGTAGTTTTTTTTACTATCAGAAATAGCCAATCAATTTTTCTCTGAGTGCCTCTGGCATTTGGCATCTTTTCATCGTACTTGCTTCCATAAAATACAGTGTTACATCGCCTGTATTGAGAAGCTCGTCTTTTTCGTTGTATATCTCCGAGTGAAAAATGATTTTATGATTCAAGGAAATTTCTCTTAGGGTAGTCTTTACCGTTATAAGGTCATCGTATTTTGCAGGTCTTAGAAACCGGCTGTGAATATCCACTACTACCATGATGATACCCATCGCTTCGATATCTTTATAAGTATATCCCAACACCCTGATAGATTCTCCTCTTCCAATTTCATAAAACTGGGCATAATGCCCATGATACACTACGCCCATTTGATCGGTGAGGGCATAATGAATCCTTATTTGTGTTTCTGTAGTATACATAGATGATAAGAGGACAAGCAGTATTTGTATTTGATACTTAAAACAAATGCCGGCCATTTATAGATAAAAAAATATTATTTGCCAATCATACCATCAATGCTAATTTTTCCTGGCCCTATAATTAAAAGGGTAAGGTAAACTACTAGGTACAATGCTGCCTTTTCACCATTGCCCATAAAGTCGCCATTATGTGATATAAACAATGCCACACACATGGTGATGATAAGTGGTATTGCAAACCATCTTGTAAATAAACCGATCATGATAAACAAAGCGCAGAAAAATTCAGCAAAAATCACCAGCGTCAAACTCATTGTTGAGCCTAGCCCGAGTAAATTCATGAAAGTAGTTTTGTATTCGGCAAAATGAACAAGCTTATCATACCCATGTTTCATCATTAATGCTCCCATAGTAAAGCGTAAAAAAAGTATAGCCGCATTGAAGGCACCAGCTGAATAATTAGTCGATAACATTTTTTTCATTGATATAGGTTTTATTACTGAGCGTAAAAGTAGCAAAACTCCTACAATTAATAATCCACACTACTGTAAAAAAAGATTATTGTTTTAGCTATCCTTTAACAGTCAATTTGTATTAGATTCGTTTGTTTACAGTGTGGTATAAACATTTTTTTCTTTGGAACAGTGTTTGCTATGCCAATGTTTTTGGATTTACATTTGCAAAAGCAATCATACAATTAACCTAACATGACGCGTACAATTATTATAGCACTGCTGATTTGGGCAGGCAGCTTTTCTTCCTTCTCACAGCCCACTCACAGCATCACAGATCAGGAACGAAGCTATAAGGAAGCCAAAGCATTTATTGAAAAGGAGCAATATGCTTGGGCTTATCCAATGCTAAAGGAGTTAAAAAAACAATATCCTGCCAACACTAATTCTGATCATTCTTATATTAATAATGATATTGATTACTATTATATTGTTTGTGAGCTGAAATTAATGCATGTCATTGCAGAAGAAAACGCCCGTTATTATATTGCTAACAATACCAATGAAGCCCGGCGTCAGTTGTTGAGTAATCATCTGGCTCATTATTATTTTTTGAAAGACGATTTTACGACTGCTATTGAATATTATGATTTGGCAGGATATGACAACCTCAGTAATGAACAAATTGGAGACGCCAAATTTGAAAAGGCGTATTCACATTTTAATCTTAAACAGTTTACATTATCCAAACCACTGTTTAATGAAATTCATCAGTTGACCAATAACAAATATTATATTCCTGCCAACTACTATTACGGTTTTATTTCTTACTATGACAAAAATTACAACGAAGCACTAAAATGTTTTAAACTGGTAGAAACACAGGAGGCATACAAAGGAGTGGTGCCTTATTATATTGCAGAAATATATTACTTCCAGGGAAAAAAAGAAGATGCCCTTCGTTATGGCGAAAGTGTGCTGGCTAGAGGCAGTAGTTTGTATTATGAAAAGCAACTTAAACTACTGTTGGGGCAGTTGTATTTTGAAAAACAGGATTATAATAAAGCATTGCGTTTGCTAGAAGATTTTGTTACCAATACCCCTAAAGTAACCAAGGAAGTATTGTATGAACTTAGCTTTTGTTATTACAAGCAAGGCATATTTGCCAAGGCCATTGAAGGTTTTAAACAACTGAGCAACGAAAGAGATTCAATGGGGCAGAACAGCATGTACCTGTTGGGAGATCTTTATTTGAGGACCAATCAAAAGCTAAATGCCCGCAATGCATTTCAGTACAGTGCTTTCAATAGCAGCAATGCGGTACAACAAAAAGTATCTAGGTTTAATTATGCCAAACTCTCGTTCGAATTAGGGTATCAAGACGTTGCACTCAATGAAATGAAAACGTTTATCCGCGATTATCCCTCTTCAGAATACGATACCGAGGCTAAAGAAATTTTGGTAGAGTTGTTGACTAATACCAATAACTTTCGAGAGGCACTGTCACTTTATGAAAGCTTCCCTCAACCAACCGCTGGAATGCAGCGGGTATACCCCAAGATTTTATACGGCAGAGCTATAGAATTCATCAATGACCAGCAATTAGTTGCAGCTGATGAATTAATGTTCAAAGTAATTGGCAACAAACAATCTGGTAATATCGTTCCCTACGCATATTTCTGGAAAGGCGAAATTGCTTATCGCCTGCAACGTTTCGACGATGCTATTACCTATTTTAACACATACCTACAGAGTGGAGCTACCTCACAAGGGGAAGCCAATACTTCCGCAGCAAAGTATAACACTGGTTACAGCTGGTTACAAAAAGAAGATTACAGAAAAGCACTGAATGCTTTTGAAGGAGTTAGTAAAACCCTTTCCACCTCATCTAATGCTATACAGCAAGATGCCTATTTGAGAACTGCCGATTGTTATTATATGCTCAAAGAATTTACAAAGGCATCTACGATGTATGACCAAGTGATTAACAATGCATTACCAGCATCTGATTACGCTATTTATCAAAAAGCAATGATTGCTGGCGTAAAAAATAGCAATGAAAAAATTCGGTTGCTACATTCTATTTCAAAGCAATATCCCAACAGTGTTTTAGTACAGGATATAAACATGGAGATAGCAATCACCTACATTGCAGATGAAAAATTTATAGAATCAATTCCATTTTTAAATAACATTTTACAGTCGAACAACAATGGATTAAAACCAAAGGCTTATCTTAAAAAAGGACTGGCTTACTATAATAGCAACAACAATAAAGATGCACTGATTAGTTATGAAACACTGATTAAACAATATCCACAATCTAATGAATCAGATGAGGCCATCGGCATCATGCGAGATATTTACATCGAAGAAGGAAGGCCAAATGATTATGTAGAACTGATGAATAAAAACGGTAAGTCTATTTCTGTTTCCGAAGCAGATTCAATCACCTACACCGCAGCAGCTATCCGTTATGGAAATGATGATTGTGCGAGCGCCATTATTGCATTCAACAACTACCTTAATAAGTACCCCAAAGGTGCTTATGCCTTAGAAGCACATTACTTCAGCAGCATATGTTACCAACGCAATAAGGAATGGAACAACGCATTAAATGGGTATTCATTTGTAAACAGCAAAGGATTGAACAAATACTATGAAAGAGCTACTTTGGAAGCAGCTCGTATTTATTATTTTGAGTTGAAAGATTATACCAATGCCAAAAAATATTTTGAAATGCTGAGAACGAGTTCTGTGAATCAGGATAATCTGTTAGAGGCATTGCGTGGTTTGGTGAGAAGTTATTTTTTGTTAAAAGATTACGCCGAGGCTAATACTGCCTCTAAAGAGTTACTAACTAAAAAAGGGGTGAGCACCGACGATCAATCTATTGGCAACCTGGTATTAGGTAAGTCGCAGCAACTCAGTGGTGATTGTAATGCAGCAATTGCCTCATTCAAAAGTGCAGCTGCCATCAACAAAGCCGCCTGGGGAGCAGAAGCACGCTACGAAATAGCTAATTGTATGCTTACACAAAACAACCTTTCTGGGGCAGAAAAAGCAGCTATGGCTGTGATCAAAGAAACAGGTTCTTATGATTTGTGGGTTACGAAGTCGTACATTTTATTAGGCGATTTGTTTTTGCTACAAAAAGATTATTTTAACGCAAAAGCCACTTTTGAAAGTGTTGCTAAAAATGCCAGTATCGAAGCATTAAAATTAGAGGCTCAGCAAAAGCTCGACAAAGCCATCGTGGCCGAAAAATTACAATCTAAAATTTCAGATTAAAAAATGAATACATTCTCTTTTTTATTCTTCAACCAAACTTACATGAACAAGGTATCCCTTTTTATAGCAATAACTTTTCTGGCTCAATCAAATTTGATTGCACAAAAAGATACAGCCAGGAAGCAAACCATCGACATTACCTCTTCTTACCAACCTGTTTTGCGAAATGCTGTTAAAATTAATTTCTCCGGTTCGCAGCTGACTGCGGATACTAGTATGCCTTCATTAGCTTATGAAATTCCGTCGCTGAATCTTTTTTATGCTTATCAACCCATTTCGTTGCGGCCATTGGCATTGGCCCAAGATACCAATTTGTACCTCGGCAGACGAAACTACATTAAAGCAGGATTTGGCATGTACACAACTCCGCTATTAGATGTAGGGTTGAGTGTTGGAGATGGAAAAAAATCGTTGCTCAATTTCAATGCGGCTTATATTGCTTCTAAGGGTAACAACATCAAGTATCAAGATTATTCACTGTTTAAAGTGAAAGCAACCGGAAGTGTATTCACCCCCAAAAATGAAGTGTATGCAGCCGCTTCGTTTTCAATGGATAACTATTATTTATACGGATATGATCAGTTGATGTTTGATCTTCAAAAATCGGATGTACGTCAGCAATTTCAAGAGATTGAACTAACGATCGGTACTCGCAACATTACCAAAAGCCCCGCAGGAATCAATTACAACCCTAGCCTACAATTCGGATTTTTTACCAATACAGACCAACTCAGTGAGTCTAATATTATAGTGGATTTACCGGCATCTAAAAAAATAAATGACAAACTCAATATCCAATTAACGGTTAGGGGTGATTTTACCAATTATGCTACCAAAAATTTTATTCCAGCTAATATTTCGTTTGGTAACAACGTACTTAGTATTGCACCAGCAGTAGAATATAACACCGATTTTGTAAAAATCAATGCAGGGGTTACGCCTACTTGGAGCAACGGAAAATTTGCGTTTTTACCAGATATAACTGCAGATATAATTATTCAGGATAAGGCATTTATGATTCAATCAGGTATAGTTGGAAGGATTTTTAAAAATACGTTCCGCAATTTATCAACCATCAATCCTTACTTAGCTACCATGACAAGCCAAGAAAACACTCGTGAAACTGAAATTTTTGCTGGTATCAAAGCCTCGTTGGGTAAACACTTTAATTTTAGTGCGAAGGGATCTTATATTAATTATAGAAACTTGGCCTTGTTTGTGAATGATGCGAATTTTGAAAATACTTTTGTGATTAGTAACGAAACCAAGGCTAACAATTTACGGATTCATGGTGATATCAATTATATTAACAAAGAAAAGTTTACTGTTACAGCCGGACTAACTTTAAATGGATACACCGGTTTACAAACTAATGCCAGTGCATGGCATACCGTTCCAATGGAATTTAACGGAGCGCTCCGTTGGTGGCCAATGAATCAATTGATGTTGAAATCAGACGTTTACTTTTATAATGGTGGTAAGTACCGACTAAAAACAGGGGAGGCGATGGCATTGCCTGGGGCAACAGATGTAAGCATAGGAGCAGAATACAAAATTAACCATCAATTCAGTGCCTGGATCAGTGGAAATAATTTGTTCAACGATAAGTACCAGCGTTGGCACAATTATGAAGTATATGGCCTAAACGTAACAGCGGGTGTGTTAATTAATTTTTAACCGCTATTTTTGTAGCAAATGGAAAAGCTGCTAGCCACATATTTATTTCAACACAAGATATGTCCGTTGCCAACAATTGGCTCTTTGGTACTTCGTGTGGGAAATGCCCAAACAATTTCTGGCGAAAAAAGAATGTTGGCTCCGTTTCCTTTTATTGAATTGAATAAGAAAGAGGTAAGTGCTTTTGCATTAACTGATTTTATTGCCAAGCAACAAAATATAAGTACAGCAAAAGCAGAGGATTTACTGGCACATTATTGCGACAAAATCAAAAAACTTCCCCCTTTTGCAGAAAGTGAGTTGGCTACCGCGGGAAGTTTTTATGTAGATGAAACAGCACAGCTCCATTTCAAATGTTCCTCTATGCCTGTAGCATACTTTCCAGAAGTAGTAGCAGAAAGAGTAATTCATCTAGATGCTTCTCACGAAATGTTGGTGGGCGATACGCAGACCAATACCGTTGCCATGAGTGAAATGCTCAACGAAGAAGCCCCGGTTAAAAATAGGTGGTGGATCTCTGCATTGTTATTGGCTCTAATTGGTTTTGCACTGATATTTTATTATTACAGTCATCACCCGTTGGGTGCATTTGGCAATGTATTAAAAATTCCTTCTCCAATACAGAATAACAACAGCGCTGCAGAAACAAACCGGTAAACAGTATTACGCTTCTTAAAACCTATAATTATTTAGAATGATTCATTATACAGCTTGCCCTTTTTGTAATACTCTAAACATTCGTAAAAAAATTTCATTAAAAGATGAAACGGTGAGTGGGCAATATTTTGATGTGTACGAATGCTTGTCTTGCACTGGCGCTTTCACACAGAATATTCCTTTGCAGGAAGAAGTAGGGCAGTATTATGCATCGTCCGCTTATGTTTCTCACAGTGAAACCAAGCAGGGCTTAATAAATAAATTGTACCATGCAGTGCGCACCCGAACACTGCGCCAAAAGCGCAAGCTGATACAGAAACTAACGGGTAAGGATAAGGGCAGTTTATTGGATGTGGGTTGCGGCACAGGCGCCTTTTTACATACGATGCTGGAGGCTGGTTGGGATGCTACTGGATTGGAGCCTGATGAAACTGCACGAAAAAATGCATTTCACCTTTACCATGTACTTCCACTACCTTCTTCTGAAATTTTTAATTTACCTGCTGAACAATATGATGCCATTACGATGTGGCATGTGCTAGAACACGTACACCAGTTGCACGAATACATCGACCAACTAAAAAAGTTGATCAAACCTTCTGGTAAAATGGTAATAGCGGTTCCTAATTATACATCAGATGATGCTACTCATTATGGTAAATATTGGGCTGCATACGATGTGCCGCGTCATTTGTACCATTTTTCACCGGCCTCTATGAAAGCTTTGATGGTTCGGCACGGCATGAGGGTTGTGCAATGCAAACCCATGTGGTTCGACAGCTTTTATGTGAGCATGCTTAGTGAGCAATATAAAAATGGGAATGGAAATTTGGTGGCAGCATTTTTCCGTGGACTAGCCTCTAACATCACTGCATTTAGCAACAACGAAAAATGTAGTTCGGTGATATATGTCATTGAAAAATAAAGCTACATTCAATTGAGTATGTCTAATTTAATCATGCGACATCACTTTGAAAAACGGTTCTACTGATTAGTTCAATTTAATCTCATACATTTTTGGCCACCTTTTACCGGTTACAAACATGGTTTTACTAGCACTATCGTAGGCGATGCCATTCAAATAATCGGTGCGGGGCGTTCGTTCATTGGCGGGTAATATATTGGTAAAATTCATCACGCCTACAACCAAGCCACTTTCAGGATTTATTTTTACGATTGCATCAGTTGTGTACACATTTGCGTATACAAAGCCATCGATGTATTCTAACTCATTCAAAGCATCAATCGGCCCTTTATTTGATCTTACTGCTATGGTGGTTTTTACTTTAAAATCTTCCGGATTCACAAAATATAGATTAGCAGAGCCATCGCTAATGATGAGGTCAGTTCCATTGTGTGTGATGCCCCAACCTTCGTAGGGCCAGTTAAACGTTTGAATGGGCTTGTTGATGTTATTGATATTGTACACGTACACAATGTTGCTTTCCCAAGTGAGTTGGTAAATTTTATTGTTGAAAATGCAAATGCCCTCTCCAAAAATTTGTTCAGTGCCCATTTGATGAATCTTTTCTACTTTACCAGTTTTGTAATTTGTAATTCTTAAAGAAGATTGCATATAATCTCCTGTTCCTTCATACATTTTTCCATCGTGTAACTGTAATCCTTGGGTATAGGCGCCAGTATCATGCGGATGTTGTGCTAAGATGTTGAAAGAAAGATTCACGGGTACCGGTACTCCGTTATTGGTAGATGGTGCTGGTACGATTGTGGGGTCGGTATCATAGTTATTTGATCCGTTGCATGCTGAAAATACAATTATAAATACACCTAAAAAAACAATTAATTTCATGTAAACCTATTAATTATGAATAGTAAAAATAAGAAATACCCCTTGTTCTCTCTACTAAATTTTTAATTTAAAAGGATAAAAATTTGTTATTTGACAGTATTGAGCTACCTTTATTTGACTTTTGAGTCTAATATTACCTTTTTTATTGTTTAGTCAAATGTAGGCTCGTTCCAATTAAGTGTAAAATGAAGTCTTTTTTTCACTTTCTCATCCTCTGTTTAACCACATTATTTATTGCCAATTCATCCTAAGACAAGATCATTTCTCTTACCATTAGAAACAAGAAATGAAACCTTACTTATTAACGGCGTTATTGTGGCTGTGTTTTACTGCTACAAACGCTCAAAGAACCTGTTTAACTACTGAATATGTGCAAACACATTTTCAGTTGCAAAATAAGGACACAGATTTAAGTTATACATTGCCCCCCAGGGATACGGTTTCCAACGAAATCATCACCATACCTGTGATTGTACATCTGCTGTTTAATACTGCTACACAAAACATTTCTGAAGCACAAATTTTATCACAAATTGAGGCATTGAACAATGATTTTAGGATGCTTAACTCCGATAAGTCGAAGGTTCCTGAAGTTTTTTCGGGTTTGCAGGCCGACAGCAAAATCATGTTTTGTTTAGCAAAGGTTGCTCCAGATGGCAGGTCAACTTCGGGTATCAACAGGGTGTATACCAACAAGCCCTATTTTTTGGCTGCCGACGATATGAAATTCAAATCTAAAGGCGGTGTAGACGCATGGGATACTAAAAACTATTTGAATATATGGATTTGTAATATGTTTGGTAGAGCGCTGGGTTATGCAACTCCTCCCGGTGGTGATCCTACTAAAGATGGCGTTGTTATTAACTACGATGTTTTTGGTACAACAGGTGTTTTGCGTTCAGATTTCAACAAAGGAAGAACAGCAACACATGAAATTGCTCATTGGATGGGTTTGAATCATATTTGGGGTGATGATGTTTGCGGAGATGACGGGGTAGATGATACTCCCCGCCAAAAAAGTTACAATTTTGGTTGTCCTTCTTTCCCAAGAGTGAGCAATTGTTCCTCTGATGGTAATGGAGATATGTATATGAACTTCCTAGATCTTTCTAATGACGCCTGCATGAATATGTTTACTCAGGGTCAAAAAATTAAAATGCGCACTGAATTTTCGCTCAAAGGAAAAAGAAACAGTTTTTTAAGATCTTACAAATGTGATGGATCTTTGGCTACTGGTGGTCCTATGCCACAAGATAGTTTGCCGCTTACTACTATAATATTGCCTGCCGATATCATCAAAGTATTTCCAAACCCAGTAATAAATACGTTGAATATTCAATCAACTGAATTGGTTACACTGAAAGGAAAAACTGCGTTAGTTTATACCTTACAAGGTAAGCCAGTACATAGTGTGGTACTTACCTCTAACATTGCACAGATCCATATCGGGCATTTACAACCAGGTATGTATATGTTGCGCATTGGAAATGCTGAAGCTACCACCCATTTTAAGATAATTAAAATGTAAGGTTAGCTGTTTACTATTTTTCGGTATACAACATTTCTTTCAGCTAAGTATTGTATAATAAAATCAAAACATTCAAGGTGTTTTCCAATTAGTTCTGGTGGAAAACACCTTTTTAATTAAACACGTTATTACTTAGAAGAATCACTGCTGGGGTGCATGTATAAGCTGTGGTTCTACTCTCAGAGGAAGTTGCCCTAGCGACATCGTATTCATCGTTCAAAAGCTCTGGCAAGGGCATGGATATTGCCTGAGAACATAATTTCCATTTTTAAAAAATAGTTCTTACTAAATGTGCTGAACTATTTTTTTAAATTTCTATATTTTTTTTCATTTCAGGGTTTTTTATCATAGTATACAATCGTTCGTAATAGTAATGATTTCATTTTATTTAACAACCTTTTACTAGCATAATCCTATTTTTGATGTTATAATTTAAAGTCTTACTTATGAAAAAAGCAGTATTCCTATTTATTTGTATCGCTACATTCAATTCTACCCATGCCCAAGGTATTTTGAGTAAACTCGGCAAAACTACTAAGAGTGACAGCACCAAGACATCAGGGACCTTACTCGATAAAATTAACAAGGCAACTAGTAAACAGGGTAGTTTGTTGAGTAGCGAGGAAATTATTAGTGGTTTAAAAGAGGCCTTAACTGTTGGAACCACCAACAGTGCCCAAATTTTGAATAAAACAGATGGTTTTTTTGCAAATGCTGCCATAAAAATTTTAATGCCCGAAGAAGCCAAAAAAGCCGAGACTACTTTACGTAAATTTGGGATGGGCTCAATTGTAGATAAAGCTATTCTTTCGATGAATCGCGCTGCTGAGGACGCAGCCGGTGGCATCACTGATATTTTCTGGAATGCCATTAAGGGAATGACTGTAACAGACGGTCTAGATATTTTACGAGGCAGTGATGATGCAGCAACGAATTACTTGAAAAAAAATACCACTTCACAACTAACAGAAAGTATGCGTCCTGTGATTGAAAGATCAATGGCAAAAACAGACGCTACCAAATATTGGAAAGATGTATTTACGGCTTACAACAAGTTTAGTAAAGAAGCTGTAAATACTGATATATCGGCCTATGTTACTGAAAGGTCGATGAATGGAATTTTTTATTCTATAGCACAAGAGGAATTAAAGATCAGAAAAGATCCTGCCTCACAGGTAACAGATTTATTGAAAAAAGTTTTCGGAAAATAACTAAACCAATAAACACTTTTCATAAAAAAAAGGTTGCTACAAAGCAACCTTTTTTAGTATTCATATTTTGTTGTTTTAAATATCTATCGCTTCGCCGTAAGCCACTGCAGTAGCTTCTTTCAAACCTTCACTCATGGTAGGGTGAGGGTGAATAGCATTTAGTATCTCGTGTGCGGTAGTTTCTAATTTACGGGCCACCACAGCTTCTGCGATCATTTCTGTTACATTCATACCAATCATGTGGCAACCTAGGAACTCGCCGTATTTGGCATCGTAAATTACTTTTACAAATCCTTCTGTTGCACCAGCAGCACTTGCTTTTCCGCTTGCCATAAATGGAAATTTGCCTACTTTTATTTCGTAACCAGCTTCTTTAGCGGCTTTCTCTGTATAACCTACGCTGGCCACTTCTGGTACACAATAGGTACACCCAGGTACGTTGTTGTAGTCGATGGCTTCTGGATGATGTCCACTTAGGTGTTCTGCTGCGTTGATGCCTTCTTTTGCAGCAACATGCGCCAGTGCTTGGCCGGGGGTACAATCTCCAATTGCATATATACCCGCTACACTTGATTGTTGGTTAGCATCTACAATGATTTTTCCTTTTTCGGTTTTGATGCCCAATTCTTCTAAACCAATATGTTCGATATTGGCTACCACACCTACCGCACTCAATAATATATCTGCTTCAAGCACTAGCTCACCCGATGCAGTTTTTACCGTCGCTTTTACACCATCTCCAGAAGTATCTACTTTCAATACTTCACTGTTGGTCATGATGCTGATACCTTGTTTTTTAAATTGTTTTTCTAATTCTTTGCTGATATCTTCATCTTCTACTGGTACAATGCGTGGCATAAATTCAACGATAGTTACCTGGGTACCCATGCTGTTGTAAAAATGGGCAAATTCTGAACCGATGGCACCACTGCCGCAAATGATCATACTTTTGGGTTGATCTGGCAATACCATGGCTTCGCGGTATCCGATTATTTTTTTACCATCGATGGGTAAAGTAGGCAATTGACGTGCTCTACCTCCTGTAGCGATCACAATGTTCTTTGATTCCACTATTTGTTTAGAATTGTCGGCAGCAGTTACTTCAATTTTATTGGCAGCCACCAACTTACCATACCCCATAATTACATCGATCTTGTTTTTTTTCATCAAAAACTGAACGCCTTTGCTCATCTTATCTGCCACACCTCTACTTCTTTTAATCACTCCACCAAAATCGTGGGTTGGGTTGTTGATGGTGATGCCATAATCAGCCGCATGTTTGGCATACTCGTACACTTGAGCACTTTTTAACAAGGCCTTGGTAGGTATACAGCCCCAATTGAGACATACACCGCCTAAACTTTCCTTTTCTATGATAGCTACTTTTTTTCCTAATTGACTTGCACGGATAGCTGCCGGATATCCGCCTGGTCCGCTACCTAAAACTATTACGTCGTATGCCATAAAAAATGATGAGTTTTATTAATGAATGAGACGCAAAAGTACTTTGAATGCCTGTATTTGCCAAAGCATTTTTTATAGAATAAAAAGCTGGATAATTTAATAATATCCGCATATACGTTATTTGTTAATTTTTTCAATCTATACAAAATCGAGTGTTTGTGGTTATTTTTGTGGGGTTATTCTTTTAATTAAAACCATCCTCAACAGTATGAAGCAATTAATGATCGCCTCTATCACCATGTTCGTTGGCATCTTCGCTACGGCACAGGATATTCCTTCATGGAAAATTACTACGGTAGAAAATTATATTCAAGAAAACAAAGACAAAGTACTGGTCATCAATATGTGGGCAACCTTTTGCAAACCTTGTGTAGAAGAAATACCTATGTTTATTAAGATCACCAAGGAATACAAAAAAAATGGGGTGGAATTGTTGTTGGTGAGTTTAGATTTGCCTTCACATTATCCGAAAAAAATTGCATCATTTGCCAAAAAACAACAGTTTAATGCACCCATAGTATGGTTGGATGAAACCAATGCTGATTATTTTTGTCCAATAATAGATACCAAATGGAGTGGCTCTATTCCTGCAACTTTGATCATTTACCCCAAAACAGGCTACCGCAAATTCTTTGAAGAAGAAATATCAGCGGATATACTGGAAAAAGAAATAATAGCGGCACTCAAAAGCAATTCATAAATAACTATTATTGTTTCCAATAAAGGCCAATTCGCTGGTGTAAATTTTCTCTAATATTTACATAAAACAAGTTGATATCAGCAATATGATAGTTTTGATTCGTTAATAAAAAACTGCCGAAAAACTTCGGCTTGCTGCTCCATAAAATATTATTGTGCACCTGCGCATCCGTTGCATTTGATTTTATTTTATTGAAATTTTTTAATACCGCACCTTTATTGGCAGTCTTTGTTGCATAAGTTTCTGATGTAGTCCAGTTAAGCGGGTTGGTCACCGTAGCTTTGAATGTTTCTTGTTGAACAAAAGTTGTTCCCTCGTATCCTTTTTTATAGGTTCTCCAACTCATCGCACAACCTGTTCCGAGCGAATCCTTACAGACCGGAATTTTTACAAAATAATTTTCTGACAATGGCATACCAATGAGGTAGGCAGCAATTAATTTGTTTTGTAGTGTTGTGCCATCAAAAAATTCTTTCAGCAACCGTTTGGCATGGTTGGTGCCTTGGCTATGACTAGCAATTACAATGGGCCTTCCTCCGTTGTATTGTTTCAAGTACACTTCAAAAGCTTCTTTCACGTCTTGGTAAGCTAGTTCAAATGCCATTATAGCCCTTGCAGTATCAAGTGTAAAATAGTTGCTATAATGAGCCTGACGGTACCTTGGTGCAAACACCCTGCATTCGCCGTTAAATGCACTTGCTTGGTACAATATAGCGGAGTAATCCGTTTTGCCGTTTAATTTAGCATCATCAATAGCTGCGTTGGGCTGGCTGTTTTTCTTGTCTGTAAATGTAGTAGGGTGAATAAAAAATACATCGGCTACCGAATCCTTGTAAAAGTTTTTACGCAACGGCTTTGGGATGCTATCCGCTGGATCCCATTTGTAGGGGTGTGCAGCCCAATAATGAAGATCGTTGTAGTTCGGAGTTCCGTTTACACTTTTAAACTGATAAGCGGGCTGTTGTGAATAATTTTTTTTGCTGCAAGAAACGGCCATTAGCAGTATTAAAAAGGCGCTGGTGAAAAAAATTAATTTCATAAATAGTTGATGCTCTAAAAGTGAGGTAACTAAACCTACATAAAGCAGATTTTTTTGATTATAAATTTTATTTGATGCGCTTGATGTTACAACCTACACTTTTGGTTTTTGTTACTGCAATTTGTTTTCCTTCGGTGAGTTCGTTGATGGCTATTTTTAAGTGTTCTTTATTTACAGCTGTTGCATCTGTAGGATTATCGTCAATAGCACCATGATAAACCAACTTCATATTTTTATTGAATAGAAAAACCTCTGGTGTACGATTAGCGCCAAACGCGTCTGCTATTTCGTGGTTTTTATCTACTACATAATTCCACTTGTATTGTTGGTTGTTTGAGTAAGCTTTCATTGCATCAAAACTATCATCCTTACTGCGATAAGCTTCGTTGCTATTTAGAATGATTACGCCAACATTTTTTTTGATGGCATGCGCTGCTATCGCTCTTGTTCGATCTTGGTTCTTAACTACGTAAGGGCAGGTGTTAGAGCTAAACATCACTAGCACGCCATTTTCTTTGGCAGCCTCTTTGATGCTAGTCATTTTTCCATTTACATCCTGCATTTTAAGGTCTGATTTTGGCAAATCACTTCCAATGGCCAAAGGTTCAGATATATTAATGGTAAAAGCCAACATACACAATAATGCAGTAAGGCCCAACCCAGTTATTATTTTTTTCAATGTATTTTTTTATTTAAATTTTTTTTACAAAATTAGTAACTGTAATGTTAAAAGCATCCCTTCATTTCATACATTAATTTATCGATACGTCGTTTACAACTTCAGCTTGGTGTTTTTTGGCCACTTCTTCCTGCTGCCGCAAATGTGCTTGTGCTTTGAGGGTTTTGATGCTAACGTTCAGCTCAAAACCGATGAGCAACGCTAATGCATTGATAAAAATGAGTGCCATAATAACCATAATTGTTCCGATGGATCCGTAAAGCGCATTGTATTTCCCAAAATTATCGACAAATATAGAAAAACCGATAGATGCAATAATACTAAACGTGGTAGCCAATAAAGCACCTGGTGAGCGTAGTTTCCATTTTACTTTTACGGCTGGAACTTGTTTATAAATAAAGGCAATAATGAGGTAAAGTAAACCAATAATCAACGTCCATCTCGTGTAAGAAATGATTTCTCTGAGAATTTTATTGCTAATCATCAAATTCAACAGAGCCCCCTGCATAATCAAAAGGATGAGATATCCCATTAGCAAACCAAAAATTACAATCGTTACCCTCACGGCGATCCATCTTTCCATCAAACCTTTTCTTGTTTCAAAGCCATGGTAACTCTTACGGTTAAATGCTGTCATCAAACCCATAATGGCATTGGATGCAAAAAAAAGCGACAAGAGTAAACCAAAAGAAAGCAAACCAATCCTAGAGTTATCTATAAAACTATCTACAAATTTTATTACTTCACTGTTGTACACTTTAGAAGGAATGATATCATAGATCACTGTATGTAATTCTAATTTGAGTGTTTTGCGTGAAAAGAAGGGTAGGTTGGGAATGAGCGTCAGTAAAAAAAGCAAGGAGGGTGGAATGGCCATTACAAAATTATAGGAAATAGCCGCTGCTCTTTCGGAGAGTCCGTGCGTTTTAACCTGCGACCAAAAAAAGCGAACAACATCATATAGGGGCAGAGATTCAAAACCTGGCGGTTGCCAAACTTTGCTTTTCTTTATCAGAAAACCAAGGGGTGTTTTAGTGAGTAATATTCTTTGAATCTTTAACAAATTAATTTTATTTAGCTGCTGCTTTTTGTCTGATGAGTTCATCTAATGCATCTCTATATTGCTTTGCATATACTAGGTGTTCGCCATAAGTGGCTGCAAAGTTTGAGTAGCCTTTAAAATCTGGTTTAGCCACAAAAAAAAGGTATTTTGTTTTTGGTGCATTCAATACCGCATCTATTGTTTCAATAGAAGGCGTACAAATAGGACCCGGTGGCAAACCAATGTTTTGATAAGTGTTATACACAGATGGATACTGAAGGTACTCGAATAAAATTCTTTTTAATCCAAAGCTTCTCATAGCATATTTTACAGTTGGGTCTGCCTCTAATTTCATACCTCTTTCTATTCTATTGATGTAAACACTGGCTATCAAGCCTTTGTCATCTAACTTATTGGTTTCTTCTTCTACAATGCTAGCCATTGTGTATACCTGCTCTGGACTCATATTTTTGGCTGCGGCCTTTTTTAAGCGAATTTCGCTCCAAAACTTATCATGTTCTTGATGTAAGCGGGTAAATAATTTTTTAAAATTTCCGTTCCATTGTAATAAATAAGTATTTGGGATTACTGCCGACATCACCGTATGAGAGTCTAACTTGAAAGTCTGAACAGCATCATTGCTCGATAAAAACTGAATTACTTCCAAAGAATCACATTCAAATTGTTGGCCAATTTTTCTGGCTAAATCTTCTTTTGTTCTGAGTTTATTGATGACCAGTTTTACGGGCGATTGATGACCAGATTTAAGCCTGCGAATGAGGTTGTAGTAACTCATACCATTCTTGATTTCGTACCTGCCTGCTTTTACATTTTGGGGGTAATGGGCTCGTTTTGCTAATATCTCAAATAATTTTGTATCGGAGATAATATTATTCTCTTTCAGAGAAGTGGTGACCCTTTTATAATCGGAGCCTGTGCGTATGTAAAAGTATGTTCCCACGGGTGCTCTAACAGAAGGTCCAAATACCTTCCATGCAAAGAAGGCACCCACTACAAGAATAGTAAAAAATATGATCACACCTATTTTTTTCATAAGTTGATATAATGCTTCTATTAACAAAGTAAAATAAAAAACCCCGCCTTTAGTGAGCGAGGTTGTAAATTAAGTATAATGTTTTATTATTTGCCGCCCTCAGTTGGTGTTGGAGTAACCGATGTTGGTGTACCCGGCACTTGTGGTACAGCACCTGGCATAGTAACTGCTGGTAGAGCTTTCTGCTGTGGTGTGCTAACTGGAGCGTTTTTCAACAAATCGTCGTTTGCAGAAGAACCGCCTTGTTTTGGGATAAATGCTGGTGATACCAAACAAAGAATAGCTACTATAGAAGCAAAAATCCAAGTACCTTTTTCAAGCACATCTGTACTTTGTTTTACCCCCATTAACTGACTTCCAATGCCGCTCAAAGAGCCTGATAAACCACCACCTTTAGGGTTCTGTATCAACACAATTAAACCTAGGATCACAGAGGCGATGATAATTAATACACCGAATAAAACTAACATATTCTTCTATTTAAGATTTTCTAATTTGGCTGCAAAGTAAGCGCTTTTAGGAGGATTGAGCAAACTTAATTTAACATATATTTCTTTTGCTTTATTTATTTTCCCCTGTTGTATAAAAACCTCCGCCATGGTTTCTGTGACTACTTCAACATTTTTGTTGCTGTTTTCTGCCATATGTTGCACATAACTATCTACTTGGTCATTCTGTAATGGTGCTGCTTCGTGCACTTTCTTCATCGTTTTCAACCATTCTGTAAAGCTTTTTAATTGTTTTCCCAGTTTATCGTTTGGCAATATCTCCTGCGATAATTTTATGCCTTGTGAGGCAAAATAGTCTGTGGCGTGCAACGGTTCAAATGCTATAATATCCGCCGTTTCCATCGTAGGTAAAGGAATGTGAATTTCAGGGCTTGTTTCATTGGAGCTTTGTTCGGCTTCTTCCACACGTACTTCTTCTATTACCAGTTCTTCTGGTGCTAATACAAATTCAAGTTCATGCTCGTTCGTAAGCAAAGCGGAATGAGATGAGCTAAAAGCTGCGTTAGGTTCTACACCGTAATCTGTGCTGAATGATTCTTCTTTTTCCTTTTCTGCAATCATTTCATCCACATTAATTAAAGGCTCAATAATGGGTTCAATTTGCTGCAAAATTATTTCTTCATCCTCAGAACTATACTGTAATTGTGCATTCAACAGAAATGGATTGTTGAAATGCAAAGCTGTAATTGCAGCTATCGCAGGGTAGTCTTTGTTTTTTTCGTCTGTATTTTTTAGTTGAAAAAAATGAGCCAACGAAAAATAGGGATGCTCTTTGGTTACCTGTTGCAAAAAAGCGGGATTACCTGGGTCTTCCAGATCTTTGTTGAATATATTTTTATAAAGCGAGTTTATAGCCATTCTTCAAAACTATTAGATTATAAAACAACTTGCAAATCAATTACCAATTAGAAAATATTTTATTAAAGATCTCATCTACTATATTATTTACAATGCTTTCGTTAAGGCTGCGTTCTGCATCTGCTAACGAAAGTGTAGCCGCAAAGTCGAATGTTCTCAAAAGGTCTGCTTCAAAACTTTTAGAATCATCTAGGGTATTTCTAAAAACTAGATGGAATCCTACGGTAAGTCTATTTCCACTGCTATTGTTTGCACTAATACTTACAGTACTAGTGTAATACTGTGAAACAAATCCACTGATATCGTAATGAGCATCTTCACTGTTGGTTTGTTTGAGTCTTACAGTGTTGATGATCTTTCGTTTGAGTTGTTCTGTAAGTTGCGGACTCAACTGCGTATTCACATATTGAGCTTTGTTTTCGAGGTAATTTACCCTAAATGTTTTTACTTCTGCTGGCAACGGAGAAATATCTTTGAAACCATATTTGCAAGAAGAGCACCCGCTGAGTAGCAGTAAGAAACTACCCATCAGTATAAATTGAATATATTTAAAATTTTTGTTCATATTATTTTTTATAGCGTAGAATAGTGTCTTAAAATATTTGCAAAAATTGCAAACTATTTACAAATCTTCTATATCATATTCCTTCAATTTTCTATACAGCGTTCTTTCACTTATGCCTAAGTCTAGTGAAGCATCTCTTCTTTTTCCTCTGTGTTTTTTGAGCGCTTTGATAATCAACTCTTTTTCTTTATCTACAATACTTAAAGATTCTTCCACGTCTTCATGTTGCTGTATGCTATTGTCGTTTCCGTTGTGGAAAATTACTGAAGAGGAAGGAGCAGTATATCCTCCAGATAAATTGCTACCAGATACTGGAAACTCTTTTAACTGATTCATGTTGTCGCCTGCAAATACAGGTGCATGTTGCGCCATACCAGGATTTTGTAACAAATCGTAAAACATTTTTTTGAGTTCGTTTACATCTTTCTTCATGTCGAAAAAAAGTTTATACAAGATTTCTCTCTCATTCGCAAACTCTGTTTGGCTTACTGCGGCAGCACCACCTGCTAATACAGGCAATCTGGTATATTGATGGTCGGGCAAATAACTCCTGAGTTGGTCTGCATTAATGTTTTTATCCTGACTGAGCACAGAGATTTGTTCTGCAATATTTTTTAGTTCCCTTACATTACCTGGCCAAGTGTAATTGATGAGCACTTGCCGGGCTTCTTCATTTAATTGTATAGAACCTGTTTTATATCGGTCTGCAAAGTCTGCCGCAAATTTTCTAAACAACAATAACACATCTTCCTTACGATCTCTTAATGCGGGCACCCTAATGGGAACCGTATTGAGACGGTAATACAGATCCTCTCTAAAGCGTCCATTCTGAGTATATTCTAGTAGCTCTTTGTTGGTGGCTGCAATTACTCGAACATCTGTTTTTTGAACCTTGCTACTTCCTACACGGATGTATTCTCCTGTTTCGAGTACCCGCAACAAACGGGCTTGGGTACCCAATGGCATTTCTCCAATTTCATCTAAAAAAATAGTACCTCCATTCACGGTTTCAAAATAACCTTTGCGGCTATCTACCGCTCCCGTGAAAGATCCCTTTTCATGTCCAAACAATTCCGAATCAATGGTACCTTCTGGTATGGCACCACAATTAACAGCAATAAAAGGGTTGTGCTTTCTGGCACTAAGCGAATGTATTATTTGTGAAAAAACTTCTTTACCCACGCCACTTTCTCCATTAATAAGCACACTCAAATCGGTGTTAGCCACCTGAATTGCTACATTCAATGCATGGTTGAGTGCCTGGGTATTACCAATGATGCCAAATCGATTTTTTATAGATTGTGTGTCCATATTTTATTGATAAAGTTTTACAAGCTTTATTTGAATCAGCTTTTGTTTTAATATTCATTGGGCTAATTAAACTCTATTTTTTTGGTAGGAGTTCAATGGCCAACCTTTAAATTTATATCTAATGTTAAAGCACCGTACCCATCAAAGTGCCTGCAGTACAGCTATTAATTTTAACCTCCACATAGCCGCCAATTTGATGTGTACCCTTAGAGATGATCACCACTTTGTTATGTCCGGTTCTGCCAAAAATTTCATTTTCATTTCTTTTCGATACGCCTTCAATTAAAACTTTAAACGTTTTGCCCACATCTCTTTGCATGCTTTGCAACGAATGTATTCGATGTTGGTCTACCATTTCCTGTAATCTTCTTTTTTTTACATCCAATGCCACATCGTCTTCAAACCTCCTGGCAGCCAATGTTCCAGGACGCTCAGAATAAAAATACATATATGCTAGGTCATATTTACAATAGGCCATCAAGCTCAGCGATTCCTGGTGATCTTCTTCTGTTTCTGTACAAAATCCTGTGATCATATCTGTAGATAATCCACAATCGGGAATCAATTCTCGGATGCGGTTTACTTTGGCAATGTACCACTCTCTGCTGTAGGTACGGTTCATCATTTGTAATACACGGCTGCTTCCACTCTGAACTGGCAGGTGAATATAATTGCAAATATTGTCGTATTGCTTAATGGTAAACAACACTTCATCTGTAATGTCTTTAGGGTGAGAAGTAGAAAAACGAACCCTTAAATCAGCAGAAACCAATGCCACTTTCTCGAGCAATTTTGCAAAAGTAATTTCGGGTTGATCCCCATTGGCTGCTTGGTGATAACTGTCTACATTTTGGCCCAATAAGGTTACTTCTCGGTACCCATCGTTAAACAATGTTTCACACTCAAGAAGAATGCTTTGGGCATCGCGGCTTCGTTCTCTTCCTCTGGTGAAGGGCACTACACAAAAGGAGCACATGTTGTTGCAACCCCTCATGATGCTTACGTAGGCATTTACGCCATTGCTGTTGAGTCGGATAGGAGCGATGTCGGCATAGGTTTCATCTCTGCTAAGCTGAACATTAACGCCTTTTTGTCCACCATAGGCCTCCTCCACTAATAATGGAAGGCTTCTATAAGCATCTGGTCCTACCACTATATCAACTAATTTTTCTTCTTCCAAAAAACTCGCTTTTAATCTTTCTGCCATACAACCCAATACCCCGATCACCAAACCTGGTTTATTTTTTTTGAGCGATCTAAAAACTGTGAGCCTTTGCCGAACCCTATCTTCTGCTTTTTCTCTAATCGAACAAGTATTTACCAATATAAGGTCTGCATTTTCTATGTTAGTGGTAGCACCAAAACCTTCTTCTTGTAAAATAGATGCTACTACCTCGCTGTCTGCAAAATTCATTGCACAACCATAACTCTCAATATAAAAGTGTTTGTTTACAGAACTATTATTGGGGGCAATACAAGCAAATGCCTCACCCTGCCTGCTTTCGTCCTGTGTTTTATTCGATAAAAGGTCCTTTATCAAGCTGTGAAAATTTAGGTTGCAAAGATAGAAGAAATTACACAAAAAGTGCCAGATTGTCAGCAATGGTTACCTTTACCTTATATTTTAACGATTTTGTTCGTTAGTGGGTAATTCGTATCCATTAGAGAAAATGCAGGTAGCGTACAACTGATTTCTTACATTTGTGAGGACGAATTTTAAAAAATGACTGTTTGAAATTATATCTGTTTCTATTTTTCCTCTTTTTAGCTGATAACGTAAAATCGCAGGAAAAAGCTTCACAAGCAGTGATTTCGGGTGATGTGATGGACGCCTCTAGTAGCAAAGCGCTAGTGGGGGCAATCGTTTCCGTTGTAATGGCTGGAAAACATACAGAACCACTTCAAACCCTGGTCACCGACCAAAATGGGTCGTTTCTCATTCAAAAAATTCCTTTTGGATATTACACCGTTTCAGTGAAGATGCTAGGCTACGCTAGTTTTCGCTTAGATAGTATTCATGTTAGAATTGAACGTTCAGATTTTAATTTGGGTGATATCCGTTTATCAACTTCGGTGGCAAATCTAGAAACAGTGACTATTTATTCTGAAAAACCTCTGATTGAAAATAAAGACGGCAAAATTACTTTTAATGCCTCCGAATCCGCGCTTTCTGCAGGCGCTACCACCACGGAATTATTGAAACAAACGCCATTGTTAACTGTGGATGATGATGGTAAACTTCAAATGAGGGGCAAAGACGTGAAGGTTTTGATAGATGATAAACCATTAGAAATGGATGCCCGCCAATTACAAGATCTGCTGGAGAGTATGCCAGGAAGTATGATTGAAAAAATTGAAGTTTTCACTACACCTCCTCCGCAATTTGCCAATGAACGGGGGGGAGTCATTAATATCGTAACTAAAAAAGGGAAAGTGGGCAAAAGTGGCCGTATCAATATCAATATCGGAACGAGGGGAGAAGCGGGCTTGAATGGGAGTTACAGCTATCGCAAAAATAAATGGAATCTTAACATGAATGCAGGACTCACCTATAGCCAATTTTTAGGAAATAGTTATAGCGTTCGAAACAATATGTATGCAGATAGCAGTAACTTTTTTAAGACGAATGGCAACAACCAATCCAATAGCATACGTCCCAACAGTAGGGTAAGCGTCAATCACGATTTCAATAAAAAACACTCTATCAATGTAGCGGCTGTTTATAATGCTAATAGCAACGACGGGCTGAGCGCCACTGAATATAGTAACATCAATCGCTTTGATGAATTATATAGACTAAGCAATAGGTCTGTTAACAATGTAGTAATGAGTAAAAATTTTTCAGGAACATTAGCCTATACTTTTAAAATAAATGCGGTGGGTGAAGTACTGAGAGTTACGGGTAATGCCGCTTCTAGTAAAACTGATAATGATCGCTACTTTTTTCAGCAGTTTTTAAGTATAGACAGTGGTAAAGTGATGGCTGATTCAACTCAACAACAATTAACAAAAATTAATAATCGCACGTATGCGATTCGAGTAAATTACGATAAACCGCTAAGGGACAAAAAAACGCTTTTGAGTTTTACGGCAGCAGCTCAAAGGCTACATACCCATAACATGCTTCAATCTGCCTATCGTAGAAAGTCTGACAGCGTTCTGGTAACAAGCGATTTGCTCAGTAATGAGTTTGAATTTTTTCAGCAGATATACAGTTTGAATAGTTCTGTGCGCTATCTTTTTTGGCCAGACTTTTCTGTAACAGTTGGTTTACAACAGGAATGGGGTAGCACCAATTTTGATATTGTAAACAATTCTACAGATTATAAAAATACTAATTATAGTTTGCTCCCTTCTTTTACTATTAACCACAAATGGGATAACGGCTATTCCTTACTGGGAAGCTATAAAAGAAGTATACAACGCCCGGGCATTGGCCAACTGAATCCATCAATTGATTATTCAGATCCGTATAATATCCGTTTTGGTAATCCATTTTTATTGCCTTATTTCTCTGATAATTTCGACCTGATTGGTGGCTACTGGAGCAAAAAGTTTAATCTTAATTTGTCTGTTGGATACAATGCCCTACAACAAATTTATAGTTCCATCAGGCAATTGCAGCCAGATGGAAAAACACAAACCAGTTGGTTTAACCTGAGTGGAAGAAATGAATACGAAGCTAGTATTTGGGGGGGCGTAAACTTTGGTAAAAAATGGAAGTTAAGTGCTAACAGTCGCTATGTTTACAACGTTTATAGTAATTATGATCAGGATGTCAATAATTTTAGAAACAATGGCGGAATCAATACTAGCGTTAATTTCAGCTATATACACAGTTCGCTGTTTAGTATGAATGGCAATTTCAACTACAATCGTTTTGCGAATCCACAGGGTACGGTTAGAAACAATGTAAGAATGACACTGGGTGCCCAATATAAATTTTTTAACAAGAACCTTACGGTGGGTTTTGCTATAGTGGATCCGTTTCGACAACAACAAATTCGCAATTATATACAAGCCCCCAACTATAACCTAGAGACCTTCAGTGTGAGTAATACGCGTAATTTTAGGATCACTGCAGCATATACAATTAAAAATAAGCTTATAAAAAAGGCGCCAGCCAACAATTCTATTCTGCAGAAGACTGTTGATAATAAAAAGGGATAACTATTATGGTGAAACGCTAATAAGTAGTACTCGCTATCTATAATTTAATAGTTTAATGAGTATCATGATGATGATGTAGTATTGTAAGATTGGGAGAAGTTAAGAAGCAATAGTATTAAATTTTGTTACCAGCCAAGACGATCCAGCAGGCTTTATCCACTGATTGATTAATTCCTCTTTTGTGGCAACGGTGTGGTCGAAGTACAATGTTTGTAAATCAATAAATCCATTGCTGATAGCATAGGGGAGCTGCGAAAGAGGCAATTGTTCTATTTTATCTTTCACAATAAATTGTAATAGCTGTCTGTTGAACATATCTACTTGGTATTTTTCTCCTATGGCTTTTATAAGCTTTACCGAGCTGTCTGTACTGCAACCGCTAACGCCCGTGGCTGTTTCGTCTGCCATCATCACAATGTATCTTCCAAAAAACAAATTGGCATAACCTTTTACTGGGGTGCCATGACTTTTCCAGTTGGTTACAAAATTATTCAAGAGGGGTTCCATTTCTAAGGCTTCGCTGATGGTGAATAAGCGACTACTTTGGTAAATCCATACCCTTGAGTGGGGATGAAATGCTTCTGGTAAATGTTGTTGAATATCGAGATCCATCTGTTGTAATTGACTTAATTAAATAGAAGCGGCTACTATTTCAGCGATATCGAGCACCGCAACTTCATCTTCTTTTTCTTTGTTTTTTACCCCATCTGTAAGCATAGTATTACAAAAAGGGCAAGCTGCAGCTATTACAGTAGCTCCGGTATCCAGTGCTTCATTGCTGCGTTCAATGTTGATTCTTACGTCACCCTTTTCTTCTTCTTTAAACATTTGTGCGCCCCCTGCACCGCAGCACAATCCGTTGCTTTTGCAGCGCTTCATTTCTACCAATGCAATATCCATGGCTTCAAGCACTTTTCGGGGAGCCTCATAAATATTATTGGCACGACCAAGGTAACAACTATCGTGGTAAGTGATTTTTTTGCCTTTGAAGGCGCCGTCTTCTTTTAATACAATTTTACCTTCATCTATCAGTCCTTGTAAAAAAGTAGCATGATGTACAACATCATAAGTGCCACCCAATTCAGGATATTCATTTTTCAAAATATTGAAACAATGTGGGCAGGCGGTCACAATTTTTTTAATACCATATCCATTCAGGATCTGGATATTTTGATAGGCCATCATTTGAAACATGAATTCGTTACCTGCTCTTCGTGCTGGATCGCCAGTACACATTTCTTCTTTGCCAAGGATGGCGTATTTAATTCCAATTTTATCAAGAATGGTAACAAATGCTTTGGTGATCTTTTGTGCCCGCTGATCGAAACTACCCGCACAACCCACCCAAAACAATACTTCTGGCTGTTGGCCACTTGCCGCAAATTCTGCCATTGTTGGTACATGCATTATAAAACGATTTATTCTAACAAAGTAAACAAGATTTTACGATGGATGTTTCTTATGTTGCATTTATTTTTCAAATTAACGTTTAGAATTGAAGATTCTCAAAAAAATTGCTCATTGGGAAAGCTGGCCTTTCAAACTACTTTATGCGCCTTTGGTGCCATTCTGGGCCTGGAATATCTTGCGTTCGGGTTGGGTTTGGTATTTTACGCCCAGCAATCCTAAATTAACCTTCGGCGGCATGGACGGGGAACCCAAAAAAGAAATGTATGATTTACTTCCCACACACCTTTATCCAATAACACTAAATGCACTGCCTACCCAAGCTTTTGAAGCTATTATGGAGTCTATTCAACAAAAAGGCATTACTTTCCCCTTGGTAGTAAAACCAGAAATAGGTTGTGCAGGTGTTTTGTTTCGTAAAATTGATCAGGAGGAAGAACTCAGGAAGTACCATCAACAGATACCTGTAGAATACATCATACAGCAACTGATAACCTATCCAATGGAAGTGAGCGTATTTTATATACGACATCCAACAGCCAACAATGGAGTGGTTACAGGGTTTTTACATAAAATTCCGCTAAATGTTACTGGCGATGGTTTTCACACTTTAGAACAGTTGGTGCTTTTGCATCAAAAGGCTTCCAAAAGGGTAAGAGCACTTCACAGTAAGCACAAAGATAATTGGCACAGGGTGTTGCAAAGCGGTGAAAATTATATGTTGAGCCATGCGGCCAACCATAATAGAGGTGCACATTTTGTCGACTTAAAAGAACATATTGATGAAAAACTAGTATCTATTTTTGATGAGATTAGTTTAAAGATTAACGATTTTTTTTATGGGCGATACGATATACTTTGTACCAGTATTGAAGACTTAAAAAATGGCAAAAATTTCTCTATTTTAGAATACAATGGCTGTGGTGCAGAGCCAAATCATATATACGACACAGGATATTCTCTTTTTGCAGCATATAGAGAAATATTGAAACATTGGGAAAACTTGTATATCATTAGCCGTTATAACCGCAAGCAAGGCATTACTCCTTGGGCTTTATGGAAAGGATATCGATTTAGAATGGCTTCTAAAGCCCATTTTAAAATGTTACAAAAAGTAGATGCCAGTATTTGCTAATCAAAAAATTAGAATGGTTTTCCGTGCGTTTTTTTAATGAGCCATCTGCTAAAACCAGGTACTTTGCCCATGTTAGCTACAAAACGATTGGTAATAACTGATTTTCCAAAAAATTGTTGTATCGTTCTTCCAAACCACAACCTGGTGGCAAAGTTTTTTTTCCATTGTTGGGCATATTTTTTTTCTAATTGCTGCCTGCTGATTTTTTCTTTTAAAAAATCATCTAAGCAGTTGGCAGCTATTTTAGCAGAGTGCAGTGCCATACTCATACCATTACCGCAAAGGGGCGTTATGAGTCCTGCGGCATCTCCCAACAACAACACATGGTTTTCTATCTGGCTTTTTTTCATGAAGCTGATCTGTGCAATTGAGACTGGATTTTTAAAAAGAATGACTGAATTATTCAAAATTATTTTTAAATGTGGATTGGCTTTTAACACTACCTCCTCCATTTGGGCAATAGAATGTTGGTTGTTTTCGAGGTTAGACACATGGGTAAGATAACACAAACAAAATCGGTCGTCTTCAATTTTAGAGATACCACAATAGCCGTTTTCGAAATTGTGCAATGCAATGGTATCGTCAGGAAAATCTGCCTGGATGTGGTATTTCACACCCATGTATTTGTTCATTTTTCTGGCTTTGATCCTGCTAAATGGACGGTTCCATTTAACATCCAAATTTGCTTTTTTTCCGAAAGCACCACAACAGGTTTTGCTGTAAAATGTTTGTAAATCAGTTTCAATAACAAACTGCTTTCCATCAAATTCAACATTGTTTACCTTAGTGCGTTGTAAAATGGTAACCGCTTTTTGCAAGGCGATGTTTTTCAGCATATCATCTAGTTTGTATCTACTGATACCAAAGCCGCCCAATGATAATGATTGTTGTAGTAGGGTACCATCAGGTGCCGAAACAATTAATTTGTTGATGAAAGGGAGTTGCAAACTTTCAAAAGGTATGCCCAACTGCTGTAGAAAAGGTTTGCTCTCCATGCTGATATATTCGCCGCAAACTTTATGATAAGGGTAGGCCTCTTTTTCGAACAACACCACTTTATGGCCCTTATCGGCCAGCACAATTGCCGCACTCAATCCAGCTAAGCCTCCACCAATGATGGCCGTATCGTATGTGATAAATTCGTTCATTTTTTATAAACGATGAGATGACGAAATGCCCATTGCCATTGGATATACACAGGTTTTATACCAGCTTCAGTACAAAGTAATTTCCAATCATTTTTTATAAAACTACGTTCAACTGAAAGAGGGGCGTCACTTTTTACTAGATACGAATTTGAAAAAAAATGAGTGAGCCATTTAATGGAGTGGTATGCTATAGGATGTCGATGCAAATCGTTGATAAAAAAACCAATCTTGCTTTGTTGTTGTAACCATAACAGCATCTTTAACAGTTGTGTATTGGTAAAATGGTGACAAAACAAAGAAGAAAAAATGATATCGGGAAGTTGACCGTTAAAATCTACCAATGTAAAATCACTGCAGATCCAGGTACAGGGCATATCGGTATTTTTTTTGGCAGCATATTCCAAACAAGATTTTTTGATATCGATACCCGTAAGTGTCACTTGAATATTATTTTGTAAACAGTAATCATATACCACTTTTAGATTATCACCACCACCACAACCTATTTCACAAACTGAAATTTTTTTACAATTATCCGGAATTAACTTGCAAAAACCCTTTAGCGTTATTCGATGGCCACCCAGCAAATGATTGATTTTGTTTAGTTCAATCATATTCAGTCGGATATCTTCAAAAGGAATATCATCTGCATCTAGCAGTTCGCTTTTAGATGATCTTTTTGAAAATCTATTCATATGTTGCCAAAAAGGTTTCCATGGTGAGTCCAGGCCCAAATGCCGCACCAAATACCTGGGCTTTTTCTTTTTTACTTACTTTGATCTGTTCCCAAATTTCTTTTAATACAAATACTATGCTAGCAGAACTCATGTTTCCATATTGTTTCAGCACATCATACGATGCTTGTAAAGAAGATATTTCTAACTGTAAACTGTGTGAAATGGCTTCTAAAATTTTTTTACCTCCAGGGTGAATGCACCAAAAGTCGATATTATTAATATTGGAACCATATGCTTTTAGCGCCTTTTGTACAAGGGTATTAAAGTCTGCTTTTAATAATTCGGGAACATAGCCCGTGAGTGTCATTAAAAACCCAGTGTTTGAGAGCTGCCACGACATGTCTTTTTTACCTTTAAAAGCTACTTCCGAAAAAAAGTGATTCAAACAAAATCCTTTATGTTGGTTGTTTTGTATAAGCATGGCGCCGGTTCCATCTGCAAACAATAAAGACGACATCATATTATCTGCCGAAATTTCTTTTTGAAAATGTAGAGTACAAAGTTCGGTAGAAACCACCACTACATTGGCTGCGGGATGTTGTGTGCAGATAGCGTCAGCCATTTTTAAACCATGAATGGTAGCATAACAGCCCATAAAATTTACGGAAGTACGATGTAGGTTGGGCGATAACTTCATGGCTTCCATGATTTCTAAATCTAATCCGGGTGCACTCATTCCGGTGCAACTAACTGTTATCAAGTGAGTGATGTTGGCTGCATCTACCATGTTGGCAATACAATCGCGAATGGCTTTTATGGAGAGTTCTACAGCTGCTTGCTCAAAGATGCGCATTCTGTGTTGCAATGTTGGAAAGGGTTCCAAATCGTTTGTATAGGGAAACATTAATCTTTCCGAATAGTTGTTGTCAAAATCGGGCAGCACAGAATGCCGATATTGTATGCCGCTTTGCCTGTATAGATAATGTAATCTTCTGCTATCAGTTTCGTTATTGCAAAACACCTTGTCGGCAAATTCGAACAGGGTTTCCTGCAAATGTTTATATGCTGGTGTAGCAGTTGCTATAGAAGTAATTTTACTCAAAATGTTTCATCATTAAAATGCTGATAAATGCTGAGTTGGAACAAAGTGAACCAATGATGCTCATCTTCATGGTATTTTTAAAATTAGCTGCTGACTCGTTTTTAAATACCATCCGCATCCACCATAAAAAGTATGTGAGTGTAGGGAGCATACAAATTTGGATAATCAAAAAATGATCCAACTCTAAGTTGTTGGCAAAATACCATCCCAAACAACTCATCGCAAGCGAAAATACAATGATGGTAAATATAAAAGTACCCTTGTAGCCTAATGCAGCGCTGATACTGGTTACACCATCTTCTTTGTCTTGCCGGTGCTGATATACCTGTGTTAGTGGATAAAATGCCCCAATTAAAAAGGAGGAGCCCAAGATGGCACTCCATGATTTCGTAAATTCTAGCGTTTCGCTACAGGCATATTTCACTAGAAAATAAATAAGGCCACCCTGAAAAATGATTACTGTTAAGTAACCAATTAATGGATATTTTTTTAAACGAATACCTCTGTAGCTATAGGCCTTAGATGCAAGAATAAATAACAGTACACCTACAAAAAACCAAGTACTGATGCACAGGCTTAGTATCAATGCTGACAAGTCTAAAATGATGGTACTGTACAACAACTGTTTCGTAGGTGCTTTTGGATGTTCAATACCCCCAATACTTGCAGTATCCCGATCCATATAACTGTTGTAACCATTGCTGGCCGGATAAACCAAAACATGAAGAATGAAAAAAACAAGGATGGTCCTTCCAATGTGAACATCCCTAATCTGGCTCAACGCAAACCAATAAACAGGCATGAGAAAAATCGAAAAAGGAAAGCGGAGCAGCTGTAAAGTAGAAGATTGTAACATATTTAGAATAGCGTAATTTACCTATTCTTTGTTAATTGTAGTTACTCTTGTTGAACTATCTTAGGAAGCTATTGTAATACAATTTAAATTAGTACCATGAAACAATATATAATTACATATTTGCTACTGTTGAATGTTTCTTTGTCTAATGCCCAGGTTACATTACAACCCCAAGAGGCATATAGTAAGATTTCTTTTAAAATTAAAAATTTTGGGATGAACACAGACGGTCGTTTGACCGGAATAAAAGGAAATATTGTATTTGATAATAAACAGTTATCAACTTCTTATTTTGATGTTACGGTGAATACAGCAAATATCGATACTGATAATAGCCGACGTGATAAACATCTAAAAGGAGCTGATTATTTTGATGCGCTTAAATTTCCTTCGATCAAAATCACTGGTAAACCAGCTCTAAGCCAGTCTGGTACTTATGTGCTAGCTGCTAGCCTTACCATCAAAGGAATTACCAAACAAATACAGATTGCATTCAAGGCAATTGCTCAAAATGGCGGATGGTTGTTTACTGCAACGTTTGAGATTGATCGATTAGATTTCAAAGTAGGGGAAGAAAGTATGGTACTTTCAAACAAGGTGAAAGTGATGTTGAGTATTGTTGCTAAATGATGAATTGGTTGATAATCGTTCTACGCATTATCTTTGGTGCATGTCGCCGTTGTTAAGGGTTTTTTTATGGGGAATGTTGATTAGCTTTTTGGGCACGCTTCCTATGGGCACACTCAATATAACGGCCATGCAAATTGGGATACAAGAAAGCATCAAAAACGCTTTGTTGTTTGTGTTGGGATCATTGATGATAGAGATGATATACGTTCGTATATCTTTAGTAGGTATCAATTGGGTGAGTAAGCAACACAAACTAATGCGGGCCATGCAATGGATTACACTGGGTATCATCATAGCGCTTGCTGCTGGTAGCATTATCGCTGCATTGCACCCCAGCAGTGAAGCCAAAAACGTAGTGTTGCAAAATAAACTTCACCGCACTTTACTAGGAATGTTTATGTGTGCTATTAATCCGGTACAAATTCCGTTTTGGTTTGGGTGGAGCACAGTGTTGTTTTATAAAAAAATATTACAGCCAGTCACTGCACAGTATAATACTTACATCGTGGGTATTGGTATGGGAACTTTAATGGGCAATTGCGTTTTTATTTTTGGCGGGCGCTTTTTGGTAAAACACATTCAAAACAGTGAAGCCTATATTAATTGGGTGATCGGAGCTATTTTTACCCTCACCGCTTTTATTCAGTTGTACAAAATTTTAAAAGGTAAGCGTATGGCGGAGCGTTTGAGTGATGCTGAGGAAAGGCGCTAGGTGTGTTGGTAAACGTACTATCACATATAACTTACTTTCTACAAAGTTGATGTAACGAAAAAATGCCTTTTTCTAATTACACATTAAATCTAAAATGCATAATATCACCATCTTTCACTAAGTATTCTTTTCCTTCAATTCGCAAACGACCGCTGTCGCGGCAGGCTGCTTCTGAGCCGTAAGCAACAAAATCGTCATAAGCGATTACTTCCGCTTTGATAAAACCTTTTTCAAAATCGGTATGAATAACACTGGCTGCTTGGGGTGCTTTCCAACCCTGCTGAATCGTCCAGGCACGAACTTCTTGCACACCTGCGGTGAAGTAGGTACATAAATTAAGCAGTTTGTAAGTAGAGTGAATCAAACGATCTAAAGCCGGCTCTGTCATTTTATATTCATCCATAAACATCGCTTTGTCATCCGCATTATCAAACTCTGCAATTTGCGCTTCTATGGCATTTGTCATGATGATTACTTCGTTGCCTTCGTGTTTTACGGCTTCTATTAATGCGGTAGAATATTTATTACCAGTATGCATACTGGCTTCATCAACATTGGCCACATACAATACTGGCTTGTCTGTTAATAAAAACAAATCAGCAATGGCTGGCTTTTCATCTTTGGTTAATGCAAGCGAAATAATGTTTTTCCCTTTTTCTAGATGTTCTTTGCAGCGAACCAGCACGTCATATTCAGCTTTTAATTTGGCGTCGCCTATTTTAGCCATCTTCTCGCTTCGTTGCATTTTTCTATCTACACTTTCTAGGTCTTTCAGTTGAAGTTCTGTCTCAATAATCTCTTTATCTGCAAGGGGATTGATAGGACCTTCATCTCTCAAAATATTTTCATCTTCAAAACAACGAATCACCTGAATAATAGCATCAACTTCTCTGATATTGGCCAAAAATTTATTGCCTAAACCTTCTCCTTTGCTGGCTCCACGCACCAAGCCTGCAATATCTACAATCTCAATTTGGGTAGGCACTACTCTGTTGGGTTTTACTAATTCTTCCAGCTTATTCAGCCGGGTATCGGGCACATTTACCAAACCAGTGTTGGGTTCGATAGTACAGAAGCGATAGTTGCTCGCCTGTGCCTTAGCACTATTGCTCACCGCATTAAATAAGGTTGATTTTCCTACATTGGGTAATCCCACAATTCCAGCTTGAAGCGCCATACTAATTTATTTTATTGCGAAATTTTAAAATTTAAAAAACGTTCTTTTTTATAAAAGAAAGCTATGATAAAAGTTCTTTCTAGTTTTAAAAAGGCTCGTCCTCTTTTTTCGGCTGCAAAGGTAAGGATTGAGGGCTTAAGATGATGCTGCACAATGAAAGGTTACATTTTAGGCAATTACAGCAATTTAGGGGCAATAAGGAGTTGGTGATGTAAAAAAAGTAAATAGGTGGTTTTCATAGAATATGGTATCATTGGTATTTTCTAAAACAGTGTCGTAAAAAAAATCGATATTCGGCCTTCAAACTTTTACAATCGTATGGCATTAAGTAAAATCTGGAGTGCTTTTATTATCATCGCAATTGCCGTAGCTGGATTTAAAGCGGCTTTTTTTTCGGATAGCAAAACCATCTTTAGCACTATGGTAACCGGTAAATCGGGTGATACTATTAAAATCAATTCTATTAAACCTACATCTTTTGAGGCTTCTCAAATTCCTGTGCTAGATAGTAATGGAAAGGGTAGTATAGGCAATGCTTTTGCTCAACAATATAAAGATGGAACCATTCTAGTTTATAAAAAGCAGGAAGCGGATGGGTTAATTCAAACCTGTATCAATGCAGTAAATTTGTGTTTAGGGCTCATTGGTTTTATGGCGTTTTTTATGGGTTTGATGAAGATCGCAGAAAATGCAGGTGGAGTACGTTTTTTATCCAAGATCATCGGTCCATTTTTCTCTCGTATATTTCCTGAAATACCCAAGGGGCATCCTTCTATGGGGCATATGACTTTGAATTTTAGTGCAAATTTATTGGGGCTCGATAACGCCGCTACACCATTTGGTATAAAGGCGATGGAAAGTTTACAGGAGCTCAATCCCAATAAGGCCGTGGCTTCTAACCCGCAAATCATGTTTTTGTGTTTACATGCTTCGGGGCTTACCCTTATACCGGTAAGCATCATTGCTCTTCGCTCAGCAGCCAAAGCTGCTAACCCCATGGATATTTTTATTCCTTGTATGATTGCCACTTTTGTGGCTACTGTTGCAGCTTTATTTATTGTGAGTTTTAAACAAAAAATAAATTTGATGCAGCCCATTATTTTTGGATGGATTGCTGGTATTTCTGCCATCATTGCGGCATTGGTGGTGTACATTAAAACATTGGATTCGGAGGGGGTAAAATTGTTTTCTGGTAACCTTAGTGGTGGTTTGATCTTGCTGATTATTGTAGCTATCGTGTTGGGTGGGGTATATAAGAAGATCGATATTTTTGATGCTTTTGTAGAAGGGGCAAAAGGCGGATTTGAAACAGCCGTTAAAATTATCCCTTACCTCGTGGGAATGTTGGTGGCCATTAGTTTGCTGCGTACTAGTGGTAGTTTCGATATTTTAATAAATGGTATGAAGTCATTGTTTGCCATGTTAGGTGCAGATACACGTTTTGTAGATGGATTACCCACAGCCTTGATTAAACCCTTTAGCGGCGGCGGCGCAAGGGGTATGATGGTAGATATTATGGAAGTACATGGCCCTGATTCTTTTGCAGGAAGATTGTCGTGTATTTTGCAAGGAAGCAGCGATACTACGTTTTATGTAATAGCTGTTTATTTTGGTGCAGTATCTGTTAAAAACACTCGGTATGCAGTAGGGGCGATGTTATTGGCAGATGCTGTGGGTATCATTACTTCGGTGTTGTTGTGCTATTTGTTTTTTGGATAAGAAGTAAAAATAGAATTTATGCATAAAAAAACTTCACGCTCATCACGTGAAGTTTTTTTATGCATTTACAAGTTTACAAATTAATTGTGAAAGCTATGTAAGGTCTAGTATTAGTAACTGCGGAACCTTTATATCCCATAGCAAAAGCTGTAAACATTCGCTGGTTACGAATCGTATTTGCACTCGAATACGTTGCCAAAGCAGTACTTGTGGGCAATGTACCTGTTTCTCTAATAAACCATGCTTCATTTAATGCTGGTACATCCATTACAAAAGTAATCCCTTCTGTATTGTATTGTATATTAGTTGCCATCAATTTTGTACCAAAATACAAATCTAGCCTAGGAGCATTGGGCATTAGGTTTATAAAACGATATTTAACTGTGCCATCTGTAGGTTGTAGTATAGTATCAGAAACGAGTGTAGATTTCGTGAGTGTTAAGGTATCCATCACATTCAAAGTATAATTTCTATTGGCCTCCAATGTTACTTGCGTACTGTACAAAACAATCGAATCAATATTGGTGAGTCTTTTTGGGATAGAAATTTTGATATTTCTGGCACCTACTGCTACACGCAGGTAGTCTGGAAAATTAGAACCAGAAGTGTTGAAACCACCTCCAGGAAAAGGCGTTCTTCCCGTTATGAGATTGCTTACCCGAATTCCATCGATGGATATTTGTACGCCCGGGTTGGCAAGGTATGCGCTGGCATAGATGAATTTTAGTTTGCTTTGGCTGGCATCTGATATCTCAAAAGGAGCCTTGTATTCCTTGCTCTTCTCACAACCAGCCACAAACAAAACCGTTGCAGCTATTAAACTGTTGATGAATATTTTTTTCATTGTTTGATTTTTTATTGAAATAATAAATTAAGGTTTTGTAATCCACATTTCTTTTACATGATAGTTAAGTTCGGTGGCACCAATTCTTTGTAGTTCCAACAGATTCCAAACGAATTCAGAATTGAACCTTGGCCTAACTCTTTGAACAGCTAATCCTGCATTGTCTGGAAATAAGGTGGCCGGAAGTCTAAAGTCTCTATAAACTTGATTACTGGTGGAGGGGTCTGTATCTGTATAATGGAAACGACGCATATCCACCCATGTCTCTATGGCTCCATGCACAAACATTGAAATGTATTTCTGCAACATAATTTTTGATAAATTCAGTCCGTTAGCAGTAGTTGGAACTACCAATGGATTGGTCATATAAGCCAATTTATTAGCGGCTGTAATCTCTTTGCCTACAGGGATATTAACGTTATAGGTGCCACTTAGTAGATCAAAAGATTTGCTGATGCCTTCTTTATAAGCTTCATACGCAGTAGTTTTATCCCCTTTTCTCCAAGCAGCTTCTGCCTTAATGAAATACATTTCACTGGCGGTCATTAATGGGATAGGGGCAGCGTTACGAAATAAATACCTCCCAGTTTCAATAACTGGTGCTGCGTTGTTAGCAGTGCCTGACTGACTAGAACCCCAGAAATTTTCTGGACGATTGGCTGCCGAAATCACTGCTTGCCCAACAGTAGGTTCTACTCCAACAATGGTGCCAGCTGTATTACCCCTCAACATATACCATGCTCTTGGATCTTGTGCCCCTAAAAATTCAGTATTGGTGCCATTCAATAAGTTTGCTATATACGAACTCTGTCTTACGGCAGTGGGGCTTGTAACACCAGTACCAGCTAAATTATTTCTAAGAGGACCCAAGAAATTGTTGTTTGCAGAGAGAGCCGTTGCAGCAAACTTTACCATAGCGTTATCGGCATTGTCTGCCATTGCTAAATTAGTATAGTAAATAACAGAATCTGCCTTATAAGAAGATTTATTACTGAAATGGTTATAATACCTAGCTAACACGCCATATACAAATTTTTTCCATTTGGTTGCATTTCCATTGTACATAAATTCATCACCTATTGCTAGGTTGGCTTGACTTACCCCATCGCCTGTTTTGTTGAGGTTTTCTAATGCTCTGAAGCAGTAGTCACGTGCCAAATTATAAGCATCTTCTTGGGTGTCGTATTTAAATGTGATTTGGCTGGTATTAAATGATTCCTTTACAATTATTTCAGCATTTACATCTGCAATGGTAAGCCAGCTCCAACCAAAAAGTGCTTGTCCAACACCCGCATAATCCCATTTTTTTTCTTCTTCAGCCCATTTGATCATTCTCATATTATTTTGTCCAATATCGTAATAATGCATTCTCCAAATACTTTGACCCACATCTGCCGCATTATAAAAATGCCCCATTTGATCAAAATTGCTATTAGGCAGATAGAAAGAAAAATTTTGGATATAAGCTCCAATATATCTTACATCATGCATCGTACCATGGCCTGCATAATTACCTACGGTGGCCGAAATAACCTGAGGTAATATTTTTTCTACCGGAACCCTAGCATCTGCATTAGGATTCAGGTAAACTTCATCTATTTTTTCTGAACAAGCAATTAGGCTACCCACAATTGCCAGAAAAAGGTAGTATTTAATGAATGTCTTTTTCATAATTTAAAATTTTGTAATTAAAAGTTAGCCCTTAAGCCGAAATTGAAACTCACTGGCGCACCAATGTTTCCATAATCAAATCCAAATCCTCCAACACCTCTAGCACCTGCACTTACCCCATTAGATTGAGGATCAGCACCGCGGTAATTGGTGATCAAAACTGGATCGTTTACTGTAACAAAAATACTCAATGACTTTACAAATTTAATTTTGTCCATAACAGGTTTTCCGAATTTATAAAACAAAGACACGTCTCTCAATCTTAACCAATTCACGTCTTTTTCAATAAATTCTTCCTCAGGCATGGTGGTGTAGTACGCCTGGTTATAAGCAGGTGTAATGAGAATCTCGTTTTTAGTTGGGTTATCAGTATTTTCTAACCCATCCTGCAATACCCCATTAATTACGCGTGGCTCATAACGATCGTAAGTGCGCCAGCTTCTACCGATACCCGTGAGGTAATCATCAGTTCCATTAAATATATCTCCACCTACTTTCAAATCCCATAAAAAACTAAGTCTGAAGTTACCCATCGTCATGTTGTTAACCCAACCCAAAGTAAAGTCTGGATTTCTATCGCCTCTGTATTTAAAGGTTCCATCTATTACCGGTAAGCCAGTGAGCGAATTGATGAGAATATCGCCCTTTAAATTTCTGGCATATCCAAATGAAGTAATACTCGTGGTAGATCCACCTAGCACCAAACCGCCTCTGGCATTGCCATACAGCCAGGTATCAGATAAATAGAATTCCGGCACATTTTTGGGAAGTTCAGTTACTTCATTCCACATTTTGTTGAAATTGAAGCGGGTGTTCCATTTGAACTTTTTAGATTTCACAACATCGAAGTTGATGGCGATTTCAACCCCTTGGTTTTGGTTGGCACCAACATTTAAGGTGTTCAACACATAACCAGTTCCATAACTAGCTCTAAAATTTTCAACAATCAAGTTGGTGTTTTCTGTGTTATAATAAGTGGCATCTACCGACAAACGATTGTTCATCAATCTGAATTCTGTTCCCAGTTCAAATGTTTTTTGTTGTTCTGGACTTAGTTCAGGATTATTGTTGGTAAATCCGTAATAAAATCCTCCACCACTTCCATTATTTATATTAAAAATAGACTGATTAGCATATGGTGAGCTAGATCTTGCAGTACTTGCTAACGATCCCCTTAATTTAAGGTAATTGAGTGTATTAGATTTGATACCTGGTAGGAGATCAGATAATACTATACTTATACTTCCTGCTGGATAATTGTATGTTCTATTTTGCTTTGGAAATATAGATGATTCTTCAAATCGGTGAGAATAAGTAAGGAAAATAGCTTTGTTAAACCCAACAGAAACTTCACCAAAATAAGCATTTGATCTTCTAATACTATAGTTGGGTAAATTTTTCAAAGTGTTATTGTTCAATCTTATTCTGGTTGCGGGGTTAGTAATGCTGCTATCTTTACTAGTTTGGTTGGTAAGGTTGGTACCCGTTACCGACCATTGCTGGGTTTCATAATCTTGCCACATATTTCCTAGCATGATACGCGTAGAAAATTTACCAAAGTCTTTTTTAGCAGTAACGTTGATGGTGTGGTTGTAACCATAGTAATCGCGGTAGTAATTGGTTAATTGTCCTTTTTGTGCACGAGCAAGTGCAAACGACATAGAATCATATCTGGTAAATCCGTCTTGTGCATACGTATCATAACCAAACCTACCAGAAATACTTAGCCATTTAAACGGATTGATGTTAATTCCTATGTTTGCAATAACTCTATCTGTAACATCCTGGCTTCTGTTTTTGTAAACACTGTAAAAAGGATTATCAAAATCTGAATTAGGGTTGGCGGCAAACAACGGCAGTTTTAATCCGTTATCATCTTGGTAATTTCGGATGTCATTATCTGCAGGCCATGCCAATAAAGAAATCATATACCCAGAGGCTCCTCTAATGGGTTTATCATTGGTTGATTTGATGTATTGAATGGCGGGATCAATGCTGATGTATTTACCAATTTTGGTACTGTTAGATAAGCGTAAATTAACCCTATTAAAGGTGTTGGCTGGTATACCTCCATCTTGATCGAACAAAGAGCCAGATAAACGCCAGCTGGAGTTCTTTTTACCATACTCTACAGAAATATTGTGCGTCTGGCTAAATCCTGTTTTGAAAAATGCGTCTACGTTATCGTATAGTTTAGTACCGTAAGAATACCTTGGACCAAATGAAGAAAAGATGTCTAAGGGAATACCATTGGTACCGCCTTGGTAGGCATCCATCGTTTCTGGAATCCTATTAAATGTTTGTGTTCTGAAACTGTTGTCATAAGACACCACTAGCTTTCCGTTTGGTTTCGCTTTTTTAGTAGTAATAATGATGGCACCGCTGCTTGCTTGGCTACCATACAAGGCAGTAGCTTCCGGGCCTTTTAAAACGGTAATGCTTTCGATATCGTTTGGATTGATGTCAGAGATCCTATTGCTATAATCGTTGGCTCTGTTGGCATTACGAGGATCACCCGCTAATCCAAGTGTTGCACCACCACCACCTTCACCAACAGTAGAGTTGTCTGCAATTACCCCATCTATTACAAAAAGGGGCGAGTTGTCTAATGCAAGTGAATTAAAGCCTCTCAATACAATTTGTGAGCTAGCACCCGCCACCCCGGAGGTTTGATTTACCGTTAAACCCGCCACTCTTCCTTGAAGGGCATTTACAAAATTTTCTCTTTGCGATTCCTGAATTTCTTGTCCATCCACTTTTTGAACTGAATAACCCAGTTCTTTCGGATTTCTTTTAATGTCCATCGCTACCACTACTACTTCATCGAGTGAATAATTAGATGGAACCATTTTTACACTCACGGAATTAGATACGCCTACAGTTACATCTCTTCGGTTGTAATCTACAAAAGAGAATACGAGTACCTGTCCTGCACTTACCCGAATGCTGTAGCTGCCCGCATCATTGGTTTTGGTGGCAATTTTAGTGCCTTTCACCATCACTGTTACGTCTTTTAAAGGTGCATTGTCAGCCCCGGTTATAATTCCGGATACTACTTTTTCTTGTGCCAATGCCGGGAGCGCATACATTAATGTTAAGCCCCACATCAGCATCAATAGCAGATTTTTTCTCATAGCAATCTGTTTTAGTTGTTTTGTTTAAATTAAGAAGTGTTTCTTTTTGTTAGGTGGTATTGGATATATTATATTATAAAACAGTAATCCCTGCTTCCACGTATGGTTGCAATAATGGATTATTGTGATCTAATTCTGTTATTAGGATATCTATTTTATTAGCCGCACACACATGAATGGGTTGTAATGTATTTATTTTTTCTGAAATGGTTAAACAAACCACTTTCTGAGAAGACAAGATCATCTGCTGTTTTAGCTGCACCACATCCCAATCATTATCTGTAATTCCATGCTCCATATTGAGTGCATTAATACCCAAAATACAAAAATCTGCCTTAAAATTTTTTATTTTACTCAAAGCATCCGCTCCAATTGTCATTTTAGATACCTTAGAAACTTTATCTCCCAATACAATCACATCAATTGTTGGATGATTCATGTACTCTACCACTGCAGGTATACTTCCACTTATAAACGTAGCGTGTAAGCTTGGTGGTAAGGCGCGTGCCATTTCAATGATAGTAGTGCCACCACCTGTTAATACAAACATACCATCTTTGATCAAAGACACAGCTTTGTTAGCAATGATTTTTTTATCAGACTGTGCATAAATATCATTGCTAGGATAAGAAATTTTATTAAAAGAGTGCGACAATGCACCACCATGTACTTTAATTAGTTTACCTATAACTGATAGCTCTTGTAGATCTCTTCTAATGGTATCTTCTGATACTTCCATTTCTGAGCTTAAACTATTCGATAACACTTTATTGTGCAAATTAACCTGGTGTAAGATATAGGCCTGCCTCTCTTTTTTAAGCATTCGAATTGTTTGTGAAACTAAAATAAAGTAAAATATTGCAAAAAACCGCATTTATTTTGTAGAAGTTGTACCAATATTTGTGGAAAACCCGCAAAACCAGCAAAAACAGTGAAGAAATAGACTTTTTTTTGTTAAGAAATTGTGAAGTATTTTTTATTCAATTTCTTTTGAAGTAGTAAAATAATGGCCAAAACTGTTCACTAGTTGGTAGGCGTCGTACACTTTAGATGTGTATTGATTACCCAATACAATAATGGTAGCATCCTCATGTAACAAGCGTATAAAAGTTGCATTGTTGCCATGCCACCATCCATTGTGAAAAATTACTTTTTTTCCGTTGGTATAATTATTCATCCGCCAACCCAATCCATAATTTTTGATGCCGGGTTTTTCATTGCTGTAACCTTTATATGCTGCTTGCAGGGTGCTGTCTTTGAACAACAAACCACTACTTAAAGCTCTGTCCCATATCAGCAAGTTGCGGGGAGTACTGTAAATATTTTTATCTCCATATACTTCATCAAGGTAATTGTTGTGAATCTGATTGCCGCGCCCATCGTAATTAAAACTGGCTCTTGCACTGTCGGTACGGGTGTATACAAAAGTTTGTTGCATCTGCAAGGGATCAAAAAAAGTTTGTTTTAAATAAGTTGGGTAAGAGGTACCAGTTATTTTTTCTATCAATAGCGCTAGCAAAACAAAGTTTGTGTTCGAATAACTAAAATGTTGATCAGCTGGGCCAATATCTTCAATGTTTGCTTTGTGTAAAATCAAGTAATCTAGTACATCTTGATTACACATCATGACTGTACTTGGCCATTTTAGTTTTTCCATAAAATATTGATAATTGGGAATACCACTTCGGTGGTTTAGCAAGGTTTGTATAGTTACACCAGGGTAATCAAAAGCAGGAAAATATTTGTTTAATAAATCGCTGAGATGAAGTTTACCTTCTTCCATTAATTTGAGTACTGCCATAGCGGTAAAAGTTTTACTCACAGAGGCTATGTGGAATCGGGTGATTTCATTCACCGTATCTTTTTTACTTTTTGGTTCATAGCCGCGGTAGCGTTCAAATACGATATGGCCGTTTTTTGCCACCAAAATACCACCATTAAAAACACTGTTGCTTAAAACTGAATCGTACCAAGCGGAACATGCCGCCGTTAGCCCTTTTTTTTCCACAATAGATATAGGAGGAGATATGGGTAGTTTGATGATATGGTAGATGGAAGCTTGGTTTTTATTGCTCCCTTTTTTTTGAGCTTGCTGGCAACTAGAAGTCAAAAATGCTGTTAGCGCCAAGCACCCGAGGAATGTTATAAAAACTGAATTTGAGTATATTTTGTGAATAGTTTGAATGACTATAAGTTTTTTCAAAAAAATATGAGTTTAATAAGAATATATTTGTGCAATAATACACTCTTAATAACATGTCAGAGAAAAAAAATACGAGTTATCCCAAAGAAAAAATAAACATTCTTTTTTTAGAGAATATTAGTGAGGTGGCTGTTAAACAGTTTAAAAATGCCGGTTACTCTAATGTGAAAAAATTAAATGGCGCTATCAGTGAAGCAGATCTCATCAAAGAAATTAAGAGCACTCATATTCTAGGCATCAGGAGTAAAACCCAAATTACCCCGGCTGTGTTATCGGCTGCCACTAAACTACAGGCCATCGGTTGCTTTTGTATTGGTGTAAATCAGGTTAATCTTCAAACTGCCACCAGCCAAGGGGTTGCCGTTTTCAACGCCCCTTACAGTAATACCCGTAGCGTAGCCGAATTGGTGATTGGCGCATCTATCATATTGGTAAGAAAAATTCTTGATAAAAACAAAGCTGCCCACGAAGGGGTATGGATGAAAGACGCTACTGGTGCTCATGAACTCCGAGGCAAAACTATTGGTATCATTGGTTATGGTAATATTGGCAGCCAGGTAAGTGTGTTGGCAGAAGCACTGGGTATGAAAGTGATGTTTTACGATGCCGAAACTAAACTACCCTTAGGCAATGCCAATGATAGCAAAAATTTAAAAGAATTACTAAAACATGCAGATGTGGTCACCATTCATGTACCCGAATTGTTAAGTACCAAAAACCTCATTAATAAAACGAACTTGGCATGGTTTAAAAAAGGGGCTGTACTCATTAATTATGCAAGGGGAGAAGTGGTTGATTTGCTTGCATTGCGAAAAGCAATTTTGAGTCAACAAATAGGAGGTGCTGCTATTGATGTTTTTCCGCTAGAGCCAGAAAAAAATGGGGATTTATTTAAAAGCGAATTACAAGGTTTGCCCAATGTTTTGCTCACCCCCCACATTGGAGGTAGCACACAAGAAGCACAAAGTAATATAGGTGAAGATGTGAGCAACAAATTATTCAACTATCTCGAAAAAGGGGTGAGTACAGGTTCGCATACAATTCCTGCCTTGGCTATGCCAGCGCAGGAAGGAGCACACCGCATTTTACATATTCACAACAATGTGCCGGGCGTGTTGAGTCAAATTAATACATTGCTCAGCAAAAACAACATCAATATTTTGGCACAGTACCTCAAAACCAATGAGCATATTGGCTATGTGGTGTTAGATGTTGACCGAAGCCTTAGTAAAAATGCCATTGAACTGTTGCGGGGAGTAAACGAAACCATTAAAGTTAGAATGTTATATTAATATTTTTGAGCAGGGGCGATTGTTATTTGCTCCCCATTTGTTTTTCGCCATTTGCTACTACTCCGCCACAAAGCCTTGCACAGCGCTCTAGCGGGGTATTTGCTACTGTAGGGGCTAGGATGAACATTTTTTCTATTATCGTTTTAAACAAACAGCCAATTGTATAACTGTTATAATATTCGTGATTTCATTCATTTAAACAAATCATGCTTGATGATGTAGTATATTTTCAATACGACTAAATTTATAGGTGTATAAAATTCCTAAAGTTTCGATAAATACTGAAAATATAATATTTTTGCGGCATTAATACTTACAATATGAAACTAGTTATTATAGGTGGCGGATTCGGTGGACTTCAACTAGCCCGAAAACTCAGCAATCAAACTGGATTCGAGATCACTCTGATTGATCGGTACAATTATCACCAGTTTCAACCCTTGTTTTATCAGGTAGCAACAGCCGGGCTCGATGCCAGCAATATTTCTTTTCCGCTGCGCAAAGTTTTTCACCATAGTAAAAATGTAAGTATTCGTATGGCAGAAGTGAATGCTGTAAACACCACGCAAAACATTGTTTACACCAGTACCGGAGAAATTTTCTACGATTACTTGGTCATAGCTACAGGGGCAGATACCAACTTCTTCGGTAATACCAAAATGGAAACATATGCATTTCCCATGAAAAGTACAATCGAGGCCCTTCAGCTTCGTCATCGCATCTTACAAAATTTTGAAGATGCACTTACCATCAAAGATCCACTTGCCTTACAACGCATCTTGAACATCGTGGTAGTAGGAGCAGGGCCAACCGGGGTAGAACTCAGTGGCGCCATTGCCGATATGAAAAGATTTGTGTTGCCCAAAGACTATCCTGAGCTAGATTTTTCTATGATGAATATTTACCTTGTAGAAGGCGGATCTAAAACTCTAGGGCTGATGAGTGAGAAAAGTAGTTCTCAATCACAAAAATATCTTGAACGTTTAGGGGTAACCGTTAAAACAAATACCCTCATCAAAGATTATGATGGCCAAACTGCTACCATGCATGACGGGAGTACCATCGAAACCTCCATGCTCATTTGGGCAGCAGGTATAAAGGGTAATGTACCCAATGGTATTTCAAAAGATTTAATTGCTAGTGGTCATCGCATTAAAACAGATAGGTATTGCAAAGTAGAAGGCAACAGCAATGTTTTTGCTATCGGAGATGTTGCGTATGTGGAAGAACCCGCCTATCCTTATGGCCACCCTCAAGTGGCCCCAGTAGCCATACAACAGGCCGATTTGTTAGTAAAAAATCTAAAGCGTATTCAAATGAAAAGTAATGAAACTTACCTGCTTCCATTTGAGTACAAAGATAAAGGCACCATGGCAACAGTGGGCAGAAACCTAGCTGTAGTAGATGTACCCAAACCCAAATTACATTTTGGTGGCTTTTTGGCGTGGCTCATTTGGATGGCCCTACACCTCATACTCATCCTTGGCGTTAAGAATAGATTTTCTGTATTTCTCAATTGGTTATACAATTACTTTACCAGAGACCAGAACTTGCGATTGATATTCAAAGAATTTTATAAAGGGAAATTAGCACCTATTAAAAATAGTTAATAAAGTATTTTGGATTCAATCTTCAACTTTAGATCAAGAATAAGAAGGTGAAATATTTTTAGGCTTAGGAAGCATAATATATTAAAATACTTTTAGTATGTTTAAGCAGACAATGCCGCCATCATTCCCTTAATTTCATCTACATTAACTCCAAAAGAAAACAATTCTTCTTTCATACTTGGTTGATTAAAACTCATGGCTGAAGGAATATGTATTCTTGCAGAGCTGTGAAATTCTGTAGCACCTGTAAGGGCTGAAATGGTAGCTATATTTTGAGCGTTAACTCCACTGCCTGGCATGATGATAATTCGGTGGCCGGCTTTTTGTATAAGTAAATTAAGTAGCTCAGCCCCCTCCAACGCATTGGGAAAGCCACCCGATGTGAGGATTCGATCACAGCCCAGCTCGATCACATCTTCCAGTGATTGAAATAGATCATTAGTTCTATCGAAAGCACGATGAAAAGTAACCTGCATTGGATAAGCCAATGATATCAGTTGTTGGCATCGTTTTTTATCTACCTTACCATCCGCCATTAATATTCCAATTACCACGCCATCACAAGCAAGTTGTTTACAAATTTGTACATCAACCTTCATAGCCTCAAACTCTGCTTCATTGTATAAAAAATCTCCCCCTCTTGGTCTAATAATCGGATAAAGATCTATGCTAACCGCCGCTCTGGCTACTTTTATAAATCCATACGAAGCGGTGGTACCGCCCTCTTCCGGGTTATCGCACAATTCAATTCTATGCGCACCAGCAGATTCGGCTGCTATACAACCTTCTATAGTGAAACCTATGATCTCTAAAATTTTGTTCGCCATACTGTGAATAAATAGAAGGAAATTTTTTACTAAGTTTATTGAGATAGTTCGAAATTATATTATCAAGTTTTTACCAGATATTTTGAAGCTACTACTTCATTGATGGTATTTGTTTTAATTGAATACACAAAACCTTTTTGGATAGCGTATGCGCCAACCTGGCCTTTTTTATTGATGGCGATAAAACCTACTTGGAAAGTTTTTGCTTTTTCTGGATCTCTTTTTATAATCTTTTGCACTGCTTTTTTACATGCCGATTCGGGAGAATGGCCTTGTCGCATGAACTCTACTATCAGGTGAGTTCCGCAAATGCGAATCACTTCTTCACCCACGCCGCTGCTGGTGGCGGCTCCTACTTCATTGTCTACAAACAGCCCTGCGCCCACTACCGCAGAATCACCCACTCTGCCGTGGAGTTTAAAAGCCATGCCACTGGTAGTAACTGCACCACTCAAATTACCAGTTTTGTCCATCGCTAACAATCCCATTGTATCATGATTAGGGGTACCATCATCAAAAAAAGTTGGTGCGAAAGGGCCATGCTCTTTTTTGTTTTCAATATTCATAATGGGTTTGTACTCACTTTTTTTGAGCCACTTATTATAAGCTTCCTGACTTAACGGAGAAAGTGTTTTGCTTTCTAAAGTAAAACCGTTCTCTATTGCAAACTGTTGCGCTCCGTTACCCACCAACAAAACATGTGGTGTTTGTTCCATTAATTTTCTGGCCACTGAAATAGGATGTTTAATTCGCTCCAATCCAGCTACAGAACCACAATTAGATTGATGATCCATAATGCAAGCATCTAATGTTACCACACCATCTCTATCAGGGTATCCTCCCAATCCAACGCAGCAATTAATATTATTTTCGATGTATAAAGCACCGGTTTCAACTGCATCCAGCGCTTTACCATTATTACTTAATACTTCCCAAGCTGCAGCATTCACAGGCATCCCACTGTCCCAAGTGGAGATCACAATAGGTTTTTCTGAAAAAGTAGTAAACGATGAAAGTGATACTGCACCTAACCCCAGCGAACTCAACTGGAGAAATTTTTTACGATTCATATTGGTTATTTATTCTATTGTGGTAAAGGTTAAGAGCAATTTTGCTGGCATTTTTTTATGCAATAGGAAGAATCCCTGATAAAATGTACTGTAAATATACTAATACTGCCGATGCAAAAATTCAATGTTCAATTCAATAAATCAAAGGTTTTAAAATTTTGATCATCTTAATTATCTGCATTTAAATATTTTGATTCTATACTATAAAAAACTAATATCACATAGAATAACCTACAGAGTTGATGACTTCACAGTTGACTCAAAACACAAGAGTCTATCTAAAAAAAAGCAGATTTGTTTTTTTAAATTGTTTCTAATTAATATTCTAATAAAGTTAAATTAAATATTATTTTATCCATATTTCATTCACATTTAGCCATTGAGCGTTGCTAGCCACTATAAGTAAAGGATAGTTTGTGTACATTGCAAACGCAACACATTTTTAATAACAAGCCTCCACAACAGCAAAAAGAAAAGACAGATTAAACTAAAGAATAAAGTATGAGTACAAAGAAAACGGCTTACTCTAAGAAAAAATCAAATTCCCAGAAATCTATCAAAGGTCGTTTAGACATCAGCCGAAGTGGAATGGGATTCGTAATTGTAGAAGGACAGGAGACGGATATTTTGATTAAACCCAATCATTTTGGGAAAGCTTTTCATGGAGATACAGTAATTGTAGAAATGACTAATTTAAGTGGTAGAGGTAAAAGAGCAGAAGGTATTGTGGTAGGTGTAGCAGAAAGAAAACAAACAGATTTTATAGGTACCCTCCAGGTAAACAAACTTGTTGCTTTTTTTATTGCAGCATCCGAAAAATCTATTCCAGACTTTTATGTTCCCCTTGATAAATTAAACGGAGCAGTAAATGGAAGCAGGGTAGTAGTTCGACTTACCCGATGGGATAAAAATGATAAAAAACCTCAGGGCGAAGTACTGAATGTTTTATCTGCTAAAAACGAAAGTGACATGGCGATGAAAGAAATTCTAATTTCAGCAGGTTTTCCATTATCGTTTGAAGAAGCTGTTTTAAAAGAGGCAGCTGGTTTATCAGATAAAATTACACGCGAAGAAGAAAAGAAAAGAAAAGACTATCGTGATATATTAACGTTTACAATAGATCCTTATGATGCAAAAGATTTTGATGATGCTATTTCTATTCGAAATCTCGACAATGGAAACTACGAGATTGGTGTACATATTGCAGATGTAAGTCATTTTGTGAAACCTGATGGCATTCTGGACAAAGCGGCTTACGCCCGCGCAACCAGTGTATATCTACCCGACAGGGTGAATCCAATGTTGCCTGAAAAAATATCTAATGAATTGTGTTCCCTTAGGCCTAATGAAGATAAATACACTTTTTCTACGATTTTTCAGATTAGTAACCGCGGCGAAGTAAAACACAAGTGGATTGGAAGAACTCTGATTCATAGCAATCATAGATTTACCTATGAAGAAGTGCAACAGACCATCGAAACCCAAGATGGTTTGCACCACAAACCTTTATTATTATTAAATCAATTGGCGCAGCAGTTTAGAAGAGAAAGGTTTAGAAACGGCGCTATTAATTTTTCTTCAACTGAGGTCAAATTCAACTTAAACGAGGATGGTAAGCCACTTGGCATTGTGGTAAAAGAAAGTAAAGAGTCTCATCAATTGGTAGAAGAGTTTATGTTGTTGGCAAATAGAACAGTTGCAGAATATGTTTCAAAAATAAAAAGTAATAAAGAGCCTATTCCATTTCCTTATCGCATTCACGATACCCCAAGCGAATTGAAACTTGCTCCGTTTGTAGCTTTTGCCAGAAAATTTGGTTACAAATTTGAGATGAAAGATGAGCGGGAAATTGCAGGTTCGTTTAACAAATTATTAAAAGAGGTTCATGGAAAACCAGAGCAACATGTGCTTGAACAACTTGGTATTCGTACAATGGCCAAAGCCATATACACTTCAACTAACATTGGACACTATGGTTTGGGTTTTGAAAACTACTGTCATTTCACTTCTCCAATTCGAAGATATCCAGATGTGATGGTGCATCGAATTTTACAGGAAATTTTAGATAAAAATCTGAAGATTGATAAGAAGATGGAGGAGCATTGCAAACATTGCAGCGACCAAGAACGGGCTGCAATGGAAGCAGAACGTGCGGGCAATAAATACAAACAAGTTGAATTCATGAAAGAATTTATTGGTGATGAATTTGATGCCATTATCAGTGGTGTTTCTGCCTTTGGTTTCTGGTGTGAAACAGTATCACATAAATGTGAAGGTCTGATGAGTGTTAGAGATCTTAGTGATATTGACGACTTTAGGCTCGACGAATTAGATTATTCGCTTGTTGGATTGCGGACGAAAAAGAAATTCAGGATGGGAGATAAATTGCGCATCAAAGTGATGGGTGCCAACTTAGAAAAACGACAGCTAGATTATGAGTGGGTTCAGGATGCTGCCAAAAGTGCAATACTAAAAGGAGTGAAAGCGGCCAAGGGAGTGAAAAAAAACAAGGCTTGATGATTCTTGATTAAAATTGGAGTTCGTTTTTAAATGCTGAATACTACATCAAAAATTTAAGGTAACAACGAATGTTTTTGATGAATTGTTTTCTAATTATATAAAAATTTTATACCAACATATGCATTCTTTCGCTGAACTTTCTGCATTATTTGAAGAACGTTTTAATACAAGGCATTTCCCAAATGTTCCACCTAACTTGTACGATGCTGCACAATACATTTTAAAAATTGGTGGAAAGCGGGTTCGTCCAGTGGCAGTGTTAATGGGCAACGAGTTGTTCAGTGAAATAGACAATGATGCTTATGAAGTTGCTACAGCCATCGAACTTTTTCACAATTTTAGTTTGATACACGATGATATCATGGATAAGGCACCGCTCCGCAGGGGTGTTCCAACTGTTCATATGAATTATGGGGAAAGTACTGCTTTGTTGTCGGGCGATGTTATGTTAGTAGTGGCTTATGAATATATCAATAAAATAAAACCCGACTATTTGCACCGTATCCTTACGTTGTTTAACAAAACAGCCAAGGAAGTTTGTGAGGGACAACAATTGGATATGGATTTTGAAAAAAGAGCATCAGTTACCTTAGATGATTATGTTCATATGATTACCTTAAAAACCTCGGTATTATTAGCGGCAAGTCTGCAAATGGGAGCAGTATTAGGCGGCGCAGGTACCGGAAACCAGGAACATTTGTACGAATTTGGTAAAAACTTAGGAATTGCATTTCAAATACAAGACGATTACCTGGATTGCTTTGGCGATCCTGAAAAATTTGGCAAACAAAAAGGAGGCGATATTCTTTCCAATAAAAAAACCTTTCTCATGATCCACACCATGGAAGTGGCTAACAGTAAACAACTCGCCGAGCTTCATGCACTGCTAAACAGTAACCCCCCAGATAAAGTAGCCAAAGTGCTTCAATTATACCGCGATTGCAAAGTAGGTGAATGGGCAAATGAATTGAAGGAAAAATATTACACTATCGCCCTTAAACACCTTGATGATACCGCCGTACTTCAAAACAGAAAAGCTGCATTGGAAGTTCTGGCCCGCTACCTGTTGCAAAGAGAAAGTTAAGCAGTTGCATCTATGCAATTTATTTTAGAATTTAAACAAAACATCAAATAAAATTATTTCGCTACTTTCCGTTATTATTAAATCCATCTAACATGTCTAATTCTTTATTCAGAAGAAAAAGTATAGAAATGATCACCAGAGAGAACGAAAAAAACCTGGCTGATAAAACCAAGGGACTCAATAGAGTACTAGGAGTAAAAGATCTTACCTTTTTAGGTATTGCTGCAGTAGTTGGTGCCGGCATATTTTCTACAATTGGTAAAGCCGCTTTTGACGGTGGTCCTGGCATTTCTATTTTATTTGTGATTACGGCTGTTACATGCGGATTTTCTGCACTCTGTTATGCAGAATTTGCTAGTCGGGTACCCGTTGCCGGTAGTGCATATACCTACTCGTACGTTACTTTTGGTGAAATAGTAGCATGGATCATTGGTTGGGCACTAATATTAGAGTATGCCATTGGTAATATAGTTGTAGCCATTTCATGGAGCGGCTATTTTAATAATTTGCTTGTGCATATTTTCAATATTAACTTACCTAGTTGGATGCTTGTAGATCCGCAAACGGCCAGCCGTGCTTTTACTGAAGCTACCTCAGCCATGGCAAACCCTGCTTTATTGACACCCGAAAAATTAGAAAGTTATCAATTTGCAATCACTGCCTATAACAATGCGCCTTCTATTGGCGGAACTCACTTATTTTTTAACCTTCCAGCATTTGTGATTGTAGCGCTCATTACATGGGTAGCTTATATTGGTATGAAGGAGAGTAAAAAGTCGGCCAACTTTATGGTGATCTTTAAAGTAGCAGTTATCATATTTGTAATTGTAGCAGGTGCTTTTTTTGTTGATACCAACAACTGGACGCCCTTTATGCCCAATGGTTTTGAAGGAGTTTTAAAAGGAGTTTCTGCAGTATTCTATGCCTACATTGGCTTCGATGCCATTTCTACCATGTCGGAAGAATGTAAGAACCCTCAAAGAGATATGCCAAGAGGTATGATTTATTCGCTACTGATTTGTACTGCTTTGTATATTTTAATTGCATTGGTACTTACCGGTATAGAGAATTATACCGCTTTCCAAGATATAAACGATCCATTGGCCTTTGTATTTGAAAAACGTGCACCTTGGATCGAAAAAATCATTTCTATCAGTGCAGTAGTAGCTACCACGTCAGTATTATTGGTGTTTCAAATAGGACAGCCTAGAATTTGGATGAGCATGAGTAGGGATGGATTGTTACCGAAAAAATTTCAAACCATTCATCCTAAATACCAAACACCTTCATTTGCCACTATCGTGGCTGGAGTGATAGTAGGAATTGGGGCATTATTTGTTGAAAGTGGATTAGTGACAGATCTTACCAGCATTGGTACTTTATTTGCCTTTGTATTGGTATCTGGTGGAGTATTGTTATTGCCCAAAGTTGCCAAAGAAAAAGGGAAATTTCAACTGCCTTACATCAACGGCCAGTATATTATTCCTGTTTTGATGATTGTATTTATTTATTTCTTCAGAGGACGTATTGGATCGGCAGTTCAAAATATTAGTGCTGAGGGTTATCAGGAAATTCTATTGCTGCTTTATGTGATGATAGCTACTGTATTGTCGGTGCTTACCTTTATCAAAAAGTTTTCACTCATTCCCATATTAGGTGTATTGAGTTGTATGTATTTGATGATTGAGATACCGAGTATCAGTTGGATTTGGTTTTTTATGTGGATGGGGCTGGGGTTACTTATTTACTTTTTGTATGGCTATAGAAACAGTAAACTTAAAGGTAGTTCTACTGAAGAAACTTCTTTTTAAAATATGTACAATTAGTAATTAATAGATTCTCATTTGATGTATAAAGCAAATGCAAAATAATTAAGAATGGCCTCCAACATATACGGAGGCTTTTTCTTGTTCTGTTGTACCTTTACCCTAATTATTATAGTATGAAATATCAGATAGGAGATAATATCATTGTATTGCATTCTGACGAAGAAGGAAAAGTGATTGATATCATCAACGATAAAATGGTAATGATAGAGGTAAAGGGCGTAAAGTTTCCGGCTTATATGGATCAAATAGATTTTCCCTATTTTAAAATGTTTACGGAAAAAAAGCTCGTGCCAAAGAAGAAAATTTTTATCGATGATGTAAAAAAAGAGAAAACAGCTACCAGAAAAAAGACGGCTGATGGGGTTTTTCTACATTTTATTCCTGTGTTTGATAAGGATATTTTTGACGATGATGTAGTAGAAAAAATGAAGCTGTACTTAGTGAATGAAAATGAAGAGGATTATGCATTTGATTACAATCTCTACCTTGCAGGTGATCACAATTTTCAACTAAAAAATAAGATCGACGCACTTTCTCAGTTTTACTTGCACGATGTAAGTTTCGACGATATGAGTCACAGTCCGAGGTTTGATGTAATTTTTTCATTGCAACTTGAGCATAAAAAAAAGGCTCCTTATTTTGAAACTTCTTTAAAAGTAAAGGGGAAACAACTATTTAAAAAAATAGAAGAAACCCAGCATAATAATACTGCAGGTTTCTCTTACGAGTTGTTTTCCACATATCCCGATAAATTACAAGAAGAGAGTGTTGACCTTAGTAGTTTAGGTTCAGTAGGATTTCGGATGTATGATGCAAAGCATGCTAGGAGCTTTATGCCACCAGCCAGAAGTGTGATTGATTTACATATCGAAAAAATTTCAGATAACTATAAACACCTTAGTAATTTCGAAATATTAACGCTGCAGCTGAACGAATTTGAAAAGTATTACGAATTATCAGTCGCTCATCATCAAGCTAGTTTGATTGTAATACATGGCGTTGGAGAGGGAAAGTTGCGAGATGAGATTCATGAAATATTAAAATATAAAAATGAGGTAAAGTCTTTTGTAAATCAATTTCATCCTTTATATGGATATGGAGCTACCGAAATTTATTTTAACTAAACGTACATTTCCCCAAAAAAAATATTGATATATTTCAGCTTACTTTTTTTTATAGGACTCAAATTTTTATTCAACTTCAATTTCTGTATTATCTTCTTCCTCTTCTGTGAATTTTCTTTTTAATATCATTTTAAGATAAATTAATCCAACAATTGCTGAAATTAAGGAAGCTGCAATGATGGAGATTTTTGCAGTGGCAACATAAGCAGGATGATCGAAAGCTAGGATGGCTATAAAAATACTCATGGTAAATCCAATACCCGCTAGCATACCGGCACCAATGATGTGTTTCCATTTAAGTCCTTTAGGTAAACTACTAATACCCAATGCTACCGCTAAATAAGCAAATAGTAACACGCCAATGGGTTTGCCCAAAACCAATCCGCCGATGATGCCATAACTCTCCGTACTTGATAATCCATCTATCCAATTCGGTTCAAAAATAATAGCGGTATTGGCCAATGCAAAAATAGGAACAATGATAAATGCAACAGGTTTGTGCAAGGCATGTTGTAAAATATAAGAAGGCGATTTCTCGGTTCCATCTCCAAAAGGGATAGCGAATGCAGCTAACACTCCAGCTATTGTGGCATGAACACCTGAGTTGAGCATACAATACCAAAGTGCAATAGCAAGTATTAGGTAAGGAATAATATTGTACACTTTTAATCTATTCAGCACAAACATTACCAACATCACTCCTGCAGCTCCCGCAAGGTAGATCCAATGTACTCCGCTGGTATAAAATATGGCGATAACAATAATGGCACAGAGGTCGTCAATAACTGCTAACGCGGTAATAAAGATTTTAAGATTTGCAGGAACTCTGCTACCTAACAAAGCTAACATACCAATTGCAAAAGCGATGTCGGTTGCCATTGGTATTCCAGCACCATTTTGAAATTCAGTTCCATAATTAAATGCGGTAAAAATCAAAGCAGGTACCAGTACACCCCCAAAAGCAGCCATAGTAGGAAATGAAGCCTTTCTGATACCCGATAGTTCTCCGGCATAAATTTCACGTTCTAATTCTAAACCCACCAATAAAAAGAAAATGGCCATTAGTCCATCATTGATCCAATGGGTAAAGCTGTGCCCAATAAAATTAGTTTCCCAAAATGCTGTATAAGTTTCACCAACTGCAGAATTGGCCAGAAACATAGAAACAATCGCACAGCCAATGAGTAAAAAACCACTTGTTTTTTCACTCTTGAAAAATTCTTTGAATAAGCTAGTTAACATATTACCTGCCATTTATTGTAGGGTTCTTTTTTTAATCATTCCGCCTTTCATATCCTTGATACTACTCATCACCACAAAAGCATTTGGATCTATTTTTTCAATTTCAAATTTTAGTTTACCTACTTCTAATCTGGTTACAATGCTATAAATAATTTTCATATCGTAAAACTTTTCACCACTTTTTCCGTGTCCACGTTCTCCTTTGTAAATTGTAACGCCTCTTCCCAAGGTATTCACGATCATTTTGCTGATCTTATCTTCTTTTGTAGAAATAATGGTTACTGCTGTGTATTCTTCAATCCCTTCAATTACAAAGTCAACCGTTTTAGAGGCAGATAAATACGTTAACAAAGCATATAAAGCGGTTTCTATAGAAATTAACCATGCGGCAAAAGTGAAAATAATAATATTGATGATGAGGATCACATCTCCAATACTTAAACCTGATTTTTTGCTGATATAAATAGCGAGTACTTCGGTACCATCCAGTACCGCACTGCCTCTTACTGCCAATCCAATACCTGCCCCTAGAAAAAAACCACCAAATACAGATACCAACACTTTGTCATGTGTAATTTGAGGATAAGGTAAAAAGGTTACTACCAATGCCAAGCCAACAATGGCCATAGCTGTTTTGTATGCAAATCGCTTTCCGATAATTTGATGTCCTAAAATGATAAAAGGAAGGTTTACCAATACCAATAAAACGGCAAAGTTTAATCCTGTTAGTTCTCTTGCCAGCAATGAAATTCCGGTGGCACCTCCATCTAAAAAGTTGTTGGGTAATAAAAAGCCACGTAATCCAAAGCCTGCAGATAAAATGCCGATAACAATTAAAAAAAAGTCAATAATAATTTTTTTTGCAGCAATTCTTAAAGAAATAAAACGTCTTGCATCATTTAATGTTTCAAAACCTGCTGGTCCAAAATATTTTCTCCAAACTATGTTCATAATATCTTTCGTACTGCTTCTCATAAAAAGTATATAGCTGTTTACAATATGGTAAGTTCAGGTAATATAACCCAAACGAATAGAGCCGAAAAACTACCTTTGCTAGTGCAACATTGCAAAGAAGTATTAATAGTTTTGCTTTTTACAAAGGTACAAGATTGAAGTACTTATTAGTGCAGGTAACTCATAATCTGCAGATGCAAAAATAGTAGGGGTATCATGCAAAGCGCAAATTAAAATTCTTACTATCTGAACCTTTTTATTAGATAATAGTAAGAGCTATATATAAATGATATACATGTGAAAAAGTAAATGTAAATATATCTATAACAACAGCTCATACTCCTCAGCATAAATGAACTATATTAAATAGAAAACGAGTAGAAAACGAAATAAAAGGGACTATAATAAAATTTAAGTACTTAGTTTCTATGAAGTAGTTTCACGATTTATAGGAAGCGTTGCTCTTATGGGTTGAACATAGCTTTGTCATCAAAAACTAAATTATTAGCAGTATGAATGACCATTTGAGGATAGGGTATATTGATATTTTTTTCTCTCAAAAGACTTAACATAGTCAATCTTAATTCACTTTTTGTTTTTTCAACCCTAAAAACATCATCTGTCCAAAACATCAATACAAATTCTAACTGGGAGTCTCCAAAGTTCATTAAGCGTATGGAAGGCGGAGGATCTGCTACGATTCCTTTTGTTTGCAAAGCTGCGTTAGACATTACTTTTGTTACCTCCGCAACGTCTGCATCGTACGAAAGCCCAATACTTACTTCGAAACGCGATGTTGTGCCTAAATACGTCCAATTGATTACATTATTGCTGGTAATAAATGAGTTTGGTAATACAATGTATTTATCGTCTCTGGTAAGCACTTCAGAAGTTCTGAGATTGATTTTCAATACTTTGGCCACAATTCCATCTACTTCAATTACATCATCTATTTTGATAGTACCATCAAACAAGATCACTATACCCGAAACAAAATCGTTGAAAAGATGTTGCAATCCAAATCCTATACCTACCAATAAAGCAGCAGAACCAGCCAGCAACAAGGAAATATCAAAGTTTAATACTTTGAGTAAAATTAAAACGGCAAAAATGGTGATGATGTATCCTATTAACTGAGCAATAGAATATTTAGCACTTTGCTCAATTTTACTGGTTTTATGAATGCCACGTGAAAATAACCATGTAAATACTTTGGCCGCTATTAACACTAGTATTACTTCTAAGATTTGTAGCACTGTGATCTGGTATTTTCCGATCTCCAGCAATTTGTGTTGTAAAATTTCGTCCATAACAAATGATTAGTATTTGTACCGATTCAATATTTTAGTAGTAACTAGATAAAAATACAAAAGACTAAACGATTTATTGCTCAAAAATTTATTTAACTTAACATAAAACTCTAAGATGGTACAACAGCATAATTTCAAAAAAGTATTAGCAGTATTAGGGGCTGTTGCGGGAATACTGACGGTTGGTTTACAATTTGTTCTTTTTATAAATGAAAGAACTAGATCTATAGCAGAGGTTTTTATCCGGTTTATTAGTTTTTTTACGATACTCAGCAATATTATGGTCAGCATTTGTTTTTTCGCCGATGCTTTTACAGCAGACTTTAGAATGAAATTTTGGAAATCTGCACCTGTTAAAACGGCCCTATTGGTATATATATTAGTGGTGGGTATTGTTTACAATGTAGTGCTCCGTTCTTTATGGGAACCTTTAGGATGGCAAATACCGGTTGACGAAATGCTGCATGTAGTAATGCCATTACTGTTTTTACTGTATTGGTGGTGGTTTTCTCCGTCAATTCATTTTAGGTGGAGTAATGTGACTAAAAGCCTTTTGTATCCAATACTTTACTTAATTTGGGTGCTGCTGAGGGGAGCTTTATCTAACTGGTATCCTTATCCCTTCTTAGATGCATTCAACCATGGCTATAAAAAAGTGGCCATCAGTAGCATTGTATTGTTGCTATTGTTTGGATCACTATCTGTCTTATTGTTTTGGTGGTCATCAAGGAAAAAAGCTACCCCAGATAAAACCTAAAAAAAATTGTTAGCATTCATCGAACAACCTCTATAATTAAATTGTCGTACTTAAAAAGTGTATTTGTTTAAATGGTAAAACTATTCGTCATATGTTGTTTACTAAGCAGCCTATCTCTTAAAAGTCAGTCGGTAACTTCCGAGTGGATACATCAAATTGGCAATGAAAGCTATGATGGTGGCAGAGACTTGGTTACAGATGCGGCGGGTAATGTATTTGTAACGGGTTTCTTTTCTAGAACGGTCGATTTTGATCCTGGTTCGGGTGTGTTCAACATGACTTCCCCCCCTAATAATGAAGAAGATGTATTTGTAGCCAAGTACGATAGAGATGGTAATTTTGTATGGGCCAAACAATTTTCGGGTAGTTTTTTAGATGTGCCCAACAGTATGACAATTGATGCTACTGGAAATTTATTTTTAACAGGTGTTTTTTTTGGAACAACTGATTTTAATCCCGGACTAGCAGTGTTTAATCTTATTTCTGCAGGAAATGAAGATGCTTATATTGTGAAACTCAACTCTTCAGGGAACTTTGTATGGGCAAAAAGATTGGGAAGTACCTTGTTTGACAGGGGCAATGCTATTAGTGTGGATGCAAATGGGGATGTATATGTGGGTGGTTATTTCCGGCTTACAGTTGATTTTGATCCCAATGCAGGAGTAGCAGAGCTTACATCTGAAGGAGAGGAGGATGCATTTGTTTTAAAACTAAGCAATAACGGAAATTTTCTTTGGGCCAAACAAATTGGCGGTTCGCTATTTCAGGGGGTTACTTCATTAAAAGTAGGGGCAGCTGGTTTCGTTTATGTGACTGGCTATTTTTTAGGAACCACCGATTTTGATCCATCTCTGTCTGTGTTTGAGGTAACGGCTACAGGTGCCGATTTTAACTCGTATGTTTTAAAACTCGACATATCTGGCAATTTTATTTGGTCTAAAACACTTTCAAGTTCAACCAACGTACAGGCATTTGATTTAGAATTAGACCATGAGGAAAATATATATTGTATCGGCACTTTTAACAATGCGGTTACTATTGATCCTTTAGGTTCCAATGTTTCCATTAATGCGCAGGGGTTGGTGAATGCGTTGGTATTTAAAATGAATAGCAATGGGGCCCTGCTTTGGGCAAAAAACTTTGGCGGCAGCTCTTTTGTAAATGGCGTACACCTCACTGTAGATCCACAACAGCAGGTGTACATTGCTGGAACTTTTGCTGAAACAATGGATGTGGATCCAGGTACGGCTGTTATGAATGTTACTAGTGCGGGGTCACTAGATATTTTCATTGCAAAATTATCTGCAGTTGGCAATTATATATTTGGATTTGGTTTAGGCGGAACTGGTTTCGATGGCCCACAATCCATTTTTTTAGACTCGCAAAAAAATATTTTTATCACCGGTAATTTTTTAAGTCTTGCATCTTTTGATCCATATTCCGGCGGTATACAATTAACCAGTCGTGGCGAAAGTGATGCGTTTCTTCAAAAGTTTAGTCAGTGCGAAGCTATCAGTACCACCACCATAAACGCTGTTACATGTAAGAGTTACTCATTGAACGGTCAAACTTATAGTTCCTCGGGTATTTACACACAGATATTGAAGAATGATGTAGGCTGTGATAGCATCATCACGATACAATTGAGCATTACGAGGCTTAAAACTGAAATAGATGTTACCATTTGCAGCGGTGAAATTTATGAAGCTGGAGGTGCTTTTCAAACTACCACTGGTATTTATACAGATACTTTACAAAATATATTAGGATGCGACTCGTTGGTATTGACAAAACTAAACGTACTATCATCGCCCCAGCCAGATTTGGGTGCCGATCGAAATATTTGTTCTGGCACTAGTACCCTTTTAAATGCTGGTGTTTTCAATAATTATGTTTGGAGTAATGGAGCGGTGAGCCCTACGATTTCTATTAATAGTGCTGGTTTATATTGGGTAAGGGTAATGGGTTTTAATGGATGTGTTTCAAGCGATAGTTTATTTGTTCCCAGATTGGTGAGTGTACCCAGCCAATTGTTACCTACCGAATTACAACTCTGTGAAGGAGATGTAATTGAATTATCGGTACCCGGATACAATCGTTATGTTTGGAGTACTGGCGATTCAACTGCATTTATAAATGTTAGAACAGCAGGTATTTACGCTGTAAAAGTATTTACGGTAGAAGGTTGTGAAGGAAGTGATAGTAAACCAGTACTGTTGTTGAAGAATTGTATTCCTTTTAATATTCCGTCGGCCTTTACGCCAAACAATGATGGCCTCAACGATATATTTAGGCCAATGATCCAACAAGAAATTACTGAGTATCGTTTTGTTGTGTTCAACAGATGGGGTCAACAAATTTTTGTAACCTCACAACGAAATAGAGGTTGGGATGGAACGCTTAATGGGCAACCTGCAGAAAAAGGAACCTATGTGTACTTGGTTCAATATAAAAATAATAGCAAAGAGACTAAAATATTAAAAGGAACGGTTACGCTTATACGCTAATTTTATCTTACAGAGGGAACTAATAATGGTACAAGGAAGTAGCAAAATAAGGTAATTAAAATAACTGCCACCAGGTTCATTACAAACCCAGTTTTCACCATATCTTTTAATTTTAAATGACCGCTAGCAAATACGATGGCATTGGGAGGTGTTCCCATCGGAAGCATAGAGGCGCAACTAGCTCCAAGTGCCATGGGTAAACCCAAAAGAATGGGGTTTAGCTGCAACGCATCTGCCATACCCGCTATTACAGGTGCAAAAACAATTACCTGAGCAACGTTGCTCATTACTTCACTCAAGAAAATAGACATCAGAGCAATGAAGAAGATAAGTAAAAAAAGGTTGTTGCCAGCAGAGGCAGCAATAGTTTTCCCCAACATTTCGATTAGACCTACTTTTTCTAACTGACTAGCTAATGAAATTCCTCCTCCAAATAAAATAAGAATACCCCAAGCCATTTTTTGAGTGTCGTCCCATTTCAGCAGAAATAGATCAGCATCTTTTTTTCCGGAAGGTACCACAAACAGAAGCGTAGCGCCAGCTAATGCAATCATCGTGTCATCTAATTTAACGAAGCCGGTTGTGTTGAGGAGGTCTTTGAAGATCCAAAGAAAAGCAGTCAACAAAAAAACAATTCCAGTTCTTTTTTCAGGGGTAGATATTTTACCTAAATCTGATAATTCATTTTTTATAAGAGCGTGGGTAGCTTCGTTGGATTGTATCTTATTTGGATACAAAATTTTAGTCATCACAAAGTATAATGTAAATAGCAACAAAATGGCAAGTGGCAAACAAATGATCATCCATTTACTAAAGCTAAAGGTATAACCATAGTATTTTTCTAGCTGAGCTACGTAGGCTACGTTGGGAGGTGTGCCAATGATGGTAGCAATACCCCCAAAATTGCTACTATAGGCTATGGCGAGCATGATGCATATAGCGAAGTACTTAATATTACCATCGCCTTTGTGGTTGTTTTTCATTACGGATATAACAGAAGCGGCAATGGGAAGCATCATCATTGTGGTGGCAGTATTGCTCAGCCACATACTTAATAAACCAGTAGCCAATATAAAACCAAGAATAATCCTGTTGCCACTGGTGCCAGTAACTCTCACAATATTAAGTGCAATTCTTTTGTGCAACTGCCATTTTTCGATAGCCAGTCCCAGCATAAATCCGCCTAAGAATAAAAATATCACTCTGTCGGCATAGGGAGACGCCGCTTCCTGCACGCTGGCAATTCCGAATAATGGAAATAATACCATGGGTAGAAGTGCCACTACTGGCATTGGTAATGCATCGGTAACCCAAAGAGCAATCATGCAGGCAGCAATGGCCAGCACTTTTGTTTGTGTAAAGGACAAGTTCAAAGGGTTAAAAAAATAAAATAACAAAAACAATGATACAGCGATAGCTATTCCAATAAATTGATTTCTTAGTTGGTTCATGTGTTCGTTTCTGCAACAAGATAACTGGAAAATTTATGGCAGCAAAATACCTACTAACGGGTATACTCACCAGAAAATAAGTTCTATGCTATGGGTTTTACCTGGCTCAGAATATTATACCTACTTTTGTACCTCTATCAGCCGGTCATCGTTCCGATTATTTTCGGAGAGGAAAGTCCGGACAGCAAAGGGCAACACACTGGTTAAGCGCCGGCTTTATTGCGCAGGCAGTAAAAGAGAAAGTGCCACAGAAAATAAC
>JBBEBH010000035.1:7130-22103 GCA_040882445.1 Ferruginibacter sp. | reverse complement strand
GATTTAAAAAATAAGGCAAAGCATAATAACGAAGTGAAAGTTGTGGTTTCAGGGGCAATTATTGTATAAATTTATACATTGCTCTCTGGGGAATTACTTCTGTTGTGTGCTTTGCAGCTTATTTATTCAATCGTAATTAATGTTATTTTGATTGACAAAAAGTTTTCCACTTTTCAATTGAGTGTCTTTGTCAAAACATTGATAAATGTATTGTCCATAATAGAGTTCTATAGTTTTGTCTGTTTTCTTATTGAAAGCATCTATTTTTTTCACCAAAATACCTTCTGCATCAAAAATATAGAGTTCAATATTTTGGTTTTCTAAAGCTTTTATTTCAACCAAAACTTTTCCAGTATGGTGCCTGCTAAAATGAATGGCTGTTTTTGAAACTTTTTTGATATCATCAGTATTTCCTGCGATTGCTTTTGATAAGAATACCCAAAACAACAGACAAAATATAACTGATATGATACGTGCAACTGATTTAATATGTAGTAATTGTTTGATCATGAGTTGAATGTTAAAGTACGTTTATGATTAATAAAAATGTGGACACTTGGTTTGACGTGCTGCCCTTTTTTGTATATCACTGCTATAAACACTACCCATTCTTACTCCTAGCTTTATAATAGTAGAAAAGTAGGTGTCATTGTTATTTGAATTACCTCTTTGATCACCGGGAGCATAACGTGTTAGTCCTGGTGTTACGATACCCAAAGTTTTATCATGAATACTTCTGGCAATTACAGACTGTTGAGCGGTTAAGTATTGGTCAAAGTAATTAGGATCAATGTAGGTAGTACTTACATCATCAATGTAATCGGTAAAGGTTTTTCGATACAAGAATTCTGTAGCAATATTTACTTTATCTGAAAGTTGATATTTGATACCAAAACCCATTGGAATATTTACTTGGGTAAGGCTATATGCTTTTTTATTGGAATACTCTTGCATACCTTGACCTTCCGTTTTCAAAGGATGCAACTTATGCCAGCTAAGTGAACCATCTGGATTTTGGATAGAACCTTCCGGATTAAAATGAAAAAGGCCAATTCCTACAAAACCATAAGGTTTGAGGCGGGGTTCGTAATTATCTTTTTTTCTGAACATCATAGTCGGAAACAATTCAACCGCAGTATATGCTTCCAATATATTGCTTCTAAAATCTAGGTTTCTTTGTTTTCTCCATAATTCGCTAATACCATTAGTATTAATGATATAATCTTGGCCCGATACATGAGTCAATTGAGCTGCTAATCTGAAACCTATCCAATCGGCAGGGTAAATGGAGATGAATGCTCCTTTCATCATTTTGGTGAGTTCGAGGTTCACGTCTTTAAAAAGCATGCCTCCCTTTCCAATGTTGCCACCTAAGTCGCCCAGAAAAAAAGTAGGGCCAAAATTAAGACCGGCTTCAATTCTTAATTTTTCGTTTCCAAAAGTAATGTGTTGAGAATAAGTAGCAATGTGTAGTAAAATAATACTGCTAAAAAGCAGTAGCTTTTTACGATAAGTAGTTCTAGGCAAATAAGGCTTCATTAGGAATCAGTTAAAGTCTTTCAATAGATTAATTGGATATAAGCAGAACCTTAGAAGGTTAGGCTTAGACCTAAAACGTTCACTTTAACTTAATATTGTATAGTAAAAGAAATTATCTGCAATGAAGCATTTCAACATGAGGAATATTGTCTTCCAGGTACATATCACTTATCTGTTTGAAGTTGAATTCATTATAAAATTTGAGTAAATATAATTGAGCCCCAATTTTAATTGAATCAACTGGAAATAATTCGTAAGTAGCAGCGATGGCCTTTTCCATCAACAGTTTTCCCATACCTGCATTTCTATAACTAGGATTGGTAAGCACCCTGCCAATACTTACTTTGTCGGGGTACGATACTCCTTGGGGTACTATCCTACAATAAGCTACCAGTTGTTCTCCTATCCATCCACATAAATGATATCCTTTTTCATCTTTCCCATCTGCATCTAGGTACACACAATCTTGTTCTACCACAAATACTTCGCTTCTTACTTGAAGAATTTTATATAATTCGGAAACAGAAAGTGCTTCCATTTTTTTTAGTTGCCAGTGTATTTTTTCTTTCATATCGTAAATGAATTAAATTTATGCTGCATTATAACCGCAATACCTCTTGCTTTTTTTTACAAGTGTATTGGTAGGGCACTCCTATATTTTTTCAAGGGTTTTATTTTGGTAAACACGATACCGCTGGTTTCATCCTTGAAAAGTTTTTTCATAAAACATTGCTACAAAAAAATCGTGGGCGGATCATTATCCATATCCATTTTAATCAGCATATTAATAACCATATTTATCTTTCCAACGTTCTTTTAAGAATTTTCTAAATTCTTCTTCTCGCACATTTTTTTGTGGACTGTAAAAACGGTGTCCATCTAAGTTATCGGGTAAAAACTGTTGTAATACAAAATTGTTTTCGAACTCATGTGCATATTTGTATTCTTTACCATAATGTAAGTCTTTCATAAGTTTAGTAGGCGAATTTCGTAGATGAAGTGGTACTGGTAAGTCGCCATGTTTTTTAACGGCCTCTAGGGCATCGTTAATAGCCATGTACGATGCATTACTTTTGGTGGAACAGGCAAGGTATACCGCACATTGCGATAAAATAATTCTACTTTCTGGGTATCCGATTATACTCACTGCTTCAAAACAATTGGTAGCTAACAGCAATGCATTGGGATTTGCATTACCTACGTCTTCGCTTGCAAAAATTAGCATTCGTCTGGCAATAAATTTTACGTCTTCTCCCCCATCTATCATACGTGCCAGCCAGTACACTGCTGCATTGGGATCACTACCTCGCATACTTTTGATGAAGGCTGAAATGATGTTGTAATGTTGTTCACCTTTTTTATCGTATAACGCAATTTTTTGTTGGGCAACATTCATTACCGCTTCATCTGTGATGTTGGTAGGTTTGCCTTCTTCAAGTAGTGTAGTTACCACCAGTTCTAACAAATTCAATAGTTTTCTCGCGTCACCCCCAGAAATATTGATGAGTGCTTCGGTTTCGATTAGATGAATATTTTTTGTTTTGAGGATTTCGTCTTTGTTAATGGACTGCTCTAACAGAGCCAATAAATCTTTTTTCTCTAATGCTTTTAAAATATATACTTGGCTGCGGCTGAGTAATGCACTGTTTAGTTCAAAAGATGGATTTTCGGTAGTAGCTCCAATTAAGGTGATGATGCCTTTTTCAACTGCACCCAACAAAGCGTCTTGCTGCCCTTTGTTGAAACGGTGAATCTCATCAATAAACAATACTGCTCCAGTTAATTTTTTAGATTGTTCTATTACTTCTCTTACTTCTTTCACACCCGCTGAGATGGCACTGAGTTGAAAAAAAGGTTTTCCTAAATTGTGAGCGATGATGTTGGCTATGGTAGTTTTTCCTACGCCAGGAGGGCCCCATAAAATCATAGAAGGAATGATGCCATTTTCGATAGAAGTACGTAAAATACTCCCTTTGCCCGTCAGCTGTTGCTGACCAATGAGATCGTCCAATGATTTGGGGCGCAGTCTTTCTGCAAGTGGAGCCAAGTTCATACAACAAAGTTACTAATACCCTTTTACTTCTGGCCAGCCATTGTAAGCAAGGGTAACATATCTGCGATTAGTACGGGTCTTTGTTCATCATCTATGTTTACTACTATCGTAAAGCCATCTGCACCTCCTGCTGCAATCAAAGCCTGTATAATTTTTTGTTGATCGCTTTCTGCTCTTCGGCCGGTGGTTTCGTCCCATATTTCTTTGCTGGTAAGGCAACCCATCGTGGGTGTTAGTGGGTAATAGGGTTGTTGACGATAATATTCTTGGTTAATAGCAGTGCCATGTATGATGATCTCTGTTCGCCCAGCTTTGCCGGCATAATAACTTTGAAGAAGTGGATAATAATTTTGTAAAGAGGCTGGCAGTAAATTTTTATAATAGCGTATATCCCATACCGTGTCTTTGTTGTTTTCGTTTGCAGTAAAGTGGCCTGCAGATTTTTCAAATGGCATGGTTAACTGCACATTTACAGTGGGCCCTATAAATCCATTGGTTGAAACATCGTATCCTTTCATTCTAAATATGCCCTCAGGTGTGTTGCCATTGGTAATGTATCCCGGTAAATTATTGATACTTCTGGCTAGTTGAGGAACCGAAAAAGGTATGCCGCTAGTGCTGTCTTGTATAAAAGTACCATCTCCTTTTCTTACCAATACCAATCCTGGAAAGTTTCTATTTTTACGTTGAAAACTGAATACGATATTGTGCCCTTTTAAATAGTTGGCTTGAAGCAAGAGGCTGATGTCGGGCACCTTCAATGGCTGTGCATGGGTTTGTAGCTGAAATTGTAATTGCTCCAAAATGGGATGATTGGGTTGCAGCGTTAAATGTTGTTGTGTTTTAACTTTTAAAAAGGATAGGTCTTCGGTTGCTTTACTACTATTTAAAATATAGGCTGCACACATAGCAAAAATTTTTGCATCGCTGGTTTCCATCAGTAAATATTTTACCTGTTGGTAATATTTTTCAGGATAGTTGCTATACAGCATTTCCAATGTAGCTCGTTGAAAACTTACAGAAAGGTTGTTCATTAACAGCGCTGCACTGTCTATCCTACTGTTTACCCAAGGGCTTTGGTAGCGAATAAGTTCTAAAGCATAAAATGCGCCCTGCCATACTTCCTCTGTAGAATCAGTGAGGGTAACGGAAAGATTTTTCTGAATTGAATTGTTTACCAAGTTTTGATAAAGTTGATCGCGATTTTTTTTTAAGGTACTTCTAAAAAAAAGTTGCCCCTCACTGGCAAACCCCCAGCCGAGTACAACAATTAGTAAAACATATTTTTTGGTCAAATACTTCATGAAGATTTTAAAGATAGGAAGCTATTGTTGTAAGATGTTTAATTTAACACTTCTATTACTATTGGTTAGGCCTTATAAAAAGAGCACTATTGTAAGTTCAATTTAATTTGTAATTCGTTAAATTGTTGTTGATCTATTTCGCTAGGCGCATCTATCATCATATCTCTGCCACTATTGTTCTTAGGGAAAGCGATAAAGTCTCGGATGCTTTCACTTCCGCCTAGGATCGAGCAAAGCCTATCGAAACCAAAGGCAATACCACCATGTGGCGGTGCTCCATATTCGAACGCACCGAGTAGAAAACCAAATTTGTGTTGTTGTTCAGCTGCATCCATACCTAGTGCAGCAAACATTTTTTCTTGCAGTTCTCTTTGAAAAATTCGGATAGAACCTCCGCCAATTTCATTGCCATTCAATACCATATCATACGCATTAGCTTTGATGTTGGCATAAGGATGTTTTAAATAGTCGGCTGCATTTTCAATCACCGGATTGTTAGTGATCATGGTATCGATGTCCGATGGTTTCGGACTGGTAAACGGATGATGCCTGGCTACCCAACGGTTGTTGTCTTCAGCATATTCAAACAAAGGGAAGTCTAATACCCACAGTAGTTTAAACTCATCTGCTTTGCGCAAGCCTAGTGTGGTGCCCACGTACATCCGAAGATCACTGGCTGCTTTGCGTGTTCGTTCTTCTGGGCCGGCAACGATTAAAATAAGATCGCCAGCTTTGGCATTCGAAGCTGCAGCAATGGCTTTTAATTTTTCTTCATTATAAAATTTATCTACACTGCTTTTAAAACTTCCGTCTACATTACACTTAATAAATATCAAACCTTTCATACCTACTTGCGGACGTTTCACCCACTCCGTTAGCTCATCGGTTTGCTTGCGACTATATTCGCTGCAGCCTGGTGCAGCAACTGCAATCACTGTTTCTGCTTCGTCAAAAACTTTAAAATCTACTCCACCGATTAACGAATCAATTTTTTCCTGTACCGGAAAAGTATGAGAAGGAAATTTTAAATTAGTCAACTTCATATCAAACCGAATATCTGGCTTGTCGTTTCCATAGGTCCACATGGCATGTTGCCAGGTCATGCGTTCTACTTGTTGGGTATAGTCGATGTCCTTCACATCTTTAAAAATTCTTTTCACTAGTCCTTCAAACATTTGCAGAATATCTTCTTGTTCTACAAATGCCATTTCACAATCTATCTGTGTAAACTCAGGTTGTCTATCGGCACGCAGATCCTCATCTCTAAAACATTTTACAATTTGGTAATAGCGATCATATCCACTAACCATAAGTAGTTGTTTAAATGTTTGTGGACTTTGTGGAAGCGCGTAAAATTGTCCTGGGTTCATACGGCTTGGCACCACAAAATCTCTTGCACCTTCTGGTGTTGATTTAATTAAGAAGGGCGTTTCGATATCCATGAATTGGTTTTCGTGCAAATAATTTCTGGTACTTCGGCCAACTGCGTAGCGCAATTCTAGGTTTTTTTTCACTGCATTTCTTCTTAGGTCCATGAAACGATATTTCATTCTAAGTTCGTCGCCACCATCGGTATCATCCTCAATTTTGAAAGGTGGAACTGCAGATTTGTTGAGAATTTTAAAAGACGTCACCATTATTTCTATATCACCTGTTGGAATGTTGGCGTTTTTATTGCTGCGTTCATTCACAGTACCCGTTGCTTGCAATACAAACTCACGGCCAAGCGGGTTGGCTTCCAATTGTTCGTTCAGCGATTCAGAAAACAATAACTGGGTTATACCATAACGGTCTCTCAGATCAACGAAAGTGATGCTGCCAAATTTGCGAACTGTTTGTACCCAGCCGGCTAATGTGGTTGTTAAATTAATATCGAGGTTCCTTAATTGTCCGCAGGTGTGCGTTCTGAACATAGTGCTAAAAAGTTGAATTTATGATTAAAAGTACAAGAGTGCGACGCCACTGAAGATGCACATAGTTGTAAATGCCTGGAACAAAAAAATTTTTTCACTGGCTTCACCTCTTTGATCAACATTGTTGTGTAACTCACTTCAGCTGTTTCAGCCATGCTGTGCCAGCTCCCACAAAGATAAGTGCTGCGGGTTTGATAGGAAAAAATGGTTTGAAATGCAGACTATATCGCCGTTTTACGTTTTTCATTTAAAGCATACCACAAATAATACCAGCCCAATACCAAAATGCCCAACACAAATGGAAGGAGGGCAATGTGTTTGTAAGTAAAACCACCAGCAATTACGAAGGCATCGAATTTAAAAAATTCACTAATCATCCAGTAAGAGTTGGCAGATATCCAAAGCACAATAGCGAGGTTGTGACACAGTTCACTGATTTTATTTCGGGTACGCCAACTAATGATCACTGCGATCAATAGAGTAGGAAATACCATCAAAATACCTAGCGGTTTCCACAGCATACACCAAGAAATATCCTTAAACAACCAAAATACGATATGCAAATTTTCCATTTTGCGGTATCGTTGAGGAATGATATAAAAAATATTTCCTTCACTATCTGAGTCGATACGGATAGTATCATCCGACTGGGCATTCTCTTGCATACTGTAATATTAGGATGCGAATATAAAATAAAAAACACTCCATAAAACAAGGAACGCTTTGAAAGAGTTTTTTTTAAGTTATTCAATATTTATTCGGACACCTTCGCTGTGGCTGGTAAATTCGGGAGCGTACATACATTGAATGCTGGTGATACCATTGCTGAAATTGCCGGCATGACTAGCAAACAACTCATACTCGAATACGTAAGTACCTCTTGGTAAGAGTCCGAAGAAGAAGTTGGTGCTAGCATCTTTGGTACTTTCATAATATCCCAAACCCCCTTGCCATTTGTAACCACTTAGTACGTTAAGTGGTTCCAAGGCTGCTGCTCGCATATCTTTCATGTGGATATATTCCATATTTCGATCTACTTTTAACTCAATGCGTATTTTTATTTTGTCGCCAACTTTCATTATATCTCCTTCTTTGATTTCACTGAGAACGGCTCCTTTTTCTGTATTACTCTCTTTAAATAATTTTTTCTGCAATTGTAATGGTGTGGCTGCGCTAGTGATCTGGTTGAGGTCTTCGGTATATTGCCAATACACAGCACCATAGCCAGGTAAAGTAAGTTGGTTGCTGATACTTTTTATATTCACTACAATATTTCCCATAGCGGGTTTTACTTTTTCTCCTGAAATTGTTGTAGAAAAAAAGCCTGAGCCTGCTTCTGTTTTGTTTTTAGTAGAAGATACATTAACATCGCCCAATTGAATATTGACTTCGCTTTCTTCTGCCAACCAATTGCTGCCACCCAGTAATAATGCATAACAAGCTTCTGCGGTTGCCCTACTGGTTCGCCAGTTGTTGGTTTGTTTTTGCTTTAGCAACCAAGTTTTTAGATCGTTGATGGTGCTACTATTACCTTCAATATCTGAAAATGCTTCTATCATCAAGGCATGCGATTCTATCGGTGCTTGGTGCCAGTAGTAGCCACCCGTAGTAAATTCTTTCCAATACATACCCAACTCTTCTTTGTATATCGAATTTTGTTGGAGCGATTGTAAAATAGATTTGGCTACCGTTAGCTGGTTGTTTCGATGCATGCTTAAAGCAATCATGGCCTGCATGTATTTTGACTGCTTTACCCAAAATTGAATACTCTGTTGCTTAAAGAAATTAACTGCAGATAAACTTTCTTGCTGTACTGCCACATCTGCAAAAAAGCTTCTCATGTAACCATATTGAATGGCCGTTGCTGATAAATGATGATCAGTTGGTTTAATATTAATTCTCAATAATTGATCATATTCGTCTTTGATGCGAGCATCAAGATAAGCCAGTGCCTTTGTAATCATTGGTTGCAAATCTGATTCATCTTTATTGTTGAGTGCTTTTAATTTTTTTAGGTGACCGATACCAGTAAGGATGTATTGGGTAATGTATCTGTCGTCGCCCCCGCCCTTGTACCAACTAAAACCTCCGTTGCTTAGTTGCATATTTTGCAGCTTTGTAAAACTGTTCTTGGTTGCTTCGCTCAGAAGAACCAAATCAAACAAAAGGGCTATGTTCTTTTTCTGGGCAGTTTCGTTTTTAGCATCTAGTACCCAAGGAGTTTCTTCTAGAAGTGCTAATTTTAAGGCTTCGTTTTTTTGTAGGTTAGATTGCAATGCAACGGTATCCAACGTTTTCCATTGGTTAAAAATGGCAGCTAGTTTCGGGCTACTGTTGGCAATATTTCTTGCGAGTATATTGGCATACATTGTATTAAAATATTGTTCAGCATTTTCGTTAGTATTCTCTATCAAATAAGGAAGTGCCTGCACTGCATACCATGCTGGATTGCTACTATACGTTACCGTGAGTGCATGGTTTTTTAAACTCTCGCTGTTGCCAGATTGCAATAACTTATCAAACTTAAATGTTTTAGTATTGGTATTCCGAACCTGAAGTGGTAAAGATTCTGTCACCAACATGCGATTGGTATAAACAGGAATCGTGTTTTCTTCCCCATCGCTAAAAGCTTGGTCTTGCGAAATAGCTTTGATCCGATATGTTAAGGCACCACTGAAATAAAATGGAATTTCGAGTGGGAACTTAACTGCCACTGATTGCCTGGCTGCTACCGTAAAATACTGGGTAGGGAAAATATTTTTCAGCCAGCCATCTACTGGTTTGTTATTGATGGCATCTATAAGTTCTAATTGCACCGTTCCGGTGATTTCTTCTTTGCTCAAGTTCACCACTTTGGTTACCAGTTCCATGGCATCGCCTTCTCTGATAAACCTTGTGCCGTTGGGTTGAACCATCAATGGTTTTTGAGTAACCATGGTTCTTTCATCGTAGCCGCTGGCCAATGATTTATCGTGCACCAATGTCATCAATTTCCATTGCGTAAGCGCTTCCGGAATTTGGAAGCTAAAGGATACATTGCCTGCAGCATCTGTTTTCAATTGAGGAAAAAAGAAAGCCGTTTCTTTGAGATTGCTACGAATGTTGGTGTTGGGAGGGTTGTTGTTTGGTTGATTGCTCACAATAACTTTATCATCTTTGATTTCTTCTATTAACTCATCATCACCCACTACTTTTGGAGGAGTGAATGTTACCTGATCTACCTCCGGGTGAGCAGGTGCTGCACCGGTAGCGCTGTCCATCATTACGACCCCAGATTCGTCAACCATATTTCGATTATATAAGTTATAGTTATACAAACCAATATTCCAACCTTCGTTTAATAATACGTCGTAGTTTTTTTCGGCGATGGTGGTGTAATCATTGGTCCAGTGCTTTTTTTCATCTGAAAAGCCGCTGGTAAAATTGGTAGATCTCCAGTTAAAGTAATAGTTGAGTGTAGGCCAAACAGAACGCAAATTTTCCCAATTATGTGATCTAAATTGGTCTAATGATGCATCGTACATGCTTACCAATAGTTCTGCAGCAACTTTATCGCTGTTGGCTCCACTAATCTTCAATTTCCATTCTTCGTTATTACCGGGTAATAATTTATCTCTGAAAGTTTCATATGTAACCTTCACTTCTTTGTTATTCCATGGAATGGCAAAAGAGGAACTGCCACTGTAAAATCTATTGTTCATTACAAACATGTAATGTAGGGCCACGCCTCCTCTGTCTTTTTCTGTTACAGGAATTATTTTTTGAATAACTTTTTTCTTGGTAAGTTTCAGGTAATTAACAGAGGTTGTTTGATCCATTTTTCTAACATGATTAATTAACCAAATATTTGTAAAACCAGTATGCATGTTATACAGTAACGACTCGCCTGGTAGAGCGGTAGCTTTTTTTACATCCAATACAAACGCTTCTTGTAGAGATGGTTTTTTAGGATCGAATATCGCAATGATTTTTTCTGCCCTCACCTTTTCTCCGAATTGATCGATAGCGGTGGCGATGATTTTGTAGAAGCCTGGTTTTAAAGTTTTATAACGCAGCCCAAAACTGCCATTTTTGCTCGTAGTATCTGATACGGTCATTTCTTTTTTCTTGATAGCCCAGCCGGCGGGGTCAGCTTCATTGGCGTATTCGTCGAAAGGAAATAAAGCTTCATAGCTTGTTTTACTCATTATAAACTGATCGGGTGTTGCCCAAAATCTTTCCCGAAATATTTTTTTGGGTTGATCTAATGAATGCAATTCTAGTTGAACATTGGTTTTTTCAAATATGCCGTTAAGGTTGGTACTAAAAATTTGAATTTTATTTAAATCGCTTGACGGCATTCTCTCTGCTAGTTGAATATTTAGCTCAAGTGCGTGGTAAGCAACCGCAACAATATTAAAAGCGCTCCTGGTTTCCCCATTTATATCTGTTACATCCGTACTTACTTCGTAGTAAAAAGTAACGAGGTCTTTTTTGTTGATCTTTTCATCTGGAATAGCTTTGAATTTGATCTCAAAATTTCCATCAACATCCGTAGTAGTAAAACCGTTGGCGATTTCTATCGAAGAGTTATTCCCGTAAGGCGGCATTATTTTAACATAACTACCCCAACCCCACCAGATAGGGAAACGCATTTTTCTAACTACCCTATAACTCACTTTGGCATCGTTGATGGTATTACCCGCATAAGCGTCGGCTTTACCTTTTACCAAAATAGTATCGTTGATGCGATAGGTTCCTGCTGATTTTTCTATTGTGGTTATAAATTTAGGACGCTTGTATTCTTCTACGCTAAACTCTTTTGTATCGTAACTAATGCTGTCTCTGATACTAAAGCTGCCGTTGAGCGAACCTGTAGGCAATATAAAGTTGCCTGTGAAAGAACCAAATTCATTACTGGTTACATGAATAGCAGCTACTTTTTCTCCGTTACTGTTGAACAGTAAAAGGGTGGTTTTATAATTGGCAATCACCTGATTTGTTTGCAGCGAATCATCTTTACTCAATACAATGCCTTTAAAAAAGAGGGTTTGTCCGGGCCGGTAAATTGACCTGTCAGTAAATAAAAATGTTTTATTTTTTTTGGTTGTTTCGTAACTGTTGTATTGGTAATGGTAATAATTGTCGGCTGTAAAGAGTTCGTCGTTTTTATAAAGGAACTGTAAGTTAGTGTTGTATTTGTTTTGATTCAATTCAAGGGAGGCTAAACCGTTTACATCTGTTCTAAATTTTTCGCCAGGGTTAGCAATATTTTTTCTACTATCGTAATCATATTCATTCTCCCATACTTGCACCGTTGCATTACTCAAAGGCTGGCCCGATTTACGATGCAAGACATACATATTTTTTTCATTATTTTCTATATAACTGATATTGCTAATGTAGAGCATCTGACTGGTAAGGATATTATTGGTTAATCTAAAATTTGCCTGAATACTAGATAGTAAAATATAAGAGCCGATGGGCAATGCGTCTATTTTGATTTCTGTTCGGTGTATTTGGTGATCCTTTGTATCGGGTAATACCTCACTCCAGGATTGTGATGTTGGCATTGAAATAAGGGCATTCCAGAGAGAATCGGGATGATCTTTAACGATTGATTCCATTTCAGTGCGGCTGGTTTTAATCAACCTGAAATGAAGTTTCGGCACGTTTCGGTAGCTCACTAACCCGCGAAAAGGTTCATTGGGTATGTTTACTTTTTCTGTAGTTACTTCCAATGTTGGTTTTAAAATATCTATAATTAGATTGTTGCTTTTATTTGCGGCTTCTGTGCCGGGATATTTTTCCTGCACAGTTTTAGCAATCTCTAATGCCTTATTCAGGTCAAACTGTTGTTGCATATTTTCAGCTCCGTAAGTATTCCCCGACTCCTGCAATTGTTTGGCACGCAAGTACATGGCCAATCCGGCATAAGAACTAGTAGGATAATTTTGTTCTATCTGTAACAATGCATTCTCATATAGTTTTTCTTGATTTGTAAACACAGCTTGGTTGTTTACAAACTCTAAGCGAATAAGATCTGCATCCAGCAAAGCATCTTTACTAGCATCATTTTTGTGAAATATTAATATCTGCTGAAGTAGCTGTAATGCATCTAAAAAGAGGGAATTGGTATCTGTTGCGTTAAAAGAGTGTTGAACAAATTCTTCAATCGGCGAAAAAGCTTTTTCATCGTTGATGATGAATTTATTGGCTGCTCTGCTTGGTAACACCTCTTCTGCTGAAATGAAATGATCTAAAGCCCTGTGTGCTAAAAAGTCAAAAAGGGTAGGCCGCAACAAACGGGTGTTTTTACCCTCTGTTAAAATCGCTGCAAAAGCATCGATGGGAGTATTTTGTAAAATTAATTTTTCCTGCAGTGAAGCTTTGTATAAAATTTTACTGGCATTATTTATTTTTTCAATACTCCAAGTAGTAATATCAGTACTTTTTTCTGCTACTAATTCGGTACGATCATACAACTCATAACGATGGTTGTTTAAGTAACTGGCAAACAGTTCAGCCTGCATAGATTGGAGGATGTTTTTTGCAGGTACTTTTGTTTTGTTGATAAGACTATCTACATAAAAAATATTGGTTTCTTGATTATCTTCCTGTACCATGTTGCGGTACTTCATCTGATACATTGCCGATTTTATTTGTTGGGGTTGGTTGTTAGCAGTAAGGGCCATTTCAAAAATATCTATCACTTGGGTGAGTGCATCTTGGGTGAGTCCTTTTGCTTCTAAGGCTGCTACCTGCTTCCATTCTTTTAGAAAGTCGACGTTAGATTGTGCCGCCACAAGAGTAAAATTGAACAATATAAAAATTGTGCTGATTAGTTTCAGTAATTCCTTCATATAAGGGTGTTTATGATTTTACAAGATACAATTTTGAGTTTGTTTGCAGGTAGTAGTGTTTGTAATCGGTTGATTCATTTCATTCTATCAAAATAGCTGTTGTTTAAGTTGATAAGATGAAGTGACAAATGTATTTGCACAAAAGCTAGATACTTTGGCTTTAACTATTTTTTATGTTTATTGGTTGTTACTTTGGAACAGCCTTTGTATCTATAAGGTCTAATAATTCGTTTATTATTGAAAATTAGATATGAGACAATTAAATAGTTTTTTAGAAGAATTGATCGCAACTATTTTTGGCAAGTCGTTAAAGCCTATACCTATTCCAGTGAGGACTGGAAGATAGGCTGCACATCGTCAGGTTACACCTTACTTTAGCATAGAACACCCTTTCAGGGCTGTAAGTCAGGTTTCACTTCGTCAGGTTACACCTTACTTTAGCATAGGACGCCCTTTCAGGGCTGTAAGTCAGGTTTCACTTCGTCAGGTTACACCTGACTTTAGCATAGGACGCCCTTTCAGGGCTGTAAGTCAGGTTATAACTGTTGTTAGGTGATATCACTTACTGTTAGGCTTAGCCCTCCGTAAATCTTAATTTTTTGGTTGAATAGTATTAAAATATTCGAAAATTTATTATTTTGAACTGTGATGTGCTAAGTCCTGAAATAATATGCTGAGGATGGGCAAAGTTCATCGTGATAAATAATCTGTAACCTGCCCTCATCGGGCATAATATTAAAACTATGGGACAGTCGCTTGTAAAGAATTATGTACACCTTGTTTTTAGCACCAAATATCGTCAACATTTTATTCATCCTCCAGTAGAATCAGAGCTTCATAGTTATCTTGGGGGAATTTGTAAACACCTCGAATGCCCGGTGATCATCGTTGGGGGACATACCGACCACATTCATATTTTATGCATGCTTTCAAAAAAGATAGCACTCATGAAACTAATGGAAGAATTAAAATCTCATTCATCGAAATGGATGAAAACTAAAGGAGAAGATTTACATAATTTTTATTGGCAGGGTGGTTATGGCGCATTTTCGGTAAATCCTTCAAAAGTTGATATTGTTACCGCCTATATTGCTAACCAGCATGAACACCACAAAAGGAAAGGTTTTCAGGATGAGTACCGGGGCATTTTGAAAAAGTATAAGATTCCATATGATGAAAGATATGTGTGGGATTAGAGATGCTAGATGCTTTAGGCTTTGCCTAAAGCATGGGTATAGCGCCCTTTCAGGGCTTCGCCTCTTAGATCTCAGGGCTTCGCCTCTTAGATCTCAGGGCTTCGCCTCTTAGATCTCAGGGCTTCG
>JBBEBH010000035.1:0-7030 GCA_040882445.1 Ferruginibacter sp. | reverse complement strand
CCGAGAGTTAACGTATATCGCCCTTTCAGGGCTAATATATTAGCCCTGAAAGGGCGATTATAGGTAATGAAGATGCTGGGAAAGATATCCTTAAATAAAAAAACCGCTGAAGATTTTCGGCGGTTCTAGGCTATAAACTATAAAAAGTTCAGATTATTTATTCATTACTTCAGCCATTGTTTTGCCAATATCTGCTGGACTAGCTACCACGTAAATGCCGCATTCGCCCATGATCTTCATTTTGGCTTCTGCGGTATCGTCGGCACCTCCAACGATAGCGCCTGCGTGACCCATTCTGCGACCTGGAGGTGCTGTTTGGCCTGCGATGAAACCAACTACAGGTTTTTTGTTACCAGTGCTCTTGATGTATTCTGCGGCTTCCGCTTCCATACCGCCACCAATTTCACCGATCATTACAATCGCATCTGTTTCATCATCATTCATAAATAGTTCTACGGCTTCTTTGGTTGTAGTTCCAATGATTGGATCTCCACCAATACCAATGGCAGTTGATATTCCTAAACCAGCTTTGGCCACCTGATCGGCAGCTTCATAAGTAAGTGTACCAGATTTTGATACAATACCGATACGTCCTTTTTTGAAAATAAAGCCTGGCATGATTCCTACTTTGCATTCGTCGGCGGTAATTACTCCAGGACAGTTGGGCCCGATCAAACGAGTTTTACTATCTTTTAAATAGTTTTTCACTTTTATCATATCTGCAACAGGAATACCTTCTGTGATACAAATAACGAGTGCGATGCCAGCCTCAGCTGCTTCTAAAATTGCATCTGCAGCAAATGCAGGTGGCACAAAAATGATACTCACATTGGCACCTGTTGTTTTCACAGCATCTGCAACGGTATTAAAAACAGGTTTATCAAGATGACTACTTCCGCCTTTACCCGGCGTAACGCCACCTACCACATTGGTTCCATATTCTATCATTTGAGTAGCGTGAAAGGTTCCTTCTGTTCCTGTAAAACCTTGTACGATTACTTTAGAATCATTATTAACTAAAACTGCCATTTCGCTAATTAAAAGTGAAAAATTTGTGGCGCAAAGATAGGGTAGAAGGGCTATTGATAAAAGCGATAATTTTAAATAAATAATAAATTAGTCTACTATAAGATAATTGACTCCCAATTTTTAAAACGGATATCCATTCATTTTAAATTGGCTACAATTTTTTCGGGTTACATTTTTTATTTTTATCATTCATAAATTCTAGAACTTATTTCAAAAAAGGGTTTTTAAGTTGGTAGTTTAGAAAACTGAATTAAAAACTTAGATATCAACTAAAAAATTTTAAACAAAAAATAGTCTCGAAATTTAATTCGAGACTATTTTGTAAAACAGTAAATATTTTATTACACTATTCTTTTCTTCATCAAATTGATGATTAAGACGATTAAAATAAAAATTGAACCTATGATAGAACTCAGTAGAGAAATTGTATTTCCTTTCTGATAGGATGTTGGTTCAAACCTAAACTCTATGTTGTGTTTACCTGCGGGTAAGCTCATGCCACGTAAGACATAATTCACTCTTACATAGTTTGCCTTTTTTTCATCTACATATACATTCCAGCCTTTGTCGTAATATATTTCGCTGAAAACGGCAAACTGAGGAGTGATAGCATTATATTGATATCGAACAGTATCGTTAATATTATCTATCATACGGATGTAGGCAGAGGAATCATACTGGGGTACTCCTTTTACAAGCGATTGGTATCTTTTATCAATTATAGCTGTATCTAATGGGTTTAGATTATCCAACGCTTTCATTTCTGCATCAGCATCTTTTACAAACTGAAGTTGTTTTACAAACCATACATTCCCCATAGCATCGGGGTTCATTTGTGCCATCTGAGCTCCGGTTTGTGGGTTTTGTACAACGAAGTATTTTGTGTTGAGCATATTAAATACTTTCATATTTCCTTTGCTCAATTGTCTTTCGATCAGATCCTGATAAATCGCGAGTTTTGCGGGGTTATATCCACCCACAGAATTGTGATGAAATGAAGGTTTAGCATTGTTATAAGGATCATCCGCATTGTAAATACGGAAGTTTTTATGATCTGGATCGGCCTTAATTATTTTGTCTGACTCGTTTTCTGTAAACTCATCTTCAATGCTAACTTTTTCAACGAAATTGTTTTCATTCAAGTACCGTTTACCTACTGGGTATAAATCTATCAATGTTAAAGCTGCTAGCGCGATTGCGGCTATGGTTCCGGAAAGTTTGTTTTTGCTGAACAATCCGAGTATAAAAATAGCAAGTGTAATAAAAATGAGTGATCTCAAAAGATCCCTACCAAACATGGCTTTGCGATCTTCTGCTAAAGCACGTACAATAGACTGACCAAATTCATTGGCTTGCGCCTGAAAACTTGGATCGCTCGCTTGCCCTTGAGCAGAGGCCAACATGTTGTTTGCGAAATTTTCTTTGATTCTGTTGTCATTACTACCACTGTAGCTGCTACTAAAATATAGTAATGCTGCAAAGCCCAGTATTCCTGCAGTTATGTAAGCAGATAGTTTTAATTTTTTAAATAACAGTTCTTTAGCATCTCCTCCAAATAAGAATTTTTGTAGTACCAATGATGCCATTAAAGCTGCTGTTAATTGTGGAATAACCAGCGACATAGTTGGAGCGCGAAATTTACTGTACATTGGCAAGTGATCAAAAATGAAGTAATTGAAACTTTTGAAGTTGCTTCCCCATGCTAAAATAATTCCGATGAGCGTTGCAACTAATATCCACCATTTATGCCAGCTATCGAGGTAAACCATTCCTAATACAAAAAGGAAACAAATGATGGCCCCCAGGTATACTGGACCAGAAGTATTAGGTTGAGGTCCCCAATATGTTGGTAAACTTACGGCAATCTGATTGGCATTATCTTCGGGCACACCCTGCTCAACAAGGGTTTTAGCAACTGCTGAATTTCCTTTTAACTCTCCATTAGAACTACCGCCAAACGAACCTGGAATCATGAGTGTAAGTGTTTCGTTGATACCATAACTCCAACTAAAAGCATAATCTTTGTCTAATCCACCTTTAGTTTTATTTCCAAGATTTGTGGTATCTGTTAATTCTGACTTACCTCCACGCATTGTTTCTTTGGTAAATTCTGCAGTTGGTAAAAGGGTAACAGCAGATCCTCCCAAGCCAATGATACCAGCAATAATGGATAATACCCCTGCTAAAACAATGTGACCTAATTCCTTCTCCTTTATCGCTTTTACTAAGAATGTGATAGCTACTACTACACAAATGATAAGCAGGTAATACACAATTTGAACGTGATTTTGAGCAATCATTAAGTAGCAGAATAATATCAGTAATGCAGTACCCGTCCAGTACTTTTTTTGAAGTATTAGTAGAAAGGCACCTAGCACTGCGGGAGCATAAGCCATAGTAGCCATTTTTGTAACATGGCCTACCATGATGATCACTGGGTCATAAGTAGAATAAGCATAAGCGATTCCTCCTAAGATAGCCAACCAAGGATTTACTCTTAACACGATGCATAAAAAGTAGAAGCAAATACAAGCTAAGAAAAAGAAATTGATGGGTTGTGGTAACCCCAAACTAAGTAAGTTTTGTGCAAAGCCTAAACTAAAACTATGAGTAGCATTCATTGCAATTTGATAGGCTGGCATTCCACCAAACATGCTGTTTGTCCATAAAGGATAGTGCCCGTAAACATCTTTAAATTCAAACGATTGTTGCACCATTCCTCTCCAACCCTGAAGATCATGCTGGTAAACTACCTTGCCTTCTAATGCTGGTTTACAAAAAACTACCGCAATAACCAGAAATACAACGATAGCAACAAAATGCGGCAATAATTTTTTAATATCTAATTTCATTTCAAAAAATTTCTCTGAGTTATTAAAATTATTTAAAAGAATATTGAAAGGCAAATTAACAGTATTTATCTCATTTTACTAAAATTAGAGAGATTTAATCATAGTAAAAATGGGTCAAAACATTTTATAAAAAGTTGGTTTTCCAATATATATTTTTTTACTAAGTTTTATTAACTGAAGTACATTACTGCTATAGCTTTGCACTTTATTCCATTCGGTAAAAGGGTACTTGAGTTGTATAATATGATGCAATATGGAAAAAATTGCAAACAAGGGAATTTCCAAAGTAAGTATCAATAAGTGGAATAAGAACCATTTATTGCCAAATTGTTTTTTGATGCGGACATTCCCTGATATTATCAACTGCAGTCCTTTTTTGCTGTAAATATCCAAATAACCTTTTTCCGCATTTCCTGTTGCGGTATTGATTGTTTCGCCTTGTAAATGAGTGGTGAATAAATTACCATACACCACTAACTTTCCCATTTTCTTCAATCTGCTGCACCATTCAATTTCTTCAAAGTACAGAAAAAAATCTTCATCCATCAATCCTGCCTTTTCGATGGCTATTTTTTTTGCCATAATAAATGCACCGTTTAACCAATCAACTTCCTGTCTTTCATTTGCTGCTAATACATTTGTTTTTTTTTGTCCCATCATCATGCCTAGTATTTTTAAAAAATTCCCAAGGTAAGGTAGCGGCAGTAAATGGTTAAGCCCACCAGTCATAAAATAATGTCCAGTGGCTTGTGCAGATCCGTCGGTATTGAGTAATTGAGTAGCAGCAGCTACTGCATTGTCTGAATTCAGCAGATTATAACAATTAAAGATGTTATCGTTTATAATTAGTGTATCGGGATTAAGTAATAATATACAGTCAAATGTTGCCTGTCGCATACCTTCATTATTCGCTCTTGCAAAACCAGCGTTGTAACCCATATTAATCCAACGAACACTTGGGTATTGGCTACAAATTAAATTTTCACTATTGTCTTTAGAATCATTGTCTACCACAATCCATTCAAATGTATGGGCAGAGGGAAAATCAAAAGCAGATTTCAAACAATTTAGCAGATAGTTTGCGCTTTTAAAATTTACAATAACGATAGATAATGACAAAATAGCTTACTTTTTATGAATTATTTGACGATTTACTTTTGAAGATTGATTTAAAAAACATAAAAAACAATTGTGGTACTATTATAAACCAAGCAACTATTTTTTTAGCAGCGATATAGTGAATGGTAATAAATGCTTGTGAAATTGATTCTTGTTGGAGTAGCGCTAAATATTTTCCCGACTTACGAATATTATTTTTGAAGACTGCATAATACACCGTATACTTTCTGTACAATAATATCCTGTCATTTTTAGAAAGTTTGGGAATAAGCAAAGGCATTCTTTTTTCTACTATAATTTTCTGAATGTCGAAAACTGCATCAGACATAGTAGCGGTCAATGATGTATTATGGTGTCTGTAACAATACAAAGTTTGTATTGGGAGATATTCAAATGAGCTATGTAGGTACGCTCTTAAAAAAAAATCATAGTCTTCAATTAAAAAGGTAGAGGGGTCGTAACCGTTGTTTCGTTCGTGTACTTCTTTTTTGTATAAGAAGCAAGCACCACAGCCTAACCATTTGATAAAACTTTCGTTGATATTGCCAAGGTATTTGTAGCCTACAAATTCCCCAAGGTCATCGATGATTTTATATTCAGCATACACAAGATCTTTTCCAGTTTTTAAAAGGATATTAACCATTGTTTCAATGGCTTCGGCACTGTAATAATTGTCGTCGGAAGTCCAAGTATAATACACACCTTTTGCTAGCTTAAATCCTTCGTTTAAAGAACTAGGTAGTTTTTTATTAATGGGGTTGTTAATAATTTTTATGCGTGTATCCTTTTTTGCATATTCTTCAACTATGGCTAGGGTATTGTCTTTAGAACAGTCGTTAACAATTATGAGTTCTATGTTTTGATAGGTTTGCCTCAAACAACTTTCTACAGAAGTTCGAATGTATTTTTCACCATTGTATGTTGGTAATATGATAGATACTAACGGCTGCATAGAATTACAGAATTTTTTGAAGGATGTTTAAGATCGTGTTGGCCGAGTGACCATCACCGTAAGGGTTGGTAGCACAACTCATTTGCTGGTATAGTTTTTCATTGGTAAGCAATGCCTCCATTTTTTCGATAATTACAGTTGTGTTGGTTCCCACTAATTCTGCTGTACCAGCTTCTATACCTTCTACTCTTTCAGTAACATCTCTCATCACTAACACTGGTTTACCTAAGGATGGTGCTTCTTCTTGAATGCCACCAGAATCTGTGAGTACGATGTAACTTTTTTCTAGAAGCCACAGTAAATGAGGATAATCTAATGGAGCAATTAGGTGTACATTCTCAATGCCTGTTAAAAGCCTGTTTACAGGTTCCTGTACCTGAGGATTGAGATGAACGGGGTACACGATTTGTACCGAGTTGCTGTATTTTTTTGCTATGTAACTGATGGCTATGCAAATATTTTCGAAGGGAGTGCCAAAGCTTTCTCTTCTATGGCCAGTTACCAAGATTACTTTTTTGTTTAGATCTAGGAATGAAAATTTTTGGGCATAGCTAGCGTCGTCTTTTACAATGGCTACGCCCCAAAGCAACGCATCAATCACGGTATTGCCGGTAACAAATACATTTTCGGTAATTTGTTCGAGACGTAGATTTTCAGCAGCTTTTGGGGTAGGCGCAAAATGGTAATCTGCTACTACACCCACTATTTTTCTGTTTACTTCTTCGGGAAACGGAGATAATTTATCGCCACTTCGGAGTCCTGCTTCGATGTGTGCTACTTTTATTTTCAGATAAAAAGCTGCCAGTGCTCCTACAAATGCAGTGGTGGTATCTCCTTGCACAATCACTACGTTTGGCTTTTCGGAAGTTAATATTCCTTGTAATCCTTTGAGGGCATCAGCGGTAATATCAAACAGAGTTTGATGGTGTTTCATTAATGCCAGGTCGTAATCAGCTTCGATTTTAAAAAAATCTAAAACTTGCTGAAGCATTTCTTTGTGTTGGCCGGTGATACAAACTTTACAATCCCAATATTGAGGTTGTTGTTTGCAGGCCGCAATCAATGGGGCCATTTTAAT
>JBBEBH010000034.1:0-22114 GCA_040882445.1 Ferruginibacter sp. | reverse complement strand
TACCGGCAACATCAGGGCATTTATCATCGCCATCAGCTATAGCATCGCCATCTTTATCTGGGCAACCCATCAAGTTAGCCAAACCTGGAGTATCAGGACATTTATCAGTAGCATCGGGAACGCCATCGTTATCACGATCAAGGATCACTGGTATTGGTGGTGGCGGAGGCGGCATTACTTTTTTTGGTGCAGTTTCAGGGCCAAAGTTGTGAGCGATGCCTATGGAGTGCATTAAATGATCACCCATCACTTCTTTGTCTAAGCTCCAACGATAGTTGCTTTGAATCATTAAATAAGTTACACTATTAAAATTTACCTGAATACCAAGACCAGCCGGAACGTACCCACCAAATTTGCCAGTGTATAGGCCTGCTCCAATACCCGCAGTAAGGAAGGGATTAACCAGAGCTTTATCACTGAAGGGGCGGAAGTTTAAAGTTGGTTCAAGTTCTAAACCAGCTTCTGTTTTGGTGGTAGTTTCCAATCTTGCTCCCGCATAATTACGGAGAATAGCGTTGAATTTAGCGGCAAAATCAATTTTACTGGTCAAACCTCTCCAATAAGAAAGCGTTAATCCAAAATCCATGTCTCTTAAACCAGCCAATTTCCTTTCGGTATTAGTATTTTTAAATGTTTCAGGGGTAACAAAATCAACTGCATTAAGGTGAACACCAAATAGTGTGGGCTTTTTGTCGGGTGATCCGCTGTTAACCTGTGCAACTGCACCAGTAACAAGAAGTGCCGAGGCTAGTACCATTGTAAGTTTCTGTTTCATAAACGCTAATTTAATTTTTAAGATTATCCCCGTGTTTTGGAGAATAAATCGAGTTTTCACAAATGTAGTGCCTAATCACATACAAATCAAGCAATTCCTTAACAAATATATAGTTTTATTTTTTCTTGTTTCTTGTAAAAATTTAGTATATACCAAACTAATTGAATTTTTTTTCTTTTTTAAATTGCTTTAAAAATGATATTTAGAATCCCTATATTTGCCACCCAAAATAACCATTTATATTTATTTCAAGGTTCGGTAGCTCAGCTGGATAGAGCATCAGCCTTCTAAGCTGAGGGCCATTGGTTCGAATCCAATCCGAATCACAAAAAGGTTTTACTAGATAGTAAAATCTTTTTTTATATACAGTAAATTTTATAATTCTACCTTACGCACAGCTTAAGAACACTTCCGCTCATTTATACTGAAATAACCAGTTAAAATATTAGAGGCAGCACAACGTATAAGATACTTATTTCATAAGATGATGGGTTAATAAAAAAAAGTAAACATTGTTATGAAAAAAATATTATTAATCTTCCTTTTGTACTTGGTTAGTTGTAGTGCTAAAAACAACAATGATGAAAATTTTTCCGAAATTTTTGAAGGTAAAGTTGTTGCTATAAAAGACGGGGATACTTTTAAAATATTGTACGAAGGCAAAGAACGAACCATCAGACTTGAACATATAGATTGTCCAGAAAAGAGCCAACCCTTTGGAAAGAATGCGAAACAATTTGCCTCCGACTTGTGCTTTGGGAAAGTTGTAAAAGTTATTAGTCATGGAAAAATTGACCGATATAAAAGATTAATTGCTGAAATTTATATCGATAGCAAATGTGTTAATAAAGAACTTGTTAAAAATGGTTTTGCTTGGCATTTTACAAAGTTTTCAAACGATAGCGAGTATGCAGCATTAGAAAGAGAAGCACGTAGTAACAAAGCTGGCCTTTGGTTAAACAAAGAACCAATTGCCCCTTGGGAATGGAGAAAAAAATAAAACATATCTATCACCTAAAGATGCCATATCAGTGTATTAATACCTTTTACCAAACCATTCCGATGCTGTAGTTTTATAGCATTTTTAAAGATGTAAAATTTTACGAATAAACCCAACCGCTGCATCAAAGCCCAACGATTGATGTTGTTTTGAACAATTGTAATCTTTTGAGCTTGTAAAACAAGCCAATAGTCAACTTGTTTAATTTATTATGTGATCATCCATTTATTTTTTAATGCGTTATCAACTATTGGTTCTGGCTCTAAAAAAAAGTAAAGTTGAGCAATGGTGCAATGATGCGCTGGTTGTTACTTTTATTGTACATTGAACAAAATTTCTCAATAAAAAGGTTTAACACATATTTACTTTCATCAATTTTTTATGACCTAAAAATTCCGTCGTACTTTTAATTAAAATTTGCACATGGAAGTACAAATAGATGCTTCGTGGAAAGAGATATTAAGGGAAGAATTTACCAAACCTTATTTTTTACAAATTGTAACCTTTTTACATTCAGAAAAAGCTAGTGGGAAAATAATTTTTCCTCCAGGCAACTTAATGTTTAATGCCTACAACCAAACCCCCTTTGAAAAGGTAAGAGTGGTCATCATTGGGCAAGACCCATATCATGGCCCCGGACAGGCACATGGACTAAGCTTTTCGGTACAAAATGGCATCAAACCACCACCATCACTGGTTAATATTTTCAAAGAATTAAAATCAGATATTGGAATAGACATGCCTTTGAGTGGGAATTTGTTGCCATGGGCACAACAAGGGGTATTGCTGCTAAATGCTGCCCTTTCCGTTAGAGCGGGAGATCCCTTTAGTCATGCCAAATATGGCTGGGCAGATTTTACCGATGTTACCATCCAAAAAATTTCTGACAAAAAAGAAAAGGTGGTTTTTCTACTATGGGGTAAATTTGCTCAGGAAAAACTGGCATTGATAGATGAGGGCAAACACCATGTACTGAAAGCAGCCCACCCCTCTCCTTTTTCGGCTAACAAAGGTTTTTTAGGTTGTAAACATTTTTCTAAAACAAATGATTTTTTAATGAAAAATCATTTGTCACCAATTGATTGGAAATTATAATAACAACAACTAACAGTAACGCATACATGAAAAATATTTTTGGAAGAATTTGGGCATTTTGGGGTATACTCAGTTTTATCATTACTTTCTTGATCATTTTTATTCCTTCGATGTTATCGTATCTTTTTAAAGATGAAAAAAAAGGACAATATTACTTCATCAAAGTATCTCGTATTTGGATGGAATTTTGGCTAATGCTCATTGGCTGCCCAGTAAAAGTAACTGGCAAAGAACATTTTAAAAAAGGAAAAAACTACATTGTAGTATTTAATCACAACGCATTGTTAGACGTTCCCCTTTCTGCCCCGTTCATACCCGGACCTAATAAAACCATTGCTAAAGCCTCGTTTGCCAAAGTACCTATTTTTGGATATTTCTACAAAAGAGGTTCTGTGCTGGTAGATAGAAAAGATGAGAAAAGTAAAATTAAAAGTTTTGAGCTAATGAAAAAGGCTTTAGCAAATGGTATGCACATGTGCATCTATCCCGAGGGTACTCGCAACAGAACCCATGAACCCCTAAAAACATTTTATGATGGCGCTTTTAAATTAGCTACTGAAACTGGCAAAGAAGTAATTCCTTGTGTAATTAAAGGCACCAGAGATGCTATGCCCATTCATAAAACCTTTTTCCTATTACCGAAAAAACTAAAGTTGCAATTTTTAACACCGGTGTCTTCAACCAACATCCCGTTTAAGGAATTAAAAGAAAAAGTATTTCAGCAAATGTGGGATGTGTACGTTCAAACTTGATGCAGTAGAGCCCTTCGCTATTTTTTTGACCATCCATTAAACTTAATTTTATTAAAATTAGAATAGACAGTAAAATTTATACAATTGAATTTATTAAAAAATAGGCTTTTCACTCATAAACAATTACCATAAAGTGCTGGTTTGGTTTTTCAAAAAAAGTTGCAAAAAATTCAATCAAATAAAAGCAACTGTTCAACCTACAGTAGGGTTTTTATAAGTCAACAAACGACCTAGTACGATTTACTTTTAAATCTCTCAGCATACTTGATTTAGGACTAAGCGAAATATTGAAAAACTTAAACTTTCCCACAGGCGAAACATTAATGGCCAATTGCCAACAGTGCATTTCTCTCGATAAAAACATGCTAATAGTGCCTAACTCGTTTTGTGTGATATTGTAAAAACCATTCACACCGATTTTCCATTTTGGAGATAAATTGAGAGAGCCATTCCAGTTCACATCCTGACTGATGTTTTTTTGTACCTGTTGTCCAGGAAATTGAATTCTACTGTAACGCAAAGAGTAATTCAGACTTACATCCCAGGGTATCGAAAAATCTACAAACTCCCCCGGATTGTTGTTCATGTAAGATAGTTCTTGCTGGTATTCATCCAATTGCATTCCCGTAACGGGATCTACATTGTTAAAGTTATTTTGTTGCTGTGTGTTGGCAGTAGTTTCATCTGCTTTTTTCTTATCGCCTCCCCTAAAAGATGTTTGTAAGGACACATTTGCATTGGTAAGCGTTCCAAGCGTAAACTTTTTCTGTTTCCAAATTAATTGGTCAATTCTTCTGCCAGAAGCATCTGTTTGATATGGATCAAAAGTAGCTCCAGCTGTAATATTTATTTTTTCAAACAAACTACTCCTGGCCGACATATTAAACACATCTAGTTTAAAGGAATCTCTGAGAAAATTATAACTACCGGTTATTCCAAATCCATCCAAAATATTTACTTTTTTCATCGCTTCTGCACTGGTATCTTTTTTATCGCGTACTTTCATAGATAGGTTATTGTCGATCCCAAAACTTAGCCCACCAAATTCACCCGGAGAATAAGTGCCATAAATACTTCCCTCATAAATAGATCGAGAAATTTTATTACCAATGGTATCTATTTGAACATCATACCAATCTTTTCCATTGATATCAGGTTTGTAACTTGCCGCCACAAAGGGCCTTATCTCATGCCGAATGGCTTGTACTTTGCCTTTTTTGAATGTGTACAATCCAAATATCCTGGTGCTGGTGCTGATGGCAAATGACATATCATAAGCACGGTAAAATCCCTTATTAATATTGGTATCTATGCTGCGGGTAGCTGCATTCCATGTTTGAAACAATTGTTGCTGGTACCAAGTTTCTTGGTAACTGATGCTAGGTGCAATTTGGAAGGGGCCTATTTGTGGCAAACTCAGTGTGATAGGAACACTATGACGTGCACCCCATTGCAATCTATCTATAATCTGGCTACCTACACTTGCTGCTGTATCATAAAAGGAAGTAGCACTTCTTGCGTTGGTATTCAACGCTACCCCTAAATTTTCGTACCACTTACTCTCTCCCACTGGTTCTTTTTTTCTAAAAGGGTATAATGTATTTACGTTAAATGCAATGTCGGGCAGGTTGAGATTGATCAATCTTTGTACTGTATTCTGGTTGTGGTTGGCACTCACCGAAAGGTTGTAGGGTTTGTGTTTCCATACTTTGGCATAAGTGATAGAAGAAGTAAGCTGGTTTTGAAAATTTCTCGTAGGATTGTTCGGTACTTGCTCATTGAACTTACTGCTACCCGCATTTACATTGGCACTAAACGTAACGCCAGGACGGGCTTTCCCATCTGCACTGTGCGTCCACCGAACATTGTATGCCTGGTTAGATTGAAAATCAGGATCTCCTTTGAAATTTGTTTTAAACCGCTGTAAGTCAAGTAGCAAACTTCCTTGGTAGCGATATCGTTTCATATAACGTGGACTAAAATTAATCGTCCAGCCTCCATAAGAATACAGCGTAGCACGGGTGGTGATGTCCCAATTATCGCTCAGCACTTTGTAATATCCCAATCCTTCTAAAGCAATTCCCATTTGATCGTTAGCAGAAAAGCTGGGGGCCAGTAACCCTGTTTTGCGGTTTCCCTGCGATAAAGGGTAAATTCCAAATGGCAACACAATAGGAACGGGTACGCCTTCAAATTCTGGATGAACAGGACCTGTGTAGGCCATTTTTTTGTTGATGAATTTTATTTTGTGGCTTACAAATGCAAAATGAGGCGTATCGAGGCTACAAGTAGTAAAACGTCCATCAAGGGCATAAAAAATAGCGGTACTTTCTTTTTTGATAGTTTTACCGTATACAAACATTTCACCTTGTTTGGTGTAAGTTCCTTTGGTGATCCCTCGTTGGGTTTTCATGTCGAATTTGATTGTATCACTCTGCGACTCAAATTCTGCCTGCTTAAAGTTTGGATAGGCAATTACTTTACCTGCACTGTCTTTGATGAGATGAGCAATAACTAGGTTTGTATTCTGATTGTATTCGATCGTAGGTGCCTCGAGGTTCACATCTGTGTATGCCACGGTAGATTTTTTGCCGTATAGTTTGATGGTTTTATCTGGAATACTCATCACCATCGAATCATCCGCATGATATACAACAGGCGTATCTAAAGCAGCTTTTGCAATTTTAAAACTGAAAGTATCGATGCTATTTACGATCACCGAATCTTTACTTTGTGTAGGAACGGTGTCTAAAACCTTAGGGGTTGACGTTGCTTTTGGCAAAGCTTTGATAATCGGTTCTGTTGAATTTGAATTTGTTGAAGAAATTATTTTTTGTACCGGTATGGTATCTACAGTAGTTAATTGAATGTGAAATTTGCCAGGATAGAACCCGATACTGCTATTACAAAACGTTAATAACAGCATCGTAGTAGCACAGATCGTTCCTGAAAAAAATTTTGTCTTACCTTTGTTAGTGTGGTTCATATAATATGATGCGCAAAAATAGCTATTAAAATAAAACTATTGTTGGATAAACACAATTATAACAAAACCTATATAACCGGGAAACCAATGATAAGCCAGCATGCAAAAAAAATAGGCGGTATCCTCTTTTTGATTTTAATTATGCAAGTAGTTTCTTTTGCACAAGGCAGTAAAGGACTAAAAACCGTAATTGTAGATGCAGGGCATGGTGGGCAAGACGTTGGCGCCGTAGGGCAGTATGAAAATTCGCTGCGTTCTAAAGAAAAAGATGTTACACTCGCCATTTCTCTGAAAGTGGTGGCAGAATTAAAAAAACAGATGCCCGAACTAAATGTGGTTCCTACAAGAACCACTGATGTGTACCAAAATCCAAATGAAAAAGCGAAGTTGGCCAACGTATACAAAGGGGATCTCTTTCTTTGTATTCATGCAGATAGTGGTCCGCTGAAAACCGGACGCCGTCAGGTTGGTACACGTACCGTAACCAAATACAAAGTAACCTACGTAAAGAAAGGCTCAAAAAAAGTAAAAAAATCAACCCCATATACCGTTCAAGAGGCGGTGTATGAGTATTTTAAACAACCACTCACAATAACGGGTACCAGCGTATATATTTTTGCCGCACACAAAACAAGTGATAAGCTAAAAGCCATCATGAAGGAAGCAGGAGAATTTGAAATTGAAACCAATGAGGGCGATTCTACCTATGCTCCGATTGATTTTAGCACGCCTGGTAATAAAATTATTGCAGATATATATGCCAAAAGATACCAAGAAAAAAGTGACTTGCTAGCTACTTTGGTAAACGAGGAAGTAGGTAAAACAGGTCGCGTTTCTTTGGGGGTAAACCAACGTCAGGTTGGAATTGCTGTTTTACAAGCTACCAATATGCCAGCGATACTGATTGAAACAGGATTTATCAATAATCCAGAAGATGAGCGGTACATCAACAGCGAAGCTGGTCAGCAAGAGTTAGCAGAAGCCATTACCCAAGCTGTAAAACGTTACAAATTACAATTAGATAATGCCGCTAAAATAACTGCCAATAATAATAATCCTTGAAAAATATATTTCAGGTAAAGATTCTGTTTATTTATGTTTAAAAGAACGGATATTCGTTGAATCTTATGAACCCATTAAATTAAACAAATCAACAATTAGTGAAAATATCAAACGAAACCAAAGTTGGGGCCATTGCTGTGGTAGCTGTAGCGCTGCTGCTGCTAGGATTTAATTTTTTAAAGGGAAAAAAATTATTTACAAGTAGCACAACCATCTACGCCATTTACAATAATATTCAAGGATTGCAAAAATCAAATCCAGTTTTAATCAATGGATTGCAAATAGGCACCGTGTACGATATCCGAACCGATAAAAGCATGCGTAATATTCTGGTAGAAATCAACGTCACCAAAGACGTTTACATCGCAAAAAACTCTATGGCCGTTGTTAAAACCAATCCTATTTCTACTTCTAGCATAGAAATTATTTTGGGAGATGCGGTAGATCACCTTCGCAATAAAGATACCATCAAAACCTCATCCACAGGGGGGCTATTAGGAAACTTGATGGAAAAAGTAGATCCAGTGATTGCCCAGTTAAAAAATACGATGATTTCGCTAGACACTTTATTGTTGAACTTTAATACTGTTTTAGATCCAAACGCTAAAGGCAATATCAGCTCTGCCTTAAAAAATATGAACCTCATTACCACATCTATGGTTCAATCTACTGCCTACCTCAATGTATTGCTGAATACACAAACAGGAGCATTAGCCAAAACATTGAATAACGTTGAATCTATCACTGGAAACATGGCCATGAACAACGAAAAAATCAACAATGTGATGAGTAACTTGGATAAAACAACCTCTAAAATTGCTGAACTTGAATTTGAAAAAGCAGTAAATACGCTCAATGCAACACTAGCAGATTTTCAAAAAACAGTTTCTAAAATTAACAGTACCGATGGCACGATGGGGAAAATATTAAATGATCCAACACTGTATAACAACCTTGCCTCCACCGGTAACAAACTCAATTTATTATTAGACGATGTTCGCATACATCCAAAAAGATATGTGAACATTTCGGTGTTTGGTAAAAAAGCTAAAGGAACCCCGCTTTCTATTCCATTACCTGATACAGTAAACTCGCCTTATCAGATTAAAAAGTAAACTTAGTCGATTACAGATCAAAGCATATTATTGCAGCCATCTAACATGAAACAACGTAATTTTTTATATTATTTTAAACCGATCCTGTTTATCACAGGATTATTTTTTTTATCTAGTGCTGTAGCACAACAGCCTGTACCCCTCCCAGTTATACAACCAACCTCAGATAGCACTACACCTATTGAGATCATCTATGCCAGAAGTTTGAGGATATTTACTTTATCAGATAGCATAGAATTGCAAACCCTAGCTGGCAACGCTACCGTGAAACAAGGTAACACCATTTTAAAAGGAGATAGCATTGTACTAAACCCAAGCACCGGCATTGCAGAAGTATTTGGGAATGTACATATTAATGATGCAGACAGTGTGAATACCTACGCTTCTTATTTAAAATACCTGGGTAAAGAAAGAATTGCTTACCTAAAAAAAAATGTAAAACTAACCGATGGTACAGGCACTTTACTTACCGAAGACCTAGAGTATAACCTCGTTACAGGTATTGCAAACTATAAAGGTGGCGGCAGAGTGTTGAACGGAAAAACAATTTTAACTAGTACCGATGCAGTGTATTACTCTAATACAAAAGACGTGTATTTTAAAAAATATGTGCACCTCACCGATCCTCAATACGATATAAAAGCTGACAGTTTATTATATAATACCTTTTATAAAACGGCTACTTTCATTTCACCTACCACCATCAAAACAAAAGACAGTGGTACCATCAAAACCACCTCTGGTACGTATAATTTAGAAACAGGCGAAGCCATTTTTTATGCCCGTACGGCTTACAGCGACAGCACCCGATCTATTGTAGGGGGTAAAATTGCTTTTGATGAAAAAAGTGGCTTGCTACAAGTAGAAGAAAATGGTAAACTGGTAGATAGTGTAAACAACGTGACTGTATTGGGTGGACAAATTTTACTAGATAAAAATAAAAGTACTTTTTTAGCTACCAGAAAACCAGTGATGATATTATATCGTGGAAACGATAGTACGTATGTAGCTGCGGATACTTTATTTTCGGGACTTAGAAAATACGATACCACCCAAAATGTTACCATCAGCCGAACAGATACATTAAACAAAGTATTGGCGATAAACATGGATCCGATAGCAGACACCGTTTCGTTTAAATCAGATTCAATTTACAAAGCCACCGATAGTAGTATCATCAAACCTACCGACAGTATTCGGTATTTTTTGGCTTTTCACAATGTAAAAATATTCAATGATTCATTGCAGGCAGTTTGCGATAGTTTATATTATTCAACAGAAGACTCAGTGTTTAGAATGTATAGAGATCCGGTTTTCTGGAATGGTAACACACAGGTAAACGGCGATACCATTTATTTGTTTACCAAAAACCAACAAGCAGAAAAATTATTGGTGTTCAACAACGGTATGGTTGTTAATGAAAGCAACCCGCAACTTTACGACCAAATGAGCGGCAGAACTATTACCGGCTATTTTATACAAGGAAATATAGATTATATTCGAGTAAAAGGATCTCCTGCCGAAAGCATATATTATCCGCAAGATGAAGACAGCGCCTATATTGGAATGAACCGAAGTAGTAGTGATGTGATCGACATCTTTTTTATTAATAAAGAACTCAACAAAGTAATATTTGTGAGTGATGTAAATGGTACTTTGTATCCATTGGCACAAATACCTCTAGGAGAAAAAAAATTAAAAGGCTTTATCTGGTTAGATAAAAGAAGACCTAAAAACAAATTTGAACTCTTCGAATAAAACACAAATATTTGTGCTCGTTTATTTTGTATATAATAATTGATACAAACGTATCGTATTTTTTACATCCATCCCATTGTTAAATGAAGCATTATGTTTTATTCATTTTTACTTTTTGTATTATAATAACGGGTTATGCCCAAATAGACCCTTTTGTAGGCACCTGGGATTTTGAAAAATTGGATCCAGAAAAGGTGGCTACTTACAAACTCAGTTTACAAATATCACAACCCGAAGAAGCTACCTTATACCCTGCCCTGTTAACTATATCGTATGCACAGTTTATAGGCGTTTATCAGGTTTTATTAGTAAAAAAGAACAACGAGCAACTGGCTATTGGGCGACAAAAATTTACAATAAAAGAAGAACCATTTGGGTTGGGCGCTTACACTATTCCACTCAATGGAACCCTCGATATTATTGGAGGTAACTCACTTTCTGTAAACAGAATCAAAGCCAGCAGATACGGCTTTGCTGTTCCGGCATTATCTAAATACGAAGAGTCTAATAAAATGGCAGTGCTCAGGATATCTGAATTTTTACGAAACGATAACATACAATTTCAAAAAAAAGATGCAATTCCATGGCGCAGTGCCGCAGCCAATAAGATGTTGTACAGTTATGAAGCCCCCACTTACTTTGGACTCACAGACAGTTTTTATGTAAATACTGCTGAAGGCTCTATTAGTGTGATCGACAATAATAAAAGTGATGACGATACGGTATCTGTATCCCTAAATAAAAAAATGATCATTGAAAAAACAGATATCCGAAAAAAAACGAATCCGTTAGATATTAAATTGGATACGGGTATGAACATCCTTTGTTTTTTTGCTGATAATTATGGGAAAGTGCCACCCAACACTGCCAAGTTGAATCTTCAATTTGGCAACCAACAATTCACATTAGATTATGCCATAAAAGAAAATATGTCTGCCACTTTTATTGTAGCCAAAATTTTTCTTTTACCCAATCAACAACAAAAAGAACCGGAAAATATTTTTGCCCGAAAAACCATCACACAAAAAATTCAGCAAAGAACCACTAAACTTATCGATAGTGTATGGGTTGGTTCACAAGAAGTAACCTTGGCTATCTGGGACGATGCGGTAGAAGATGGTGATAGCATTTCGTTACAGATCAATGATGAAATTTTTATGCAAGGCCTAGCAGTAAAAAAGAAACCACAATTCATTAAACTTAAACTATACCGTGGTGAAAATAAAATCATCTTCATTGCAGACAACCTTGGTAGCATAGCTCCCAATACTTCTATTTTAGAAATTATAGATGGTAAAAAAAGAAGGGCTTATAATATCAACACCAACCTCGGTCAAAACAATGCTATCAAAATTATTTATGAGTTATAGCAGGCTACCGCTTTTAACATTTTATGATTCCCTTTATTAAAATGAAAAACGAAAAATCTACTACTCCCCCATCAATCATCGGTTGCTAATTTAGTGAGCATGAAACAAAACTTTCTGCATCTAAATAGTTATTGGATAGGTATAAAGAAGGTTAAAAATAAACAACCAATGTAAACAATAGCATCCCCAAACTTAGCATTAGTATAAAGTTTAATTGCGATGTTTCTAAATGGGTGTGTGTACCTGTGCTGCCCCATATTCTTTTGCTTTGAATGTATGCATGAATAGATCCTCAGCGTTTGTAATTATGATGCCGATCGTATTTATTATTTTGGTTACCCGAATTTGAACCCAACGATGAGGCAAATAAACGAACTAGCAACATGCCCGCTAAAAATCCTCCGATATGTGCAGCGTAAGCCACTCCTCCTATGGCTTCGTTTTTACCCAAACTATCCCAGCCACTCCAAAGCTGTAAACCAATCCACAGTATTAAAGTAATAAATGCAGGTACCTTTATCACCAACGCAATCAAAAATACCCTCACTTGGTTTTTGGGAAACAATACTAAGTAACCACCCAATATCCCAGATATGGCGCCAGAAGCACCCAAACTTGGCGTGGATAGATCTTTTTGTAAAATAAAACAAAATGCTACATGGCATAATGTGGCGATGATTCCTGTAAGCAAATAAAAAAGCAGGTATTTCAGATGCCCCATTCTATTTTCAAGGTTGTCGCCAAATACCCATAAATACAACATATTACCAGCCAAATGAGCTATTCCTCCATGCATAAACATAGCGGTAAAAATGGTGAGCTGCACTGGTATAGGGGTAGCCCCCATGGTTTCATTGAACAATACATCCGTACCTGTAATAATTTCTTGTGGTATTGTACTGAAACTTAAAGTAAAAGCTTGGTCTGCCCCCATTTGTTGATAGTACACAAAAACAAGCACATTGAGCGCAAGTAAAATATAATTTACATAGGGTGTTCTTATCCTGTCTGAATTATTATCTCCTATTGGAATCATAAAAATATTTTTTATTTAATATTTTAAGTGCTCAGCTAATAAAATTAATCATTCGAATCTACATCATTTTCTGCTGATATCTTTCTGGTAACATAGGTTACTTTATGCCTAATATAGGTAAAAGTGTTGCCATCAATCTGTAACTGCTATATACAAAGTATATAGAAAATAGATTGCCAATACAAATACATTTGCCTATACAGGTATTAGCAAGTGTGGGTGCACGTAATGATATCATTTTATACTAATTTCAAAAAAAATAAAGATCCATCAAATCTACAAATGCGATTAAAACAAATTATCTTAACACTGTTTTTAATAAATTAATTATTTTTTTTAGTGCCTATTGTTTCTTTGTATACTTTATTACCTTTTTGGTTATTTACATAGATTGCAGAATCCCTCTCAACAAGAATCATTAAAAAAGGATGGCATTTTCGGCACAACCACAATAAGTTTTTACACATGCAGTGTTAAAAAACTCGGATAGGGGAATAGCTTTAAATTGGTTACTTAGGATATTATTTCTGACGAATAAAAACGTTTGCAATTATTTCTTATCTTAAATAAATTGATAAGCTCGGTAAAAGTTGGTGAATAAGGTGAGATATTTATCAATAATCTATTGACACTATTGTTTCGAACTTAGCATTTTTCCCCTATTTTTGCCCACCAAAAATTAGAATAATTATATTATGGAAAATTTGATTTATGTAGTTCCAGCGATGGGCATTGTAGGCCTTCTGTACACTTTTATAAAATTTGCGTGGGTATCTAAACAGGATGCCGGCAACGAACGCATGAAAGAGATCAGCACCTATATTGCTGAAGGTGCTATGGCATTTTTAAAGGCCGAGTACAAAATTCTTATGTATTTTGTTGTTATAGGCGCTTTATTATTGGGTGTAATGGGGTATAGTAATCCCAACAGCCACTGGAGCATTGCTGTTGCTTTTATCATCGGTGCATTCTTCAGCGCTTTAGCTGGCTTCATAGGTATGAAAGTAGCCACCAAAGCCAATGTACGTACAGCACAGGCAGCCCGTACCAGTTTATCAAAAGCTTTAAAAGTTTCTTTTACCGGCGGTAGTGTAATGGGATTGGGAGTTGCCGGTCTTGCTGTATTAGGACTGGGAGGTTTGTTTATTATCTTAAAAATGATCTTTGCTCCCGAAGCGGCTGTTGATAGCCACGAAATGGAGAAAACTATAGAAATTTTAACCGGATTTAGTTTAGGTGCCGAATCTATCGCTTTGTTTGCCCGTGTGGGTGGCGGTATTTACACCAAGGCTGCCGATGTGGGTGCTGACCTGGTTGGTAAAGTAGAAGCCGGTATTCCGGAAGATGATCCCCGTAACCCTGCAACCATTGCCGATAATGTGGGAGATAATGTAGGTGATGTGGCCGGTATGGGTGCCGATCTGTTTGGTTCTTATGTAGCTACTGTTTTGGCAACCATGGTTTTGGGCAGAGAAACAAATGCACTTACCGATAATTTCGGTGGCATGTCTCCTATCCTTTTACCTATGCTTATTGCAGCAATGGGTATTTTATTTTCAATAGTAGGAACCTGGTTTGTACGCATCAGCGAAAGCGCTGGACTTAGCACACAAAAAGTTCAGAATGCTTTAAATATGGGTAACTGGGGTTCGATTGTTTTAACAGCGATTTTTTCTTATTTCCTGGTTAATTATTTAATGCCCGAAACCATGACACTTCGTGGACATGAGTTTACCAAGAACGGCATTTTTGGAGCTATTATGGTTGGTTTAATTGTAGGTACTTTAATGAGTATCATTACCGAATATTACACTGCCATGGGCAAACGTCCGGTTAATACAATCATACGCCAATCTGGTACGGGCCATGCAACCAACATCATTGGTGGTTTGGCAATGGGTATGGAAAGTACTTTTTTACCAATCCTTGTTTTGGCTTCAGGTATTTATATGAGCTTCTGGTGTGCAGGTTTATACGGAGTGGCTATTGCTGCTGCAGGTATGATGGCTACCACCGCCATGCAGCTTGCCATTGATGCATTTGGGCCTATTGCCGATAATGCAGGTGGTATTGCCGAAATGAGTGAGTTACCTAAAGAAGTGCGTGAAAAAACAGATATATTAGATGCAGTTGGTAACACCACAGCCGCTACCGGTAAAGGTTTTGCCATTGCTTCTGCTGCTTTAACCGCATTGGCTTTGTTTGCTGCTTTTGTGGGCATCAGCGGTATTGAAGGCATTGATATTTACAAAGCACCCGTTTTGGCTGGTTTATTTGTAGGAGGTATGATCCCTTTCATTTTCTCCTCATTAGCCATTCGTGCCGTGGGAGAAGCTGCTATGGCCATGGTGGAAGAAGTTCGCCGACAGTTCCGTACCATCCCTGGTATTATGGAAGGAACCGGTAAGCCTGAGTATGATAAATGTGTGGCTATTTCTACTGAAGCTTCCCTTAGGAAAATGATGTTACCCGGTGCCATCGCTTTATTATCTCCATTAATTATTGGTTTTGCTTTTGGTCCTGAGGTTTTGGGCGGATTTTTAGCCGGTGCTACGGTTAGTGGCGTGTTGATGGGAATGTTTCAAAACAATGCCGGTGGTGCCTGGGACAATGCTAAAAAATCATTTGAAAAAGGCGTGGAAATCAACGGTGAAATGTTTTACAAAAAATCTGAGCCACACAAGGCTTCGGTTACCGGTGATACCGTGGGTGATCCTTTTAAAGATACCTCTGGCCCATCAATGAATATCCTCATCAAACTGATGAGTATCGTTTCTTTGGTAATTGCTCCTACCCTTGCCACCATGAACTGGGGTACTGCACCAAAGTATGAAATGAAAGAAATGACCAAAGAAATTTCGATCATAAAAAACGACAGCTCAAATACCATGAATTTAACCGTAACTGCTTCTCCTGATGCCCTGAAAGAGCCTACAGATAAGCTGATTGATGCTTTGGTTGCTGATAAATTAATTGAAAAAGATAATTTTACACTGGCATTATCAAAAGGAAAATTAACCCTGAATGATAAGGAACAAACTGCAGAAGTAACAGCTACATATAAAGCATGGATTGATGCCTTGGGTGGTGCCGATCTGAATATTAAGCATACGAATAAATAAACTAATTATTATATATAAAAGCCCTGCTGAAAACCAGCAGGGCTTTTTTTGTAGTTAGAAGCGTAATGACAACATCATACATTTTAACAGTTTCAAAAAATAAATAAACGGATTTTGTATTTACTAACAATTTCGTACATTGTCGTACGAAAATAATCGTATTATGACATTAGTTAAGCATAACAAACCAACCGAAAGCGAACTGGAGATACTGCAGGTACTGTGGAATGAAAAAACAGCTACCGTGCGTACAGTGCACGAGGAATTGCTGAAAACCAAAGATGCAGGCTATACCACTACCCTCAAGCTAATGCAAATTATGTTTGAAAAGAGATTGGTAAGTAGAGACAGTAGTAGCAAGTCTCATATTTATCAGCCAGCCGTTACCAAAGAAGCCACCCAAAAGCAATTTGTTCATAAAATGATTAACAGTGTTTTTGCTGGTTCTAGTGCAGAGTTGGTGATGCAGGCATTGGGTGATCATAAACCAAGTACCGATGAACTAGATAAAATTCAACAACTCATCTACCAGCTAAAAACAAAATAATAACCTGTGAGTATAGAATCTGTGCTTTACAGTTTCATTCTAACCCTTTTGAAAGAAGCAGTAATAGATATCTAACTTCAAAATCTGGGTTAAAAGCGTTTACCAAATATTTCTGGGGCAGGTATCTCCGTATTTATTGCCAATAATAAATCCTATTTGTATTTCGTGAGTGTTCCCAGTATAGGCCCTTAATCGGTTAGTGGTGGCCACTTCATACGCATAACTGATGTTGAAAGTATTGCCAATATTAACACCAGCCATGCCTGAATAACCCGATACCAGATCGCCATAGCGATAACTAGCCCCTACCCAAAGCAAATCGCGGTACTGTAATTTTGCATTGGCGTGTGCTCCCAACAATTGTGGTTGCCAATATTGTAACATCACCGAAGGGATAAAATTCAAATCATTATTTAACAAAAACCTATAACCGCCTGTTAGGAAATAATTAGGGGTAAAATTTGTTGCGTAATTGTTATTAGCTGCAAAGCTTATTTTACCCGGAATGATATTTTGTACAGCGAGGCCTACAAAATAATCGCGGGAATAAAGCCACAAACCTGCTCCCAACTCTGGTTTTACTTTTAAAAGATCACCATTAGAAAATCCAATAGCAGGATCATTGGGATCTAAACTAGCAAAATCTATTTTTGTTCTGTCAACATTCACGCTGGTTATGCCTGCGTTAAAACCTGCAGACAAGGTTGTTTTTAGTCCAAGAGGTTGGTGATATGCATAAGAGGCTGCAACCGTCCATCGGTTTATATATCCCGCCTTATCGTTCAATGCTATGAAACCAACGCCATGATGGGGCTTTGGTGCAGTATATTGTTCCCAGTACTGTTTTCCTCTCGGGTTTTCGCCAGGCACTTCAAATGACGTGGCTGAAGTTCTAAGATCAGATTTATTGAGTGGAGCATGAATACTAATATAAGTTGAAACAGGAGCTCCATTGATTCCGATCCATTGATTGCGGTTGCTAATTTTAACGTCGGTATAATTTTCAATACCCGACAAACCTGGATTGAGTATATAGTTGTTCAGCACATATTGTGTATACGAAGGTTTGGCTTGTGCATACGCAGAAAAAAAACCCATGCAGCCCAGCATCATGATTCCCCAGCTTTTATAAATAGTACTTTTATTTAAAAACGTCATGCTTTGTTTTTATAAATTTTTCAATGGCTACTGCACCTTATTTAATGATGGTTACATATCCTGTAATTGGTTTTCTACCATTCTCGGGTTCAACGATGTAATAATAGGTATCTATTGGTAAAGGTTTACCATTTAAGGTTCCGTTCCATGGAGTATTGTATCCCCTCGACTCAAATACTTTTTGTCCGGTTCTGGTAAAAACCTGCACCCTGCAATTGGGATAGGTTTCGAGGTATTCAATCACCCATCTTTCATTTATACCATCACCATTCGGAGAAAAAGTATTTGGAATTTTTGGGCCGAGTAATACTTTCACAAACACATCGTCGCTGGTGGCACAACCACCCCTATCCGTTACCGTTAGTGTGTATGTGATATCCATTAATGGTGCACTGGTAGGTGCTTCAATATTAGGATTGTTGAGGTATGTAGCGGGTGTCCAAACATATTGTGGAATAGTAGCTATTACACTAGGCTGCAATACCAAACTTCCCCCTTCAAGAACGAATTTGTCGTTTCCTAAGTTTACCACCGGATTTGGATATACGGTAAACAACCTGGAAACAGTATCTCTACAACCAAAACTATTTACAACGTTTAAAACTACAGTAAAATCTCCTGTAGTTGAATAAAGGAAAGTAGGTGTAGGTGTCAACGTACTAAAGCCTGTACCAACTCCAAAATCCCAGTTCCATTGCTGAATTACACCGTTTAATCCATTACTTTGATCAATGAATGATACAGTTTCACCTAAACAAACACTAGGTTTTAGCAGATTAAAAGCTGCTATTGGCTGCGGATTAATATTGTTTATAACGATGATGGTATCTTTTGAACAACCCACACCACTTGTAACACGCAGGGTAACATTAAATGGACCCACTGTATTATAAATATGACTTGGATTACGAGCAGTAGAAGTATTAGCTGCACCACTGGAAGGGTCTCCAAAATTCCAGCTGTAGGTAAATGCGTTTTCAGTCCCATCTGCAATGCTAGATACATCTGTAAACTGAACATTGGCTACAGGTAAACAAACAGTTGCTGGAAAACTAAAGTTAGGCACAGGTAGTGGATTTACTAACACAGGTAAAGTAAAGACGCTGCTGTTGCAACCATCGTTGGTAGTAACCATTAGTGAAGCCGTGTAAGTGCCATAGGCTGCAAAAATATGTGTAACCGGATTTCCAATACTGTTAATAATTGGCGGAGTACCATCTCCAAAATTCCAGGTGTAGGTATTAATAAGCCCATCTGCAGAGCTAGATGTTTGGGTGAATGTAATGGTTTGTTTTTCGCAGGTAGGACTACCAGCGGTGAAAGTAGCGACGGGCGCTCTTAAAACAGTTATTTGTTGAGCAGCAGAATCAACACAGCCTGCTGTAGACGTAAATAAATAACGAATGGTATAAGTTCCCGAGCCCACCAAAGAGGGATCAAATATACCTGAAGCATTCACCCCTGGTCCACTGAAAACACCCGTTCCGGGAACGCCGCCGGTTTCTGTTGCCTGCGTTATTTGAAACGGCGCCAAATTTAAACAGCTGTTTGGCATAGGATTAAATAAAACGCTGGGAGAAGCATTTACCGTTATAGTAGCTATTTTATCATTCACACAAACACCTCCGGAATAAGCCCGATAGCGGATAGTAAATGTTTTAGTTAAGGGAGTTTGAAAGTTGGGGTATAAATGTCTGTACACTTTTCCTGGAAAAGGAACATCATCCGTTTGAAAAACAGTAGGAAAGTTTACATTATCCCAATAAATTTCAACCTTGGTTACCACTCCGGGGAAAACAGTAGATGTATTTACTATGGCAACAGAATCATTGGCGCATAAGCTTGTTAGATTATTTACTGTAAAATTTGCCACAGGGAAACTACCATTAACAACCAAAGTTTGACTCAAAGTATCTTTACAGCCATTGTTGCTGGTAGAAATTAATTGAACAATATACGAACCTACAGCAGTGTAACTATGCGTTGGATTTTGTAATGTAGATGTGTTAGGGTTGGGTATAGTTGAATTGATATCCCCAAAATTCCATGCCCAGGCTGTAATAGCACCGTTGTTTATTTTACTGGTATCTAAAAACTGTGCATAGGTATCGCTTAAACATACTTCTGGAATAATATAACCGGCCAAAGGACGATCATTGATGGTAACTATCTTGGAGAAAAGAACATTACTACAACTATTGGAAGTGGTAACAATAAGACTCACTGTATAATTACCTGCCGTGCTGAATGTATGTGTTGGATTTTGCAGGCTAGATATGTTATTGATGCCACTGCTAGGGTCACCAAAATTCCACAACCAGTTCGTTAATGTGCCTACATTGGGAACAGCATTATCTGTAAAAGATATTAGTCTTGTTTCGCAGGTAGGAATGGTAAATGAAAACTCAGGTGTAGGCAATGGATGAATAATAACTACAGCATTGCCGGTTTGTGCCTGGCTGCAAATAGAGGAACTAGCGTCCTGTACGCTGATCAGGTTATAAGTGAATGTACCTGATGCATTGGTAGCAGCTGCAACCGTTGCAGCATTTCCCGCTGTTGTTGTAACAGTTTGATTGGCACCGCCGTTAATATTATATGTAAATGTATAAGGAGCCGTTCCTGCTGCACCGGTAAAGGTTATGTTTGGAGATGGGGTGTTTAAACAAACAGCCGTAGACCCTACCATGGTAGCGGTTGGCAACGGGTTTACAATCACCACCGCATTGCCGGTTTGAATCTGCAAACAGGCATTGGCACTGCCCTCTTGTACACTTAACAAATTATATGTAAAGGTTCCGGTTGTTGTGGTAGGCACTGCAACTGTAACGGAATTAGCCACAGAAGTTGTAACCGTTTGAGTGGCTCCACCATTGATATTATAAGTGAAAATATATGGTGCTGTTCCAATAGCAGCTGTAAATGTTATATTGGGAGAAACGCCATTTAAACACACAGACGTAGTTCCTGCAATAGTAGCTGTTGGCAATGGTTTAATAATAATGCTGGTGGCGCCTGATTGTATTTGGCTACATGAAGTGGTACTTGCATCCTGAACACTTACCAAATTATAAGTAAAGGTTCCGGCTACATTTGTTGGAGCAGCAACTGTTACCGTATTACCCACTGTGGTTGTTACTATTTGATTGGCGCCACCATTTATATTATAGGTAAACGTATAAGGAGCGATACTTCCAGATCCTGTAAATGTAACATTCGGAGAAGCCCCATTTAAACAAATGCTGGTTGCCCCAGCTATTGTTGCCGATGGTAAAGGATTCACAACTACCGTAGCATTGCCGGTTTGTAATTGAAAACAGTTATCGGCACTTCCTTCACTTACACTTACAAGGCTGTAAACAAAAGTTCCGGTTAAAGTGGTTGGTGCTGCTACCGTTACCGAATTACCAACGGTGGTAGTTACTGTTTGATTGGGACCTCCATTTATAGTATATGTAAAAGTGAAGGGTGCAACTCCTGTGGCTCCTGTAAAAGTAATATTAGGAGCAGTTGCATTTAAACAAACATTGATCGTGCCTTCTATACTGGCAGTTGGCAAAGCTTTTACCAACACAGCAACACTGCCGGTTTGGGCCTGGCTGCAGACTATACTGGAACCATCGCCAACACTCAATAAATTATACGTAAAGGTTCCCGCAATATTGGTGGGTACTGGTACATTCACTGAATTTAGAACAGTTGTGGTTACTGTTAAATTAGCACCACCATTAATATTGTAAGTAAATGTATAAGGGAGGTTGATAGCATTTGCGCCAGTGAACGTGATAAAGGGGGATGCCGCATTTTGACACAAGACAGAACTGGAGGTAGTGATACTACCTGATGGCAGTGGATTTACAGAGATCACCGATGTGTCGGCAATATTTTGATTACATCCATTGGTACCTGCAGCATCACTTACATTAACGAGATGATAAGCAAAGGTTCCGGTAGTGCCTGTAGGAACAGGAACTGAAATGCTGTTACCAGAAGTGGTGACGGCGGTTTGTGCCGGACCGTTATTGATATTATACGTAAAAGTAAAAGGAGCAGTACCTACTGTACCAGTAAATACCAACACCGTTGGAGCGTTTTGGCAGGTAGCAAAATTGGGCCCAACATTTCCAACGGGCAAAGGATTTACAATCACCTGCCTGGTAAAGGTATCACTCAAACAACCAGGTGTGGTGATGCTTGTAAATCGAACATTGTAGGTGCCCGGTCCCGAAAAAGTATGTGAGGGATTTTGAAGAATAGAGTTGTTACTGGCTCCAGATGTTGGGTCGCCAAAATCCCACCACCATTTGTAAGTAGGTCTCGTAGTAACGGTTTGATCCG
>JBBEBH010000033.1:0-22755 GCA_040882445.1 Ferruginibacter sp. | reverse complement strand
GTATCTAATAAAGTTTTTGCCCTAGAGGCAGTATCCTTTTTTTTATCACCTGCAATCCAGCCGGGGATACAAACATTTTCGAGTGCGGTAAATTCGGGAAGGAGGTGATGAAATTGAAAGATAAACCCAATATTTTTATTCCTAAAATTGGCCAATGCATTTCCTGTTAGCTGATCAATGCGTTGGTTATTGAGCGTTACTACACCCTTATCTGGTTTATCTAAGGTGCCGAGTATATGCAGCAAAGTACTTTTGCCAGCTCCGCTAGAACCCACGATGCTTACTATTTCTCCGGCTCCAATACTGATATCAACTCCTTTTAATACCTGAAGTTTTCCATAAAATTTCTCGATGTGCTGTGCTGTTAACATGCGTTAAAAATAAATCATTTAGGCATAGTAGAAAAAAAACAGCCATTTTACTACCCTATTTACAACTATTTAGATGCATTATTCGTTGCACAATGGTATTGGAATAGTTTAATTAACAACTTGGTTAAAAAAACACTTTTGGTTATATCGTACGAACATATACATTTGCAAAAATATAAACCTATTTACGATGTTTTGGACTCTAGAATTGGCCTCACACCTTGAAGACGCACCTTGGCCGGCAACAAAAGACGAATTAATTGATTATAGTATTCGCAGTGGCGCTCCAATTGAAGTAATAGAAAACCTTCAGGAACTCGAAGACGAAGGCGACCTCTATGAAGGGTTGGACGATATATGGCCTGATTATCCAAGCCAAGAAGACTTCTTTTTTAACGAAGATGAATATTAATGAATTTTCTAAACACGATGTATAATCATCGATATTAAACAAGAGGCTGTCTTAAAAGGGCAGCCTCTTGTTGTATGTAGATTGTTCAAATTATGTTCTTAAAAAAAGAGCAAATTTGAATACTTATGTTCCATAAAGCGTGTATCACAGTAGCATCAGAGACCAAATCTTTGTATTTAAGCATCAACAGCATCTACTTATAAAAGAAGCAGCATACCAACTGCTGAGCGAGTTGTGAATTCAAAAAATTAAAGAAAGGATTTGCTGATGTAGAAATCATATTTAAATACTGTAGGTAGAAACGATTTGTCCAGATTCAATCAGCAGGAAAATAAGAAAAGATACAAAAATAGGACTCAATAGCTAGGCGTTTGATTTACAAAATGATCTTAATAGAGCCTTCAGAAACCAAAAAAATGTATCAGGATAGCTGTAAAATTGCTTTTGTAAAATACTCATTTAAAAAGACTCATCAGAAAAATATAGCATAGGCAAAATGGATAAAATTAAAAGAGGCTGTAACAAAAAATTTGATACAGCCTCTTTTAGAGATGTTATTGAAAATCTCAATGTTTAATTTATGGGTTGTGCAATATCAGAGTTGCTCCTAAAGTCTGTCCCGCAGGAATGGCAGGCCTTGGTGGTGCGAAACCACGTGCTACAATGCTGTAATTTTTACCCTCTCTTAAAGTTAGCGCTGGAACGGTTAGTACAACGGTTGTTCCAGAAAGTACATCTACCTTATAAGTTCCTGCCGGAATATTGGTAAAAGCAGACAACGCTGTTTCGTTGGGCGTGGCTGTAGCACCAATGTATGGCACATTAGATAAAGGGATGGTGCCCGTGGTAGCAGCGCCAAATTGGTTGAGGTTTCTGGTTAAAACCACATTTACTGCTCCAGCATTGGGTGAAAAATGCAGGAAGCGGATGTTAGTCGTTGCCGTGTCTGCAGGGCGCATATCATTGGTTAGTGCCAACATTCTGGCAGTACCAGTTGTGGTTAATGTATCGAATGCGAAAAACGATGTGTAGGAAGTTTGTGCAACATTCACCGTACGAGTGGCGTAGTTGGCGGTTCCTGCAGCAGTTCTTGTGCCAACAGTTACATCTCCGGGTTCAACCCCGATGTAGGGGCCTAATACACTGCCCCCAACTGCTAAAGCAACATTGCTACCCGCAACAGAAAGCTGGGTGCCGTTTACAAAAACAGAAGAGGAGGTTCCAGCCAATAGAGCAAAATTATGCACTGCAACATAGGCTTCAGGTGTGCTATCTACCGTTGGCTTGGCAAATTCTTTTTCACAAGAGCTAAACAAAAGCGTGCTTGCTGCAAGAATCGTGAACAAACCTGATTTATTTAAAAATTTATATTTCATGTTTATATTAGTTTAGTGATTAATAACCAGGATTCTGAACAACAATAGGATTCTGTGTAACTTCTCCAACAGGCAATGGCCAAATAAAGCGGAAATCGCTGTAAGGAATCGCAGGTTGTCCAGGTGCAACAGCTACCCCCACACCATACAAACCTATACCGCTTGTACCGTTGGTAATTTTTGCTGGGATGCCAACAGGGCGCAATGCTGTAATAGGATCCTGTGCAGTTCTATGAATATCCGCCCAACGCTTTCCTTCTGCCAACAACTCAATTCTGCGTTCAAGCAAAACAGCGCCTACTTCTTCTTCGTCATTAGTAAAACTTGCTAAGGTGTACTGGGTAGCAGCAGGGGTTGCACTAGCACGGTTGCGAATCATGTTTAGCAAATCAACTGCTCTTTGTGAAACCGTACCTACAGACAAACGCGCTTCGGCTTCCGCTTGCATCAACAATACCTCCGCCCAACGAATAATGGGGTTGTTATCGCCTCTACCAACATAATCAGTATATTTTCTGGTAAGAATGGCTTGTCCAGATGCTGGAGAAGTACCATTAATAGTGGCACCAGTTAAGTATAATTGAGAACGTCTTAAATCTGAAGCTAACCATTCGGTTCTGTTCCAAATAATAGGAGAAATGCTTACTAATCCCCTACCCGCTAAACTAGCAGTACCATACATAGCAGCCAGTGCGCCGTTTACGCTACCATTGTCTAATGGATCATTTTTTACAGTGAAGAGGTTTTCAGTGGTTACACTATTTCCACCTGAAAAACCAAAAGAACCGCTAGGATTCGCTTGTAATGCATACCCACCCACTACGCTTGTAGTAGTGGCGGGAGTAAGTGGTGTTAGGGTGGTAGGAATTAATTTGTTACCCTCAAACCTTACACTATCCCACTTGCCCATGTGCATGTAAGCACGCATTTTGATGGCTATGGCTGCCCCACGGGTAGCACGAATAGGCCCAAGTGTTTGCGCTAATGGCAGATTGGTTTCAGCAAAATTGAGATCTTTGATGATTCTTTGATAATCATAAGCAACGGTTGGTCGAGGCTCTGTTTTTAGAATATCCAATGAGGCTGACCCTGTAATCGCATTTTCGCGGTAAGGGATACCTAGTTGTGAACCAGCACCATCGAGGAAAGGGCGTGCAAAATGTGTCATCATTTCCAAGTGCCCCAAGGCCCTTAAAAAGCGGCACTCTGCCTCAAATATTAAGGCAGTATTGGCCGGAATAACTCCATCGGTACCCGCCTTAGCAAAACCAGCAATGGCAATGTTCGCCTTGTTGATCATGTTGTAGGTATTATCCCAAAAAGCTCTATTATTGGCTGTTCCAGGGTTGTAGGTGCCTTGGTAGGTAAACTGGTAAAAAGCCGCCAGGTTCACCATGTCTTCTCCGCGGCAATCGCCTTGTTGCACATTGGCGGCTCCAAATGGATATCCTCTACCGCCAAGTGAAGGGCTACCAGTTTGTGCGGCATCATACACTCCATTCAATGCTAATTCTGCTCGTTGCGGGGTGGTAAAAATACTTTCGTCTGTGAAGGCATTGTAAGGCGCTTCATCCAATACCTTTTCGCAACCAACAGTAGCTACTGCTAAGGTTGTGAAAAGTACCGCTGTAAAAAAATGATGTAATCTCATTGTATAATATTTTAAATGAATTATTTGTTATTAAAATCCGAAACTCACACCAGTTGAAATGACTCTTAACTGAGGAGATACTGCATTATCTTGTCCAGCCTGAGAAGCATTTTCAGGATCCAATCCAGAGTACTTGGTCCAAACTGCTAGGTTCTGACCTTGCACAAAGAACCTCATCGATTTAATATAACCATTGGTTCTTTCGCTCAATTTTTGTGCATTGGGTGAATAGCTGAAGGTTAGGTTTTGCAAACGAACAAAATCGCCGGATTCAACAAAACGAGAGTTGGTCAAACCATTCTGGTTGATGTTGTTACCCTGACCCTGAACCACACGTGGTACGTTGGTAGATTGACCTGGTGTTGTCCAACGATCCAAAATCTCTTTGCTATTGTTGTGGAAATTTTGGCTCAACAATGCCTCCTGACGAGTGATGTTCATGATTTCATTACCACCAGAATAACGGATCAACACATCCATGCTAAATTGCTTGTAACGGAATGAGTTGTTCCAGCCTCCAAAATAAGTTGGTAAACTTGAACCCAATTCTCTACGATCTACAATTCCCAAAGATGTTTGAGCACCGAAGGTTGGGTCGTTTAGGTTATTTGCAAAGTAGTAAGCGCCGTTGGCTATGTTGTGTTGTACTAGTTGGTTGGTTGCATTGTAATACATTGGATTACCATTGGCAGTATTCACTCCTGCAAATTGGTAGCCCCACAATACGTTGAGTGAGCTACCCACTTTTAATAGGTTATAAGTTCCCGGTATTTGAGTGATAGGATTTCCACCCACTTGATACAAAGATGTGATTTCATTTTTTATGAAAGTAGCGTTAAAGCTAGAATTCCAAGTAAAATTCTTTGAACGGATGATGTCTCCACCAAGGGTGAGCTCAATACCAGAATTACGAGCCGTACCGATATTTTGAGAGATTGCATTTCCTGGAATACCAGCAGAATTCGGTGTAGGTACTGCCAAAACCAAGTTATCCAAGTCGTTCAGGAACCAATCTACACCCAATGTATAACGACTGTTTTTGATACCCACTTCGATACCAACATCATATTTCTTATTCTGTTCCCATTGCAAAGCTCTGTTACCCACTAAGTTTGGAGCCAAGCCAGGAATGTTACCATAAGCTGCAGAACTGAATGTGCTCAAATATGGAAACCCACCGAGCTGGTTACCTACTACAGCATAAGAAGCTTTGAATTTCACTTCATCTAATGTATTTTTTAGGAAGCTTGAATTTTGCCAGAATTTCTCTTGCGAAATTCTCCAACCAGCTGAGAAGCCAGGGAAAATACCAAAGCGATTCTCCGGCGCCAATGAGCTTTGTCCGTCTCTACGTACAGTACCTTGTAAAAAATATTTGTTTTTATAATCGTAGTTCAAACGACCGAACAATGATTGGAAACCCGATCTTCCAAAACCACCAGAACCAAATTGTAAAGCACCAGAACCGGTAATAAGATTTTGAGAAATAAAGAAAGGATCAGACAGTTGTTGAATGGTTCCTTGTACAAAACGATTCTGATTTTTTTGTGCTTCCTGACCAGCAGTAACAAATATATTGTGATCTCCGAATGACTTGTTGTAGTTCAAATAATTTTGCCAAACCCATTGTTGAATTTCCTGAGAAGTATTGGTGGCAGATCCTCTAGCACCAAAACCATCACCGTGTAATGGTGAGTTAGAAGAAAAGGCATATTCATTCAAGATATCAAATGTGAAGGCGGTGCGGAACTTCAACCCTTTCAATATTGAAAACTCCAGATAAGAGTTATTCACAGCTCTGAGTTTATCAGAAGAAAAAATATTTTCTCTTAAAGTAAATGCCGGGTTGGTATAGTTGTCATCTACAGCAATGGTGTTTGGACCAAAACCAACTGTATTCAAGGCTGGGCCTTGGATATTATACCCAGTAGGATTGGTAGTGCTGAAAGGCTCAACATTCGGTAGCATTCTTAAAGTAGAAGCAATACCACCACTCAAGGCATTGGTTCCGTCGTTTTGACCCAAATCATCTTGTTTAGATAAGGTAAGGTTGTTACCAAATTTTACAAACTTGTTCACTTCCGTATCAAAGTTGAAACGTATTCTGTAAGCCTTATTGCGGTTACTGATCAAAATACCTTTTTGATCGGAGTAGTTTAATGAAAAGAAATAGGTAGACTTCTGTGTTCCGCCAGAAAAACTGAGGTTTTGTTGTACTGCTAAAGCGTTATCATTGAATACCACATCTTGCCAGTCGGTATTGGTACCAGTGGCGCTTGGACGAGCTGCAGCAGCTAAACCGGCATTGGCTCTTTTTTCGTTAGCAATTCTTACAAATTCGTCTGCACTTAGCAAATCGAAACGGGATGCTGCTGACGAAAAACCAAAAACAGCGTCGTAATTCACTTTCATTTTGCCCGACTTGTCACCTTTTTTGGTAGTGATCATGATCACGCCGTTTGCTCCTCTTGAACCAAAAATAGCAGTTGCAGAACCATCTTTTAATACTTCGATATTTTCAATATCGTTGGGGTTAATATCACCCAAAGCATTTGAGTTCACGTTGGCCGCGAGGTTTCCAGTAATAAAAGGAACACCATCCACCACAATCAATGGTGATTGTCCTTGGCTAATTGAGTTTACACCACGAATACGAATACGAGCGGGAGTAGAAGGATCTCCACCTGGGTTTGAAACCTGAACGCCAGCCGCTCTACCTGCCAATTGCTTGTCGATAGAAGGCGTTACCAATGTAGCAAACTCCTTGGCGTCAATTTTAGAAGCAGAACCGGTAAAGGACTTCTTTTGTTGAACGCCATAACCTACCACTACCACATTTTCCATATCTACATCAGATGGAGACATGGTAATGTCGAAATTGGTTTTTGTACCAATAGAAACATCTTGTGATGCAAAGCCAATTCCAGAAATAACAAGTGTTCTACCAGAAGTAGGAACAGAAAGTGAGAACTTTCCATCAGCGTCGGTTGCAGTACCAACAGTGGTTCCCTTTACAAGAACCGTGGCATTGTCAACGGGCTTGCCTCTTTCATCTTTAAGGATTCCAGAAATCGTTCGATTCTGGGCGGTGGCTACCAGCACAAAGCCAAAGGCCACCAATAAGGTCATAATAATTTTTCTCATTTGCAGGTTTAATTTTAGTAAAAACAAATATAAAGTGGAATTCTTAACATTAACATAAATTCTGACAAGTTATTTTCTGGTTTCGCTGCAAAGTCTTAATATAATTTTTAATTTAATTTGTATTTTATCGATGGGCATTATTTTAGCTTTCCAAAACATTAGATTGATAAAATAACAACGGGTACGCAGATTTGAGCAAAACATTTAGTTTAAATACTATATATTAAACGCACATTTACTTCTCTAAATGGAAATAGAATAAAGAATAGCTGTGTGAAAACTATTTTGTGCAGCCTCTTTTTGTTCAACTCATTTTGGGATTTTTATACTTTCGATTTTTTTGAGGGACGATTTTACAAAAATTTGTTTACAGTTTATTAACCGGCGTTTTTAGTTTCTAGAAGTTTGTTTTGACACTAGCATCTTTTGTGTGTAGAGCAAAATGTATAAGAGCCCTACTTTAGTGGCCACACTTGCTTTCCGGGCAAGTTGAGACTACGGAGGTCTATTTTTTGCTTCCAGTTAACAAACTCTTATCTTATGTCTGTGCATCATTTTTTTCAGTTGTCTATTCCTGCTTCGCTGCTCAAAAGTTCCGATGCTTTTTTGTAGTATGGGCAAATGATGATGGTAAGTTTTAAGAAAAATATCTCTTTTGCCCCTTTACATAAAACAACAGGAACTTTTTTCAGTTTAAAAAACAGCATCCACCTCTTATACAAAAATTCCCGGCTACCTGAGGCAACCCAGAAAAATTTAAACTATAGAGTGATAGTAGGATGCCAATTTATTTTGTTTCCATTTGTTCTATGACTGCTTGCGTTACGCCAGTGTAAGAGAATCCTCCATCGTGAAATAAATTTTGCATGGTCACCATTTTTGTCAGATCGCTGAACATCATTACGATGTAGTTAGCACAATCAGCAGCAGTAGCATTGCCCAGAGGGCTCATTTTTTCTGCATAATTCATAAATCCATCAAAACCTTTTACTCCACTACCTGCAGTGGTTTTGGTGGGCGATTGGGAGATGGTATTCACCCTTACTTGTTTTTTAATGCCGTAATGATATCCAAAACTTCTGGCTACGCTTTCGAGCAGGGCTTTAGCGTCTGCCATTTCGTTATAATCGGGAAATACGCGTTGAGCTGCAATATAGGTAAGCGCCACTACGCTTCCCCAATCTTTGATGGCGTCTTTCTTCATACAATTGGCTAACACCCGGTGCAAGCTCATAGAAGATATATCAAGCGTTTTAGCGTTGAAAGCATAATCTATTTCAGTATAATGTTTACCTTTGCGCACATTCAGGCTCATCCCAATAGAGTGTAACACAAAATCAAAGCTACCGCCAAAATGTTCCATCGATTTAGAGATGAGGTTGTCTACGTCTTCATTGCTACTCACATCACATGGAATAACGGGGGCGTTTATTTGCTCACCTAGTTTATTAATCTCGCCCATCCGCATGGCCACCGGGGCGTTGGTTAACACAATCTGAGCGCCTTCTTCAAAACAGCGTAGGGCTGTGATCCAAGCGATTGACTTTTCATCGAGTGCGCCAAAAATAATTCCTTTTTTACCTTTCAATAAGTTATTACTCATACATGTATGTGTTATAGATGAATATTTATTTGGTAAAAGTAAATTTTTAAGGTCGAAATAAAAAACCGGAAAATCGAATAATGATTAGGTTGATCATAAAAGATAAAATGAAGACGCCGATGAAGTGTGCCATAAAAAACAGGAATAAATGATTCAGAGAGTGGCGGGGATTTACAAATCTACGAATCAGCTTGTGCATAGCATAACCAAGCACAATCAACAGAACTACAACTAGGAGGATGGTCAACTTTTGCAAATGAATATTTTAGATTGATTCTTGGTTAAAACAAACAGTACTTGAATTGGTTTTGAGTTACAGTAATAGGTTAACAGGTTACCATTTCTCTAGCATTTTCGAGAGCAGCAGCAGTGGGCTTTTCACCGCTCAGCATTTGGGCAATGACCTTAATGCGTTCTGTTTCCTCCAGCTTTCTGATATTAGTGACAATCTTATTTTTAACCACTTCTTTGTACACAAAAAAATGTGCAGCTGCCTTGGCTGCAATTTGTGGTTGGTGCGTGATAGAAATGAGTTGGTGAGCTGAAGAAAGGTTTTTCATAATCATTCCAACCTGCTTGGCTGCTTCTCCGCTAATGCCAGTATCAATTTCATCGAAGATAAGGGTGGGAAGTTGAAGTTTTTTGGCTACCAGCGATTTCACGCTTAACATCAACCGACTAAGTTCGCCCCCGCTTGCTACTTTATGAAGTGGTTCAAAACGATTACTTTTATTAGCATCGAATAAAAATATTATTTCATCTATTCCTTTTGCATGAAGCGGAGCTGCTGCGATCTGAACCTGCAGCTTTGCATTAGGCATGCCCACCTTGGCCAATAATGTATGTAGGTTTTTCTCAAAATTGAGTATCTGCGACTTTCTGTTAATAGAAATTTTTTCAGCCAGATTTATACATTTTATTAACCGATCGTCTAAAGAAGCTTGGGCCTGCTCAATCGTTGTTGAAATATTAAACACTGCCAATAATTTTTGTTGTAACTCTATCTGAATAGCCAGTAGTTCAGCAGTGCTGTTGACGGCGTGTTTTTTTAGGAGTTTGTATCCGGCCGACAACCTATCGTTGGCTTCTTGAATGCGTTGAGGATGATAAGAAATATTTTCGTCAATACGTTCCAGTTCGTCTGCAATATCCTGTAATTCTATTACGGTACTTTTAATGCGTTCATATAATGCAGCAATTTCGGGGTGATACGTTTGTAAACCATTCACTTTGTGTTGCATTTGTTGAAGCTGATGCAACAGCGGTTGTTCTCCCTCTTTCAACTCAATGTACACCATTGCCAGTTGCTGTTTGATACTTTCTGCGTTGCTCAGTAATTTTAATTCAGTATCTAACTCTTCTAGTTCATTTTCTTTAAAAGACAATTCATCTAGTTCATCAAACAAAAATTTATTGTAGTCTAATTCTTTATTGGCATTGGCTTGCTGTATTTGGAGTGCTTCTAATTCTTTTTTCTGAGAGCTGTAGCTATTGAATAATACTTTTAAATCATTTAAGTTAGAGTTGTTGTCTGCAAGTGCATCTATAACTTCCCGTTGAAAATCTTCTTCACCTAAATCGAGTGTATCGAATTGTTGGTGTAGATCTACCAGTAAAATAGCCAGCTGTTTAAGTTGGGTCAAATTAACGGGAGTATCATTTACAAAACTTCTAGATTTACCATTGGTTCCAATTTCTCGTCTTACCAATACTTCCCCTGAAACATCAAGTTCATGAATCTCCAAAAATGATTGAATGGCTTTGTGATGTTGCACATTAAAATATGCTTCTACCATACATTTCTGGTTGCTGTTTTGCAAAACGGTACTATCTGCCCTTTGGCCCAGAATAAGGTTAAGGGCACCCATTAAAATACTTTTACCGGCGCCTGTTTCGCCAGTAATGATATTAAGCCCTTCAGAAAAATCAATGGTCAGATCTTCGATGATAGCATAATTCTGGATGTGTAATTTCTGTAGCATAAAGAAAAAGCAAATTACTAAAAATTATGGCAAACTCATTGGATAAATATGTTCAAAAAAAAAGGGTTCTACTTTGGGAAAAGCTATTTTTATAAATTTCAATACAAATGAATTAATTGTGCAATAATTGACCAAATCCGAAAGCGAAAGGAGAAGCAACGCCTGCCGACCTTGAACCATTCACATAAAATGTATAAGATTTACCATTAGCGATATTGATGTTGGCAGTTAGAATGAGTATAGATGTTCCGTTGATTTTTATATTGAAAGTATAATCGCCAGAACGAATTTTTTGGAACTTGCTTAACAATACACTGTTGGGGTTAGATCCGATGAAAGTAACACTATCGGCCACCAAGGTAATAGAACCAGGTTGAATAAATTCTATATCTATAGCACCGGCATTGTGCGACAAGTGTAGCAAACGAATTTGTGCTGTGTCGGTTCCCAATGCTAAGATGACGTCTGACATTAGCAAAGCTGCAGAACCTGCTCCAGTACCTAAAGTATCATAGGCAAATACACTGTAGTTGGTATTCGCATTCGCTAAAAAATTAGATTGAAACAAAGTATTACCTGCTGTATTGATGCGAAGATTGTTGATGCCAGAGGTTACAGTAAAATAGGGATTACCCATTACTCCTGATGCAAAACCAAAAGAAATGCCGGTAGTGTTTACTTGGATACCATTTAACAATACGTCGATGGCTCCAACCCCTGCGGCCGCATGTACTACTGCTACTTTTGCAGTACCAGCTTGCGTTGGGTCGTCGTTTTTTTCGCAGCCCAAAAACAAGAAGATTGAACCAAGAGGTAAAAGAATTCTTAAAAATAAGTTTGTTTTCATCGTAAATAATTTTTATGCTTCTGGGCAAACTTGGGTAGAGCAAACTATAAAAATCTTATCTAGTTTTTGCAGAGGTATTAATAAAAAAGGGTTACGCGGTGGTAACCCAATTACAATGCCATATATATAATCAACTAAACATTTCACGAACTTTATCGAAAAATGATTTCTCATTTTTTTCCGGTTTTGGTTCAAAGTTGGTGGAAGTTTGAAGTTTCTCAAGTATATCTTTTTCTTCTGAACTTACTTGTTGAGGTGTCCAAATATTCACCTGAATCAGCTGATCGCCTTTTTCATAGCTATTTACGCTGGGGAAACCTTTGCCCTTTAACCTAAAGATTTTTCCACTTTGTGTTCCGGGAGGAATTTTAATTTTTGCCCTACCATCAATGGTGGGTACTTCTACCTGAGTTCCAAATACTGCATCGGGGAAAGATATGTGAAGATCAAATGCCACATTCAAACCATCTCTGTGTAATTGTGGATGAGCTTCTTCTTCGATAACTACGATCAGATCGCCGGAATTACCTCCCCGTTCGCCTGCGTTACCTTTGCCCCCCACACTTAGTTGCATCCCTTCTTGCACCCCTGCGGGTATATCAATGGTGACTGTTTCTTCTCCATACACCCTGCCGTCTCCTTTACAAGCAACGCACTTAGCCGTTACCGTTGTGCCCTCTCCATTACAAGTAGGACAAGTAGTAACGGTTTGCATTTGTCCCAAAAAGGTATTTTGAACCCTTCTTACTTGGCCGCTTCCACCACAACCCGTGCAAGTTTGCACACTGCCTTTATCTTTTGCACCACTGCCATCGCAGGTTTTGCATTTAATATATTTTTTTACCTTGATAGTTTTGCTGGCTCCTTTGGCAATTTCTTCAAAGTTGAGTTTGATTTTTACCCGAAGGTTGCTTCCTCTTGTACCACGAACACGGCTACTCGAAGATTTACGTCCGCCACCACCAAAAAAACTTCCGAAAGCATCCTCTCCAAAAATATCTCCGAACTGACTAAAAATATCATCCATATTCATCCCGCCACCAGGGTTACCACCTGTACTTCTACCCCCACTAAAAGCATTGTGACCAAAACGGTCGTACTGTGATTTTTTATCAGAATCATTGAGTACTTCATAAGCTTCTGCTGCTTCTTTGAATTTTTCTTCTGATGCCTTATCACCCGGATTTCTATCAGGATGAAATTGCATGGCAACTTTTCTGTAAGCTTTTTTTATTTCTTCTTGAGAAGCTGATTTGGTCACACCCAATACTTCGTAATAATCTCTTCTTGAACTCATGTAATTGTTGTTATTAGCAATTAGTTTGAAAGCTTTTTTTAAGCTGGTCTGTAGATTTCAGCTGATGTTGAATGATTGATTTTATTTACCTACTACTACTTTAGCAAAACGAATCAGCTTTGCATTTAAATAGTAACCTTTTTGTACTTCATCTACCACTTTACCAACCTTGGTTTTACCCATGTCAACTTCTGTGATGGCTTCGTGTTTTTCTACATCAAAATCTTCGTTTAAACTTTCCATGGCTATAAGACCTTTTTGCTGAACAACAGATCTGAGTTTATTGAACACCAATTGATTACCCTCTTTTACCTGATCGATGTCGTCGGAGTTGTTCATTTGTTTTTCGGCTCTATCAAGATCATCCATTACATCTAACAGTGAAAGGATAATTTCTTTTCCAGCTGTTTGAATTAATTCGATGCGTTCTTTTGAAGTGCGTCGTTTGTAATTGTCAAATTCAGCGAACAAACGAAGGTATTTATCTTTTTGCTCCTGTAACGCTGTTTCTAGTGTATCTAAGCTATTAACGGCCTCATCTTCTGGATTGCTCAAATGGGTGTTTCCAGGAATATCTGCATCCGAGTTGATGTCCATTTCTATATTATCGGTGATTGACTGATTGTTCTCTTCCATAGATTTACTTTAAAATGTTTGCAAAAGTATGTTTGTCAAACTGTTTGCCAATAGGTATGAAGCGGTCAAATTGACACAAAAAAAAATAAATTAAGGGAATGAGGGTTATTTAACCACTTGAAACTTGCCCGATTGTAAAACAGTACCCATCTTGTCTCTTAATTGGAAGATGTAAACGCCTCTAAAAAAGTCGTCGAGATTGATGATAATGCGGCTAGGTAATTTTTTGATGTCGTACACTTTTTTACCCATGAAGTTAAATACCTGCAGTGAATAAGATCCTTCATACACCTTATTGAATTCAAAAGTGATGGCGGCGCTTGCAGGATTGGGATAGAATTTTACCAGTTTTGCAGTTACAGCATTTTCCGAAATAGGATATTTTGTTTGTGCAACAGAAGTAAAATTTAAACCAATGATTAGTATTATTATGAAAGTATTTTTTTTCAACTAGGTAAAAGTAGTTAAATCTTTTTAGTATGCTCACAATTAAAATAGAAATATTTATTAATAAATAATGGCCTCCAGGTAGCTATCTTAGTTTGGAAAGCTACTATTTCAGGCCCTATGAGCCGATTTTTCATGCATAGTTGTAAAATTTGGCAATTCGCCCAGATTATCCAATACTTCTACCTAATAAAGTAAGTTCTCTTTGTAAACTATATAATCAGCTATTTTGATTACTCCCAGCATTTGCATATTGGTAAACGACTCGTGGATGGCTTAGTAAGCTATGAAGACTTTTTTGTTGGAGTTGCTCAATAGTTGAAAATCATACTTTTGTTCTTCTTTGAATTTGGCTTGGGTGAAAACTGAATCTACTTAAATGCTCAACATTTCTTTGTGTTCATTTTGGTATTAATGGATACCATTGCAAACGGAAAAAAGTGCTTTGGTACAAACACCTATGAATACTTGCAAAAAAAATCGAATAAGTTTATCAAGGACCCCTGTAACTAAAAACCCCACCAAAAGGCAGAGTTTTTAATTCGAAGAATCATAAAAATAAATTCTTAAATACAGCTGTAGTAGATTTTATGAGAAGCGAACGTTATCATTTTCTGATATACACAAACAAGTGGGGCTCAAAAGTGCCCTTCACAAGATTGTGTAAGAAGCTTACTTAATACGATCGTCTGTAATAAAATCGTGGCATTTAAATGTTTGTTTCATTTTGTGGTTTTAGAGGTAATGCCGTTAGGCAATGTTGATTAATGTATGAACGAAACATGTGTAGTATGTAGTATGTAGATCGGGTATTTTTTCTTAACTAATTTATTCAACATAGCGCGTTCTATGCTATTATTGACGCTGCATGTGCAATACAATAGGGTCAGTACTTCCCCAAGGGGCTAGTTCCATGGTAAGAATATCTTTTTTGGTAAAACGCCATGCCCGGTTTAAGAAAGAAAATCCAGTAGGAATGGATGGTTGGGTGATATTGATGGTGAGCTTTCCATAATCATTGGTGCAGGACCAGGTACCTGTATAGGTTTGGCCATTATTAACTGCCGTCATAGGGCCATCAGTATAAGTATTTTTTAAAAGCCGGAATAGCCATCCGTTGTATTGTGAAGTTAGATTGGTTCCGTTATCTGTAGCCAACGATACCTTAAAATCGCGGTTAAGAACATTCTCTTCAAAGTACTGCTGCAACAGATCAACAGTGGGTGCCGGGGCATCTTTTTTACAGCTTTGAAGCAGTAATATCATGGCAGCAAAAAACAGGGCAATCAAAAATCGCCATTTATAAAAAATACTTAAAAAATGTGGTCTACTCATGATATCATCTTGTTTTCATTGTGAGGATATGAACGGTTGTTTTGTTTATATTGCGTAAATACCTTTGTATTTTTGAATGGCATACTTTATAAAAAAGCTACTCGACAAAGTTGTTCCGGTTGCCTTTACACACAATTCCTCTGAGTTATAATAACGTCCAAAAGGGTAAATATGTTGTTGAAGCCAAGCCCAAACGTTACGGGTATCACCTTTGCTCATTTCCTCATAAATAGACGGATTTTCCGACACAATCGCTGCATACAGTTGTGCTGCATATAAACTTCCAATGCTGTAAGTAGCAAAATAACCGAAGCTTCCATGGCTCCAATGTACATCTTGCAAACAACCGCTTTTATCATCTGGCACTGTGACACTGAGGTTTTGTTGGTAAAGTTCGTTCCACAAAGCAGGAATATCTTTAGCTGAAATTTCTCCTCCAATCAATCGCTTTTCTATTTCATATCTAATCATTACGTGAAAATGATATGTTAATTCGTCGGCTTCGGTTCTGATAAGAGAAGGTTGTACTTTATTAATAGCTTTGTAAAAATCCTCCACAGCAATTCCAGAAAATTGGCTTGGAAAGTACTCTTGCACCATTTGGTATTGTCCTTGCCAGAAGGGCAAACTTCTGCCAACGCAATTTTCCCATAACCTGCTCTGGCTTTCGTGAATACTAAGGCTACAGTATTCTCCCAATGGCATTCCATACTCATTGGAGGGCAGCCCTTGTTCATAGAGTGCATGGCCACCTTCATGGATACAGCTCCAAAGCATGTTAGCAAAATCATGTTCAACTACCCTTGTGGTTACCCGAACATCTTGGCTGTTGAAGTTGATGGTAAAGGGATGTTCGCTAATATCTTGTCGACCAGCTTCAAAATCAAAATGTAATTTCTTCAACATCTCGAGGCCTAGTTTCCATTGAACCTCCTTATTGAATGACTGGTGAAGGCAACCGTTTGATGGCTTTTGTTTGGTAGCAATCTGATCTAGTATTGGCTTAAGGTCTGCCCTCAAAGAGGTAAAAAGCTGGTCAACAGTTTCAACGTTGAGACCACGGTCGTATTCATTCATCAAGGCATTGTAAGGATGTTTTTCATAACCCAACAAATCTGCTTCCTGCTTTTTAAGTTCAATAATATCGTGAAGAGGCTGCTGAAAAGTAGCAAAATTGTTTTGCTTTCTTGCTTCGATCCAGGCATGAAAACTGCGATTGACCGCCTCACTCATTTTTCTAACAAATGTGGCAGGTAATTTTTTATTTTTTTGATAATCGTACTTGCTCAGTAAAACATTTTGGCGCTGACTTTCAGACAAAGTATCATCTTGAGAAAGTTGCTGCAATAAAACACCAAGTTGTGGAGCAGTAAATTGTTCGTGAGCCAACTCGCTGAGCGTGGCTATTTGTCTGCCACGAATGGAGGCACCTTTTGAAGGAAGATAGGTTTCTTGGTCCCATTGCAATACGGCTGATGCGTATCGAAGATCAGCAATTTTTTGAAGCTGTAATTGGTATTGTTCGTATAATGTGTTCATGTATTGAAAGTTGCTGTTTACACAATTTTTTATTTAAAAGAAAGTATTTCAATTTGGCCAAAGCCGAATTTCTGCTAACAACGTTGAGAAAACAGTTGGAAATTTAGTTATAAATGAATGGAAAATTGATGTTCATAAGCGCTCCATAAATTTCTACTACTTTATCATGTTTTTATTTTTTTAATAAATAATGTTGTTGTTGCAAAGCTTTCAACAACAATTTTAATCTGTTCTAGAATTGAGCAATGCCTTAAATTCATTACTCCTCAAGATGAACTAATAAATTAACTGTAACTAGTTCATTTATGATTGAAATTAAATGTAATTATTCTCATTCGCCTATAAAAACAAACCTATGCTATCTATTTTTAACCTAATAGTAATTTCCTGAGGGGCAAGAACATTTTTATAAAAATGGGATAACTTAAAACGTCATTAAACCCATATTTTGCAGTTGGAAATCTATTACAGCTTTCGACTTTTTGGATATTTTATTTATAAAATTGTTTAATTAAGTATAGTTGTAATGAAGAGACTTCCGCCATTGGTTGCCCGTAATGATAAGATTGATGATATAAAAATTGATTTAACTTTACAAGACTCTAAAATAAATAAATGAGAATACATGAAATAATAGATGCGTTAAATTTTTATGCAAACCCTTTTTTACAGGAAGATTATGACAATGCCGGATTAATTACTGGCAGTAATAATTGGGAGTGTAAAGGCGCTCTTGTTTGTTTAGATGCCACCTAAGACGTAATAAATGAAGCCATAAACAAAAAGTACAACCTAGTAATTGCTCACCATCCCATTGTTTTCAAGGGTTTAAAAAAGATTAACGGAAATAATTATGTAGAGAGGGCGTTGATCTTGGCTATCAAACATGATATTGCGTTGTTTGCCATTCACACTAATCTCGACAATGTAATAGATGGTGTGAATGGAAAAATAGCCGAATTACTGGGTTTGCAAAACAGGAAAGTTTTGCTACCGAAAAAATCAGTTTTGCAACAATTGTCTGTATTTGTTCCTACAGCCCATAAGGAAACATTGCTTCATGCTTTGTTTGCTGCTGGTGCGGGCAATACTGGTAAATACAGCGAATGTAGCTTTAGTGTAGCAGGTACGGGCAGTTTTAAAGCGATGGAAGGCAGCGAACCTTTTGTGGGGAAACAGGGAGAAAGACATTTAGAAACAGAAGAAAAACTAGACGTCATTTTCCCTGTTTGGAAGCAGTCTGATATTGTACAAGCTATGAAAGCGGCACATCCTTATGAGGAAGTAGCTTATTACCTCTATAATTTGGATAATATTTTTATGGAAACGGGCAGCGGAGTTATCGGCGATTTGCCTGAAAAGATGGAAGAAGGGCTATTTTTTGAAAAAATACGTCAGATTTTCAACATTCCGGTGATCAAACACAGCAAATGGAGGAAAAAATCAGTTAAAAAAGTGGCTCTTTGCGGTGGTGCTGGTAGCTTTTTAACGGGTGCTGCCATTACGGCTGGTGCCGATGTGTACCTGACAGGCGACCTAAAATATCATGAGTTTTTTGATGCAGACAATAGTTTGGTATTGGCAGACATTGGTCACTTTGAAAGTGAACAATATACCATTGACCTATTATTTGATTATTTGAGGGAAAAATTCCCTAACTTTGCCGTCCTTAAAACCGGTATAAATACTAACCCTGTGTGTTATTTTAAGTAGATAGGGAATAAAGATTTCCTATTGAAGTGAGTGATACAAATAAAGTGGAAAAAGGTATGTTGCTGGCAAAACAAAATAAAAATAAATAAAACATTATGGCTTCCGTTAAAGAATTTTCTGTTGAGGAAAAATTAACTTCCTTGGTTCGTTTACAAAAAATCGATAGCAAACTAGATGAAATTCAAATCCTAAAAGGTGAATTACCTATGGAAGTAAAAGATCTGGAAGATGAAATTGAAGGTTTACATGCTCGTCAAACTCGTGTAGAAGAAGAGATCAATGGTATCAGTGATTTTATTGAGCAAAAGAAGGAAGCCATCAAAGAAGCCCAGACCTTGATTACAAAATACGAGAAGCAAAGTGAGAATGTAAAGAACAACCGTGAGTTTGAAGCCATCAACAAAGAGATAGAGATGCAACAGCTGGAAGAAAAGTTGTGTGAGAAACATATTAAAGATGCTAATGAAGAAATAGGTGAAAAAGCTAAGCAACTAGAGTCTGCAAAAAAAGCGGTGAGCACCAAAGAATCTAATTTGAACGGGAAAAAATCTGAATTAGAAAAAATTATTAGTGAAACAGAAAAAGAAGAAACTACTTACAACAAGGATGCGAATGCAGCTCGTAGTCATGTAGACGAACGATTGCTGTTGAGTTACGATCGCATTCGGAAAAATTACCGCAATGGTTTATCTGTAGTACCAGTAAAAAGAGACAGCTGTGGTGGTTGTTTCCATGCTATTCCTCCACAAAAGCAAAGTGAAATAAAACTTCGTAAGAAAGTGATAGTTTGCGAAAACTGTGGAAGAATATTGGTTGATAATGAGTTGAACGATGCAGTAGACGTAAATTAATAACATCAAAGCATATAACGTAAAGTCCGCAGTTCACAGTTGCGGGCTTTTTTATTAGTTATGAATTTTAGCTCTTTTCCTTTTTCTTTCCGGATAAATTTTTTGCGCTTTTGCTAACAGCATCAAAAATTCATTTTGAAGGTAATCGTTCTTATCGGCTGATTGTTGGGCCAAAGAGGAAATATTTATCCATTTTACACCATCAAGGTAAGGTGATTGTTTTAACTTGAGGGCTAGCATAGTTACTACTGTTGCAAACTGAAGGTCTTTGTGAATATTTTTGTATGGTATAAAATTATTTGGTATAATATATTCTTTTTTCAGGCTATCATTAGCGTTGTAGGAATTATATTTTAGTTGTAATTGTGCAATAGACTCGTTTGTGCCCGGCATGTAGTTTGATTGATTTTGAGGTGTAGGTACAATTTCAAAAATAGCCAGAGTGCTATTACCGCTGCCGATTTCGCCCCCTTCTAAATCGTTAGATTGATCGGCGATTGCCTCTCTTTTGTTATCGAATCCAACGAGGCGATATTCCTTTACCATTGCCGGATTAAATTCAATGTTCATCAGTGCATCATTGGCTACTGTATAAAACGTTTGTGTAAGTTCTTGCACCAGTACTTTTTCTGCTTCATGTATGTCATCCAAGTAAGCGTAGTTACCATTTCCTTTTTTGGCAAGGGTTTGTAATTTCGAATCTTTAAAATTTCCCATTCCCACGCCCAAACAGGTAAGGTAAACACCTGTTTGCCTCATTTTGGTAATGAGTTCGTCCATGGCTTTTTCGGAGGTCTCGCCCACATTAAAATCGCCGTCGGTGGCGAGTATTACTCTATTGTTGCCACCTTTGATGAAGGTACTTTCTGCCAGTTTGTAAGCTGCTCTAATAGCAGATTCACCAGGTGTGTCGCCTGATGCAGAGAGCTCTTCGATAGATTTACTAATCTTCTCCTTTTCGGCTCCTGAGGTTGGTTGTAACCAAACGCCCACAGTACCTCCGTACATTACTATAGACATTGTATCGATGGCACGAAGATTTTTTACAAAAGATTGAAAGGCGGCTTTTAATAATGGTAACCTATTGGGCATATCCATACTACCTGATACATCTATTAAAAAAACAAAATTGCCAGGAGGGATATTATTGAGGTTTAATTTTTTTGCGCTAATGTTTATATACAACAGTTGTTCTTTGTTGTTCCAAGGATTGGTCGAAAGTTGGCTACTAATATGGAAGGTTTCGTTTTGGGCCGGTTCGGTATAATGTAGGTTAAAGTAGTTAACCATCTCTTCTACCCTTACCGCATCTGGGGGCACGGCACTATTTGAATTGAGAAAACGCCTGACGTTACTGTAAGAAGCTTTGTTGACGTTGAGCGAAAAACCGGTGTTGGGATATAGGGAGCTAAGAACAAACTGATTTTCTACCAGTTGAAAATAGGTTTCATCGTTTACAAACCAATTGTACTTGCTGGTTTGCTTCATGTTTTTTGTAACGGAGATGAGTTTCTGCTTGTTTTTTGTGGTATGTGTAGCAGAAACTTTTAGTATGATGCTTTGCCAAATATCAGTTTTTACTTTTAGGGTTTTAGGCTCATAACCATCCATACTGCAGGTGAGCGAATCGTATATCTCTTTTACGGTTATTCCAAAACTACCCTGAACACCGGTAATATATAGCATTCTGGCAGAGTGCAAAAAGATCTTTGCATTCTGGATAGGCATATTTTGTTCGTCTTTAACTTCTCCCCTCAAATAATACTGAGCAGAGCTAGAAAATGACAACAAAAGCGTAAAACAGTATAAAGCAAGTTTTTTCAAGCTATGGTTATAGATATATTAACGCATACTTAAAGATATTATTTCCCGAGTATTTGTTATCCTACTCATCAAGCCTATAAATTTCTTTAAGGTTTCGGGCTAATCCATCGTAATCGAGGCCGTAACCCAACAAAAACTTATTGGGCACTTCAAATCCTAGGTAATCAATATCGATGTGATGTTGCAACGCCTCCGGCTTATGAAGTAGGGCTACAATTTTTACGGAAGCGGGTTGTTGATCGAGCAACTGAGGCAGAAACTCACTCAGGGTTTTGCCAGTATCTACAATATCTTCTAAAATAACTATATGCCTTTCTTTTAATGATTCGTCTAGTCCTATAGAAGTAATTACATTGCCAGTGCTGCGGGTTCCTTTGTAGGAAGCTAGTTTAATAAAACAAATTTCAGGTTCGCAATCGAGTTCTTTGAATAAATCGGAAGCAAACATAAAAGAGCCATTGAGAATGGCAATGAATAATGGCTTTTTACCGGCATAGTCGCGGTTAATTTCTTTCCCCAATCTTTTAATCTGCTCATTTATATCTGCTGCGGTGAGATAAGGAACAAAGTTTTTATCTTTTACTGTAATGAGAGACATACTACCTTTTATTTTGATATAATGAGATGTTGGCCCACTTTAAGATCATCGGATGTTAATTGGTTCCATTGTTTTATTTCTTCGATACTAAGGTTATACTTTTTAGCGATGCTGTACAGACCTTCTTTGGGTTGAACTTCGTGGATTTTTTTAGAATCTGCTACAGCGGTAGAAGTGTTGATGGATGCAAGTGTAGATACTTCAGCGGGTTTTAAACTAATAGTTTGTCCTTTTTTTAAAACTGTATTGGGACTTAATTGATTATACGCCACCAACTTTTGGAGTTGCACTGCATAAAACTGAGAAGCTTGATGCAAGGTTTCATTTTGCAATGATGTATGAGTACTTCTATTTCCTTCCTTATGTTTTTTCTCTAAGTAAATCCATTGATCAGACTCTATTAAACCATCATTGGCCATATCGTTGTATTCTAATAATTTAGACAATGCGATATCATTTTCAGTGGCAATAGCCAACAAAGAGGTTCCTTTGAAAGCCATTACAGCTTTTAGGTTATTGAAGTATTGTTTAGAATTATTTTTTTTGCCCGAAAAAAGTTTTCGAAAACCATTGGATTCTTTTTCTTTTTTTACTTCAACAGATTCGCCCACATTACTATTCGTATTTTCTTTTGCAGTAAACATGTTAGGTTCGGTTACGGTTTGCACTGCTTGGCTGCTAGCCATATCTGCCATTCTATTTCCGAGATCAGGCTCGTTGTATTGTTGGAGGTTATATTTTTCAATGTTGCTAATCAAAATCTGAGGGTAGCGAGGGTTGGTGGCATAGCCTGCTTTTTTTAAACCATAAGCCCAGCCTTTATAATCAGTAGATGTTAATTTGAATAAAGAAGCGTAGCGAGGGGAGTTATAGAGGTAATCGCTGTGATCCTGATAACTTTCCATGGCGCTCTGATATTTTCTAAAACATTCGTTGGGCGCATCATCTGTATGCCGCACACTCTCGCCCGTCCAGCTACTCTTACATTTAATACCAAAATGGTTATTAGATTTTTTAACTAGGTCGCTGTTGCCGGCTTCTGTTTCCAGAATGCCTTGTGCCAAAATAATAGAAGCAGGAACCCCCAATCTTTTCATTTGTGCGATGGCAGCCCCTTTATAAGTTTCTA
>JBBEBH010000032.1:0-23162 GCA_040882445.1 Ferruginibacter sp. | reverse complement strand
CTTTAAGAATATGAAAACATCCCGAACAAAGAAGTTAATGCGCTAGCAGGCAAACGATGACACTGCACAATCTGGCCCCGAAAGCAGGATGGGAGTCCCGTCTTAAGTTCAGGATAAAATGCGGTAGCTGCCATATTTTTATTTTAATATTTCCTTTTTTATATAATTTAAAACTCAAATTCCATGATTTGATTTAAAATAATATATCGATTGCGATGCTGACAGCTTGAAAATTTATTTTTTTTATATTCAGTTATTCATCGCAGAGATTTTTCAGATTGTAATTTTTTCAGACTTTTACCCAATACAAAAAAGTTGACTTATTATGAGTAACAAGCATATAAAAAGAATTGACCCAAAAGAACTCATAGAAGAAAGAAAAATAATAAACTAAATGAGTTAAAAAAACATGTGGGCTACTACCGAAAAACTGCGCAACTATTATAGATGCAGCCGGATACAAACACATTGTATGGGGTTTGCTATTGTTGAATTACATCGCAGACACGGGTGTGGAGAGCAATCCTTTCTCCTTAAGCACAGTGATCAGGGGAGCCACATCCATTCCTGTTTTTCTCTTGATGTCGCGGACCATGCTGTAGATGGAGAGCTCTTTCATTTGCAGGTATTCAGCGATCTCTTTAGTGCGAAACCCCCTGTTTTTTAGCTTGAGCAGTGCCAGCTCTTTTAAGTTCAGCGGTATATTTAATCCCAGTAAGATCTCTTCGTCTGTTCCCGTCTCTGTGCAAATTACCTCATTGTTCACTATGATCCAGAGCATGGCAGGCCCAACGGGGTTGATGTGGGTGATGTCTGTAAAACGGCCCGCCAGTAAATAGGGCTCCCCGGATTTAGTATAAAGAATATTCTTGTATTGTATCAGCATCCTTCGTTTTTCTTTATCCCGCTTGTATAAATTGAAGGTATAATTAATGATCACATCTTCTTGATTATACTTCTTGGAAACTTCGAATGCAATATCAGCTAATCTTGCGGCGGTGTACACATCTTCATTTGCGATAAAATTGGAAAAGAAATCATACAGCGGGATGTGCAGCACCTCATTTTTTGGAATGCCGGTTATTTTCTCAAACGCATCATCCACATATAACATGGAATAATCGGTATAAGAGAAAATATAGGTGAAATGCGGGCCCGCAGGAAAGTATATCGCTCCTAATTTTTCAACATAGGATTGCACTAACCTTTCTTTTTCCTTTTCATTAAGTTCATCATCTACTATCCTAAGAACGTCTTTTAGTTTAGTATATATGCTTTGACTGACAGAATTATTATTTTTTCGCATAGTAAGTTTTTGTTTAATATGCAGATAATTGTATACTAATAAAATATTTTGATAAAAGTTACGATGATCAAAAGATTAGCCTTCATTTACTGCCGGGTTCCAGAATAAAATCGTTTACACCCTGATTTTAGGGGAGTTTTGTAAAAATATGTATTTTATGTTTTTAATCATTCTTGTATGCTACTGATTTATCCCCTCAAAGTATGCTCACTAATCAATCATTTTTTCTGTTGGTGTAAAATTCTCAGGGAAATCACCAATAGGTATTGTTTCAAAAACAAGTTGTTTTTGAACACTACATAGTATTGCCCGGTTCTTTTAACCTTTAACCGGGCGGTAAAGAAGATGTTTTTATTCACTTTAAATAGTATACACAATATCTGACTGTATGAACCAGCCTGGTATTTACAAGGTAGTGCGATCATTGCCTATTGTTCCAATACCAATTAAAAAATGCCATTCACCATTTAAAAAATGTTTATGAAAATGAATTTTTTACCCCGAATTTTTTCTTTGAAAAGTATTTCATTGATTCTTTTCGTTTTTATTTCGTCTGTAGTTTACTCGCAAACTACCTACTATGTAAATGACAACAGCCTGACGGGCGATACCTACACCAGTGCGGTGGGTAATGATGGAAATGCGGGAACAGCAGCAGCGCCGTTTGCAACAATAGCAAAGGCAATAGCTGTTGCTGTAGCCAGCGATATTATTTATGTGGATGCGGGTAACTATACGGTTGCCCAAACACTTGTAAACAAGTCGTTGACTATTTTTTATGGCGCCAACTACGACAAATCAGCTGCCACGCCAGCTGATAGGGCTTTGATAGGCGACGAGTCGATAATCAATGGGGGAATTCAGATCGGGAGCAGCGGATTTACCGCCTATAACAGCGTTTTGAAGGGATCCAAATTCATTGCATCTGGCGTTGCATTTACTGGCCCTGCTGTTGCCGACCAGGCCTTCCAATTTTTTTACACAAGCATCTATGTGACCCGAAACCGATTCAGCCAGACCGGCGGTACCGGTGAGGTGGCCATGGAGGCTGATAATACTGAAGGAGCGATTCATTCGCCATCCTGATTACTCTTTCCTTATTCATATCAATAACCATTAGTATACTGACTTATTATTCCACCTAAAAAAGAGTTTATGAGAAAAATTATTAGCAAAACGTTCGGGAAATCAATTGTATTTTTTTTCCTCATTTTTTGCACATTTCAAATTAAGTCAAAAGCGCAAGATTCTATCTTTTGCGCTGGACAAAGCTGGACGTCCAGCCTGGGTAGTGCAACTACTTCAGATAATTGCTCTGTAGCTTCTACTACTAATAATGCACCAGCAACCTACCCTGTAGGAACTACTACAGTAATATGGACTGTTACAGATGCTTCGGGCAATATTGCTACAGCGTCTCATACAGTCACTGTTGCAGATAACCAGGCACCGTCTATCACGGCACCTGCTAATGTTACTGTTAACAATGATTCTTCGCCCACACCGCTAGCTGATACATCCATCAAGATCAGCCAGGTTTATCCGGGTGGCGGCGCATCTACAGGTGCTTATCTGCGTGATTATGTAGAAATATATAATAAGAGCTGCGCTGATATCAATATCGCCGGATGGTCCTTAGCTTACGGATCTACTTCAGGTAATTATGCTAACACAACTGGCAGTGTATTTACCTTCCCTGCCGGAACAATCATTGGAGCCAAGAAATATCTGCTGATCGAATGCGGTGCAGCGGGTACTTCCGGTACAGCCTTGCCTGTTGCTGCTGATTTAAGCACCGCAGCCCTAAACATGGGCGGCAGTTCAGGAAAAGTAGGATTGTTCAATACTACTATTAGCAATGTAGCTTGTGCCTCAGTAGTTTCATCAACTCTTGTTGATAAGCTATCATGGGGAACGGCTAACTGTCCGGAAGGAACAGTTAAGACAGCACCTACTACCGTTCAGGTGCTTGTACGCAATCTTGGTGGTGAAACAGATGCTGGTAATAATAGTACTGATTTCACCAGTACAGCTACTTCATCTGCTGCTCCTCGCAATGCTTCTTCGGCTGCCAACACAGCAGTACCTTGCTCCGGAGGGCCACTGCCTGTAACTTTTACTAGCCTTACCACTTTAAGGGAGCTATGTGGTATTAAAGTGGATTTTAAAACAGAAAATGAGATAAACGTTCATAGGTTTGAAATTGAGGTTAGTAAAAATGGTGTAAATTATGAGAAGGTGGGTACTTTGGCAGCAGGGAATTTTGGGAATTATAAATTCAAATTCGACATCATTTCTGCATTGGCCTCCACCAATTTATTTGTAAGAATTAAATCAATAGACTTAGACGGTAAATACCAGTATAGTTCTGTAAGTAAAGTAGGTGGTCTATGTGCTGATTCAGAAACTAAAATAATTATTTTCCCCAATCCAGCGCCTACAGATATATCCTATTTCATCATACGAAATGAGACGGGTTTATTCAAAGGCACTTATTACATTTCAATAACTGATGTTTCTGGAAGACTTGTAAACCGAAGAAAAATAAACCTTCTTAATGAAAAGCAGTTCAATTATCAATATGGTCTATTACCATCTGGCGAATACATTGTTCAAATACTTAAAGAAAATGGAGAGCAATTGCACAGCACTAAATGGCAAAAACTATAAATATTTTTGGAACTTCTGATAGGCTCTCTTTTAATTATTATTCCCTATACCATTACTTGAGCAAACAGTGAATAGTGAACTATTTTGTGACCAAAAAATGTTTTGAAATACTTAGCTGTGCAGCGTTTGAAAGCCGTAATAAATTTCCAACTGCAAAATTTACATTAAATGCAACCATTTTATGCTACGGTGATTCAGTGGTGAAAAAAGGCAGACGTTTATAAATTTTTTCGATAATTATGATTGCAGCGTATAAATGGGTACAAAAAAATATTCACCTTGCTACCTCCATGCCATACAAGTGTACAATACAGCAATGATAAATATAAACAAGATCGACAGTTGAATATAGGCGTCGAATCTTCTTCTTGGAACAGTATGTTCAGGATACCAAATCAACCACTTACCTTGGTTGGCACTTTCCCATAAAACTTTTGGTGTGATGGGAATATGTTTGACGGCATTAGGGGGTGTTTTAAAAAGTATTTTTCCAATGGTAGATGTATCTCCGCTCACTACATTGGTATGAAAATACCAGCGATAATCTTCCATGTTTACGTCAAACTTCATGCGATAGGCTGCAATGAATTCGTCTAGTGATAAGTTTACACAATTTAAGTCATAGATAATATCGGCTTCTTCGGTTACCAATGCCAGATCGCAACGCAACTGCGTAGCGATGAATTGCTGTATGTCGGTGATAGAATATTGTGTGCTCATATATGTAGGCTATTATCTGCTAGTTTTTATAAAACAAGGATGGTGGTAAATAGTTTAAAGCAACGTGGGTTGATGAACTGCTTGCTGCCCAATGGTATGCTTTACAAGAGAGTGACACAACTATGTTGAAAAAAGTAGCTACTGTTGGCCTACAAAAAAATCACAAAAAAACCGCCGGCTCTGAAAGCAGTCGGCGGTTTGTATATATAAAGGGCAATGCCGGTTTTATCCGCTGCAGCTGATGCAGCCATCTTCCATGCTACATACCTGGCCTTCAATAATTTTTGCCTCTGTGCTGTTGGTATTGTCTTCTACCACGGTTAGGCTGTGTGTATCGATCAATGGCTCTGTTGATTTACCACCTTGCTTCTCTACCGTAAATTGCACAGCTTGCGATGCAGCTTTACTACGCAAGTAGTACATACCCGTTTTGAGACCTTTTCTCCAACCATAAAAGTGCATGCTGGTGAGCTTGCTGGTGGTAGGGGCATCAACAAATAAATTTAAACTTTGGCTTTGGCAAATAAATGCGCCTCTGTCTGCAGCCATATCTATGAGTGCTCTTTGTTTTATTTCCCAAACAGTTTTATATACTTCTTTGATTTCTTGCGGGATGTTGTCTATTTTTTGAACAGAACCATTGTGCGATATGATGCGCGACTTCATATCATCATTCCAGAGATTGAGTTCTACTAAATCTTTCAAGAGGTGTTTGTTTACCACAACAAATTCTCCACTTAAAACGCGCCTCACATAGATGTTGGAAGTGTAGGGTTCGAAACATTCGTTGTTGCCCAATATTTGTGAGGTAGATGCGGTAGGCATTGGGGCTACCAATAATGAGTTGCGAACGCCGTGTTTAATCACTTCTGCTTTGAGCGTGTACCAATCCCAACGCAGAGAGGGCTCTACGTTCCACATGTCGAATTGGAAAATACCTTTACTAACCGGAGATCCTGCATAGGTTTCGTAAGCGCCTTCTTTAATGGCCAAGTCTTTGCTGGCCGTCATAGCAGCAAAATAGATGGTTTCAAATATTTCGCTATTGAGTTTCTTAGCAGCATCGCATTCAAATGGCATACGAAGCAATATAAATGCATCTGCCAAACCTTGAACACCCAAACCAATTGGACGATGACGCATATTAGAGTTGCGGGCTTCCTCTACAGGATAATAATTATTATCAATAATTTTATTCAGGTTTAACGTAGCTTGGTAAGTTACTTCGTATAATTTATCATGATCAAATGCACCGTTTATTACAAAACGAGGCAGCGCCAAAGAAGCGAGGTTACAAACTGCTACTTCATCAGGAGATGTATATTCCATGATCTCTGTGCAGAGATTAGAACTTTTGATAGTGCCTAAGTTTTGCTGGTTACTTTTGCTGTTGGCTGCATCTTTGTACAATAGGTAAGGAGTACCTGTTTCTATTTGTGCATCTAAAATAGCGAACCAGAGATCTTGTGCTTTTACTACTTTTCTTGCTCTTCCTTCTGCTTCATATTTTGTGTATAATACTTCAAATTCATCGCCATAACAATCTTGCATGCCGGGTGCTTCGTTCGGACAAAACAAACTCCATTCTGCGTCATCTTCTACGCGTTTCATAAACAGATCGCATATCCACATGGCGTAGAATAAGTCTCTTGCCCGCATTTCTTCTTTACCATGATTTTTACGGAGATCCAGAAATTCGAAAATATCAGCATGCCAAGGTTCAAGATAGATGGCAAATGCACCTTTGCGTTTACCACCACCTTGATCTACATAACGTGCAGTATCATTAAACACACGGAGCATTGGAATAATACCATTGCTAGTGCCATTGGTGCCACCAATATAGCTACCGGTAGCACGAATATTGTGAATGGCTAAACCGATACCCCCGGCACTCTGCGAAATTTTTGCAGTTTGTTTTAAAGTATCGTAAATACCTTCGATGCTGTCGTCTTTCATAGTCAACAAAAAGCAAGAGCTCATTTGTGGCTTTGGTGTACCAGCATTAAAGAGGGTGGGTGTAGCATGAGTAAACCAACGCTCACTCATGAGGTGGTATGTTTTGATAACTTCTTCAATATTATTTTTATGAATACCAATAGCTACCCTCATATACATGTGCTGAGGCCTTTCTACCACTTTGCTATCTAACTTAAGCAGGTATGATTTTTCGAGTGTTTTAAAACCGAAATAATCGAAACCATAATCACGATCGTAGATGATGGTTGAATCTAATAACTCTGCATTGTCTTTGATGATTTCCCATACATCGTCGGCCAGCAATGGCAGTACTTTTCCTGTTTTTGGATCTGTGCAGTTGTACAGCATCTCCATGGTTTGTGAAAAACTTTTCGTAGTATTTTTATGCAGGTTACTTACGGCAATTCTACTGGCCAATAGTGCATAATCTGGGTGTTTTACAGTAAGTGAAGCAGCGGTTTCGGCAGCAAGATTATCTAGTTCGGTGGTAGTAACACCATCGTATAAACCTTCAATTACTTTTTTTGCTACGTCAACAGCGTTCACGAAACGCCTGTCGAGACTATAGCACAACTTTTCGATTCTGGCGGTGATTTTGTCGAATTTGACAGTTTCTTTTTTTCCGTTTCTTTTTTGTACAACCATCGTAGAGGCTTTAGGAAATTGTTTAGATTATTTTTATGATTGCTAGAAAAATAAGCAGTTGTTGATGACTTTTACTTTTCGTTAGTTATTGGTATTTAGTAAACCATAAGAGGGTATTTAATGCCATCTGCATGGTAGTTGTTTTTAAAAATCTTCGTCCATGCTAAATGTTTGTGCCTCTTTGTTGCCGCTCATAACACCTGCTTTTTGGTAGTCGCCCACCCTTTTTTCGAAGAAGTTAGTTTTACCTTCAAGTGAAATCATTTCCATGAAATCAAATGGATTGGAAGCGAGGTATCTTTTTGGATAACCCAGTTCATCTAACCATCTATCGGCTACAAACTCAATATACTGTTTCATTAAATCTGCATTCATACCAATTAGTTTTACTGGCAAGGCTTCACTGATAAATTCTTTTTCAATGTCTACAGCGTCACCAATAATTTGATACACTTCTTCTTGGCTCATTTTATTACTGAGCATACTGTAAAGTAAACAGGCAAATTCGCAATGCAGTCCTTCGTCTCTGCTGATGAGTTCGTTGCTGAAAGTAAGACCAGGCATCAAACCTCTTTTCTTCAACCAGAAAATAGAGCAGAAGCTGCCGCTAAAGAAGATGCCTTCAACTGCTGCAAAAGCAACCAGTCTTTGAGCGAAGTTGCCGTTTTCGATCCATCGCATTGCCCAGTCGGCTTTTTTCTTTACGGCAGGAACAGTATCAATGGCGTGAAAAAGACGATTTTTTTCAATTGGGTCTTTAATATACGTGTCTATCAGTAATGCATATGTTTCGCTGTGAATATTTTCCATCATAATTTGGAAACCATAAAAGCAACGAGCTTCTGGTAATTGAACTTCGCTCATAAAGTTAACAGCCAGGTTTTCGTTCACGATGCCATCACTTGCAGCAAAGAAAGCCAGCACATGTGAAATGAAATGCCTTTCGCCATCGTTGAGGGCGTTCCAATCTTTCATATCACTTCCGAGATCAATTTCTTCTGCTGTCCAGAAACTGGCTTCGTGTTTTTTGTATTGTTCCCAAATTTTTGGGTAATTGATGGGTAGTATTACGAACCTATCTTTATTTTCTCTTAATAAGAGTTCGTCTTGGTGCTGCATGGTCATATTCAACTATTCTTTTTGCCTTTTTTTATGAAGGCGGTTAACGTTCATGTTTTACTGTTTCATTAAAGAGTCGAGAATCTGATTACAGAAATGATGATTTCTGATGATAATCAGTTTCAAGCCTTTCACCCGAAAGCGTTTTCACTGGTAGGTATTAATGGCAGGTCTTCTGACTTTGCTTTCGTTTGATGCCTTCCCGTTTAAATCAACAGTGGCGGTGTTTACAAACGATTCTGAATTCAACTGATATTCAGAAAGCTTTTACAGCTACGGGGATAGTCCCAGAATTTCACTGGATTCCCTTTTAGATGCATTTTTCATGAATGAGGAAAGATGCATACCATTAATACCATACAACATTACTAACGAATATCAAATAATAGCAAAGGATTTATTAAGGTAATGTTGAAAACTAATAAAACCTATGCTGGTACTAGTTTATAATTTTTTTAGACCTAATTATGCACAAATTCTTATGCTTTTGTGCAGATGCAAGGTGGTGGCTATTTTCAGAGAAAAATGGGGGTTTTGGGTAAAGTTATGGGGAGTTTTTTGTGGATGTTTAATTTTTTGATGATTGCTGTTATTTGGGGTGTATCTCTGCAAATACTGATTAATCATTGGAGGTTTTTTTACACCAATAAATACGCTTCTTGAGTGGATGGGATAAGCTGGTTAAATTTAAGCCTAAGGTATATTTTATTAGTTTTAAAAGCAGGTATCTTTTTATTGCAAATAGGTATTCTTTGGTATATTGTTAGCCAAAATATCAAGCAACGGATTGCTGTTAATGCAGCACTTTTTGTTCAGTGATAAAATATCAATTGTAGAAAAATTATTTGTACTGATACTCTATGCTACCTAGCAATTGCTTTGCTCTGTTGTAACATTTTTCTTTGATGCGCAGCGCTCCATCGTAAGTGTATCTCCATACATAAAAATCGTTTACTCCCTCTTCGGTAGTGGTCATTGCCGACATTTTGCCAGCGGCATTGTTATATTCAAAAACATAATCAGGCTTGAGCCTTGGTTTGAATTCATTTTCCTGTACAATATCCGTGAGCCTGTTTTTAGCATCATAATAGTAGTAAAACTTTGTTCCGCTTTTGGTATCCTTTTCAATAGCTACTTGTTTGTTTTCATCTATAGCAAAAAGAATAACCGTGCTGTCGGTGTTGTTTTTTATTCGGATCATTTTTTCTGGCAACCCGTTATCAGCGTAACTATACAAATGTTCTTCTAATAGCTGTGTAAGAAAATCATCGTCTCTTGAACGTATAGAAGAACGAATAGAAATGATTCGATTATTAACATCATATTGATAGTTGTTAGTAGTTACCGAAATGTCGGAACTATCGTGCGTACGTTCCAATAATCCTTTTTTACTAAAGGTAGAAGTGAGTAGAGAAGCACTAGACATATCTGCCCGGGTAAAGAGTTCAACTTTTGTATAATCGCGGTTGAATTTCTTCTGGCATAAAAAGCCTTCGCTCGGCATACCATTCGTTTCTAAGCTAATGATATTGATGGATTTTACTTTATTTTCTTTATAGTCAGTCATATCTTGCAACAATTGTTTGTTGCTGATAAGGTCTTTATAAAAATATTGCGATGTTGCAGAAAAACAAATCGCAAAACATACTACGCCAACAAAAAATATTTTATACAACATACTAACATTAATTTATTCAAAGTTACCAGCTAATAAACTGACAGCTAAAGAAACTTTGTTATTTTTAACAAAATTAACTGCATTGAGTCAATTAAGAGAGCGAAAACAAAAAAACTGTTTGAATTGTAATGCGGAGGTACATGGAAAATATTGTCATGTTTGTGGACAAGAAAATCTAGAACCCTCTGAAACGCTGTGGCAGTTGAGTACCCACTTTTTTAATGACATTACCCATTTTGATGGAAAGTTTTTTGGCACCCTTGGTTTGTTACTCACCCGTCCCGGATTTTTATCTGCTGAATATAAAATGGGACGCCGCAACAGTTACCTGAATCCAGTGCGGATGTATATTTTTACTTCTTTTATTTTCTTTTTTATTTTCTTTTTATTGCTCAAGCCGGGTAAAGATGTTTTAGAAATATCAGTAACAGTACAATCTGTGGAACAACTCAATTCTCTGGATAATAACCAGTACGAAAGTTTTGTTAATGAAGTTAAAAAAAGTGATGAGAAAAAGTTAGCTGCGATTTCAGAAAATATTTATCCCGCTGCAAAAAATAATCGAAATGCCTTGTTGCATTTCATTGATAGTACCCGAAATGTAGCCGTTACAACAATGGCTAAAGTGCCGTTCTTAAGATTGTCTGGCTTAAACACAATTGAATACAAAAAACTACTCTCCATAACGTCTGAAATGGACAGTACTGAGTTTGCCAATTTTAGTAAATCAATGTATGATGATACCGCTTTGAGTAAAGAACAGTTTCGTTATTTGGCAGATAGTTTGCGGGCTACTAATCGTAATATAATTAAAGTAGGTAAAACAAATTACAAAGACAAAGCTACCTATGATTCTTTGACCAAAACCGGTGCAATAAAAGAAAATTGGATTTGGCAGAAAATACGTCAACAACAATTTGAGATCAATGATAAATACGCCGATCAACAATCGGCTATGTGGAAGCAAGTGATTGAATTGTTGACACACTATTTTCCGCAGATGTTGTTTGTATCTCTTCCATTATTTGCGTTTACACTGTATCTGTTGTATAAAAGAAATGATTCATTTTATTTTGTTAGCCATGGTATTTTTGCAGTGCACCTCTACATTACGTATTTTATCGTTTTATTTTTGTTGATTTTATCATCTAAACTAGAAGATGTATATGCTTGGAAATGGTTACAATGGGGGTATATATTTTTGATATTGTTTTTATTTTGGTACGAATACAAAGCCATGCGTCATTTTTATGGTCAGGGAAGAGCGAAAACTATTTTCAAATTTATACTTGCTTTCGGTATTCGGTTTTTTATTCTTTTATTATTACTATTTTTATTTTTCATACTCTCTCTTATAAATGCATCTTAATATGATCGAACCTGAAACAGCCTTCAACAGATTGGTGCAAATAATGGATGAGCTACGAACGAAATGTCCATGGGATAAAAAACAAACCATCGAAACGCTTCGTCACCTTACAATCGAAGAAACATACGAACTGGCAGATGCTATTACAGAAAAAGATTGGATGGGCATAAAAGAAGAATTAGGCGATTTATTGTTACACATTGTTTTTTATGCCAAAATAGGAGCGGAGCAAAATCAGTTTACGCTAGATGAGGTCATCAATGGTATTTGTGAAAAACTCATCGTTCGCCACCCACACATATATGGAGATGTAGTGGTGAACAACGACGAAGAAGTGAAAGAAAATTGGGAAAAAATAAAATTGAGAGAAGGTAAGGGTAACAAAACAATTCTCGGCGGTGTACCCAAATCGTTACCCGCCATGGTAAAAGCCATTCGATTGCAAGAAAAATCTAAAACGGTTGGTTTTGAATGGGACACCAAAGAACAGGTGTGGGATAAGGTAAAAGAGGAATTAAACGAGCTGCAAGAGGCGGTGCACTCCAATGATTTGCACAAAATGGAGGATGAAATGGGAGATGTTTTGTTCTCTTTGGTAAACTTTGCAAGGTTTTTGCAGGTAGATGCAGAGAATGCGTTAGAACGCACCAATAAAAAGTTCATGAAAAGGTTTAATGGCATGGAAGCAATGGCTAAGTCTCAAAATAAAGCGTTGCATGATATGAACCTCGAGCAACTAGATGCACTCTGGAACAGCATGAAACAAGATCATCCATAAACAAGTAATTCTTTGTTTACAAAATATAATATTCCAGGCTTTCTCAAAAATAACTTCTACTTGCTGGTAGTAGCAGCTTGGTTTATTACCCTCTCATTTATTATAAATAACTACTGGTCTTCTACTTCTAATATAACGGCTGTTCAGAAAAAAATGAACAACTATGTGAATGAAGTAGAAAATGATTTTATAAATATATTAACCGACACTAGTTTGCTCATGCACATGCAACGAGTGGCTATGTCGGAAAATAAAGAACATTTACTTCAAAAAAAAAATTATTACATCTACTTATATAAAGGCAAATCTTTTAACCAAACATCTCTACAATATTGGAGTACTCAAACAGTTTTGCCCGATGAAGGAATTTTAACATCATCACAAAAAGCAGGATTTGCCCAATTGTCAAATGGTTTTTATGTTTGGAACAAAGTGGTTCATTCCAACAACTTTGCTATTGCTTTAATCCCAATAAAATGGAATTACATTGTAACCAACGAGTATTTAAAAAACGAGTTTACGAATAACCCAAGAACTGGGATATTTTTCGATATTTTTCCGGGCTCCTCGGTCGAAGGTACTATCAACTCTATTTATAAGGAACCCTTGTTTTATCTGGTAAAAAAGCCCAGTACTTTACATGCAAAAGATAATGTGATTTCTATATGGCTTAGAGTGATTGCAGCTTTTTTGGTATTACTCTTTGTACATTTATATGCCAAAGCTACACTTCTTAAAAAGAGTTTACTAACCGCCACCATATTTTTGTTTGGAACCGTACTTTTACTTCGTGCTATTAGTTACATACTACCTATTCCACTTAATTTTCGCCAATTACCATTATTTGATCCAACCATTTATGGATCGGGTATCATTTTTCGATCACTCGGAGATTTGCTCATCAATGTGATCTTATTTCTATGGTTGGTGTTTTTTGTGCATTTGCAAATACAACGAAAAAGTTATCGACTACATTTTACGAACCCTCGTCATAAATGGATTTTATTGGTACTGGTTTCTTTTGCTTTGCTCATAAGTGGATTTATTGCTGTAAATGTTATTAGATCTTTGGTAGCAGATTCACAAATATCATTTGATGTGATCAACTTCTTTTCTATGAGCATCTACAGTGTTGTTGGATTTGTGGTATTGTGTTGTATCGCTATCGGATACTTTTTTCTTTCTCAGCTTTTGCTTCATTTTCTAGAGCCATATTTTCCTCATAAATGGCCCATCCTCTATTTATCACTAGCCATCTGTGGTTTGCTGATACTCAGCGTAAGTAGTTTTTTGATGCAGGGGGGCGTGGGCTTGTTTTCCTTAATATGGATTATCCTGTTTGTATTTCTACTCAACAGTGGTTCCCTGCATTTGATCGCTACCCGCATTATGAGTTCTCTATTGTTGTTCTGGATTTTCTTTTTTTCTATTTCGATAACAGCAGTGGTTATTTCAGAAAATAGCCGTAAAGAGTTAAACGAACGATACCATTATGCAGAAACCATGGCAACAAAAACCGATCCTGTAAGTGAGTCTCTACTCAACTCGATGCTTTTAGATTTTAGACTTGATTTTTTATCGGAAAATTTTAGCAGATTGCAAAACCCGCAATCTAACAGAACTTTGAAAGATAGTTTGATCAATAATAACTTTTCAAGTTACTCTAATCGTTTTTATACCAAAGTACTTACCTACAATGATGTTGAAGCACCTTTGTATAATGAAGATAATATTTCATACAATGAACTGAATACAATTCTAAATACCCAGTCGAAGCCAACAGGGGTAGGTGGACTTTATTATTATGATGAGGCCTACGATAAATTTAGCTACATCAGTAAAAAAGAGATTAAAGATACTTTGGGTAATATCCTAGGTACTATTTTTATTTTAGTAACACCTAAAAAAATACGGAACGAAAAATTGTATCCCGAATTGTTTAGTAAAGGAATTAACAATGCCATTGAAAATTCATCTTTGTACGCTTTTGCCATATACAATAAAAAGAAACTGATTAGCAGTTTCAACGATTATCCCTTCAGTAGTGTATTACCCGATTATAAATTTTTAGGCAAAGAATATTTACTTATCAATAAAAATGAACACGATGAACTTTGGTACAAAGCAGGGCCAGATAAACTGATTGTAATTGTAAAAGAAACTAGGTGGACGCTTCAGTTTTTCACTTTATTTTCTTACTTTTTTTGTAGTTTCTTGTTTGTGATGGCTTTACTATGGATTCTTACAGCCTTTGTTAATTCTAAATTTAGTTGGCATAAACTGCGGCAGTATTGGTATCTCAGTATACGCAATCAAATTCATGGTATCATTATTTTTATAAGTACAGTTTCATTTACCGTTATTGGTATTGCTACCATACTATTTTTCATTAGTAGGTATCAAAGTAACAATCAAGAAAAGTTAAGCAGGGTTATACAAATCATGAAAAATCAGATGTCCACTTCTTTGTTGAACGGATGGCAGATGAGTGATCAAATACAAGTAACAGCGGAAAGCAACTCCCAAACAGTAGAAACAGAGGTATTAAAAATTGCAGAGATACATGGGGTAGATGTAAACATCTACGATTTAAAAGGAAACCTCCGACTGGCTTCACTTCCACTCCCATACATCAAAGGCATTGTGAGTACAAAAATGGAACCCCTTGCTTTTTATCACTTACATGATAGGCGAGAAATTCAATATTTTCAAAAAGAAAAAATTGGTAACCTTGCATTTGTTAGCAGCTATGTTCCTGTGTTTGATGCTAATGGTAATACTGCTGCGTATCTCAACATTCCTTACTTTACTTCTGAAAGTAAACTGCAACAGGAAATTGCCAACTTCCTCGTTACCATCATCAACCTAAACGCGTTTATTTTCCTAATTGCAGGTATTGTGGCTTTGTTCATTGCTAACAGAATTACATATTCATTAGCAGTAATTGGAGATAAAATGAAAGATATTCATTTAGGTAAAGTGAATGCTGCCATTGTGTGGACAGGCAATGATGAAATTGGTAGTTTGGTAAATGAATACAACAAGATGCTTTCAAAGCTTGATGAGAGTGCTGTTGCGTTAGCAAAAACAGAAAGGGAGGGTGCGTGGCGGGAGATGGCGAAACAAGTGGCACACGAAATTAAAAATCCACTAACTCCTATGAAGTTGAGTATGCAATTTTTGCAAAGGTCTATCCAAAATAATTCTCCTGATGTAAAGCAACTCACCGCAAGTGTGGCCAAAACCTTAGTAGAACAAATAGATCACCTCAGTAATATCGCCAGTGAGTTTAGTCAGTTTGCTAATATAGAAAATGCCAGAAAAGAAAAGCTTAATTTAACAGAATCTTTGCAGGGTATACGCAGACTTTACGAAGGCAATGTGAAAATATTTATGCGATGGCAGTTATTAGATGAAGCCATTGAATTGTTTGCAGATAAAACGCACATCAACAGATTGTTTACAAACCTTATACAGAACGCATTGCAATCTGTACCCGAAGGCAAAATGCCAGAAGTACAAATAAGTACCGTTCTGCAAAATGAACATGTTTTGGTAAAGATCACAGACAATGGAGAAGGCATTCCTGAAAACGTTCAAGAAAAAATATTTATGCCCAACTTTACTACCAAAACATCAGGTACAGGTTTAGGGTTAGCGATGTGTATGCGAATCACTGAACAAATGGGGGGTAAAATTTGGTTTGAAACCAACCAAGGGGCAGGCACCAGCTTCTTTGTAAAGTTGCCTTTTTTAAGGAAAGTAGAGTGATAACATCCTATTTATCTCATAATATAATTAATGCTATTTTCCAATACCACTACCTGTTTGTAATGAGAAGCAGAAAATCGGTTATATTACTTTTAAGAAGTTTAAACTTTATTTTACTTTTTACAATTGCTTTCCTTTTTTTCTTGCATGTAAAAATGTTTCAAAATCTATTAAAGAAAAACTACTCAGATTTTGTTTGGGCTGCAACATGGCTTTTTGTGCAACCATCACACCAAACCTTGTATCATCCAAACCATCTGTATGGTGTGAATCTGGGTCGATGGAGATCATTACATTCTTTTCTGTTGCCTGTTTAATATATTTCCAGTCTATATCTAACCTGCTGGGGTGGGCATTTAATTCTATTACTACTTGGTTGGCGGCACAGGCATCTATGATGCGCTGGTGGTTTATAGGATATCCAGGCCTACTGAGCAGCAATCTGCCGGTTAAGTGGCCCAAGATGCAGGTGTAAGGATTTTCAATGGCTTTCATCAGGCGCATCATGGCTTTCTCTTCGGTCATTTTAAGATTACTGTGTATAGAAGCGATCACCAGATCAAAACTAGCTAATATGTCTTCACTATAGTCTAATGAACCATCATTTAAAATATCGCTTTCAATACTTTTAAAAATTTTAAATGGATAAAGTAGTTGGTTCAGTTCATCTATTTGCTGGTGCTGCGCTCTCACTTTGTCTTCATGTAATCCTTGTGCATAAAAAGCTGATTTGCTATGATCGCTGATCACTAAGTATTGTAGACCTCGCTCTATAGCAGCTTTGGCCATTTCTTCTAGTGTGTTACTGCCATCACTCCAGTTGCTGTGACAATGAATGATACCTTTGATATCAGTTGGTTGAATCAATTGAGGCAGTTGACGGTTCTTTGCAAGCGAAATCGAACTCACATCGTAGCGTAAAGCAGCAGGAATATATTGTAATCCTGCATTTTCAAATCTTGTTACTTCATCCTGTCTATTTTCAGCGAATATATGGGGGTATTCTTGCTCCAATTTTGCTCCAAAAGATACAGAAGAAGACGTACGAATAAGGGTGCTAAAAAAACTGTTTTGTGTAGCAGGGTAGAGTTTTATTTTGATGCCTGCACTACTGTTGTAGCGTAACATATTTTCGCTACTTTCTTCGAGCGAAATACCCTCGGCATTCAATAATATTTTTTCAATATTTTCGGCTGTTGTGGCTACCACATATTCTAGCTCATGAATCACTTCTTCTTGCTGCATAAATGCACCCGTAATGGCTATTTGAATTCCCTCCAATTTTTTACCTAAAAAATCGCTGATAAGCGGAGCAATTGTATCAACTTGTGCATATAAATAACTTCCTTTGCTCTTTTGATAAAATTCAATCGTGTCTATAATATTGGCTTGAGTTTTTTCTCCGAACCCTTTGTATAATTTTAATCTGTTTTCTTTGCAAGCATATAATAATTCACCCACATTTTCAATCTCCATCTCTTTCCAAATGGTGTTAATTTTTTTTGGACCAATCCCTTTTATGGAGAGCATTTCGATGATTCCGGGGGGTGTTTTTTGAATGATTTCTTCTAGGCCAGCTAATTTGCCGGTGTCTAACAGCTCTATTATTTTTTGTGCAGCCGATGTTCCGATACCTTTTATGGTGGCTATTTTTTCTCTTGGCGTGTCTGTCAACGGAAGATTTAATTTCTCAATAGCGAACGCAGAGCTTGCATAAGATTTTGATTTGAAACTATTTTCTCCATGAATGTCGAGCAGCTTTGCAAGCAAAGAAAAATTGTCGGCTATTTGATAATTATCCATTTTTCAAAATTACAGATTATTGTAAGTGAAAGTATCGATTAAACAAATTGCTATTATATTTTGATTTATTTCTGATACATTAATATCCATAAAAAGCAGTACAGTATTGAGTTACAGGTATAAAAAAACCCCGGATGAACCGGGGTTTCAAATTTAATTGCTTTGATAAAGAGCTTACTTCTTTTTTGCAGCAGCTTTCTTTGCAGCTTTTTTAGGAGCGGCTTTTTTCGCAGGAGCAGCTTTTTTAGGAGCAGCTTTTTTTGCTGGAGCAGCTTTTTTAGGAGCAGCTTTTTTTGCAGCAGCTTTTTTAGGAGCAGCTTTTTTTGCAGCAGCTTTTTTAGGAGCGGCTTTCTTTGCAGCGGCTTTTTTAGGAGCGGCTTTTTTTGCAGTTGCCATTTTTTAAGAATTTAATTGGTTAGTAAATAATAATTAAAAATAAATACTATTTTGATAATACCAAAAAAAATATTAAAAAATTATGCAGTGGCTTCCACCGCAACCACAGAAACAAAAGTTTTGTCGCCTTTGGTTTTTTTAAATTCAACTACTCCATCGGTGAGTGCGAAGATGGTAAAATCTCTACCAAGACCAACATTTTTTCCTGGATGATATTCTGTTCCGCGTTGGCGGATAATAATATTTCCAGACTCTGCAGCCTGACCACCATATATTTTTACACCTAATCTTTTACTTTGTGAATCACGACCGTTTTTTACGGAACCTTCACCTTTTTTGTGTGCCATTTTTTACGTTGTTTTTTTGTTGAATTAGTTTGTTGTTTTCAACAATTTATTCAACAAATATTTAGAATAAAAATGTCGAAATAACCACTCAACTTTAATTAAGCAATTGCAGTTACTTTGATGTGAGTGTACTGCGTACGATGTCCGTGCTTTTTACGGAAACCTTTTCTTCTTTTCATTTTAAAAGCGATTACTTTTTCGCCCTTAACAAGGTCATTTACAATTTCAGCTTTTACAACAGCCTTTACGTCTGCTCCAATAACGATAGAATCGCCGTTACTGGTAAACAGAACATCTGTAAATTCTAAAGAATCTCCAGATTTACCCTCAATATGAGGAATGTACAGGCTATCTCCTGCTTTTACTTTAAATTGCTGACCTGCGATTTTTACTACTGCTAACATAACATACCCGAATTTAGGACGGCAAAGGTAGGGTTTTGTAGTTAAAAAGAGCCGCTTTTACTAAAACTTTCATCAATTTTTTTGAATACTTCCCTTATCAACGCACTTTCAGTTCATTTTCAATCGGTTGACATCCTTTAGAATACCTGTTTTATATATTTTTTAATACATATTAAAGCTGGTTTAAGTTGAGGTATCAAAGATATTACCCTTTCTGGGCCTCAATTATATACATCTTTACAAATTATGTTGGTTTTCTGGTTTATGAATCTATTTGTTAACGAGTTACTTGGATGCTTATTAACTTCAAAAGCGTATTTCTAAGATATCAAAACCTTTTATATTTGTACCCAATGAAATTTATCAGTATACCTACTCAGGTCGTTTTTACTATTTACGCTTTTTTGATTTTTTTAGCCTTGATGTTCATTTTATTACCACTTGTAATAGTAGCTTCTTTTTTTGGAAAAGAAAAAGGAGGCAATATGATTTACGCCATTTGCCGTTTTTGGTCAAATGCCTGTTTGCTATTTTGGGGTATCCGCCATCAAAACCGTTTTGAAGCGCCCCATGATGCCACCCATCCCTGTATATTTGTCTTCAACCATATTTCGTATATGGATATTCCTATTTTGATGACAGCCTTTCGATATCAACACATTCGGGTACTGGGAAAAGCGGAAATGACAAAAGTGCCCATATTCGGTTACATATATAAAAAGGCTGTGGTTACTGTTGACCGAAGCGATGCCACTCACCGGGCCGCTAGTGTGGTTACCCTTAAAGCAGTTCTGAAAAAAAATATATCTGTAGTCATTGCTCCGGAAGGCACTTTTAATATGGGGGATACTGCACTGAAAAGTTTTTATGATGGTGCTTTTCGTATAGCAATTGAAACACAAACACCCATTAAGCCCGTTTTGTTTCTAGATGCATTGGATCGTATGCATTATCGATCTTTATTCAGTATAAATCCCGGAAGATCCCGAGCTATTTACTTAGCCGAAGTATCGGTAGAAGGTTATACCGTAGATCAAACTTCAGCACTCAAAGAAAAAGTGTACCAAATAATGAACGATGGGTTACGCAGATACAACGCTGCTTGGATAAAAGACTGATAGTAGAACCGCCTAAAGAAATTTACCTTTAACATTAAATTATTGCATGTACGAACAGCCGGCCAGCTTATTTAAAGATGAAACCATTACACATTGGGCATACGTTGTACTTCCACTGGCCCTGCCTGCCGTATATACTTATGCAGTACCTGAGGCATTGTTACAAAAAGTACAAATAGGCTGTAGGGTAGAAGTAATGTTTGGCAAAAACAAAAAGTATGCAGGTATCATCAAAGCTATCATCACCGAAAAACCAAGCTATCCCACCAAACCTATTTTAAATGTATTGGATGATGCGCCCTTGTTGTATCCTCAACAGCTTCGTTTTTGGGAATGGATGAGTGAGTATTATATGTGTACCGAAGGAGAAGTAATGGCAGCTGCATTACCTGCCAACTTTAAACTAAATAGTGAAACCATCCTCATCTATAATGAAAGCATCGGTGACGATTTTTCAGAATTAAATGATGAAGAGTTTTTGGTAGCCGAGGCACTACAACTAAAAAAACAATTGCAACTTACCGAAGTGCAGCAGATATTAGATGTAACACATGTGTATCCCGTGATCAAAAAACTGATTGATAAAAATGTATGTTTTATCTGGGAAGAGCTCAGCGAACGTTACAAGGTTAAAAAGGAATCGTATGTGCTGTTGGCGCCTCAATATCTGTCAGAAAATGCACTCAGTCATTTGTTCAACGAATGGAAGGGGGCGCCCAAACAAATGGATCTTTTGCTAGCTTACCTCCACCTCCAAAAAACAACTGGTGATGTAGTGCAAGCAGAACTTTTAAAAAAAGCAAATGCAACTGCAGCACAATTAAAAGGGCTTTGCGATAAAAATATTTTATTAGTTCAAAAAAGAGCGGTTGATAGAATACCCACACTTCCCAAAGAAATAATCATCGATTTTACCTTAAGCCAAAAACAACAATCCTGTTTAGATTCACTGGTTCAACAATTTGAAAAGAAAAATGTATGCTTGTTGCATGGAGTTACCGGCAGTGGTAAAACCCAGTTGTACATAAAATTGATGCAGGCTAGTTTCAATTCTGGCAAACAGGTGTTGTATCTCCTTCCCGAAATTGCACTAACGGCACAGTTGATACGAAGATTACAAAAACATTTTGGTGGCAACATCGCCATTTACCATTCTAAATTTAATAATCAAGAACGTATTGAATTGTGGAATAAAATTAGAACTGGCGAGGTTAAGATCGTTCTTGGCGCCCGTAGCGCCCTTTTACTGCCCTTTCAGCAGCTCGGTCTCATCATTGTAGATGAAGAACACGACTCTTCCTACAAACAGCAGGATCCAGCTCCAAGGTATAATGCACGCGACGCAGCCATTTTTTATGCATCCTTATTTGATGCCAAAGTATTATTAGGAAGCGCTACGCCTTCATTGGAGAGTTATTTTAATGCTAAACAAAATAAATATGGGCTTGTGTACCTTGATGAAAGGTTTGGCGGGTTATTATTGCCTGCAATAGAAATCATCAATACTCGTCAGGTAGCTCAAAAGGGAAAGGTAATGATCAGTCCACAATTACAACAAGCCATTCAAACAGAATTAGACAATCACAAACAAGTCATTCTTTTCCAAAACAGAAGAGGGTATAATCCCTATTTGATTTGTGGTACTTGTGGTTTTATTCCTCAGTGTACTCACTGTGATGTGTCGCTTACCTTGCACAAATACAGTAACAAGCTGCACTGTCATTATTGTGGAAGTACTTATCCTAAATTGGTTACTTGCCCAGCCTGTCAAACGCAAACATGGTTGGAGAAGAATTTTGGTACCGAAAAAATTGAGGAACAACTTGAAACAGACTTTAAGCAATTTAAAATTGCAAGAATGGATGTTGACAGTGTACGGGGTAAAACGGCGCACGATAACCTCATTCATTCGTTTGAACAACATCGGATCGATATTTTGGTAGGTACCCAAATGGTGGTAAAGGGGCTCGACTTCGAAAACGTAAGTTTAGTAGGTATTCTGGATGCAGATGGCTTATTGAGTTTTGCCGATTTTAGGGCCAATGAAAGAGCCTTTCAGTTGATGGAGCAGGTAAGCGGACGGGCTGGTAGAAAACATGCACAGGGTAAAGTAATTATTCAGGCCATGAACGTGCAACACCCAGTATTACATTTAGTGCAACAACACGATTTTGAAAAATTTTATAGTTATGAAATTGCAAATAGAAAAGAATTCTTTTATCCGCCGTTTAGCAGAGTAATCATGCTTACCTTAAAACATAAAGATAAAAATACGGTGGATGCCGCTGCTGATCAATTGGTTCATTTGCTGCAACAAGATTTGAAGTCATATGTAGTTGGGCCTGCAGCCCCCATGGTTGGAAGAAAACGCAATCTCTATATTATGGAAATCATGTTGAAACTTCCCAAAGAACCCGGTATGAGTAAAACCTATCGGAAAGTAATTCGCAATCATATCAATATTTTGCAAAGCGAAAAATCTTTTAAAAGTGTATCAGTAGTAGCAGATGTAGATGCAATGTAACCCACTATATAATTGTTTATTTTACAGAAAATATATTTCAAAGTATATATGAACATACAAGAAAATATATCATTAAAATCGCTCCATACTTTTAGAATCAATGTGGCCGCCAGGTATTTTGCCACGTTTAGTGATGTAGATGAATTAAGCGCTTTGTATGCCTTTGCAAATGATAAAAACCATCCTCACCTTAGTATGATATTGGGAGGAGGAAGTAATCTGTTGTTTACAAAAAATTATGATGGATTGCTGATGAAAAATCAAATCAAAGGAATTGAAATGGTAAAAGAAGATGCAGATTTTGTGTATCTAAAAGCAGGTGCAGGAGAATCGTGGGATAGATTTGTGCAGTATTGTATTACTAAAAATTTAGGAGGCGTCGAAAATTTATCGCTGATCCCGGGTAATGTTGGGGCAAGTCCCATGCAAAATATTGGAGCCTACGGCGTAGAACTTAAAGATGTATTTGAAGAATTAGAAGCATGGCACTTGAGTACTCAAAAGCTGATTAGATTTGGTTTAAACGATTGTGCA
>JBBEBH010000031.1:0-23989 GCA_040882445.1 Ferruginibacter sp. | reverse complement strand
ATATTACAGCAACCACATATACAGCCACTGGTCTTAGCCCGGGTGCTACGATTTGGTTTAGCATAATAGCAAAAAACAGCAGCACGGGTGCTGTGAGTGAAAGATCCCTCGCCATTAGTAGGGTAATTTCTGCCACTGGTCTTGCAGCAATTGGATCTATTGATGGTAATAACATCATCTGTGGTGCTGTCAACAATATAATTTACACAGTGCCTGTAATTCCTGGAGTTAGTTCCTATACCTGGACGGTTCCTGCAGGAGCTGTAATTGCAAGCGGTCAAGGTACCAATACCATTTCAGTGAATTATTTGGTTGGAAGTACCAGCGGAAACATTCTCGTATTTGCTACTGCGGGTTCCTGTCAAACTAGTACCTCCTCATTAGCCATTAGCTTTAGTAATACAGCTGTTGCAGTACCTGTTAGTGGCGGCAATCAAACTCAACCTTATTGCAGCCCAAATCCATTACCCATTCTTACTGCTAGTGCCACTGTACCAGCTGGTTTTGAAGTAATTTGGTATGAAGCAGCCTCAGGTGGATTGATAGTGCCTACCCCTACATTAAACAGTGTGGGAACGGTAACTTATTATGCCGCCAGTAGAAATACGAGCACCGACTGCGAAAGCAATAGCAGAACACCAGTTACCCTTACCATCGTAGGTGCAGCTGCTCCTATTATTACCACTGGTAGTGCTACCACGTTTTGTACCGGAGGAAGTGTTACACTCACTGCGAGTTCAGGAAATAGTTATACATGGAGTAATGGTGCCGTTACTCCTTCAATTATTGTAAATACAGCTGGTAATTACACGGTTACTGTAAATCAGGGAGGTGGTTGTATCAATACTTCTGCACCAACAATGGTAACAGTAAATCCTTTGCCAACTATCAATATTACTTCCAATACCAGCACTACTTTTTGCCAAGGCAACAATGTAACACTTACTGCAACAGCAGGTAATAGCTATATATGGAGTAATGGTGCCACAACCCCTTCTATTACTGTTAGCAATGCTGGTTCATATTCAGTGATGGTAAATCAAGGTAATGCATGTGTTAATACATCTGCACCCACTTTGGTAACCGTAAACCCGCTGCCTTCTGCAGTGATCACTGCTACCGGACCAACCAGTTTCTGCGAAGGCAGCAATGTGGTTCTGAACGCTAGCCCTAGTAGTACTTACTTATGGAGTAATGGAGCAACTAGTCAAAATATTACTACATCTACTGCTGGCAATTACAGCGTAACCGTAACCAATACAAATGGTTGCCGCAATACATCGGCATCCACTTTGGTGAATGTTACACCAAAGCCAACTGTAACATTATCTGCATTTCCTTACACTAGATTATTCCCAGGTTTAAATACTACTCTCAACGCCAGTTCTACCGTTCCAGTAACATATACCTGGTTTAGAAATGGTAACCTGCTCAATGCTGTAACAGGATCAACATTACCTGTGAACGTAGATCAGTTGGGCAATTACAGTGTAACCGTAACGAATGGTGCAGGTTGTAGTAACAGTTCATCATTACTATCTATTGCTGACTCTGCCTCTAATAAACTTTTTATTTATCCCAACCCCAACAAGGGTAGTTTTCAGGTTGCATATTATAGCAATGGAGCAGTAAAAAATACAATAACTGTGCATGATGCCAAGGGAGCAAGGGTTTATAGCAAAACATTTGATATCAATATACCTTATCAAACAATGAACGTTGATGTTCGGAATCATGGAAAAGGGACTTATATCGTAACGTTGACCAATCAAAATAATAAAATAGTCATTAGCGAAAAAGTACTAGTACTTTAAAGTATCATTTGTATATAACCTTAAGGGCTAAACGTAATTGTTTAGCCCTTTTTATTAGGTAGTTATTAATACTATTGCACATCATTCATACCTAACTATTAGTATTTGGGAGCTGTAATATCTTTAGTAGATAATCGTTTTGCGACCCTACTGGCAGTGTAATTGGCAAGCATAGCCAAAGTAATAAGTATGCACCATAGCATTGCACAAATTTGTAAGTATCGTTTTATAGAAGATCTTAATAACAATACTAGTTTTTATAAATATTATGGTAAATATGAATGGCCATCTTATACAACCATTTTTTAAAACAGCGCTCTAATAGAAGCTCTGCCAATGTGTACTATTTTAGAAGTACCTGGTTTTCGGCCTTCGTAATTGATACTCATCTCAATATTGCCTGCGATGCGTTTAGTAAAATCAATATTCCATAAATAATTTTTACCCGGCAGCAACCCATCTAATAAAATATAACCTACAGTTGTGTTGGCTGCACCTGCATAAGCCTCGAAGGATATCTGGTCGTAGGTGAGGCGGGCAGTGATACTACTATTGGCCAAAGTGTTGTATTTAATTTCAGCTTTGAGTGCATTGTTGTTGGCACGTTCCAAAGAGTCGATCCTATTTTCTTTGAAAGACAACAAATAACCCAAACTAGCCCTAAGATTCGATTTGTATATGTAAGAAATATTAGGTTCGATGCTATAACTTTCGATATCGTAATTGCGATTATCAAATTTGGCATTACTGGTGTTTAGGGCAGATTGCACTTTTCTTAAGCTAAGGTTGCTTTGAAAGTTTTTCTTCAAATTCACCCTCAACTTAGCAGTGATATTATCTAACTTTCTACTTTCGAAACCATAGGCCAATAGGGCTTTAGAGGAGTTTTGACTGTGGGTGAATTCCATGCCCCACCTACTGCTGATTCTATTGTAAAAAACGGTGTTTGAAACAAACGAATTGAGTGTAATTAATGAAGTATCTATCAGATCTTTTTCGAATGGATTATATAAAAAGCTCCCGTCGCTTTGTACTTTCTTATTAATTTGTAATGCAGAGCTTGTACTGGTTCGGTACACAATTTTTTTCCAGCCCCGCCTACTATTTTCTGGCTTTAGCAATGACTTTGGTGACAAGCTGATGCTGTAATTGAATTGTAGGTAATTTGCCTTTACGTATTGATTAGAAGGCGAAAATACACGAATATATTTTCGTTGATCCTGAAACAATGCCTCTTCAAATTCGTTGAGTTCGGCAATACCATTGCCATTGTAATCGATCCATGTAAATTGTCCTTGACCTGCCGGAACTTCTACATACGAAAATTCTCGCCTTTGCTCTTGTCCACTTCCCAGTTCATACAAAGCATTACCTGTTAAAAATCCATTCCATTCATTTACATAATACTCAGCTCTGGAAAGGATGCTTTGGTCGGACTTTTGCCGGCTGAGGATTGGATCATCTACCTTCAACTCCCGAAAGCTCACACTAAACCTTGCCTGATGTCTTTCATTTTTCATCAACTCCGCAAACAGGTTATAATTGTTGCTTTTATCAGCCTGCTTTAAAAAACTTCCAATCGGCAATAAATCATTTCTTCTAAAATAAGAAACACCCAACTTATTTTGTTTTTGCTGATTGGTACGTAGATATAATTCATATATGTTGAAGGCAAAACTTAAAGATGTTAAGGTATCTGTTGTTTTATTAAATAATTTATTGTGTTCTCCAGTGTACTTGAAACCTGTTTCCCAATTTTTAAGTTTGGAGAATACTTTATTCACATCAACATAAGGCCTTACAAAACTACCCTCTGCCAGCTGATCATCAATTTTACTGAGCGTAACCAAAGAAGCAATTTTCCAACCTTTAACGAGTTGGTATTGCTGCAGTTTGTGCATCCAACCTGTGAACGCATCGCTTCGGATATAATTTACTATTTCATAGCGCACAAAATTTCCTGCAGAGTCGCCCATTCTAATTCCGGCTGTAGTAATGTGTTCATCTGCTACCTGTCTGTCGAATGGTAAACTCCAGTCGCGCAAAAACTCTACTTTCCTTAAGCGTTCCAATGGCTTGAATCTACTTTGTACATATTCATAGCCAACATTGGTTTGTAATTGTAACTTTTTCCCAGCTACTTGTAGCGTGGCAATCTCATTTGTTATGGCTACTTTAGCCGCATAGCCATTGTCATTGCCTTTGTCTTTAGATGAAAACAAATTCACGTCATACTTGCTCATGGCCATTTCTGTTTGAACCAAGGTTTTTGCGTTAAGCTGATAATTGGCACCCAATGAAAACACTTGTAACTGTTTGGGTGTTACCAATAATGTAACCGGCTCCCAATCGCCCTGAGGTTGGTTGTTGGCATCGGGCTGTATCCATTCAAATACTCTACCATTGGCAGCATTTAGCAACTGCCGGTAATTACCTTGGCCTGGCCCAAGGTAGCTAAAGCCAAGGTTATACAACACCTGCGAAGGATCGTTTGATTGGCTATAGATTGCCACCGTTTGTATTCCGTTGTAGGTTGTATCGTATTTTCTGTAGAGAATCTTACCGGCTGAAAAAGTATCTATGACGGCATTTTGATAATATGCCCTACCGATGCTATCGCCAATATCCGCTAAAAACTGTTTTTGAACTACATCTAGTGTTTGATCGATGGCAGAATTTCTTGCATCAGTATTGGAGTAAATTCCGGCGTTTATTGATAGTTTTTTTCCGAGTCGCATTTCATCTGACAGATATATTTGTGAGTTTAAAAAATTTCGATCACTGTATTCAAACTCAACTTGAATTCTGCTGTCTTTGGTAATCATTCTTTTAGGCGTGAACGTTATCTCGGCTGTATTGTAGTTGATCACATAATCTTGATCTTCACCTCTTACCAGTAAAACTCCATCTATAAAAACCCTTTCGGTATTAGCCAGAATTACAAAAAATAATTCGTTGTTGGCAGACTGTAATCTATAGGGGCCTTGGTTACCCTCGAGTGCAGTTAAAAAGTTTCTGGTAAACTTCCCTTTAGCGATGGCCCCACTGGCAAGTAAAGAGTTGCTACTATTTTTGCCTATTTTATTATCTGTAATAAAGGAAACGCCTTGAAGTCTTTTATAGAAATTTAAGAAGTAGTTTTTACTTTGGCGGATATCAATATCACCGAAATTGACTTGCCATTTTTTCTTTTTCACCTGCAGAAAAATGCGATCAAAGTCGCGCAGATCTTGTGTATTGCCATCGGGTTGAATGGGTAGGTTATTATCGGTGATAGCAGCCGTTAGTTCTAAACTATCTCCAATGAATCCGTTGAGCTGTAAATTCATGCTGCTGTTTACCACTGCATCTTGGTTGTTACCAAAAGAGATGGCTCTTCCAAAACTACCTTCACTTTTTAAGCCATCGAAATCCATAAAAGGGTTAACCGAATTATTGCCCGTTCGCAATTTGATGGCTTTTTCTGCCAAAAAATTATTTCGAATACTATCGTACTCTAACCTATTCATCACGGCATTAAGTTTGTAGGGAAATACACGATAATGCACCGTTACAATATTTATAGGGGGTAATTGAATCCATCGAAGCGTTGCATTGATCTCATCAAGCATATAAAAATCTTCAGAAATACCATTGATACTAAAAGTTCCGGGTGCAATACTCAAGGTGTCTAACACTATAGGCTCCTTGATTACTTGAATTATTTTTTTACGCAGATTAGATGCAGGTGCGTTGCCATTTTGCCCATATAGCAATTGCGCCAGTAATATGCTCAATAGCAGCAGGTATATCCTTGGTAGGTTCAAATAATTGTTTGGATTATAACGAATTAAAATTAGTACTATTATCCTAAACTGTATTTCCTATCGGTTAGCTGCAAAAAAATACCTTCCAAGCGGAAGGTATTTAGTAAAAATTTATTTTTTATTACGATTCTGTGTTTAAACCAGCGAATAAGTATTCTTTGTTCATCCTGGCAATATTTGATACAGAAATTCCTTTTGGGCATTCTGCTTCACATGCGTAGGTATTTGTGCAGTTGCCAAAACCTTCTTTGTCCATCTGTGCCACCATGTTCAATACTCTCGATTCTCTTTCGGGTGCTCCTTGTGGCAACAATGCTAACTGAGAAACTTTTGCACTTACAAACAACATGGCACTGCTATTCTTACAAGTAGCAACGCAAGCACCACAACCAATACAGGCTGCAGCCATGAACGCTTCGTCTGCATTTTTTTTATCAATAGGAATAGAATTTGCATCTACAGCATTTCCCGTATTCACACTGATATAACCACCCGCCTGTATAATTCTATCGAAGGCAGACCTGTCAACCATTAAATCTTTAATAACTGGAAAAGCCTTGCTACGCCATGGTTCTACTACGATGGTATCACCGTCTTTAAACGCACGCATGTGTAATTGACAGGTGGTATTTTGTTGCCACGGACCATGTGCCTGACCGTTGATGTACATACTGCAAGCACCACAAATACCTTCGCGGCAATCGTGATCAAATGTGATGGGTTCCTTATCGTCAGAAATCAGCTGTTCGTTTAGCACATCTATCATCTCTAAAAAACTCATTTCTGAAGAAATATCATTTACTCGATAGTCTTCGAACCGGCCTTTGTCTTTGCTGTTTTTCTGACGCCAAACTTTTAGCGTTAAGTTCATGTGGTAATGTTCCATCTGAGTAATTGATTATACTGTTGCTGAATAAACGTACTAAAATAAGCTAATTACATTGTTTGTATGGTATGTCGATTTCAATGAATACTTTAAGAAATACTTCATCTACAAGTTCTTATGTTATTACTTATAACTTCTTTGAGTTGGTTTAACCACTTCAAAATCTAATTGTTCTTTGTGCAATTCCCAGCCAGATTCTCCTTTGTTTTCCCAAGCTGAAACAAAACTAAAGTGTTCATCGTCTCTTAAGGCTTCCCCATCCGCTGTTTGACTTTCCTCTCTGAAATGGCCTCCACAGCTTTCATTTCTGGTTAAAGCATCCAAACACATCAATTCTCCCAGCTCAATAAAATCAGCTACTCTTCCAGCTTTGTCTAGTTCTGTATTCAACTCATTTACTTCTCCAGGTATTCTCACATTGCTCCAGAATTCTTTTTTCAATTCTTGGATATCTGCGATAGCTTCCTTCAAACCTTCTTCGTTACGAGCCATACCGCATTTATCCCACATAATTTTACCCAATCGTTTGTGAAAGCTTTCTACAGTTTGTTTTCCTTTGATGCTCATCAATTTATAGAGGCGATCGTTCACAATTTTTTCTGCTTCAACAAATGCCGGATGGTCAGTTGGAATATTTGCGGTGCGAATGTCATCTGCTAAGTAATTACCCAGCGTATAAGGAATTACAAAATATCCATCCGCTAATCCCTGCATTAGTGCAGATGCACCCAAACGGTTGGCACCATGATCGCTAAAATTGGCTTCACCCAATGCGTACAATCCGGGAACGGTAGTCATTAACTCATAATCTACCCACAAACCACCCATCGTATAATGTACGGCCGGATATATCCTCATCGGCATTTCGTATGGGTTTTCACCGGTAATTTTTTCATACATTTCAAAGAGGTTACCATATTTCTCTTTCACAACTGCCTTGCCCAAAGCATTGATGGTGGCCATATCTACAGTTCCATTTCCTTGTTTTCCTGCTTCAATTTTTCCATAACGAATAATTGCATCTTCGTAATCCAAATAAACAGCCATTTTGGTAGTTCCAACCCCATAACCAGCATCACATCTTTCTTTTGCAGCACGGGAAGCCACATCTCTTGGCACTAGGTTACCAAATGCCGGGTATCGTCTTTCTAAGTAATAATCTCTTTCTTCTTCAGGAATCTCCACCGCTTTGCGGGTATCGTTTTGTTTTTTAGGTACCCAAATTCTACCGTCATTGCGTAAACTCTCACTCATCAAAGTAAGTTTACTTTGGTGATCGCCACTTACAGGAATACAAGTAGGATGAATTTGTGTGAAACACGGATTACCAAAATAGGCACCTTGTTTGTGTGCTTTCCAGGCTGCGGTAACGTTGCTGCCCATGGCGTTGGTACTTAGGTAAAATACATTGCCGTAGCCACCACTGCACAATAAAACCGCATGTCCGAAATGACGTTCTAGTTTACCATTTATCAAATCACGTGCAATAATTCCTCTTGTTTTTCCATCGATCTTTACAACGTCTAACATTTCGTGGCGACTATACATAGTTACGTTACCTAAAGCTACTTGTCTTTCTAAAGCACTATAAGCTCCTAGTAACAATTGCTGACCAGTTTGACCGGCTGCATAAAAGGTACGTTGCACCTGCGTTCCACCAAATGAACGGTTGCTAAGCAACCCGCCATATTCACGAGCAAAGGGTACTCCTTGTGCAACACATTGATCGATGATAGATGTGCTAACTTCTGCCAAACGATGTACATTTCCTTCACGTGCACGGTAATCGCCGCCTTTTACGGTATCATAGAACAAACGGAAAACAGAATCTCCATCATTTTGGTAATTTTTTGCTGCATTAATACCACCCTGCGCTGCTATGCTGTGTGCACGGCGAGGACTATCCTGAAAGCAAAATGCTTTTACTTTATACCCCATTTCGCCAAGTGAGGCTGCTGCAGATGCACCAGCAAGCCCCGTTCCAACTACAATTATCTCGAGTTTACGTTTGTTGGCAGGATTCACCAATTTAACATGCCCTTTATAATCATTCCACTTTTCGTTCATGTTGCCGGTTGGTATTTTCGAATCTAAAGGCATAATGGTCAGTTAAATTTTGTTGAATAGTTTTTAGTTATCAATAAAGTAACAAATGAACAGATATTTTAGTTCTATGATATCCATCCTAAATGTATTGCAATCGGCATCAATGCAAACAAAAGGCAAATGATGACGCTGTAACCTGTTCCCAACGCATGAATGATAGGGGTATATTTCTTGTGATGAATACCCATAGTTTGAAAGGCACTTTGAAAACCATGGTATAAATGCCAGAATAAAGAAACCACACCAATAAGATATAATGCCACTATATACTTCTCACTAAAAATCACTTTCATTTCATCGAATAGGTTGTGAGGTTGATCACCACTATACAATGCTATTTTAGTACCTACAAAAAAATGCGCCATGTGCATTATTAAAAACAACAGCAACAGTGTGCCCAAAATACCCATACTCCTACTATACCATTTGCTATTCTTTTCAGGTTTCTCTACGTAATATTTTACGGGTCGAGCTTCACTATTTTCTTTCCAAAGTCTTAGGCCTTGTACAATGTGTAATACTAATCCGGCCATCAAGCCAATTTCAAGGAACCGAATAATCCAATTGTGGCTCATGAAATGAGCAAATTTGTTGAATGTAACACCTCCATCATTTAAGAATATAGCAGAGTTGACGCCTGCATGCACTATGAGAAATGTAATTAAAAAAAGGCCCGTAAGACCCATTGAGAATTTTTTGCCGATCGAAGAAGTAAAAAACTGTTTCCAGGTCATAAAATATAAGAATATTGTAAAAAATTTTCACAAAAATACGTCACAATTATAAAAAACGATGTTTTAATAAAAAATTATTTCCTTGGATATCATCGAGTTAAAGAAATACTCTTAAACATCAAGCCTTTTGTTCATGAGCTGTTGAATGGTTTTGTGAATAAGTTCTGGCTTCAATGTGCGCCATTGTTCCATTTCCAACAGTTCTATGTATTGAGTAAGGCGAGCCTTTTTAAAATCATATTTGCTTTGTTCAGGCATATTCAAAATAACTATCCAGCCATTGTCATCCTCTAATTGTTGGTGCCAGTCTTCGTAATAGCTATCATCGCTGCTATGAAAATTAAGTACATTTTCTGCAATAAAAATAAATTGAATAATTCCCTTTTTATACAAGATATCGGTGATATCGCGACGTAAAGTCATGATATCATTTTCGATGGCATCATTCCACTCTCCCAACAATTCTATAATGACAAACTGCATTTCATAGTCGGCAAAAATAATTTTCATGTACAAAGTTTTACTACCAAATTCATCCCATTGCGGGTGTATGTAGTAATTGTACAAGGTGTGTGAATATTCGAATTCGCTGTAAGTTCTTCCAAAAAATGGGGAGTTTTTGTCTTCTTCTGACGTGTACATATGACGCCAGTTATAATATGGTTCGATGTTTTGCATAAAAATAAAAACTATATTTTTTACAAAACTCCTAAAAAATGATCAAAAAAGTATAAAAATATATCACAGAATGGTTACAATTGTCTGTAAAAAAATGGAAGATCCTCTTTAATCAGGTGTTGGGTATTGTTGATCTCAACGTATAGATTTCGTAAAATATTTTTAACAAACATAGGATGCTAATCATCCAAATAGCCCCATAGCCAACATTTTCATCGCCTTTAAAGAAAAAAGCCACTCCAAAAGATCCTATAACGATTGCTATGTGTATTACTATTTGTCGGCCATCAAAAATTGCATTGTATTGTTTTGGATTGTCGTAGAAATATGCCTTGTTGATAAAGTAAAATTTTATCAAGTAAAAGGTTTGGCTCACCACAATTAATGCTATCGCAAGATTAAACAAGATATCTTGAAAAAAAATGATTCCTAACATTTCTAGGTATCGTCCCTTACTTCCTATAAAACCTATGAACGTAATGATGAAAATAGAATAAAATAAAAATATACCTATGCGTGCAACCATATATTTAAGCGACATGAGTTTGTTGTATTTTTTTTCTGTAGAATTAAAGGGTTGATCCTTTGGATGGTTTTGTGCAAAAAAAATGCGGATGGCATTGAATAGAGCAATTATGAGCGTTTCTACCCAAAATAACCAAAACATTTCGAAAGGCGCCCAGCTGTAAAATACTACGCCCAATATGGGAATGCAATTTAATATTATGATGATGAATTTGCTGTTGGTTACATTCATTGTATTTGCAATATAAAAATATTTTGAATCAAAAAGGTTTTTTATGCAAAGCTCTATCAGCTTTATTAATGTATTAGCTCAGAAATTAGATGCCAACTAACCGATATCACAAAACTATGATTACACTTATGCAAAAACTAACTTAACATTGCTACATAATTACTAAATAAATAATCAACCAATTATACCGATATAACTTTTTGTTCATAGACGATTGAATATTGATTTTAAAAAATAATCATTTTGAAATAAAGTAAGTTTTTTTATCAATTTTTACAGGCAATTAACAGGCTAAAAAAAGAGGCTGTTTTTCAACAGCCTTCAACTTATTAACACTAAAACATAGTGAGTTACTGAATGATAATTTTTTCTTTGAATAATAATTGTTTCCCTTCATCCACTACAGTAACAAAATACATTCCTTTTGCTGCACGACTTTTCAATTGAACATTTTCTGTCTGCTGAACTTTTCCCATATTTACTTTTTCGGTTTGTAAAATCCTTCCACTCAAATCTGAGAGTGTGATGTAGTAGTTACCTGCTTTTGGTGTATCAAAAATGACATTAAAATTATTGGAAATCACAGGATTAGGAAAAACTCTTTGATCTGAATTTCCGAATGTATTAACTGGAAGTGCTGATGTAGTTAAAGCGTTTTGTTTGGCTGCATCAGCTTCTTTTTGAAACAATAAATTGCCATTGGCTAAATCAGATGCGTTGTACGTTTTATCACTACCTTCTATGGGTGTAGCTTTGAGATCTGTTAAATTAAGTTTATAATAACCTGCAAAAACGTTGGCGCTTCCAACTACTATTTCTCCAGCTTCATTTACGGCAGCTGCATTTGTAGTAAAGTTATTTGGCAAGTTAGTGATAACACCCTTGTGAGTAGATACCCTACTATTGATATCGATAACAAACACATGATGATTGGCAGAAATAACGTATAATTTTCCGAATGCATCTGCTAGCATATCACCACCCCAACTAGTACATTTATTATGGATAGAAACCGCATTATTTTTTTCATTATCTATCAAATTACCTAAATCTGTAATCACTGGGTTTTTACCAGTTGTGAATTTGATAAAATGATTACCATCATTAGTAAGGGCGTATCCATAGCCATCCGCTGCAATAACCATACGAGTTATATGAGAGGCTTCGTCGATAGAAGTACCAAAATCTATCACAGGAGATGAAGCAGTATAGAACTGCGGCGTTTCATTTTTGATGTTGAGATCTAACCAACGCAGCTCCCCTATGCGCATAGGAGTAAAAAACAATTTATTACTTCTGCGGTCAAACGCGGCTGCTGCTACCATTGAACCTGTTGGATAATCTTTCGACTGAAAAATATTACCGTTCACAACAGAGGAAGCCGTACTTACTTTTTTCGAATTCACATCTGTGAGTACAAAATTTGTTTTGCTTCTTTGGAATAATGTTTGTGTAATTTGTCCAGTACTCAAATCAACCTGACGAATGTTCATCCATATATGATCTTGATTTCCATCACTGGTAATGGCAAATGCTTTATTGGCTGTTTGTGAATTGGCTGTAAACGTAACTAAGAAAATAAGAGAAGAGAGTAAAATTTTGTATTTCATAAGAGCATATTTAATTTAAATAATAATACTAATTTATAACAAATGTGTATATGAAAAAATTAAATTTTAGGAGTGGTAGTTTTCGATGGCTTTTTTTACTGTTCCGTGTTTTAAAAGTAGGTTTTTAGCCAAATCGTAATCCGTTAGATGTAAGTGTTGCATCACCATTTTTACGCCCCGATCTACTAGTTTATCATTGCTGAGTTGCATGTTTACCATCTTGTTGTCTTCTACCCTGCCCAGTTGAATCATGACGCTGGTAGAAATCATATTAAGAACTAGTTTCTGTGCTGTACCACTTTTCATTCGGGTACTACCAGTTACAAATTCTGGACCTACCACCACCTCTATTGCATAATCTGCTGCTGCACTGATAGGAGCATCGGGGTTGCAACTGATGCTCCCGGTGATGATCCCATTTTCGCGGCATTTTTCCAATGCTGCAATCACATAAGGCGTAGTACCACTTGCAGCTATACCCACCACCACATCATTCGTATTAATTTTATATGCTTGTAAATCTTGCCAGCCTTGTGTAGTATCATCTTCTGCAAATTCTACTGCTTCTGTAATAGCTATGTTGCCTCCTGCAATAATGCCAATCACTAGTCCATAAGGCACACCATACGTTGGCGGACATTCGCTTGCATCTATAATACCGAGTCTGCCACTAGTGCCTGCACCAATATAAAAAAGCCGACCGCCCATCAGCATTTTGTCTGATACAGCATTTACCAATGTCTCAATTTGAGGAATTTGTTGGGCGATGATAGCTGGAACACTTTCATCTTCTTTGTTGATATTACTTAGAATCTCAGTTATCGACATCTGTTCTAGATGTCTGTAATATGAATCCGTTTCTGTTATTTTTTTAAATGCCATACTTAATCTAATCTTTATTGTTGATGATATTTTATCAATCCTTCCATCGGCTGCTTTAAAACTTTTCCTAGTTCTAACTCATAGGAAATACAAAGGTCTTTTAACACGTCTTTAAAACCATAAGCAATACCTCCAATAAAATGGATGGGCATCGTCCAACTTTCTCTGTATTTATAAATGTGGTTGAAAAAAAAATCGTTGAGCCCATCTTCAATGATGTTTTCAACCATATAATGTCCCCTGTTTTCTGCTAAGAAAATTGCATAACTAGCCAAATACCTATTGGGCAGTGGCTTTTTGTACACGGCTTCTAAAATTTCTACAGAATTGGTATTGAATTTAGCTTTAAAGCGCTCCATCATATCTTCATCAAAAGTATTATACAAAAAATACTGTATTACTTTTTTGCCCATATAAGCACCACTGCCTTCGTCGCCCAATACGTAACCTAGGCCTGGACTGTTTTTTACAATTTTTTTGCCATTGTAATAACAAGAATTACTTCCAGTTCCCAAAATGCAGGCAACCCCTTTCTCATCACCACACAATGCTTTGGCAGCACCCATCAAATCGTGTTCTATATTTATTTTTGCCGATTTAAAATGCCTTTTAATTGCTTTTTTAACGATGGCAGCATTAGCAGGATTGCTACAGCCTGTTCCATAAAAATAAATTTCTATGGGGGCTGCTTCCTTCATTTTAGGTATCAACTCTTTGAGCAATATATCGCTGATTTGATCTTCATTTAAAAAGTAAGGACTCAACCCTTGGGTAATTATTTTCTTTTTTTTATTATCCTGGAGCAGGCACCATTCTGTTTTGGTAGAACCACTATCTGCTATCAAAATCGATTTCATCGCATTGGTATTTTAGCGGGTAAGTTAAAACAATCCTATCAAAAGGGATAAAAAAATACAGTTTAAGCAACAAAAAATTACCTTCGTACCCGTATTCAGTAAATCTAAAATAGTTATTCAATATTCATACGCAACATGCAAAAAAAGAAAATAAATATCTGGCTACCTTTATTATTTAGCGTCACTATGATTGCGGGTATGTTCATCGGTTATAAAATAAGGGATGGAATACCTGGAAAGTCTTTTTTTTACCTAGAACACAAACGTCCATTGCAGGAAGTGATGGATATTATCAAAAATAGATATGTAGATACGGTTGATCTGAATACGTTGTCGGACACGGCTATACAAGCCATGTTGTATAAATTAGATCCGCACTCTGTTTATTTACCAGCCGAAACTCTTCAAGCAGCTAATGAAGATATTCAAGGTAATTTTTTTGGGATCGGAATCGAGTTCAATATTTTGGAAGATACTCTGCATGTAATTAATGTATTGAAAGATAGTCCATCATTTATATCAGGGTTACAGGTGGGCGACAAAATTATAAAAGCAAATGACAGCACTATTAGTGGCAAAAAAATAAGTACAGACAAGATTAGAACTTTTCTGCGTGGACCCATGGGCAGCCATGTAAGCCTTCAAATTATTCGATTGGGAAAGCCATTAAATATAAACGTTAAAAGAGGTATGATTCCTGTAAGCAGTATAGATGCCTCTTATATGATGAATGCCAAAACGGGCTTTATTCGTATCAATAAATTTAGTAAACAAACCTACCGTGAGTTTATGTTGAGTTTAGAAGATTTAAAGAAAAAAGGATTGCAACATCTGATCCTCGATTTGAGAGATAATGGCGGTGGTGTGCTAGAAGAAGCAGTAGAAATTGCAGATGAGTTTTTAGAAGGTGATAAACTAATTACTTATACAAAGGGCAATCATTCCGACAAAAAAGAATACCGTTGTCGTCGCGAAGGTGGTTTTGAAAAAGGTTCCCTTGTGGTATTAGCCAACGAAGGCAGTGCCAGCGCTAGTGAGGTATTGATGGGTGCCTTGCAAGATTGGGATAGGGCAACCATTATAGGCAGACGCAGTTTTGGCAAGGGTTTGGTTCAAGAACAATATGACTTAACCAACGGGGCTGGGTTACGACTCACTGTTGCCAGGTATTACACGCCGGTAGGAAGAAGTATACAAAAGCCTTACAACAATGGTGGGAAAGCTTATTACGAAGAAATTTATACCCGCAACAACAATGGATCTTTGGTGAATGCCGACAGTAATAAAGCAGATAGTGGTAAAGTTTATAAAACAAAAGCTGGTAAAATAATTTACGGAAACGGAGGCATTTCACCCGATGTGTTTGTAGCTGCTGATACCAGTAAAATAAGTATTGCGGCTACTAAATTTTTTCGAAGCAATGTAATAAGCGATTTTGGATATCGATATTTATTAGGAAACCCTTGGCTTAAAACTACTTATAAAACGGCCACAGCATTTGCCAATAATTTTGTTTGGAGTGAGAAAGAATGGCAGTTCTTAAATGAATTAGCTGCTAAAGATTCTATCAACCTCAACAAGCTCGAAGCCGCAGATAAAAGCTGGATAATACAAACAAGTAAGGCAGCTATTGGCAGGCAGCTATTTAGACAAGATGGTTATTTTCAGGTGATGAACAAAGAAGACAATCACATTAAAAAAGCAATCGAAATCTTTAATTTATCAAAATAGTTACAACAAAATTTATATCTGCACAAAAAGGTAGCATAGTCACCCTCTATCTTTTCTAATTTAGAGAATGGGGATTCGTTGCTGTAATTGAAAGCAAACAGTTCTGCTAAAATAAGCTCTGGCAGAATTGCTTATCTTGCCCAAAAATTGAAAACATATGTGGCTGAATAACATACTAGAAACCATTGGGAACACTCCCCTGATTCAATTAAATAAAATAACCAAGAACCTGCCTTGTACAGTTCTTGCAAAAGTTGAATATTTTAATCCTGGCAATTCTATCAAAGATCGAATGGCGCTTAATATGCTGGAAGTAGCAGAAAAAGAAGGTAAAATAATGCCAGGTGGTACTATTATTGAAGGAACCAGTGGTAATACCGGAATGGGATTGGCATTAGCAGCCTGTGTAAAAGGATACAAATGTATTTTTACCACCACCGATAAACAAAGTAAAGAAAAGGCAGATATTTTAAAAGCAGTAGGTGCTGAAGTAATTGTGTGCCCTACCAACGTAGAACCCGATGATCCCCGCTCTTATTATTCTGTTTCTAAAAGATTGGCCACAGAAGTGCCCAATAGCTGGTATGTGAACCAATACGATAATTTGGCTAACAGACAGGCTCACTACGAACAAACTGGACCTGAAATTTGGGAACAAACCGAAGGCAAAATAACGCACTTGGTGGTAGCCACTGGTACCGGTGGTACCATTGTAGGAACGGGTAAATATTTAAAAGAAAAAAATCCAAATATTAAAGTATGGGCCATCGATAGTTATGGTTCTTTGCTAAAAAAATATTTTGAAACAGGAGAGCTAGATCAGAAAGAAGTATACCCTTATATAAGTGAAGGATTTGGGGAAGATTTTGTACCAGAGAACTATGATATGAGTGTGATTGATGCATTTACAAAAGTAACTGATAAAGATGGTGCAGTAATGACCAGACGAATTGCAAAGGAAGAAGGATTGTTTTGTGGTTATAGTGCAGGGAGCTGCTTGCAAGGTGTATTTAACCTAAAAGATTCGTTAAAAAAAGACGACGTAGTAGTTTGTATTTTTCACGATCATGGAAGTAGATACGTTGGAAAAGTGTATAACGATGAATGGATGTTGGAAAGAGGCTTTTTAGAAGTGAAAACTTTTAAAGACCTAACCAGTGGCAGAGGAACGCAAAAGACCATCTGCTTAGCACCTCAACAAACCGTGATGGAAGCGATTAAACTAATGAAGAAATATGATATCGAAAATGTGCCTGTATTCGACAATGGTACCAATGTAGGGGCTATTTCAGAAAGTGGTTTGTTTACCAAAATTTTAGATAACACAGATATCAAATCAGCACTGGTAGCTGATGTAATGGAAAAAGCCTATCCGGAAGTAGCTTTTGAAACACCTGTAGAGCGTTTGAGTGCTTTCATTAACAAAGAAAATGGTGCTGTTTTAAGCAAGGACGACAGTGGTTCTTATCACATTGTTACCAAATATGATATTATTCAGAGTTTGACCAAATAATAGTTTCGGAATTATACGATAGCTACCATATATTCACCAGTGCTGCATGGTGGCCAATACCATTCTTTTTTTGTACCTATCATTTGTTGATGGTTATACGTAAAACTACGAATGCTGGAATCGGAACTATCCCTACATTTTTACTGGTAATGTACTAACACTACCGTATTTCTATACCTACTAAAAAAGAGCAAAGATGCTATTGATTAGTAATGTAAAGCTTTGCATCTTTGTGTTAGAAGTTGATTGATAGAGATTAAATATCAATCATTGTCCAAAAATCCTAATAAACCAAAAAAGTGTTTTCAATATCCAACTAAGAAAAGCCGTAAAATTCAATATCAGTCAACTTCTAATTTTAATAAAAGACTAAAACAATCATATTTTATCCCCTTGAAAAACCAAGAAACCAATATCCCGCTTATGCTGTAACAGGCGATGATAGCAACCAAATTAAGATCCAATATTTTGAAAAAGACCCATTTTATGGGTACAAAATGAAAACCAACTAAAACCAATATCCTAAAGCCTATGCTGCTAACCACAGCGACGATGGCAAAAACCGTTTGAACTGAAACCAGGACAGATTATTTATACCAGAAATAACTGGTAAAAACAAACCAATTCCTGAAAAACCAATTGGCAACATCAACAATTGGTAAAATTGTAAACTTCCACAGCCTCTTTGCAAAAGCAAACTCCTGTGGAAGTTTTTTTATGCCCTCATTTGTAAATAAAATGGTTATAGTTTGTTTACTATAATACCCTACTTTATATAAAGCACCTTGGCGAGCACTACAAAAAAATTGGCCAAATTAAATATCAATTTCAGTCTATATACTAACTCAAACATAATTGTTCAAAGGATATTTAAAAAAATTTGTCTGTTCAAGTAATAATTGCAATTTTTTGAAGTAGCATCTGGTGAGGAGTTTTATAATTAAATTTTCTACCCGTTTTACTTGATCAGCCATTAAAATACTCAAAAATATTTCTCATTTGAAACTAACAAACAGTTTCAAATAATTTAATCAAAATCCAACAAACTAATCATTCTTTTATCTTGATAGATGTGCTGCCTATTAACAGCAATGATGGTGAGAAACGAAACGCTGAAATAAGAAACAATTCATTTACTACAGGGGTTTAAGTTGATACAAAGCATACAATTCCCTACCGCTTCTTTAAAATATCACAGCTGTGTAAATATTTATGATAGGATAATAAATGGTATAATAAATGGTATAACCCATACATATTTAAAGATCATCAATAAACGATATAGAAAATATACGTTTTGCAGTAAAGTCAGTCCTATAATGAGTTGTAGCCTATTTTTCGAACTAAGAACCACACTTATCAAAATTACGCTATCGTATAAATACGTACCTTATATGAGTAGGACTTCGCCAGAAAAACAGTTGAAATACTACATTGGTAGTAATTACTTCATCCCAAAAAAAGAGCAATTGCGCGCTTGTTTACTTTTAAAAAGCATTGCATCTTTGTGTCAGAAGTTGATTGATAGAGATTAAATATCAATCATTGTCCAAAATCCTGATAAACCAAAAAAAAAGTGCTTCCAATATCCCAAACCGTAGGTTAGAAAGCCATTAAAATTCAATATCAGTCAACTTCTACTTTTTTTAAAACAAATACTAATATCCAACAGAAAGTTACTTAATAAACAATATCCTTTTAAAGACAAATAGTTAAAAACCAATATCCAATTAAACCGAACCAATCCAATCCTAACAAAAAAAACCAAAAACCAATATCCAAGTAAACCAAACAGAATTCTTACCCTTTGTAAAATGAATCTGAAACCAGGAACAACTTATTTACTGTACTGAGCCCCCTCAGCAATAAAAATCTTCCTGAAATGCGGCCGTGGTCGCAAAAGCATCAACTTCCACAGCGTTTTGCCAAGCAAATTACTGTGGAAGTTTTATTTTGCCCTGTTTCAATCTACCTTTGGGCATGTTTTTATCTTCCCAACATACGCTTACAAATAAACCGGTTCGAATTGTATCGCTAGTGCCCTCTATAACCGTTTTGCTACACACACTTGAATTAGAAAAAGAAACCATTGGTATCACTAAATTCTGTATTCATCCAAACGATTGGTACTACAATAAAATTAGAGTCGGTGGAACTAAAAACATTGATATTCATAAATTAACGTCATTAAACCCAGACTTAATTATTGCCAATAAAGAAGAGAATGTTCAAGATCAAATAGAAAGTTTGGCAAATGATTTTCCGGTATTGTTAACTGATGTAAACAACCTCGTTCAAGCCTTAGAAATGATAGAAATGGTTGGAAAAATCACTAAAAGAACACCACAAGCCTCGGTTATTTGCAATAGAATAAAAGTTGGTTTTCAGCAATTAACATTGACTTTGCAAAACAAGACTCCTATTCCGGCGGCTTATTTGATATGGAAGAGTCCGTATATAACCATTGGACGCGACAATTTTATTCATGATATGATGATACATGCAGGTTTCTCTAATGTATTTGATAAGCAAACCAGGTATCCCGAAGTTACGGTGCAGGATATTCGGCAATCTACCTGCAAAGTTTTATTGCTGAGTAGCGAGCCCTACCCTTTCAAACAAGCCGATATTGATGAATTGAATGCTTTGCTAACAGATGTTCAAATACTGTTGGTAAATGGAGAAATGTTTAGTTGGTATGGCAGCTTACTTTTAGAAGCACCTTCGTATTTTGAGCAGCTAATGCATAAAATTCAACCATACGCCACCAACAAGTAGATCTTGCACTTCATTATTCCCTAACTTTTGCTTACATTTATTTGAATACAAACGAATTAAATAACAAATTGTAAAAAGCTAAATTCTCTTACTTTTACAAAAACAAGCAACTATGAGTAAATATAAATCTGGGGTGTTATACGGTGAAGAGCTACAGGCATTGTACGAAGATGCAAAAAATAATGAGTTTGCGCTCCCCGCTGTTAATTGCATAGGTACCAATACCATCAATGCTACCCTCGAAACTGCCGCTAAAGTAAATTCTCCAGTCATTATTCAATTCAGTAATGGTGGTGCTCAGTTTGTTGCCGGCAAAGGGATGCCAAACGATCATTTACAAGCTAATATCGCAGGCGGTGTTTCAGGTGCACTGCATATTCATAATGTGGCCAAATATTATGGCGTTCCAGTAGTATTGCATACAGATCATGCTTCAAAAAAATGGTTGCCATGGGTGAGTGGATTGATTGATGCTGGGGAGCAGTTTTACAAAGAAAAAGGACAGCCACTCTACAGTTCTCATATGCTTGATTTAAGTGAGGAACTGCTTGAAGAAAATATTGCCACTTCAGTTGAATTTTACAATCGCATAGCCCCTCTTGGTATGAGCATCGAAATTGAACTGGGTGTAACTGGTGGTGAAGAAGATGGCGTTGACAACAGTGAGGTAGAAAACGATAAACTGTATACACAACCTGAACATGTGGCCTACTCTTATACTGAATTGAGCAAAGTAGGAAATCTGTTCACCATAGCTGCAGCTTTTGGCAACGTACACGGTGTATACAAACCAGGTAATGTGGAACTAAGACCTGAAATTTTGAATAACAGTCAAGTGTATATCCAAAAAAAATTAGGTACTGGTAATAAGCCAGTTTATTTTGTATTTCATGGTGGAAGTGGTTCACCTCAACACCAAATCAGAGAAGCCATTGGTTATGGTGCCATCAAAATGAATATTGATACTGATTTACAATGGGCTTTCTGGGAAGGAATTCTGGAAAACTATAAAAAATACGAAGGTTATTTGCAGGCACAATTGGGTAATCCTGATGGATCCGACAAGCCTAATAAAAAACATTACGATCCTAGAGTATGGCTGCGCAAAGGCGAGGAAAGTTTAATTAAGAGACTAGAAATTGCTTTTGATGATTTGAATTGCATTAATAGAAATTCCTAATAAACTACGAAATACTCAAATAAAATGAATTTGTAAATATAATAGTGTCTGTATCCGAAACAATGTTTAATTTTTTATAGATGACGGAATTTAAGTCTTATGCTAATGATAAAAGACTTACTACTAAAAAAAATAACTATGAACCGAGAAGAAGATTTTGATGCCAACCTTGCAGGAGAAGATGGAGTTGCTGAAGAAAGCAAATCATCCTGGTTTAAGCGTATTAAAAAAGGAATTTTAACCAGCACAAAAGATAAAAAAGACGCGCCAGAAGGTTTATGGTCCAAATGCCCGAATTGCAAATACACTTGCACTGTAGCAGAACTAGGTGAAAATATGTTTGTTTGTCCTAAATGCGAAAACCATCACCGCATTGGAAGTGATGAATATTTTGAAATATTGTTCGATGATAATCAGTACGAAGAATTATTTGCCAACATCCGCAGTAAAGATTACTTAGGATTTGTTGATTTGAAACCCTACAAAGACCGGCTCGAAGAAACCTATCAAAAAACTAATGTACACGATAGTATTACAGTGGCTCATGGAAAGGTGAATGGGTTAGACCTTGTAATAGCGTGTATGGACTTCGAATTTATTGGGGGTAGTTTGGGTAGTGTGATGGGCGAAAAAATTTGCAGGTCCTGCGATTACTGCATTAAACATCGTATTCCATTCATGATCATCAATAAAAGCGGTGGGGCTAGAATGATGGAGAGCGCCTTTTCACTAATGCAGTTGGCAAAAACCAGTGGTAAACTTACCCGATTGGCGGAAGCAAAAATTCCTTATATCTCTTTGTGTACCGATCCAACTTTTGGTGGCACAACGGCCTCTTTTGCGATGTTGGGTGATATTATATGTGGTGAACCCGATGCCTTGATAGGGTTTGCGGGACCAAGAGTAATAAAAGAAACCATTAAAAAAGATCTGCCACCTGGTTTTCAGCGCAGCGAATTTTTATTAGAACACGGTTTCCTAGATTTCATTGTTCATCGTAAAAACTTAAAAGAAAAAATGAGCAGTGTGCTCCTACTTTTTAAGAACTGATATAAGTTCAACCCAGATTTTGTAGTTAAAATCGTAATGAGGGTTTTAAACTCAATACATATAAGTGTTTCAGGTTATTTTTTTGCCGAAGAAATAGTAAACTATTTTGAGATCAAAAAATGTTCTTAAATGCTAAGCTGTGAAGTGTTTGGAAGCCGTAATAGATTTCCATCTTCAAAATATGGGTTCAATTAAAAAGTACCTACCTCTTTGCCTGCTTTTATTTTTTATAATTAGGTTAACGTTGATGGATAAACGAAAAAAAATTTTAATGTATAGTAGGATCTATATATTTCAAATGTGAAACAGCTTTCTTACACCTAATCATTAAATACCGTACTTTCTTTTAATGTCTCGTTCATTTTCTCTGCTTTTGATGCTTTCCCGTTTGTCGTAGTTTTTCTTTCCTTTACCAAGTCCAATATCAATTTTCGCCAATCCTTTTTCGTTGATGAAAATTCGAAGCGGAATAATGCTATAGCCTTTTTCTTTACTTTTGGCTTCTAGCTTTTTTAGTTCTTTTTTATTGAGAAGTAATTTGCGTTCCTGTAAAGGTTCGTGGTTAGTATAAGTACCAAAAGCGTACTCAGAGATGTGCAAACTTTTTACAAAAAGCTCACCTTTGTTGAACAAACAATAACTATCATTGAAGCTTGCTTTTCCTTTACGCAACGACTTTATTTCAGTACCCTGCAATACCATCCCCGCAGTATAAGTAGCTTCAAAATAATATTCATGATATGCCTTCCTATTGTTCAATTCCATGCCGCAAAGATAATTCAATAATATTGCCTAAATGGGCTCATCAACACTCACTTAAACTGATGGGGATATGCACGGCCAATCCGCCATCTGATGTTTCTTTGTATTTGCTATTCATATCTAATGCGGTATCCCACATAGTTTTGATCACGCCATCTAAACTCACTTTTGCAAAGTCGGGAGAACTTTGGAGTGCTAACTGACTTGCGGTGATGGCTTTGATGGCCCCCATGGTATTTCTTTCGATGCAAGGTATTTGAACCAACCCTTTAATTGGATCGCAGGTAAGACCTAAATGGTGTTCCATGGCAATTTCGGCTGCCATCAATGCTTGGCGTTGGGTGCCCCCCATCAATTCTGTGAGGGCAGCGGCAGCCATGGCGCTACTCACCCCAATTTCGGCTTGACAACCACCCATGGCAGCTGAAATAGTGGCTCCTTTTTTAAAAATACTGCCTACTTCCGAAGCGGTGAGTAGAAAGTTGATAATTTTTTCATCCGAATGGCCATCACAAAAAATGATGTAATACATGAGCACAGCAGGAATTACACCCGCGGCTCCGTTTGTGGGGGCCGTTACTACCCTACCAAAAGATGCATTTTCTTCATTCACTGCCAATGCAAAACAACTCACCCAATCAAGTATATACTGAAAATGCTGGCCGCCAGTTTGTATGGCCGCCAACCACTCTTTCTGGTTGCTGTATGGTTTTCCCAACAACAACTTCTTATTGAGGGCTGCAGCTCTCCGTTTTACTTGTAAACCTCCAGGTAAAGTACCTTCTGTATGACAACCCCTATAAATGCAGCTTTCCATCACTTGCCATATTTTTAACAAGCCTTCT
>JBBEBH010000030.1:0-24054 GCA_040882445.1 Ferruginibacter sp. | reverse complement strand
AATCCCTGAAGTGATCAATTTTATGAGTACTCATGGTAGGGGTCTTATTTGTGCTGCCATTACTGAGGAAAGATGTTCACAACTTCAACTACAACCAATGGTGCCCGATAATACTTCGTTGCACGAAACGGCATTTACTGTTAGCATCGACTTGTTAGGAAACGGATGCACCACAGGTATTTCTGCACACGACAGGGCTAAAACTATTCAGGCACTGGTGAATCCTGCAACTAGGCCCGAGGATTTGGGCAGGCCAGGGCATATTTTTCCGTTAAAAGCAAAAACTGGGGGTGTGCTCAGAAGAACTGGCCATACAGAGGCTACGGTTGATTTGGCCAGGCTGGCAGGTTTCGAACCCGCTGGAGCTTTGGTAGAAATCATGAATGAAGATGGCAGCATGGCGCGTTTGCCGCAGTTGATAGAGATTGCCAAAAAGTTTGATCTCAAAATTGTTTCTATCAAAGATTTAATTGAATACAGACTTAAAAAAGAGTCGCTGATAGAAAAAGAAGTTACCGTTCAAATGCCTACTAAATATGGACAGTTTGAACTCATTGTATTCAAACAAATCAATACAGGTGATATTCATTTGGCCATGAAAAAAGGAGAATGGAAAAAAGATGAACCTCTATTGGTAAGGGTTCACAGCAGTTGTATGACGGGTGATATTTTGGGATCACTGCGTTGCGACTGTGGGGAACAGCTGCATCATGCCTTACAATTAATTGAAAAAGAAGGCAAAGGGTTGCTGTTGTACATGAACCAAGAGGGAAGGGGAATTGGCCTGGTGAATAAATTAAAAGCTTATAAATTACAGGAACAAGGTTTAGATACAGTAGAAGCCAATCTTCATCTAGGTTTTGGAATGGATGAACGAGACTATGGGGTAGGTGCCCAAATTTTGCGCAGCTTAGGGGTTACTAAAATGAAATTGATAAGTAACAACCCTCGTAAACGTGCGGGTATAATGGGATATGGTTTAGAAGTAGTAGATACTGTGGCCATTGAAATGAAACCCAATTCACACAACGAAAAATACCTTTTTACAAAAAGGGATAAGCTGGGGCACGAAATTTTAAATGGGTTGTAATTAATGCATTCAACTTTATTAAAAAGGAACAGGCAACTGTTCCTTTTTAATAGATATAATATAGACACTAATCTTCAGATACCCTTTCTATCTTCGTTATTCTAACGCTATCAGGTTTATCCATTTCTCTTATTTTTTTAGGGCTTTTGAAAATATCCGACAGCTTGTTAAAGTCTTTGCGATAGGTGAGCTGAACGCCAGAACGATTTCTTCGAAAGCTGGTTAAATCTACTCCTGTTCTATTAAAACCTACTACTCTCAGCGAACCGTCGTTATTAAGCAACCATTCAATAGTAATATCTGGTGTTAAAATGCCTGAGTTGGCTAAAAAAGGATTATTATAATCTAAATTTCCACCTAAAATGAGATTGACTCTACTGCTAAAAAAAATCTTCAAACCTGCTCTTACATTGGCTTGTAACTGTTTTGCAGTAGTTTGCAAATCAACAGTAGGATTGATATCAACATAAGTTGAAATGACGCCATTGGTAGCCCTTTCTAATTCTTTGTTCAGCAAACTGGTAAGGAAACTACTTACCACACCACCCAATGTACTAGCTGCAATATTGATGCTATTTCCTCCGGATAAAAAGGCTTGATCACTAATAAATGAGTTTACCAGAAGCAAACTCGCTACCTGCCTATTTGTTTCATTTTCATTATTTTGAAAATCGGCCAGTTTTTTAACGGTGAAATAGTCTCTTTTCAGTTCACTATTATCGGGCAATAAAAATTCAAAAGTGATAGTGGGTTTGGTGAGGCTCCCTGTTAAACGAGAAACGATGATGATATCTTCATTTCTTTTTACATCACTGTTTAAAGTAATACTACTTACATCTACTCTTTCGGCTGTGTACCTTGCTTCTATATCAATCAAGGCAAGGTACGGATCGCCATTCCAAGTAATGGTACCATTTTTAAGTAAAAATTCTTTTTTAATAAAAGTTTGAAAGTTGAACGTGTATCTACCTTGTGTAATATCGTATTTGCCTCTAATGCTCAAAGGTTCTGTGGAGCCCACTCTGATGTTTAATTTTCCGTTGCCTTTCCCTTTGATGATATCCCCAGTTTCTTCATCTAATATCACATCCACCTTACAAGCAGGGTTTGCTGTAACATTCATGTTTACCAGAATATTGGTGGCTTTTTTTACAAATTGGTTCAGGATCATCTCGCTACCAAATTGTGTAAATTGGATATAATCTACAGCAGTATTTTCCCGAGCACTTACATCTGTATTGAGGTAAAGCTGGCTACTATCTATTGAACTTGGTTGGCCATCGATATTCATCACTAAATTACTAATGTTGCCATTCATTGTCATCAAGGCATTGCCAATAAGGGTTCCATAAAATTGCTCATTGTCTTTTTTTGTTGTATTGAGGAGCAACATTTTTCCAGTTTCTACCCTAATATTTTCGAAACTGAAATTGTTAAAAAATTTATGATATATTTTCCCACTAACTGTGCCTCTATTTTGAATTGTATCGCTGATACCGATAATTCCGAAATCAATCACGTCTCTGCCAAAGATGATTTTTTCGTTGGTAAAATTGTATTTGCACTGTGTAAAAGCTACTTTAAAAGAGGCCGAATCTACCGTTACATCTCCTACAAGGGTCATGTGATCCGAATTTTTATCTGTAATGAGTAAATTGGCTTTTCCGCTTCCGTCTATTTTATCAAATACACCATTCAAAAAAGGCTCTAATAAATTCAAATCAATCTTATCTGCTATCAGTTGGGTATTCATTTTATTCCCTGTACTATCTTTGTAATTGTAACTTCCATCAATAGCAAATACATTGTTTTCATCTTTGGTTGTCACTTTATAATTCACCAATCCAGTAATGGTATTTACACCTCCGTCTAATATTACTTTACCAACATATCTATCATTCAAATAAAAACTATCGGCAATGCCTTTGAATTCAATTTTTGGTCTGCCCATTGGGTCAGTAGTGGTAGCGGCGCCAGTGAGTTTTCCCCGCATATCGGGGTCGGTAACCCAGAAAGGTAGAAAGTCTTCGATTACAACATTTTTTAACTTCGCTACTAAGTGTACATCATCCGTAACACTGTCTAATTCAGTTCCCAACACTATTTCTTGATCATCGTTTTTAAAGCGTATTTCATTGGCATCAATGTAATTGTTTCGAAGCGTTAGCTCCCCATCTTTTTCAAGTGTCCATGTTTTATTTTTTAATACAAAAGATGATGGGAAAAAAGAAAGTCTTACGCCGTCTTCAAGGGTTTGCACACTGGCGTTGATTGAAGCTGCATTGAGGGTTTTGCCTTGCTTGGTATTTAATTGTACTAACGATACATTATTGTGGGCTTTAAGTTTAAGGGTTGTTTCCGGGAAATACAAACTATCGTTGATGGCAATGCCGCCCACGCTTACATCTGCAAAAAGCGTATCTCTGTTACCATTACTTATGAGTTTGGTGTTTGTAAATTCCTTTCCATCATAACTAAAAGAGGGCACCACCGCATTTACATATAATTCATTTTTACTAACATTGATTCTGCCATTGATCTGTGAATTATTGAAACCTTCTATTTTTTTATCAAATAATTGAAGGTATTCATCTATTTGATAGGTGTTGATTTTGAAACTAAAATCCTGATTTTCTACTCTTGAAGTGGGTGCTTGAATGTAAGTTGGATAATACCTCGATAAAAATTCTTTAAAGGCGTCTGGCAGCTCCAATATTTTAAAATTACCACTAATCGTTGCATCTACTTCATTGGATTGTACGGTCAAAGTTTTTTCACCATTCACAATCAATGAACGGAGTGCCAATGAATCAAAAGTTAACCTCGTATTTTCGTGTTCTAAATTTGCATTAGAAACAATAGCTGAGCCGAGAAACTCATCAATATTATTACCCGTGAAATTAAGGTTAAAAAGGCCTGATAAAATCAGTCTGTCATTCGTTAGTCCAAGATTTTTAAAATCAATTTTTTGAAGATTCGCATTGGCGTTAAACGCGAGAATTTTGCCGGCAAAACTAAACTCACCATTCAAATCTGTTATTTTAATATTTGGATCATCAATGGCAAACTTGCCTTTAAACAAACGGTTTTTTAAATTACCATCCATGCTGCTATTCCTGTAAGAATAACCGCCATAATCGATACGTGCAATTTTTCCGTTAAAATCTGCATCCAGTTTTTCTAGTGAAAAGTTTTTTCCTTTAATTGAACCATTCAATGCAATGGTGCCAAAATTTTTATCATTCAAAAATGTGCCCAAATTAAATCCCGCCGTGTTTATTTTACCAGAATAAACAGGCGATGTATTGTAGGGTAGTTTCATATTCAAATCTGCAGTAAGGTTACCCAGGTTTGTTTTGATATTCCCGAATGCCACAAAGTCGTTGATAAAACCTGTAAAATTCCCGGTATATGCTAATGCACCCAGTTTATTCAATGCAGGAGTTTGTACTTTTTTTAGCGATGGAATAATAGTAATAAGTTCGTTGTAGTTAGTTTTAAATAATCTAGAATTAAGATCAATAAAAGTGGTATTCATATCTGGTAATCCTCTCATCGATACATCTCCGTCTAAGAAACTATCTCCCGTTTTGATCTTCATCTTGCTGGTAGAAAAATTATCAATGGTTCCTTTGGCATTTCCTTCAAAGTAAAACACTCGTTTCATACTCAATAATGAGGGTGCAAAAATAGCCAGGTCATCTGTGCTCAACACACTTTCTTTGAAGTTAGCTTCTAAAATTACACTATTGATAAATCTCCCCATATCCTTATTAAAGGAATTATAACGCATCGAATAATAGTTACCCAATTTGCTTTTGTTGGTTTGCAAATCTAACTGTTGAAACTCCATTAAAATCGGTGTGAAGCGCATGTGGCTTTCTAGTTTCTTAATGTGGAGTCCACTTCTTTCTTTGGCCTTTAACGAAATATCGGCTTGTAAAGTATCGCTGATAAAAGTAACATTGCTAAGGCTGCCATTAATATTGTTGAAGCCAATATGAAGCCCATCAAAATGGTCGGTGTAGGGGGCTCTTTCTGTTTCTTTATTGTTGATAAAACTTCCGTCAGCCACATTCAATTTACCAATCTTAATTTTCCAACCCAATTGGTTCCATCTTAAAGCATTCACGATCGGAATAGTATTTAAAATACTACTGAGTTTGGGTACGGGTGGTTTATTGCCATCGAAATCGGCTTGCGAAAACACTGGTTTTTCTAAATTGATATCAGTGATGATAATTTCTTTTTTATCCAAATCCATCTTTTCGATGTTCATCTCTAACTGCTTAAGAAAAACCATCATGTCTTCTCCGACCCATTTATCCAGTTTATTAAAACGGATATTTTTTAGGAATATATTTTCAATATTGATGGCTACACTTTTCTTTTTGGGTTTGTTTGAATCTTGTGGACTGCTAAAATGGTCTGCCAAAAATTGGTAATTCCAAACAGAGTCTGTTCGATACAAATTGATCACCGCATCTTCTAATCCAATTTTATACAGGGTAACTTTATCTTTTACAAAAAACCAATCGGTGATATTGGCACTGAGGGTACCTGCAAATAAAATAGTATCTTTTTTACGATCTTCTACCAGTAGATCCTTTAGCATTACCTTGTCAAAAAAACGAACATCCACTTTACGGATTGTGACCTTTGTGTTGAGTTGCTCAGAAAGGTCGCCAGCTACTTTTTTAACCAGCCATGTTTGAACAGAAGGAAGATGTAATAATCCATACAAGATACCTACTAGTAGGATGAGTACTAGAAATGTATATTTTAATATTTTGAGAAATTTTTGCAGAAAAATTATTATTTATAAAATTAGCCAATAGGGTATCCACAGCAATAATTGTGCAAAGTTTTGTGATTTCTTTAAAGCCTCCCGTTGCTTCATTTGTAAAAATACAGTATAAAATGTTTCGTTCAATAGCCTACTGCTGCATCATCTCCTCGTTTGTCGGCGATGGCAATAATTTTTCTTCCATTATCAAAGGTGATCCTTATCAGTTCTGTTCTACCAATTTCACCTCTGGTATGTACTTTATAGCCCATAACTTTTAATTCTTCTATTACATGCTTAGGAAAACCTCGCTCCACATCTATTTGGTCGGGCAACCATTGGTGGTGAAATTTTGGTTTGTTCACGGCATCTTCTTCACTTAATTCAAACTCTAAAATGTTGATCAAACTTTGAAACACACTGGTGGGGATGGTGGTACCGCCGGGGGTTCCAACTACGATGTAAGGATTGTTGTTTTTTAAAACGATGGTAGGCGTCATACTGCTTAGCATTCTTTTGCCGGGTGCAATGGCATTGGCTGCTTTTCCTAGGGCTCCGTACATGTTGGGGGCACCAGGCTTCACACTAAAATCATCCATTTCATTGTTTAGCAAAAAACCAGCACCTTCTACCACGGTATAGCTGCCATAGTTTCCATTGAGGGTTGTGGTAACCGCCACAGCATTTCCAGCTTCATCTACGATACTGATATGAGTGGTTTCCTCACTTTCTGAAATTTGCCCTTCTTTAGTAACGGAGCTACTACCTGCTTTTCCTGGAACAAAATCGCGCATGCGTTCTCGTAAGTAGGCTTCACTGCTAAGTGTTTTAACGGGTACTTTCACAAAATCTGCATCTCCCATATATGTTCCTCTGTCTGCAAATGCTCTTCGCTCTACTTCTGTGATGAGTTGAACACTTTCAGATGTTTGAAAACCCATTGACGCTATGTTTTTATCTTCAATCATTTTCATCATTTGTTCTACTAATAAACCGCCGCTGCTTGGCATGGGCATGCCCAACACCTCATATCCTTTGTAAAAAAAGGAAGTAGGTTTTCTCTTTTTTGCTTTATATTGTTGTAGGTCTTTGAAACTGATAATACCATTGCTAGATTGCATGGTTTTTATGATCATAGCTGCAGTGGTTCCTTTATAAAATCCTTTTGCCCCTTTCTGTTGCATGCGTTTAAGCGTAGCCGATAGTTGAGGCTGAACAAGCAGATCGCCTTCTTTCCAAGCTTCTTTTTTTACAAATGCTACTGGGGCACTATTGTTTCGTTCAAAAGCATTTTTGTTGCTATTGAAACTGCTGGCTTGAGCAGCTGTAATTGGGAAACCCTTTTCTGCCAGTTCAATAGCTGGTTCAATCAATTTTTTAAAAGGCAGCTTTGCATGGGGCAGGCTTGCAAATAAACCCGCTACTGTTCCAGGAACACCCGATGCCATGGGCCCAACAATAGATAATTTTACATCTGGATTACCTGCACTATCAAGATACATATCTTTAAAAGCCTTTGCTGGTGCAGTTTCACGATAATCAATGGCGATGCGTTGCCCATTGCTGAGTTTGGCAAGCATAAAACCTCCACCACCCAAATTACCTGCTCCGGGATACACTACTGCCAAGGCCAACTGTGTGGCAATGGCGGCATCCACCGCATTCCCACCTTGTTGCAACATTTTTAGTCCGGCCTCACTGGCCAATGGATGTGCAGACACTACAGCGGCTCCTTTACCTTCCACTTTTTTGTTAATGGCATAGGGGATCGGGGTTTGTGCGTTTACAGTGGCACAAAATAATATTATTGAAATACCGAAAGTAAAAACTGATTTCATCCCAAAATAATTTGTTCAAAATTATGGGTTCTTCTACAGAATTAGATCAGCAGTTTTCTCGCTTAACCACATTCATTGCATATATAATGTTAAAAGTAATATTTTGAGTAAGGTCATCCTTGATAAGTGGTAAAGTATACAAAAAACATTCCCTTAATTTCGTAGCTCTAAAAAATTGGTATGAAACATCTTCTTGTATTTCTTTTGTTGGTGAGCGCTAGTTATTTTTTATTTGCACAAAAGCAGGCCTCTTTTTCTTCAGCAGCAATTTTACAGGAACTAAAAAAGCTGGAAGTATTTGGTAATGTATTATACATAGCTGCTCATCCTGATGATGAGAATACCCAACTGCTGGGCTACCTGGCCAACGAAAGAAAGTTTAGAACAGGTTATCTTAGTTTAACTCGAGGTGATGGTGGACAAAACCTCATTGGCGATGAACAGGGAATAGAATTGGGATTGATCAGAACACAAGAGTTATTAGCAGCCAGAAGAATTGATGGGGCAGAACAATTTTTTACCAGCGCTTTTGATTTTGGCTACAGTAAAAGTGAAAAAGAAACTTTTGAGAAATGGGATAAGCAAAAAATATTGGGCGATGTAGTATGGGTAATCCGAACCTTCCGACCACACGTAATCATAACTCGTTTTCCTACAACTGGCGAAGGTGGACATGGTCATCATACGGCTTCTGCAACATTAGCAGAGATGGCCTTTGAAGCCGCTTCGGATCCCAATCAATTTCCAGAACAACTAAAGCAAGGGGCATCTGTGTGGATCACAAAACGATTGCTTTGGAATACATTTAATTTTGGAGGAAACAATACCCAAAGCGACGATCAACTAAAAATAAATGTGGGCATGTATAATCCTATCCTTGGCAAAAGTTATGGTGAAATGGCTGCTGAAAGCCGAAGTCAGCATAAAAGTCAAGGTTTTGGCGTGCCAGCTCAAAGAGGGGTGAGTAACGAATTTTTTGAAACCATCAAAGGCAACAAACCCATATCCGATTTTATGGAGGGCATTGAAACTGGGGTAGCTTCTATTTTAAAAAATACTAACCAATCTAGCCAATACAATTCCATGGTAAAAGAGATCGTTAACAATTTCGATCCATCAAAACCAGCAGCATCTTTAACCGCGTTAGAAAAATTATACGATCAATATCAAAATCTATTGCCAGCAAAAGCAACATTGATCAAAGAGCTGATTGCTATGTGTGCAGGCCTGTACATGGAAGCAACTGTAGCTAATCAACTCAACGTAATAGGCGACAGTATTCGTTTTACTACCGTGTTTAACAACAGAAATGGAGTTCCGGTTCAATCTGCACAAGTAGTCATTTTTGGCACTACACTAATTTTTGATAATACCAGTAAAGACATTACTAGTTTTAAAATTGCCAACGCTTTCATTCCAAAAGAAACACCGGTCACACAGCCTTATTGGCTTCAATACAGTATGAAAGAAGGTTCTTTTGATGTGCGTAATCAGACGTTGATTGGGTTACCCGAAAACAAAGCATCGGAAGCAGTGTTTCAAGTAAACATTAACCAAAGGATGTACAATTACAGCAGGCCTATTCAATATAAATATACAGATCCTGTTAGGGGAGAATTGTATCAACCAATGCAATTAGTGAATCCTGTACTTGTGAACGTTTCTCCTTCTCTGGTGATTGTTGCCAATGGAAAAAACAAACAAAAAAAGATATTGAATTTTACCACACAATTCAACCAGTCTATAAAAGAAACTATTAGCATCCAAGCTCAGTACAATGGTCGCAATGAAGTTGTTTATCAGGGAGCTGCCAATCAAATAAAGGGCACTCAAAGAAATGATGACTTATTATTGAATAGTGATTCTTTTCCTAACAACAGCAATACTTTTATTGGAGGCATGCTGAAAGTAGGGTCATTGTATGAACCACAACTTACTACTTTACATAAAATTAGTTACGAACACATTCCTGATATTTATTACAATTCTTACGCTCGTACGAGAGTAGTTAAAATGGATCTGAATATTTCGGGTAGCCGTGTGGGTTATATTGTTGGCGCGGGCGATAAAGTTCCAGAAGCACTGAGTCAAATGGGTTATGATGTAGTGATGTTAAATGAGAAAGACATTACAACAGAAAACATTCAACAATTAGATGCTATTGTTACAGGAGTGCGGGCTTACAACACCAATACATGGCTCAGCAGCGTGTACGACGTACTGATGCAATATGTGAAAAACGGTGGCGTGTTATTGGTACAATACAATACCAACAAATCTTTCAGTACCGTAAGGGCAAATATTTCACCCTATCCATTTACCATTTCACGTAACCGGATTACTGATGAACAAGCAGCGGTCAATTTTTTAATTCCTAATCATTCGGTATTGAATTATCCGAATAAAATTTCGGATAAAGATTTTGATGGATGGATACAAGAACGCAGTATTTACAATGCCGAAAATGTAGATGAATCTTTCCAAAAAATTCTTTCGATGAAAGATCCAGGCGAATCTGCTCAATCTGGAAGTTTAATTGTTGCCAATTATGGCAAGGGAAGGTTTGTTTACACAGGGTTGGTGTTTTTTAGGCAATTACCAGCGGGTGTTTCTGGTGCTTACCGATTGTTGGCCAACCTGATAGCTAAGCCAATAAAATAAGAGTTGAGAATTGATAGTTATAGTCAATTAAAAAAGGGCATATCTAAGAATTATTTAAAATTGAGTAGATTTATTATAAGATGAGTTTTATTGATTGGACCATACTCGTAATAGTACTATCAGGCATCATTCTGTATGGGTTGTATAAAAGCAGAACCACTAAAAATTTAGAAGGCTATTTTTTAAGCAATCGTAGCATGCCTTGGTATCTGGTGTTGCTAAGTATTATGGGTACGCAGGCCAGTGCCATCACCTATCTCACTGGGCCTGGTCAATCGTACACTGACGGCATGCGTTTTTTGCAATATTATTTTGGATTGCCCTTGGCAATGATAGTGATCAGCATTTTTTTTGTGCCTGTTTACAGCAGGCTAAAAGTATATACTGCTTATGAATTTCTCGAAAAAAGATTCGACCTCAAAACCAGGTCTTTCACCTCTTTTTTGTTTTTACTAAGTAGGGGACTCAGTACAGGGGTAAGCATCTATGCTCCATCGTTGATTTTAAGCTCACTGATGGAATGGAATATCTATTATACCAATTTGGTGATGGGAGGCTTACTCATTATTTACACCATTAGTGGAGGGGCTAGGGCAGTAGCTTATACGCAAACCCTGCAGATGATTATCATCTTTATTTCTCTTTTTATTGTTGCTTATATCGCTGTAAACATGTTGCCCGATAATGTAGGATTTGTTGGTGCAGTGCAGCATGCAGCAGATCTTGGAAAGATGAATGTAATCACAACAGGGTTTACAGAAAAAGGATTTGATTGGAAAGACAAGTATAATATTTGGAGTGGGCTCATTGGAGGATTTTTTCTAGCACTTAGCTATTTTGGAACCGATCATAGTCAGGTGGGACGTTATTTAACAGCAAAAAATATTAAAGAAAGCAGAAAAGGATTGTTGATGAACGGGTTGGTAAAAGTACCTATGCAATTTTTTATCTTGCTAATAGGTATTTTAATTTTCAGTTTTTACTTACAGTATAAAGCACCCGTTTTTTTTGATACCGGTAAGTCGATGATGGCAGAGAAAACCATGTATGGCGATTCGTTGAGGAAAATAGAATCTAATTACAATGCTGCCTTTGCAGCAGGTAATATATCGCAGGCTAATGTGTATAGAGCCGATTACAAAACGACCATTCAAAAAGCATTGCCAGGCGATAACGCCAATGATGCCAATTTTATCTTTTTACGCTTTGTAAAAGATCACTTACCAATTGGCTTGATAGGGCTATTGTTTGCAGTCATATTTTTATCAGCTTGGGGAAGTATAGCAGCAGCGTTGAATTCGTTGGCTGCCTGTACCATGATTGATTTTCATAAAAAATTCTTTACCAACGAACAAACAGATGCGAAAGATTATTCAATGTCTAAATGGTACACTTTTTTTTGGGGAGTTTTCTGTATAGTAATTGCGATGTTTGCCCACAATATTGGGAACAGTTTAATTGAAGCCGTAAATATTTTAGGGTCTTTATTTTATGGTGTCATTCTAGGTGTTTTTCTGGTGGCTTTCTGGATAAAGTGGATAGGAGCAAATGCCGTTTTTGTTTCGGCCATTGTTTCAGAACTACTCATTATTGGCATTTACAATGCAGACATCATTTCTTTTTTATGGCTAAACGTAATAGGAGCCTTACTGGTAATAGGTTTGGCCAGTATACTGCAGGTAATGATAACGGCAGTAAAAAGTGCGGATACTTCCAAACCAGTTGTATAAATTTTTTATAAATAAACAATGCTACTTTCTATGGTAGCAAATGACCGGAACATCGCCATCACACCACAATATTTTTCAGCAGATAGGGTTACTGCTTTTTCCATTTTTGGTTGATCAGCTTTGGCTATTTTTATCTTGTACAGAATTTTTACGTTTTTGTATATTTTGGGATGTTCGTCTGAAAGGATTGCTTCCGTATCAATCGAAAGCTCACTGAATACAACCTTCATTTTGTTTAAAATAGATACAATATCAATACCTGTACAACCAGCGAGAGAAGTGAGCATGAGTCTTTTTGGGCCTGGCCCTGTGTTAGTTCCTCCATCATCGAGGGAACCATCTATCTTAACTTTGTGTTCGCCAATGGTGGAGCTGGCAGCCATTCCAGAGCCAAAAAACGTGTGTACAACATGTGTTTCCATATTAAAAATTTGCTGCAAATTGCACTAAAAAGCGGGTATTAAGGCAGGTGTTTGGTATAATTTAAAAATATTTCTACATTACCGGCATTATTAAAAGATAAATACCTACCTTTGCCGTCCAAAATTTTAGGATCATGGCAAGAGTATGTGAACTTACTGGAAAGAGACCTATTACAGGTAATAAAGTGTCTCACTCCAATATTAAAACAAAGCGCAGGTTTTTACCGAACTTACAAAAAAAGCGTTATTTTCTTGCAGAAGAAGATAAGTGGATAACCTTAAAAGTATCTTCAGAAGCCATCAGAACCATCAATAAAAATGGGCTGTATCCTGTAGTAAAAGAAATGCGTGCTGCAGGCGCAAAAATCTAATTAAGCGATTTTAAAAATAACAAACAATGGCAAAGAAAGGTAACAGGGTACAGGTAATTATGGAGTGTACGGAACACAAAACTAGCGGTGTTGCGGGTACAAGTCGTTACATTACCACCAAAAACAAGAAAAATACCCCAGAGCGTTTGGAATTGAAAAAATTCAATCCGATTCTTAAAAAAGTAACGGTTCACAAAGAAATTAAGTAATTTTCATGTTGATGGTTCATCGGTTTTCGATGGCTTGTTGAAATTATTATTATAACTATCGGTAACTACCGAAAAAAATTATCACACAATGGCAAAAGCAGCTTCAAAGAATGCGAAAATCAAAGATTTAAAAGCAGCAGCAGATGCAAAGAACTGGACAAAAGTTATTCGTGCAGTACGCAGCGAAAAGACCGGTGCTTATACTTTTAAAGAGCAGATTGTTCACAAAGACAAGATCAAAGAACACATGGGCCAATAATATCCCTTGTTATAATGTATATAAAAGCTGTTCAGATTTATCCGAACAGCTTTTTTAGTTTACAGTTGCTATCGGGAGTTATAGGCTGATGTTGTTTATATTTACAAACCGTTTCCAAAAAAAGTAATGATGGGCTTATTTGATAAATTATTCGGGAAAAAACAGCAGCAAGAAAGTTTAGACCAAGGCCTTCAAAAAACCAGGGAAGGTTTTTTTGAGAAGGTGAGTAAAGCTATTGCAGGAAAAAGTACGGTGGATGAAGCCGTTTTGGATGAATTGGAAAATGCTTTGGTGAGTGCAGATGTGGGTGTAGAAACTACCGTGAAGATTATTGACCAGATCGAAAAAAGAGTAGCCAAAGACAAATACCTGCATACTGCTGAGCTCAACAAAATTTTAAAAGATGAAATTGAGTCATTGCTGGTATCTGCACCCCAGGATAAGAGTTATATAAATTATGAACTACCCGAAGGCCATAAACCGCATGTGATTTTAGTGGTAGGCGTAAATGGAGTAGGTAAAACAACCACTATTGGTAAGTTGGCTCATAACTTTTCTATAGCAGGAAAGTCGGTATTATTGGGTGCAGCAGATACTTTTAGGGCTGCGGCTGTAGAGCAGTTGACGATATGGAGCGAAAGAACAAATGTTCCTATCGTGAAAAAAGAAATGGGCAGTGATCCTGCATCTGTGGCTTATGATACTGTGATTAGCGGAGTTGCTCGTAAATCAGATGTGATCTTAATAGACACTGCCGGCCGTTTGCACAATAAGCTGCATCTGATGGACGAACTTACAAAAATTAAAAAAGTAATACAAAAAGTGATACCGGATGCACCACACGAAGTACTACTAGTGCTTGATGGCAGTACAGGGCAAAATGCGCTTGAACAGGCCCGTCATTTCACCGCAGCTACTGATGTTACCGCTTTGGCCATTACTAAGTTAGATGGTACCGCAAAAGGCGGTGTGGTGCTGGCTATCGCACATCAATTTAATATACCGGTAAAATTTATTGGAGTAGGAGAGAAAGCCACCGACTTGCTGGTGTTTGATAAGCAACAATTTGTAGATGGGTTGTTCCGTCTTTCGGAATAAAGCAAAAAAGAGGGGCTTCCTAAGAATAGGAGCCCCGTTTACCAAAACTAACTGCTTATGAGAAATTTTAATTTTATTTTCTGAAATACAAATTTACGAAGCTTGAAGAATGTTTGCTGTTAAGTAATTGCCAATTAAATTTAAAAATTCGATTTAATAGGGTTTTGTTTAAAATGACTTAGCTGAATGTTTTCAGCAATAATATACCCAGGCCATATATACATGTCAAAATAAAAATTCCTTTTGCCGACTTATCTTTTCTTCCATTTACAAAAATCGTAAACAACACAGCATTTACAAGTAATGCTAGGCTTAATGCAGAAGAAACTGTTTTATGCCCTACTTCTTGGTACATGTAAAGAAGGGTATCTGCAAAACTGAATGAAGCAAATTTGGTGTACTTAAAAATAAGTAAACCGAGCAATGGGCCAACAAAGCCCAAGATAGACCCAGTGAGGTAACTGTCTTTTCTGAATATCATTTAAAAAGGTTGTTTTTTTCGAGTTTTAGTTTGAGGGAATAGTTGGTTAAATCAAAGTGTACGGGTACCACACTCACGTAGTTGTGCTCCAATGCCCATACGTCTGTATCGCGGCCTTTATCAAAATTTTTAAAAACACCCGTAAGCCAGTAATATTTTTTACCGTGAGGGTCTATTCTTTCTGAAAAATCTTCTTCGTATTTGGCATAAGCCTGTTTACAAATTTTAATACCTTTTATTTTTTCGGGCGCAACTGCCGGAATATTTACATTCAATAACAAGTGTTTTTCTTTTATTTTGTTGAGTAACAATTGCATTACAATTTTTCGAACTACTTCTTTGGAAGCAGTAAAGTCTGCATCGTAACTGTAATCGAGCAACGAAAATCCAACACTGGGAATACCTTCAATGGCGGCTTCCATAGCAGCAGACATGGTTCCGCTGTAAAGTACATTGATAGAATGATTGGCGCCGTGGTTGATACCGCTCAGGCAAATATCTGGTTTGCGATGTAATATTTTATCTACCGCCAGTTTCACGCAATCTACTGGCGTTCCACTGGTTTGCCAGGCTTCTACACCCATATCATTAAAGATGTCCATTTTATTCATCCGCAGTGGTTCTCCAACCGTGATGGCATGACCCATTCCACTCTGAGGCGAATTGGGGGCTACCACTACTACTTTGCCCAAGTCTTTTACAGCTTCTACTAGGCTACGAATACCTTTAGAAGTGATATCATCATCGTTTGTAATTAAAATAATGGGAAGTTCTTTTATTGCTTTAGCCATTTGTTATTGCTTTAATGTTTCGTTTTCTAATGAGTTTACTTGTTTAGGTTCAAAGATACAGGCAACATTTAATAGTGCAAGTATGGAGGCTAAAAGTTAAGAACAACATAACAGCTGTTAATAGGCTTTGATGTTACTGCTGTAAATCACCCATAGCTTAAATTTTTAAGGGAAAACAAAAACTCGTAAAAAAATAAATTTTGATAAACTAAAAATATTAGTATATTTGTGCTAATCAAATTAGTTAATCATGTCACTAGCAGGTTTAAATTTGAAATATCTCCGCAAATTAAGGGGATGGACACAGGAAGAGTTTGCTTCTAAACTTAATATCAAAAGGTCTTTGTTAGGCGCATACGAAGAAGAGCGAGCCGATCCACGACTGGAGGTATTAGAAATCATCGCAGATGTTTTTAAGCTCAGTTTAGATGAATTGTTGCTGAAAGATCTCAGCAATCAATCTGCCACTTATCTTATGAAGCGCAGGCAACTAAAGATGATGAGTGCAGATAGAAATCTGATTCATTTTGTACCTGTAAAAGCAGCAGCTGGTTACTTGGCAGGCTATGCAGATAGTGAATTTATAGACGAGCTCAACACATTTACCTTGCCTATGCTCAGCGGAGGTAATTACCGCGCATTTGAAATCATTGGCGACAGTATGTTACCCACACCCAGTGGAAGCATTATTGTTGGGGAGAAGGTAGAGAGTATGGATGACGTGAAAAATAACATGGCCTACATTGTGATCAGTCGCAACGAAGGAATAGTGTACAAGCGGATTGTAAAAAACAATAAGCTAAAAAATAAAGTAACATTGGTGAGCGACCATCCTAGTTTTCAACCTTACCAAGTAAATACCGAGGATGTAATTGAAATGTGGCAGGCACATGTAGTAATTGGTAAAGTGGCCACTCAACAACGTTGGGATGTGAATACTCTGGCCAGCTTGGTGAATAATTTACAAGACCAAGTCAGTACTTTGAAAAAGAAAATGAATTAGTAGGCTGGATTGTTATTTTTTATATTGGCAAACTAGCCAATTTAAAACCGGTAGCTACCTATGCACGAATTGAACCACATATATTCCGTGCATATTTTTTATGGATCATAGCTCTGTTAACTACCATTTGAGTAAAAAAAGATTTACAGCAGCTATTAAAATAAGCTTAACAACAAAGAAATATGAATAAATAGGGGATAAACAATACATAAAAGCCCTTCAATTAATAATAACTTTAACGAAACCAGATACATCGATTAATATTTAAAAAACACAGTTATGATTAAGTTGCAAATTGTAGGCAATCTTGGAAAAGATTGCATCGTAAATGAAGTGAACGGAAAAAAAGTAATCAATTTTAGCGTTGCCCACACAGAACGTTATAAAGACAGTCAGGGTAACTCTCAGGAGCGCACTACTTGGGTAGAATGTGCTTACTGGACAGACCGAACGGCCATAGCAGATTACTTAAAAAAAGGTAAAATGGTATATGCCGAAGGAACACCCACTGCAGATCCTTATATGAACAAAGAAAACCAGGCTGCTGCTAACTTGCGTATGAGGGTGCTCAACATTCAATTATTGGGTGGCAATGATGTACAAGGGTCTAACCAAGGCAATGTTTCCAATGCCGGATACAACAACAATCCAGTATTGAAAACAGAGTCACCATCGCCGTCTAGTACCCAAGCTGAACCAGTTGCATCTATGGAAGATGATTTACCGTTTTAATTTTCCTTTCTTAAATAATTCCAAATAGGCTGTATCGTGAATTCGATACAGCCTATTTTTTCATTTGAAAACTTAGTACTTCTATCGAAATATTTTTAAGATCAGCTACGCTTTTATAAATGAATTAGATGCTAACTGATGACTTTGTACTTCAGTGATGTTTACAGATGCAACATGTGTATGGATGTTGATATATTTCATTCAATATAAATGGAAGAGAAAATAATACAATATTTAAATTAAAGTATCAATTAAATATTCAGTTTATAAGAAAATTATTTTTAGTCTTACATTTATTTGTAGTTACTGTTTACAATTAATTTTGAGTTAATGATAGCTACTTTTTCACATATAAATTTTATATCGAAACTTGTATATTTATAAAAAAAATGCAATCAACAGCAATTTCTGTGCAAGCGTATATAACGGAGTTACCTTCTGAACGAAATGAAGCCATACAGAAACTACGGGAAGTAATCAAGAAAAATTTGCCAAAAGGATTTAAAGAAGAAATGAGTTACGGAAACATTGGGTATGTGGTACCACATACTTTATTTCCGGCTGGATATCATTGCGACCCCAAACTACCACTTCCATTTATGGCAATTGCATCACAAAAAAATTTTATTGCTATTTATCACATGGGCATTTATTGCGATCCTCAATTGTTAGATTGGTTTACCCAAGCTTATGCACAAACTACTACTACAAAATTAGATATGGGGAAAAGCTGTATTCGGTTTAAAAAGCCCACTCAAATTCCCTTCGAATTAATAGGTGAATTATCTTCAAAAATGACTGTTCAACTATGGATTGATTTTTATCAAAAAAACTTACAAAAAAATCGCATTTAAAATAATTGATAGCACTACAAGTATTCAAATAAGCAAATGCAATTTTTTTTCTCGTTTATTTTGTATGTAAATAATACTATTAAGTAGTATCCAAAAAAGGTAATTCCATTTTTTTTGAAGATTTTTAGGGCACTGATATTTTTTTGAACAGTGATAGCGTTAAAAAAAGTTAATTAAAAATGGAAACTATAAAACATATTTTCATTGATGTTAAAAAATTTCTGTTGATATCGTACTCTGTTACATACATGTTGGCAGATTATCCTTTTTATATTTGTTGTAAACTAATCGGTTGATGTCAACTATTAATAAGCTATTATTTTTCAGGCATCAGTCTAAAAATAAATCCAGGATTTTCTACCGACACATATAGGTAGCCGTCGTTACCCATTTTAACATCTCTAACCCTGCCTATATTTTTCAATAATAATTCTTCTTTTACGAGTTTGCCTTTTTTAAAAACACATCTGTTCAAATAATTAAAACGTAGGGAGCCTACCATTAAATCACCTTTCCAGTTTTTGTATTTATTACCCGTTACAAATGCCATTCCACTTGGTGCAATAGAGGGGATCCAATAATGCAGGGGTTGTTCCATGCCAGGTAGCGCTGTATTTTGAGTAAGTACGGTACCATTGTAGTTGATGCCATATGAAATGGCAGGCCAGCCATAGTTTTTACCTGCTTCAATAATATTGATTTCATCACCTCCTCGTGGGCCATGCTCATGACTCCAAAGAGCGCCAGTAAGAGGATTTAATACAAGGCCCTGAGGATTCCTATTGCCGTAACTGAAGATACTAGTCTTTGCTTCTTTGTTGTTTACAAATGGGTTGTCTGCCGGGATACTTCCATCATCTTTGATTCTATGAATTTTACCCAGATCGTTACCAATAAATTGTGGATTTTGTTTTTCATTTCCTCGGTCACCTATTGAGAAGTAAAGCATACTATCTTTACCAAATACCATTCTGCTGCCATAATGATGCCTGGTTCGTGAGTAAGGCAATGCTTCAAAGATTATTTCTTTATTTTGAAGTTCATTGTTTTTAATGATAGCCCTTATAATGGCAGTGGTGGAAAGTGTTTGCTTGTTTTCTTTTTTTAAAGCTGAGTATGACAAGTAGATCCATCCGTTAGAAGCGTAATCTGGGTGGATTAATATATCCATCAATCCACCTTGACCGTCTGCATTTACTTCAGGTACTCCTTTAATAGGGGTCATATCTTTGTTTATGCCGATCTTATATAAAGTTCCTGTTTTGCTAGTTACCAGCATTTCGCCATTGGGTAAAAAGGCCATTCCCCAAAATGATTTTGCACCGCTAGCAATGGTATCTAATACAATGTTTTCTTGTTCTGATTTGAATAGGTTTTCTTTAACTGTTATTTTTTCAAAATCATATCGATCCCTGTTTTTTATTCCATTGAGGATATAATCTGCTAAAGCATATACTTCTTCGTCTTTAAAAGTAGCTGCGTAAGATGGCATGCCACCGTCTGGGTAACCTAATTTGATGCCTTTAAACAAGTCTGCTCTTGATTTACCGTGCTTCCATTGTCTATCTACAAAAGCATCCATTTTGTCGCCATGACAACCAGCACAATAGGCTGTATAATTGGCTGCAGCGGCACTATCTGGAACTATATTTCCTGTTATGGTTTCTTGTTTACTCGTGTTCTTCATTTCAAAGCAGGCGCCACTTAACATAGAAAACGAGAGCAAGTATGTAAACAATTTGAGCATCGTTAAATATTTTTTTAAAATTACTAGTTATTATTGTCGTATTATCCATTTTTTGGGATTGGCTTTGTTCCGATAAGGTCGGCTATCAAAGAGGTCCAGCCTGTTTGATGGCTGGCACCTAAACCTGAACCCGAATCGCCGTGAAAGTATTCAAAAAATAAGACGAGCGATTCATTACCTGGTCTTTTGTAAAACCAATTGTATGTTCCATCCAGTTTTCGGTTGCCATTTTCGTCTTTGGCAAACAAACTAATTACCCGATTGGATAATAAGGTTGCTACTTCTGATAAGTTAAGCCATGTGCCTGAACCAGAAGGGCATTCTACTTTTAAACTTTCGCCATAAAACTCACCATATTTTCTGATTGCCCTTATGATTAGATAGTTGATCGGCATCCAAACAGGCCCACGCCAGTTGCTATTGCCACCGAATAAATTGCTGGTACTGTCACCCGGATCGTATTGAATGGCGTATTCCTCACCATCTATGACAACAGTATATGGATTTTTTTCATGGTGCTTAGATAACGCCCTTATTCCTCCACAGGATAAGAACTCTTCTTCATTTAACATCCTGTTTAATAAATGAATCAATCTTTCTTTTTGTACCAATGAAATCAAAATTTCTTCACCATCGCCCCGTTCTTCGTTGGGCCAGAAGAGTGCATTCTTTTTTCTATAATTTTCAAACCAGGTAATTCTTTTTTTGAAATCTGGTAGTTTTTTCAGAATATTATTATCAATGGTACTCACTGCAAACAAACTCGTTAAACCTACAATGCTTTGTATTCTCAACGGCAATGGGTCGGCTCCGGAAATGCATAAAATATCATAAAAGAATTTGTCTTCTTCATTCCACAATCCATGGTTGTTGAGCGATTCGGCGATCATTACGAAGTGCTCAAAAAATTTGGTAGCAATGTCTTCAAATGCAATATCATGTTTAGAAATTTCCAGTGCAATATCCATCATATTTAATGCATACATACCCATCCAACTGGTGCCGTCGGCCTGTTCTAGTTGCATACTTGAAGTGAAGTGATGACTTCTGTTAAACACGCCAATATTATCAAGTCCCAAAAAACCGCCTTCAAATATGCTGTTTCCGTTTCTGTCTTTTCTATTAATCCACCAGGTAAAATTAATAAGTAGTTTTTGAAATACCCGTTTTAAAAATACGACATCTCCTTGACCGTATGTTTCTTTTTCTATCCTGTAAATTTCCATCGCAGCCCATGCTTGAACAGGAGGATTCACATCACTAAAATTCCATTCGTATGCCGGTAATTGTCCGTCTGGTTTCATATACCATTCTCGCATAATAAGTTGTAGCTGATGTTTGGCAAAGCCCACATCTACTATAGCCAGTGAAATGCAATGAAAAGCAAGGTCCCATGCTGCATACCAAGGATATTCCCATTTGTCGGGCATGGCAATAATATCTTGATTTTTAAGGTGTTTCCAATCACTGTTTCTACCATTCATTTTACCCTGGTTGATGGGGGTAATGCCATCACTAGTAGAAAGCCATCGTTCAACGTCAAAATGATAATATTGTTTGCTCCAAAGTAAACCTGCCAATGCTTTGCGTTGAATGTTTTTAAGATCTTCTGATATATCATTTGGTAAAATGACTTCATAATATTCATCAGCCTCTTTTTTTCGATCTTCAAAAACTTGTTCAAATCCATCCCAGAAGGGGCTTTCCGTGTATTCATTGCCGAGTCTGCAATAGATGTCGATGGTTTCTTGTGCACCCACTATTCGCTCAAAAACCGGTGTAAATTTGGTACCTTCTTTTTTATTTCGAAGTTTGGTTTTATTCACGCCCTTGATAACTGCATCGTGAAAAGCATCTTTGGTAAAAGGATTTTTGTTAACAGTACCATTTAATTTGGCATGGTTGGTCTCATTTTCGGTAAACAGCCGATCATTTGGGTCATTAAAATAAAAGTAATAATCACCCATTCGTTGATGGCTGGCTTTAACTGAATTTTTATTGAGTAAACTAATCGTTGGTTTTGGATCTTCAGGAGTAAAAATCCAGCGGTTGTAAAACCAAAGTGTTGGCAGGATGGTAATGGGTGCGGGTGCGTTGAATTTATTTGTGACAGCTATTTTTATAAAAATATCAGTAGAATTATTTTTTGCATATTTGATTTTGATATCAAAATATTCATCATTGTCAAAAATACCTGTATCTAGAATTTCGTACTCTGGTTCAGTTTTACTTTTATTGCGATTGGTTTCTAAAAGTTGTTCGTACGGAAATTCCTGCTGAGGATATTTATACAAATATTCCATGTAGTAATGCGTAGGAATATTGTCTTGATAAAAGTAAAGTTCTTTCACATCTTCTCCGTGATTGCCATCATAGTTGCCCAGTCCAAACAAACGTTCTTTGAGAATAGGGTCTTTGCCATTCCAATAAGATACTGCAAAACATAAGTTTTGAAAATAGTCGGAGATGCCTGCAATACCATCTTCACCCCATCTATAAGCTCGGAAGTGACTTTGATCGAAAGGTAAGTAACCCCAAGCGTCGCCGTATGCACCATAATCTTCTCTTACAGTACCCCACTGCCTTTCGCTAACATAGGGCCCCCATTTTTCTAAAGGAATAGATTGTTTGCTATTTTCTCTTAAACGTGCATGTTCTGCGGCCATAATATCATTTAATTCAATTCGAATGCTGCTTCATTAAAAAGATTTTTAGATTATTAGTAAAGCAATCAAATAGATGCTAAAAATAAGGATTTTGGTTGAGTGCCTTTTGATTTTGTAACAGAGTGCTGAAGATTTGAATCCTTTTATTCGAAATAACTATACTAAAATTTATATATCTATCTAATAGAGTAAATTTTACTTAGATAAAGTGAAATGAAAGTAGGTCGTATCATATTTTGCAGCTTCTTTGAAATTCTCTTCAAAATAACTAGTATAAAATAAGTTATCTATAAATTTCAGTTATTACTTGTAGAAGATTTTGCAGTTTCATTCATCTAATGGTTTTGCTGTATATCAGAAAAAAGTATCAGTTTATGTTGAATTTGGATTAAATTTATTTTATAAAAAAAATTGTTTCTGATTTAGTTGCTACAAAATTTTAAATCATAGTATATTGTTTGAATAAGGAGTTTTTTCGATAGTATTATATCCAGTCAAATAAAAATTCATCTTTATAATTTATTGCAAATTGTTTCAATATTTCAAGATATTCTTCTTTGAATGATATTTTTTGATGATGTTCTTTTTGGCTGCTAATGTAACCAATTATATGATCCAAGTCTGAATAGTTGTAAGAGAATGCACCATAACCAGCCTGCCAATAAAATTTCTGCTTGGTTAATTTTTGATCGTTAATAAAGTCATTGCTTGATTTTTTTACTTCTCTTACTAAATCAGATAAAATACAAGTCGGTTTCATACCAATCAGAAAGTGGATGTGTTCGGGCATGCCATTAATAGCAAGCATTTTTTGTTCTTTGTTTTGAACCACGCCTGTGATGTATTTATACAATTGATCTTCCCAGGAAGAATGAATAAGATGTTGTCTGCCTTTTACAGCAAAAACTACCTGAATATAAATTTGTGAAAATGTGTCAGCCATTTGTTTCAATTTAGGTACGTAAAGGGGATAGGGGTTAAATGTAGAAATTTAAATGATAATTTGCAACATTTTATTAAAAAAAAATCAACATATTTTTTGATATGTAGGTCAATTTTCCGGTTAATATTTTTCAAAGGGAGAAGTTTCCTTTTAATTGTTTTATACGACCCCTTCTGGGGTCGGGTTCATCATTTCGTTTTTATTCTATAAATATATGACCCCGCTGGGGTCAAAGGAATCACGTTGAATATTTAATTCATTGTTTATAGAACCAACCCAAATAGATGCTTATATACATCATTCAAAAATTACATAGTTATCATAAGGCTACCAATTATTCCATCACATTCGGGAACATTCTATCGGGCTCCTG
>JBBEBH010000029.1:0-24581 GCA_040882445.1 Ferruginibacter sp. | reverse complement strand
TTTTATCTTTATAAAATAAATTCTGCTACTGGGATGATTGTTTTGTACGACCCCTGAAGGGGTCGGGTTCGTCATTTCGTTCTTCTTCTATAAATAGGTGACCCCGGCGGGGTCAAAGGAATCACGTTGAATATTTAATCCATTGTTTATAGAACCAATCCAAATGGATGCGTATATACATCATTCAAAAATTACATAGTTGATTCAATGATGTATTCCGACCGGTAAGGGATCCAACAAATCTTGCAGATTTAAAAACGCTTCCTTATACCCTGCAAAAACTCCTCCACCGCCTTCCTTACATGCGTGGCGCTGGTTTGATAGTTGTTGGCGAGAATAGAAAAAATCAATAACTTATTTTTCTTAGTGATGAGGTAGCCGCTCAATGCACAATTATTGCTGAGGGTGCCGGTTTTGGCAAATATGAAACCTGCCTCGGTTTTGTATAAACTGCTCAAAGTGCCTTCGCCGCCGGTAGGCAATATGTTTTTGATGCGTTCGAAATCAAATTCATTCTTTAGTTGATTCAACACAAATACAAAACTTTGTGGTGTAAACAAATTGTAGCGACTAAGCCCACTCCCATCTACCCATTTGGGCATTTGAGGAATGGCTTTTAAATCATTTTTTAGCAGATAATCAATCATGTTTATGTCACTCATATAACCCAGCTTTTCATTACTTGCCATGAGCAAGGTTTGTTCTGCAAAAAAATTATCGCTCCACTTCATCATGGGTTTAAACAACGAATCGCTGGGTTGCGAATGAAGTGAGAAGGTTCGGATGATGTTGGTTGTTTTTAAACTTTTTGTTTGATCAATTAATTGATGAATGGTATCGGATAAAATATCAAAAGCCAATGGAAGATGTGTGATAAATGGAATCAGGATCGTATCCATCTTCTTTCCATTAGTAAAATAGTTGAAATCATTACTGTACCTATTTCTGCTTACGTCATTAATAAAACCGGTTTCTGTAGTATTTTTTGGGAGGATACTCACTGCTGCTCTTTTTGGAAAATAAGTAGGTGCAGCCGCTTTTCCCGAAACCACTAATGAATTGCCATATACTGGCAGTCCAGACCTTTCGCTCATATAGTTGGCGTCATAATCGTCCCATGCCCAGCCCCTGCCATGTGCATTGATAGGGCGGAGATCCACATTTGCAAATAATGGAAATTTGCTATTGCTCAAATAATCAATAACAGGTTGGTCTTTAAAATCGGGGTGTAAAAGAGTGGGATCACCAGAAGGGGTGAGAAATAATCCGATATTGGTTTGTGTAACCTTCATGCCCACCAAACTATCACCTAAGTATTTCATACCTGCATACAACGAAAATAACTTGGTATTGCTGGCCGGTACAAAATATTTATCGCCATTATGGTTGTACCAATACTTTCCGGTAGCTGGCTCAAAAATACTAATGCCAATATGCCCAGCGGCGATGGCACTGTCTTTAAGTAATAGCTTGTTTGCTTTCCTGCTAACTTGTTTTCCTACCGAGCAAGATGCCAATAAACTGATGGCAGCAGCAAAGAGCAAGCTGTATTTTTTATGCATAGATTCATTCATCATATATAGTTCAATTCCTTTCCTGCACTCTCAACCATCTTTCTGGAATTTGGTTGTTACTGGCAGTTTGGTAATCATTATAACTACATGCAATAAACCGCAGGTCGGGCATTTGCATCCACCATCGGTTAGTTTTTTTACTTTGTAAAAAAACAGTTTCTACTTCAGAAAAAACAGTGTGATATTCATTAAACATCTCTCTATCGGTCAATGCTGCTTCTTGTTTACAACGATTTTTACCATCAATAAAATACCAAACCATCTGCGAAATTTGTTTGGCTGTCATTTCTTCTACATCATCATACGGCTTGTATCCATAAATGCCCATGCTATTGGTTTTATTACTAAACCCTGCATAACGGGTAAGTATACACGCTTCTATACCGGAGAGTCCGTTCGGACAATTTTTATTTGCCGGCGCATCACTGTGTTTAATAGCACATATATCGAAACTAAGCAAGTGGCTGTTTCTGAAAACAGGCTCTATCTCATCTATATTGTCTGTAACTGAACCTACACGATAACAATCGAAACGTAGTTTATCCATGCTTTCTAACATGCGCGGGTGCACAAAATAACTTTGAAATGCAATGTGGTTGTAATGTTTCACCATATTGGGTTCGCCGGTGAGCATTTCCATCAAAAAGTTTTCACTTCTGATAGGGCTCTCGCTCCTTAAATCAATCATGGCATCAATGCAGGTGGCTTCTATCTGTTGGTTTAATTCTACATAAGCGTAATATTGAGCCAGCGTAATATCATGCGATCCTCCTAAGATCAACACCGTTTTGTTTAACCGAAATAATTCTGCTAAAATGGTTTTGATGGCCGCATAACTGTCTTGCACACTTGCGCCTTTTTTCACATTGCCCATGTCTGCGATCACAATGTTGGTATGCCAGTAATGCAATCGGTACAAATGTTTGCGGATGATGTTGGCGGCATCATTGTCTGATTCAAAGTAGCCATTCCCCCTGTATTCTGTTACGCCCAATAAAATAATATCGGCATTTTCAATATCTGGCAACTCCTCCGTAAATATTTCGATGTGTTTGGCAAGTTGACCGTCGGTATATCCTTCATCATCATTCAACTCATTTACGGGCACCGGGTCTAAAAATTCTATCAAATCTAACATGCTTCAAAAAAGTTTGAGGCAAACCTAATAGATTAATCGGAGAATTGCGAATGCTGCGAAGCCTTTTAAACAAAAAATCAATTGATTTTATTCCAACTTTCATAAATTGAACTTTTTACCCCCCTAGTATTCTGATACACTATCATTATCTTTGTAAGCGTTACAGTTAACAATACAACCATGTTAGATAAACAAGAAGTTTTAAGTGAAGTAGTGATTAAATTTGCTGGCGATAGTGGCGATGGTATGCAGCTCACTGGTAGCCAGTTTACCAACAATAGTGCCATGCTAGGGCTCGACTTGGCAACATTCCCCGACTTTCCAGCTGAGATCAGGGCTCCGATAGGCACTTTGCCAGGAGTAAGTGGCTTTCAGCTTCGTTTTAGCAGCGACCGCATTTTTACGCCAGGCGACGAATGTGATGTTTTGGTGGCCATGAATGCAGCTGCATTAAAAGTAAATTTGAGTGGACTTAAAAAAGGTGGAAAAATTCTTGCTAATATTGATGGCTTTGATAGCAGGAACCTGCGTTTGGCTAACTATCCAGAAGGTATCAATCCGCTGGAAGACAATAGTCTTGATGCTTTCGAAGTGATCAAAATGGATGTGACGAAAATGACTAGAGAAGCATTGAAAGATATTACCATGGGTACCAAAGAAAAAGACCGGGCAAAAAATATGTTCGTACTAGGCTTTTTGTATTGGATGTATAACCGAAGCATGGAAAATACCATTACATTTTTGAATGAAAAATTTGGTAAAAAACCAGAGATACTTGAAAGCAATATTAAAGCATTGCAAAGTGGATATAATTATGGCGATACCACCGAAACTTTTACCGACAGGTACTCTGTGGCCAAAGCAAAAATGGAACCTGGCACTTATCGCTCCATTATGGGCAATCAGGCGTTGGCTTATGGATTGATTGCCGCTTCACAAAAAAGTAAGTTGCCATTGTTTTTGGGTTCTTATCCCATTACCCCAGCTTCCGACATCTTACACGAATTGAGTCGCTATAAATCTTTTGGAATTAAAACATTTCAGGCGGAAGATGAGATCGCCGCCATTACTTCGGCTATAGGTGCTAGTTATGGCGGACATATTGGCTTAACAACAACAAGCGGTCCGGGTATGGCATTAAAAACCGAAGCCATGGGATTGGCGATGATACTCGAAATTCCATTGATGATTTGTAATATTCAACGGGGCGGACCTAGTACAGGGTTGCCTACAAAAACCGAACAAAGTGATTTGTTGCAGGCATATTACGGTCGCAATGGCGAATGTCCCATACCCGTGATATCCGCCAGCACGCCTAGCGATTGTTTTGAAGTAGCTTACGAAGCTATCCGTATTGCAGTACAACATATGACACCGGTCATTTTATTGAGCGACGGATATATTGCCAATGGCGCCGAACCTTGGAAATTTCCTGTATCTGCCGATCTTCCCGATATTGAAGTACACTTTAAAACACAACTAGGAGATGGGGAAGAGAAGTTTCAACCTTATTTGCGCGACGAAAAAGGGGTAAGGCCATGGGTTGTACCCGGCACGCCAGCACTCGAACATCGCATTGGTGGTTTGGAAAAACAAAACATTACTGGTAATATCAGCTACGATTCTGAAAATCATCAATTGATGGTGAAATTGCGTCAGGAGAAGGTGGATAAAATTGCGCAGTATATTCCCAAACAACAACTTGATAGCGGACCCGAACAAGGAAAGATCCTAGTATTGGGTTGGGGTAGCACCTACGGCGCTATCAAAAGTGCTTGTTTAGAATTGCAATCAGAAGGGTATGCAGTTTCGCATACACATCTCCGTTATATTCGCCCTTTCCCAGAAAATCTAGGTGAGTTGATGAGTAAATTTGAAAAAGTAATTATCCCCGAAATCAATAACGGGCAGCTAATCAAAATCATCCGTGATCAATACTTGATTGATGCGAAAGGCTATAATAAAATCATGGGTGTGCCAATTACGAAGGGTGAATTGATATCATTCATCAAACAAGAATTATAATTCCACGAAAATTTATTTTTTATTGGGTAATCCTTATTTCCACAGGGTTAAAAATGAAAGGATAGTAATTACATATTCCTTCTATATTGTCCGCCAACTGTGTACAGTGCATTGGTGATTTGTCCTAATGAACAATGTTTCACTGTTTCCATCAATTCCTCAAAAAGATTACCATTGTTAACGGCTACATCTTGCAAACGCTTTAGCATGGCAGCAGATTTTTGCAAATGCCGTTGCTTGAATGCTTCCAGTGTTTTGATCTGCCCTTCTTTTTCTTCTGAAGTACTTCTGATTACTTCAGATGGCAATACGGTAGGAGAACCATCTTTTCCTAGGAAAGTATTTACCCCTACAATTGGATATTCACCCGTATGTTTCAAGGTTTCGTAGTACAAGCTTTCTTCTTGTATTTTATTACGCTGGTACATACGTTCCATGGCGCCCAATACACCCCCTCTATCGGTAATGCGGTTGAATTCGTTTAACACAGCTTGTTCTACCAAGTCGGTTAGTTCTTCTATTAAAAAACCACCTTGGTTAGGGTTTTCATTTTTGGCAGTGCCCAGTTCACGGTTAATGATGAGCTGAATGGCCATGGCTCTTCTTACACTTTCTTCGGTTGGAGTGGTGATGGCCTCATCGTAAGCATTGGTGTGTAAAGAATTGCAGTTATCATAAATAGCATACAATGCTTGCAAGGTGGTTCTGATATCGTTAAAACCAATTTCCTGTGCATGTAAAGAGCGACCACTGGTTTGAATATGGTACTTCAGTTTCTGACTGCGATCATTACCCTTATATTTTTGTTTCATGGCTTTGGCCCAAATACGGCGAGCTACACGTCCAATTACGGCGTATTCCGGATCCATACCATTGCTAAAGAAAAAAGATAGGTTGGGTGCAAAATCATCGATGTGCATACCCCTGCTGAGATAATATTCTACATATGTAAAGCCGTTTGCTAAAGTGAAGGCAAGTTGTGTAATTGGATTGGCGCCTGCTTCAGCAATGTGGTATCCACTGATGCTGACACTGTAAAAATTCTGCACCTTGTGGTCGATGAAATATTGTTGTACATCACCCATCAGTTTTAATGCAAATTCTGTGGAAAATATGCAAGTATTTTGTGCCTGATCTTCTTTTAAAATATCTGCCTGCACGGTTCCCCTAACGGTGCTCAATGCCTTGGCTTTTATTTGTGCGTAAACGTCTGGTGGTAATACATCTTGACCGCTCAATCCTAACAAACGCAATCCGAGTCCGTTGCTTTCGCCAGGTAATTGTCCTTTTAGCAAACCTTTTTCAGGTGTTACCGGGGTGCCATCTACACCCATATATCTTGGTAGTTGTTCTGGTTGATACTTTGATTCAATGATACGGTTTACTTCATCTTTTAAATTGTTTTCAATAATATATTTTTCACATTGCTGATCAATTGCTGCATTCATAAAAAATGCCAGTAACATTGGCGCAGGGCCGTTAATCGTCATACTCACCGAGGTTTTAGGATCGCATAAGTCGAAGCCGCTGTACAATTTTTTGGCATCATCAACAGTGGCGATGCTCACCCCGCTGTTTCCTACTTTCCCGTAAATATCTGGGCGGTAAGCTGGATCTTCACCATAAAGTGTAACGCTATCGAAGGCGGTACTAAGGCGTTTGGCCGATTGGCCCATACTCACATAATGAAAACGACGGTTGGTCCTTTCTGGTCCACCTTCTCCCGCAAACATTCTGGTAGGATCTTCGCCAACTCGCTTAAGTGGGAAAACGCCTGCAGTGTAAGGAAACTCACCTGGTACATTTTCCTGCAACTGCCATCTTAAAATATCTCCTTCGTCTTTGAACTTAGGCAAAATTACTTTTGATAAAACAGTGCCTGATAAACTGGTAAAAGTGAGCGGTTGTTTAATAATTTTATCCCTCACTTTGAATTCGTAGAATGCTTTGCTGTAGCGTTCTTTTACTTGATCCCAACTGTTGAGTAATTTTTTACAGAAAGGATCTTGTTTTTCAGCAATGTGTTCCATGGCCTGGTGAAGGGCTGCACTGTGTTGATTGGATATAATTTTTAAAGTACCTTTTAGTTGATAGAGTTGGGTAGCGATTTCAGACTGCACTTTTACCCATTGGTCGTAATCGTTGATGGTTTCAGCAATTTCGGCCAAGTAACGTACCCGCTTTGGAGGAATGATGGTAGATTGGTTGCTAGTTTCTGCTTTGTGTGTGGCTACCGTAATATGGCTTTTGAAAATGATGCCTGTTTTCTCTTCTATTTTTGCCATCAGCCTTTCAAACAATTCGTTCACGCCAGCATCGTTGAACTGTGCAGCAATGGTACCTACTATTGGGAGGTCTTCTTCTTTGGTATCCCACAAGCCGTGGTTTCGTTTGTACTGTTTACGTACGTCGTGTAAGGCATCCAATGCGCCGGCTTTGTCAAATTTGTTGAGGCAAATGACATCGGCATAATCGAGCATATTTATTTTTTCGAGTTGAGATGGGGCACCATATTCCGGCGTCATTACGTACATGCTGATATTGCAGAAATCGAGGATAGAGGCATCACTTTGCCCAACACCTGCACTTTCTAAAATGATGAAATCAAAATTAGCTGCTTTGCAAATATCGATGGCTTGTTGTACATACTGGCTGAGGGCTACATCACTTTCGCGGGTAGCCAAACTACGCATGTAGGCTCGTGTAGAAGAGATGGCATTCATGCGAATGCGATCGCCCAGTAGTGCACCTCCAGTTTTTTTCTTACTAGGATCTACAGAAATAACCGCGATGGTTTTATCCTCATAGTTGTTTAAAAATCTGCGAACAATTTCATCTGTAACCGATGATTTTCCTGCGCCACCTGTGCCGGTAATGCCGAGTACAGCTCCTTGCCAGTTGCTATTGGTTTCAGAAGAATTTTTTTTAGGATCGTCTTGTCCCATTTCTGCCAGGGTAATCGCTCGTGCTATTTTGCGAATATCTTTCAGTTCATCTAAGGGTAATTTTCCATTCCACCGTTCTGCCGATTTAAAAAATGCGGATTGTTGAAAATCAGCATTAGTAGTAGTTCCTGATTCAGTAACGCAGGAAAGAATCAAATCTTCTATCATTCCTTCTAGGCCCATTTTTCTTCCATCATCTGGACTATAAATTCGGGTGATACCATATTGGTGTAATTCATTTATTTCAGCAGGAAGAATGGTACCGCCACCCCCACCAAAAATTTTGATGTGGCCACAACCATTTTCGTTCAATAAGTCTTTCATGTATTTAAAAAACTCTACGTGTCCGCCCTGGTAGCTGGTGATGGCAATGCCGTGAACGTCTTCTTCAATGGCACATTCTACAATTTCTGCCACACTGCGGTTGTGTCCAAGGTGTATGATTTCTACGCCTTTACTTTGTAAGATGCGACGCATGATATTGATAGCGGCATCATGTCCGTCGAAAAGAGCAGCAGCAGTTACAATGCGAACTTTATGATTAGTAGTAAAACTCATACTTGTTTTTTATCGATCTTTTAATTAGCAATAGCAATAATTGTGATTCAGCTGCCAAACAACAGTTGTGCATCGAGTGCTGTTTGGCTACTGATTGCAGAATGGAGCAATCAAAGAACAAATTTACAGATTAAAGCGCTATCATTTTTTGGAAGTGCTGGCTTTCTTTTTAAGTAGGATGCCAAGGCCATATTATAGTAGGGTAGAGAAATTAATGGTTCTATCATCTACGAATCTGCGACTCATAAGTATACTGAACTCCAGCAAGTACTCCAATGGGAGTGGTTACGGATAATTGTAGTCACGACATTTGGTGCGTTAATGCGGCAAAGTCCTCAATACTGAGCACTTCTGCCCGTTTTTCGAAAATAGGGTCTTTTAAAACATCCGCTGGGAACAAGCTTTTAACCGCATTTCGCATGGTTTTTCGTCGCTGGTTAAAAGCTGTTTTTACCAAAACCCAATAAGCTCTTTCAGATTTTACATCTAGCATAAAAGATTTTCTTTTGAGCATAATTACGCCACTCATCACTTTGGGCGGCGGCGTAAATTTTTCTGGCCCTACATCAAATAGATAAGTTATTTGGTAATAAGGCTGCATAAGTGCACTTAAAACACCATAAGTTTTACCGCCCGGATTTGCGGCTGCTCGTTGTGCCACTTCTTTTTGAAACATTCCAATTACAAAAGGTACTTGGTCTTTCCACTCCAAAATTTTGAATAGTATTTGGGTAGAAATATTGTAGGGAAAATTACCTATCACCCCAAAGCTTTCGGTAAACGGTGGCTCCATATCTAGAAAACTTTTGTGGATTAATTTTTCTTTTAGGCTTGGATATTTCTGTTCGAGATACAACACTTTTTCTTGATCTAGTTCTACGGCCTTAAAATCGATATTAGGTAAGTGAATCAGATGTTTAGTGAGTGCACCCGAACCCGGACCAACTTCTAATAGCTGTGTAAATTGTTCTTGTTGCAAAACTTGCACAATGTCGTCAATCACTTGTTCATCCTTTAAAAAGTGCTGTCCGAGCGATTTTTTGAGTGTGTACATATGAACAAATTTAAGCAGAACGCCTGAGCATTGCCCTTAATATTCCTTAAACCAAAAAATCTTCCCTGATGGAGAGATTTAATAAATATGCGTTGTTGTTATAAAATAATGTTGGCTTTATGATTTGCGCTCTAACAACAGTTTTGTTTTAGCCGTTGGTGACTTTATGAAATAATGTTGTGATGCCCAATGCTTTATTGCTATTGATAAATTGTTACTTTTTGCTTCAAGCGTTGTTTTTTGATTTAAATAATTTTGCCAGTGGCATTAGTAATTACAACCGTATACATTTCTCTTAGGCTGCAGTAAGTTTGTATTCATTTCTCCCTTTTGGCCTCTAAAGCCCAATAGCTTTATGAAAACCTCGTATTTTTACAAAAAAATAACCAGACGAAATGAGCGCTATTATAGAAAATAAGCCAATAATTGGCATTAGTTGTGGAGATACTAACGGTATTGGACCAGAAATTATCATCAAAACCCTGAGCGATAGCAGAATACTTGAATTTTGTACACCGGTGGTTTTTGCTAGCAATAAACTCATCAATTTTTATAGAAAAATTTTACCAGATTATAACTTCAGCTTTTCTAGCATTAAAGAGGCCACCAAAATAAACCACAAACAGATGAATCTGTTCAACTGCTGGGAAGAAGACATGGTTATTACTCCAGGCCAACTCACAGACGAGGCCGGAAAGTATGCCATATTGAGCTTAACCATCGCAGCAACAGCACTTAAGGAAGGTAAAATTGACGGGCTTGTAACCGCACCCATCCATAAAAAAAATATCCAGGCAGAAGCATTCAACTTTGCAGGACATACCCCATACCTAAAACAGCTTTTTGAAGTAAAAGAAGTGGCTATGTTTATGTTGGCAGAAAATATGCGCGTTGCCTTACTCACAGAACACGTGCCCATAAAAGAAGTAGCTCAACTCATTACCAAAGAAAGTATCATCCGCAAGCTGCAACTACTGAAAGAAACGTTAAAAAAAGATGTTGGTATCAACAAACCTCGCATTGCGGTATTAGGATTAAACCCCCATACAGGTGATGAAGGATTACTGGGCAAAGAAGAAGAAGAAATCATTAAGCCCGCTATTAAAGAAGCAAGATTTAAAGATATTCTTTGTTTTGGTCCTTACCCAGCCGATGCGTTTTTTGCAAGAGGACTACACGAAAAATTTGACGCCGTACTGGCAATGTACCACGACCAAGGATTGATTCCATTTAAATCATTGGCTTTTGGAGAAGGGGTGAATTATACAGCAGGATTATCTGGCGTTCGTACTTCTCCCGATCATGGCGTTGCTTTTGATATTGCTGGAAAAGGGATAGCAGACGAGGCTTCGTTTAGACAAGCACTTTTCACCTGCGTAGATATCATCAACACCAGAAAAGAAAACAAAGACCAATATAAAAACCCATTAAAAAAAGTAAGCGCTTCTATGTTAAGAAACGCTGTAGATGAAAAAATTAGTCTCGACGAAGGATAGGTATCACCTACAAGAAAAACGACTCAGGCACTCCCTTGTTGATGGAATAACTGCTAAATGTAATTTCAGCTCTTCCTTTTTTGTTTTTTGTTTTGTCAGTTACAGCTGGTTTGCTACCATCATCAAAGTCGAAAGTAACCCCTTTGGGTAGTTTGTAATCTTTGGTATTAAAAGAGAAAACAATCTTATCCGGTAAACTATAAGCCGCATATTTACCATAAGTCATTTCCAATTCATAACTACCGTTGTCGCGGGTTGTAGTTTTAGCTTTTAAAATGAGATTGTTCACTTCATCAATATATACCGTGCTTAACACCACATCACTGTTATCATCATTGGGCAATAGGCGAGCAACCCTTACGTTAGTGGTACCAATTTTATCGGTACCTGCATCTATGATGGTATAGTCATTAGATCCAATAATGCTGCTTACATTAATACTCACTGCACCTTTTGGAATAAAGGAAACTCCTTTTTCACTTTTCACTTTTAGTTTATTTGGACGCTTGAAATAAACTTTTACGTTGGCCACTGGCACTTTCAAAAAAGTAACATTGGTTTTCATGCGGCCAGTGGCTTCGTAGTCATTAACCTTATCTATTTTTTGTTTAGCCTTCAATACTAGGGCATTGATGTCTTGTGCACTTGCGGCGAAATTGCCAGCTTGTAGCAACAAGAAAACGGATATAATAATTTTCATGTGCTGAGATTTATGATAAAATATCTTTCTTTTTAAAAATATACATAGTAACTCCTAAAAGAATCACAATGTGCGCCAACAGTATGTTAAGACTATTTCTTATGGCAGGCCAATTTTCAATAGAGCCTTTGATGGGCACTCCCTCCTCGGTAGTGCCTATGTAGAAGAATCCTTTCCATCCTACCAAATAGGATGTAAATAACCATGGTTTTACATTATTATCGATAATGGGTACATTGATGTTGCTGATGACGGTGCATACTATCACAATACATACAGTAGCAATAATGGGGCCTATAGAATTTTCAGCAAATACGGATAACAACAATGCCAGTGCGGCAATCACGGTTAATGCTACAGCTGCATATCCGAATGCGGCAAAGTACCGCCACATGATATCATCTTTGGTAATTTGTAATATCTGTGACTCATCGCCCTTCACCCTAAATATGAGCATGTCATCTGCCCCAAAAATCAACAGGCTGAGAAACAATGCCATGATGGCCATCCAAACCAATAAACCAATAGTGTATATAACAGATGCTGCAAATTTTACCCCAATGATCTGGGTTCTGCTGATGGGTTTGGTGAGCAGTAAACGCAGTGTACCCATATTGGCTTCTCCTGAAATAGCATCTCCTGCCACCAATGCCACCAAAATAGGAACCTGAATTAGCAATGTGTTTAAGATGATGTAACACATAAAGTAGCCATTGATTGCTTTGCTCTTGTCTAGCTCAAAACTATCTTGAACACTTTGTAAAATCAAGTTCATATAACTCTGCCCATCTGCCTTAAATGCAAATTGGAAAATACCTACGATGGCAGAAATAGCAGCAAAGGCGATATAAGTTCTTGATCTTCTAGATATTTTATATAGCTCAATTTGAAGCAGATTCCACATAGTTGGCTTGGTTTGTAAGGGATAAAAAATAGTCTTCTAAAGAGTGGCGGGGTTGTACAGAAAGTATTTGCAACCCTGCATGTGACATCCAATGAATCATGGCTGGTATATTTTTTTTATCCATTTGCATTCTAATGCCTCCATCATTGGATATCATTAAATTCGCATAGGGCGAGGTTTGTATCAGGCTGAGTGATTGCGTATCGTCATTTGTTTCAATATCTACAATCGTTTTGGCAGGATCCATCATTTGTTTAACATCTCCCTCCGTAATTTTTTTGCCTTTGTGAATGATGATCATGCGGTTGGCCATTTGCTCAATCTCGCTCAACAAGTGTGAAGAAACAATAACAGTTTTACCCAAGTCTTTGCTTAAGCTGATAATCAAATGACGCATGTCTGCAATGCCTTGCGGATCTAAACCATTGGTAGGCTCATCTAAAATAATCAGTTTGGGATCGTGTACCAATGCAATGGCAATACCTAATCGTTGTTTCATTCCCTGGCTATAAGTTTTCACTTTACTTTGAGCTCTCGTGTGCAGGCCCACTTTTTCAAGCTGATCCATGATGAGCTTTTTAGTCACTTTCAGTCCACTGAGCTTAGCGAAAATAGCCAGGTTATCATAGGCAGATAGATATTTATACAAATCGGGTCTTTCGATAACAGCCCCTACTTGGCTCAATACTTCATTTCTGTGTTCATACACATTTTTACCAAAAATATCAATGGTTCCAGCTGTGGGGGCAATCAAAGTGAGCATCATGCGTATGGTGGTAGATTTACCCGCACCGTTTTGGCCAAGGAATCCATACACGTCTCCTTCATTTACACTGAAGGAAAGATCGTCAACAGCTTTTAAGTGATTAAATTGTTTGGAAAGGTGGTTTACCTGAAGAATAACGCTCATACTGTAAAATTAACAGTATAAGCGCTGGGAATGTTTAACGAGAGGTCAATTTTATCCTATTTTTTTAAATCAGTTTTCTTTAACATCTGGTTGCATGTAAGATTGAAGTGCAGCCACGTATTGCTCAAATGCTTCAATTCCTTTTTTGGTGATTTTACACAAGGTGAGTGGATAATTGTCTTTGAATTGTTTACTGATATCGATGTAGCCAGCTTCTTTCAGCTTACCTAATTGCACACTGAGGTTGCCAGCAGTTGCACCAGTTTTTTCTCTGATGAAAGTAAACTCAGCTTCTTTTACGCTAATGAGTAAACTAACGGCGGCCAGCCTAAGTTGAGAATGTAATATGCGATCTAGTTCTTTAAACATGGGCAACTGCTTCTTTCTTTTTTGTAGCTGGTTTCAAATGCTCTGGCAGTAATCACCACTGCATTTAATTCTATAATCAATTTTTTTACTGCAATCGGCAGTATAATATCTTTTCCTTCTAATATAATATTTTGGTATATGACGAATACCCAGAAATGGTAGCTTGCAACTCCACATTTCTTTTTTTTGTGGTAAAAAAACGAAACACACCACGAGAATCGGTGGCTGACCCATCATAATAATCTTTAATAGATACGCTGGCGCCCCTCAAGGGTTTATTTTTAAGGTCAATCATTTTTCCACTGATCACAACCTGTCCGTTCACCACTGTGTAATCAATAAAAAGCAGTAGGAAAAAGCCAAATTTCATAATTGGTATGCTTGTAACAAACGTAAAGTAGTTTATAATATAAATCAAAATAATTTTAAATTATTTTTTAAATTCTACATAAGGAGATGGGTTTATTTAGGAGTAAATAATGAATTAATATATTGTAAATCAATTATTTGAGTATATTAATACACTATATTAGTACCTTGTAGAGGAGAAAATATAGTTATTAACATTTTAAAAATTAATTTTTTATTGTGCTGTCAAATTGTAATTTAGCAATAGAATTTAATGGGTTAGTAAGTAAAAAGGGCCGTCAGCAATGTTCGGTCCTTTTACTTTTTAGTAGCTCCTTTTTTCTGTATTTTTTTAGAAAAAATCGTAAATCGATTTTTTATTTTTTTCTAATCACCTCACCGATTTGCATTTTTTATCTTTTCTATTTTATTTTTTCCTCTTTTAAAAATTCATTCTAGTACAATTTGTAATTAGCCATTAATTTTACGGTATGAGTAAAACGAAGTCAGCATTTTTTTGCCAGAGTTGTGGTTATGAAAGTGCAAAGTGGTTGGGTAAATGTCCATCATGTAATACATGGAATACTTTTGTAGAAGAAGTCATCGTAAAAGGAAATGATAAAACTGCGGGTAAAGAAGATTGGAAAGAATACAACGGCGTTGGGAAATTAAAAACTATTTCAATCAATGATGTTAGCAGCGCCGAAGAGAAAAGAATCATTAGTACCGATGCAGAATTAAATCGAGTGTTGGGTGGTGGTATTGTTGCAGGAAGTATTGTACTTGTTGCTGGTGAGCCAGGCATTGGTAAGTCGACCTTGTTTTTACAAATCGGTTTAAGACTACAAGATGTACGAACCTTGTACATCAGTGGTGAAGAAAGTGAACAACAAATTAAAATGCGTGCCGATCGCATCGGTTTCAATAGCGATAACTTTTATTTATTAACAGAAACCAACACTCAAACAATTTTTCAGGAAATAAAAAAGTTGAAACCTGAGTTGTTGATTGTAGATTCTATTCAAACCTTACAATCACCTTTTGTAGAATCTTCACCTGGTAGTATCAGTCAAATAAGAGAATGCGCCGCAGAGTTACAGCGGTATGCGAAAGAAACCAACACACCGGTATTTCTTATTGGGCATATTACCAAGGATGGCAGCATAGCCGGACCAAAAATTTTAGAGCACATGGTAGATACAGTGTTGCAGTTCGAAGGTGACCGTCATTATGCCTATCGTATTTTGCGCACCATTAAAAATAGATTTGGTAGTACATCCGAATTGGGTATTTATGAAATGACGAGCGAGGGTATGCGCGGCGTTACCAATCCCAGCGAAATTCTCATCACTCAAAAAGAAGATGCACTCAGTGGCATTGCTATTGCAGCTACCATCGAAGGTATGCGCCCCTTGCTCATTGAAGCGCAGGCATTGGTAACTCAAAGTGTGTACGGCACACCCCAACGTACCGTAAGTGGTTTCGACCTACGGCGTTTGCAATTATTATTGGCGGTACTCGAAAAAAGAGGAGGTTTTCATTTTGGTGTAAAAGATGTGTTCATCAACATAGCAGGTGGCATCAAAGTAGAAGATCCTTCTATCGATCTTGCTATCGTGTGTGCTTTGCTCAGTAGTTACGAAGATGTGCCCTTGCCCCAGCATATTTGTTTTGCAGGGGAAGTAGGTTTGAGTGGAGAAATACGTGCCGTAAACCGAATTGAACAACGCATAGCAGAAGCAGAAAAACTGGGCTTCGAAAAAATCATTGTAAGTAAATACAATTCTAAATCGCTAGGTAAATTAAAATTTGGGATTGAAGTGATTGCGTTGGGGAAAGTGGAGGAAGTGTATCAGTATTTGTTTTAGCGGGGTTTAGGAGTTTCCTGTGGAATCGTTTTCATAAAAAAAAGGGATGGACTCGGGGAAATTCAATCTTTTAGTTTGAATGTGTAAAATAAACTACTTTATTTCGTTGCTTTCTTCTTTTGAAGTATAAATTTTTTATACTGTTTTTTGTTTTAAATTCACACTAAAATCGTACCCCATGTTATCTATCCAACACTTGTTGTCGGATACGCTCCATTACTTCTTCCCTAATCATTGCGAAGGATGTGGGTCGGATCTGATTTACAATAACCAACTACTTTGTTTGCGTTGCACCACCCAACTTCCATTTACAGGATTTGAGAACATACCCAACAACCCCATACAGCATTTATTTGCCGGAAGAGTAGCCCTTAAAGCAGCCTCTAGTTGTTTTTATTTTGCAAAAGGCCACCTAGTACAACACCTCATTCACCAACTTAAATACAATGGCAACGCAGCCATAGGTAAGCACTTGGGTGTACTTATGGGCAAAGCCATTTTAAACAGTCCCTATTTTGGCCACATCGATTACTTGATACCACTTCCCCTCACGGCAGTTAAAGAATTTAAACGCGGCTACAACCAGGCCACCATCATTTGCGAAGGCATGAGCGATGTAATGAACGTACCGGTACTGCTGCACAATCTTTGCAAAGCAACCCATACGGAAACCCAAACTAAAAAACACCGTGCCGAAAGATGGGACAATGTGTCTGGTAGTTTTATAATAAACAAACCCGCACTCCTGCATGGAAAACACGTTCTTATTGTAGATGATGTGATCACCACTGGCGCTACCCTTGAAGCTTGCGCACAAGTTTTATGGGGTATTCCAGGCATCAACATCAGCGTAGCTACTTTGGCCACTGCCAGTAAATAAGTTTATTGTAGTTTTGTTTCGATGAAATATATGTTCTATACCATGTTGTGTGCCTGTTTGCTAATGGGCATATTAAACGCTTGCAAAAAAGATGGTTTTATCAACAGTCCCAATGCCCGCTTACGCATCGGCATCGATACACTTAAATTTGATACCGTATTTACCAGCATCGGTTCTGTTACACAATCTTTTAAAATTGTAAATGAAAACGATCAGCAATTGCGGATCTCCGAAATAAAACTCATGGGTGGCAACAAATCTACTTTTAATATAAATATCAATGGTGTTGCAGCCAACAGCCAACAACAAATAGATATTGCGGCTGATGATAGCATCTATATTTTTGTATCGGTCAGCATCGATCCTTCCGCTGCCAATCTCCCTTTCATAGTAAGCGACAGTATTTCTATTCAATTCAATGGCAACCAACGTTGGGTGCAATTACAGGCCTATGGCTTAAATGCTACATTTCTAAACAACATAACCATTAACAGCAATACTAGTTTTACTAATAACAAACCTTATGTAATTCTGGGTGCTTTGCGTATAGCCGACAACGTTACCCTTACTATCGAACCCGGCACAAAAATTTATGCACATCCCAATGCACCCATTATCGTTAGTGGTACGGTACTGGCTAGTGGCAGCGCAGATAAACCAATTATATTTAATGGCGATAGATTGGATGAACCCTATAAAAATTTTCCTGCCAGTTGGCCCGGTATTTATTTTACCAGCACCAGTAAAAACAATCTTTTTATATTCACCCAAATACGGAATGCCTACCAGGCAATTGTGTTGCTGGATCCTTCGCTTAACGCTGCGCCTAAACTCGTTCTGCAACAATCTGTGATCGACAATGCCTTTCAATCTGGTTTGTTTTGCAGCAACAGCAGCGCAGAGGTGAGCAACACCCTCATCAGTAACAGTGCTTCTAATATATTTATAGAAGGCGGCGGCAATTATAGTTTTATTCATTGCACGGTAACGTCGTATTCCAACAATTTTATTCAGCACAAAACACCCTTACTGTCGGTTTCTAATGCAGCAAGCTTCGGTGGAGCTGTAGTCATTAATTCGCTTATAGCCAATTTCAGAAATTCTATTTTTTGGGCAGAAAATGGTTTTGTTACCAATGAACTCGTGGTTAATAAACAAGGCACTACGGCTTTTGCGGTTAATTTTAATAACTGCCTCGTTAAAGCAACTACTGACCCAGCCTATGCCATGCTGGCCAATGTGATCAGAAACCAAGATCCCCTTTTTGATAGCGTAGATGTATTTAATCGCTATTACGATTTCCGGCAGCTTAAAAATCCTATGGCACCCGGCATCAATGTAGGCAGCAGCACCTTGTTTTTAAGAGACCTCGATAACAATCCCCGTACAGTTGGCATCGCCCCAGATGCCGGTTGTTACGAAAGACAATAATATTTTGTGGCATCATTTTAGTTGTTGCTACCATGAACAAATTAGCTTTTTAAACGTTTATCAATAAAAAACATGATCAAATTAATCGTAATCGGTGCCATTTTGCTGGCTTGCAACAACCAAACCACACAGCCAACATCCGTCGCTATAAGTGGCGAAACTGCCTCAACCAACAATAACATGAACGTAAATCCTATCCACAGTTTTAAAGTAGAAAAATTAGACGGCGGTACTATCGACTTCGCTTCTTTCAAAGGAAAAAAAATATTAATTGTAAACACCGCATCAAAATGTGGGTACACCAAACAATACACTGACCTGCAGGCATTGTACGAGCAGCACAAAGACAAGCTCGTAGTCATTGGATTTCCAGCCAATAACTTTGGTGGACAAGAACCAGGATCTGCTGTGGAAATTCAGGAGTTTTGCCAAAAAAACTTTGGTGTTACCTTCCCCATGGCAGCTAAAGTTTCTGTAAAAGGAGCAAACATGGCCCCAATTTTTAAATGGCTAACCTCTAAAGATCAAAATGGCGTGATGGATGCAGACATTGGATGGAACTTCAATAAATTTCTCGTTGATGAAAACGGATATTTATTAGCTCATTTTCCCAGTAATGTTACGCCACTGAGCAACGATATCGTGAGCAAGTTATAAAGATTGGCTTCAACTCAATTTTAATACAAGACGCTGGTTTAAAAGACCAGCGTTTTTATTTACTTTGCACACATGCAGTTTTCTAACATCATTGGCCAATCAGAAATCAAAGAACAGCTAGTGCACATGGTGCAGCACAACAGGCTTAGCCATGCGCTATTGTTTTTAGGAAAAGAAGGTAGCGGTGCTTTGTCGCTTGCTCTTGCTATGGCGCAATTCATTGTTTGTGACAATGTAAATGGTAAAAAAATCAAAAGCCCCGAAACCGGAGTACCTCCCGCAGCTTCTTTATTTGGAGAGCCAGCACCGTCATTAGATATTAAATCAGATAGCCAACCTCCATTATTTTCCGATTCCTGTGGGGTTTGTCCCTCTTGCCAAAAAGCAAACAAACTCATTCATCCTGATATACATTTTTCCTATCCTGTGATCACCCGCAAAAGTGGCGACAAACCGCTGAGCACCGATTTTATATCTGCGTGGCGGGCTTTTCTAGAAAATAATCCATACGGCAATAACTACGATTGGCTACAATTTATAAACGCAGAAAACAAGCAGGGTAATATCGGTGCGCACGAATGCAACGACATTACTCGAAAAATTAGTCTCAAAAGTTTTGAATCCGAATATAAAATCCTCATCATGTGGATGCCCGAAATGCTCGGTAAAGAAGGCAATAAATTGTTGAAACTGATCGAAGAACCGCCACCTAATACGCTTTTTTTGTTTGTGGCAGAAAACGAATCATTCATTTTACCTACCATTATCAGTAGAACGCAGTTGATCAAAATACCACAACTTACACAAACAGCTATTGCCGGGGCGCTTCAAGAGAGAGAAAATCTGCCAGCACAAAAAGCTGCCCAAATAGCTGCTATCAGCAACGGTAATTACCACGAAGCACTTCAACAACTTGCACATAGCGACGAAGACTGGGAGGTATTACTACGCGACTGGCTCAACAGCATCCTCAAAACAGGTCCGGTGGCTCAGGTAAAATGGATAGAAGAAGTGAGTAAAATTGGTAGGGAAAAACAAAAACAGTTTTTATTGTACTTCATTCATCTGCTCGAAACCGCCGTACACGTGCGTCTGGTAAAACCGAAAGGCGATAACGACACGGGTTCTTTTTCTGAAGGATTGTCGGATTTTGCAATCCGTTTCAATCGTATTTGCGGTCTTGAACAGCAGGAAGCTATCGTTTATGAGCTCGACCATGCCATTTACTATATTGAGCGTAACGCCAACCCAAAAATGCTTTTTCATGCACTTACTATTAAGTTATACCACATTATTAGCAACAAATCCATAATTTTGATGCAATAGGATCTAAACAAACAGAAAAGTGGGTACTGGGAATAGGGTTTTATTGATCAAGCATTTGTAACAATACTCAATATAGTTGTGTCGCACACTTATACTTTTTTACCAACTGCGGCCGGTATTTTGAATCTTCTCGTTGTTACTCGGTTCATGTAGGTTCATTCTGCATAAGCAATGCTTGCCAATCAAGATTACTACTATATAGTTGTGGAGATCAGTCATCATTTTATTTCATCGCTCAGAATAGCTGGGCAAAATTGAAACATATGGGTTGTGGAAGTTGTGGAACCAGTAAAGATGGTGCTCCTGGAGGCTGTAAAAGTCATGGAAATTGTGCCAGTGGTGGTTGTAACCGAATGAATGTGCACGATTGGTTGGCAAATATCCCCTTTAGCGATCGAGAAAGTAGTTGCCGCATTGTAGAAGTTAGCTTCAATAATGGCAGCCGTAAAGATTATTTTAAAAATACTACCATCCATTACTACGAAAAAGGCGAAATGATAGCCGTTGAAGGTGTAAATGGTTTTGATGTGGGCATGGTAAACCTTACTGGTGAGCTAGTTCGCCTACAACTCAAAAAACTTAAGATCGATGAATTTAGCCCAGATTTAAAAAAAATTATGCGCAGGGCCACAGATATCGATCTGGCTAAAATGAAAGAAAATAAAGCTCGTGAAGCGCAAGTACTTATTCGAAGTCGCGCCATGGCCCGTCAACTGAAGCTTGAACTTAAAATGGCAGAAGTAGAAGTGCAGGCAGATGGACGTAAAGCCACTTTTTTTTACATTGCAGACGATCGAGTAGATTTCAGAGAGCTCATCAAACTATATGCTGGCGAGTTTAAAGTAAAGGTAGAAATGCGCCAAATAGGTGCCCGCCAAGAGGCGGGCAAAGTGGGTGGTATAGGCAGTTGTGGTCGCGAATTATGTTGCAGCACTTGGCTCACCGATTTTAAAAGCGTAAATACCAATGCGGCTCGATACCAAAATCTAAGCATCAATCAAACCAAACTCAGCGGTCAGTGTGGCAGGTTAAAATGTTGCCTTAATTATGAGTTGGATACTTACATGGATGCACTTCAATTTTTTCCAAATGATGCCGATATGCTGGAAACAGCTAAAGGCAGGGCGTTTCTAGTTAAAAAAGATATCTTCCGCAACCTGATGTGGTACACCATGGCAGAAAGCAACAAGCATTATCCGCTCACGATTGATACGGTTAAGAAAATCAAATTACAAAATAGAGAAGGTGTTCGTCCAGAGGAGCTTGAAACAGCTGAAGTCACCAATAGCAAACCAAAAGAAATTGAACCAGAATATGCAGATATTGTGGGGCAGATTAGCCTTAAAAGTCTAGAAAAAACCACTCGCAAACGTAAAGATAAAGAGCGCAGTCAAGAGCAGGGCAATAAGCAACGGCTGAGAGGGCAGCAACAAGGTGGAGATGCAACCAACCCCCAACGTGGATCAAGGCAACAAGGGCAGCAGTCTCCACAAAGGCCGCCAGGCCATCAGCAAGGGCCACGTCAACCTCGTTCACAACAAGGCGGTGAAAGAGGTAGGCCGCAAAGACCTCCGCAAAACCGAGGTGTCCGTCCGCCAAGGATAGATGACAAATCTGATAACCAGACACCCAACGAAGGATAACATAAAAGATTTTAATAGTGTCAATCACAGTAACCCAACTTTCTAAACACTACGGCGCACAAAAAGCAGTCAACAACATTTCTTTCTCTATTCAAAAAGGAGAGATCGTAGGCTTTTTAGGTCCAAACGGTGCAGGGAAAAGCACCACTATGAAAATGATCACTGGCTACCTACCAGCAGATAATGGTACTATAGAAGTGTGCGGGTTGTTAGCGGGTGAAAATGCTATAGCCGCCAAAAAAAAAATTGGCTATCTGCCAGAAGCCAATCCACTGTATTTAGATATGTACGTAAAAGAATACCTTCATTTTATTGCTGGACTACACCATATTCACCAACCAGCAGTAAGGGTTAAAGAAGTGATAGATATTGTGGGCTTAACCCCAGAGGCGCATAAAAAAATTGCCCAATTAAGTAAAGGGTACAAACAAAGGGTGGGGCTAGCAGCCGCCTTGGTACACGATCCTCCAGTACTCATACTAGATGAACCTACCAGTGGTCTCGATCCCAACCAAATCATCGAAATAAGAAACGTAATTAAATCGCTGGCCATACAAAAAACGATTCTGTTTTCTTCTCATATTATGCAAGAGGTAGAAGCTATCTGCGATCGAGTCATCATCATTCACAAAGGAAATATTGTTGCCGACGATCAGCTAAGTCAATTACAGCAGTCTGGCAATAATGGCCAGCTGGTAAGAGTGGTTTTTAAAGAAAGTGTTGCAATGGCAGATCTACAACAATTGTCTGGGGTACAATCTATACAATTGCTGGCTACAGGCAGCTTCAATATTGCATGCGAAGATGCCGAAGCAGTAAAAAAGCAATTACTCCAGCTAAGTATCGATCAAAACTTAAACATTATTTCTTTACAAAGCCAAACCCAAAATCTGGAATCGATATTTAAATCACTCACCACTTCAATCCCAGCAACCAGTTGATACTTGTATTAACCTGCTGCGTAGGTGTTTAATATTTCGAGTTTCTGATTAACTTGCCGAACTGTAAAAGAATTATTCACCTTCGGCCAAGGCTGAAGGGATATTAAAAATTTTTATCAACAAAAAACTTCCTAATGAGTTACATCGCTTCTATTAATGCACGTCAAATTTTAGACAGTCGTGGCAATCCTACCATCGAGGTAGATATTTTAACCGAAAACGAAAGACTTGGGAGAGCTGCAGTACCAAGTGGAGCTAGTACCGGAATTCATGAGGCTGTAGAACTGCGCGATCATAATAAAAAACTATATGGTGGTAAGTCGGTACTGAAAGCCGTAAAAAATGTAAACACAATGTTGGCTGATGCATTGTTGGGCTGGGATGTGGCAGATCAAACAGGCATCGACCAAATGATGATTGAGCTCGATGGTACTGCTAATAAAAGTAAATTAGGGGCCAACGCCATACTGGCCATCAGTTTGGCAGTAGCCAAGGCTGCAGCATTGGAAGCTAACCTGCCATTGTATCGATATGTTGGTGGAACTAACGCCAAAATATTACCGGTTCCTATGATGAACATACTCAATGGTGGGGCTCATGCTGATAATAAAATAGATTTTCAAGAATTTATGGTAATGCCCATTGGAGCAAAAACCTTTAGTGAAGGATTGCAGTGGGGGGTAGAAATTTTTCATGCACTTAAAACCGTTTTGAAGAAAAAAGGATTCAGCACTAATGTTGGTGATGAAGGTGGATTTGCACCCAACATTCAAAGCAATGAAGAAGCCATCGAAACCGTTCTCACCGCCATTCAAGCAGCAGGTTACAAAACTGGCAGCCAGATCATGATTGCCATGGATGCTGCCAACAGCGAATTGTGGGATCAGAAAAAGAAAAAATATGTTTTCCATAAAAGTGATGGTAAAGAAATGACCAGCGAACAACTAGTAAAATATTGGGAGAGCTGGGTAAAACAATATCCTATCTGTTCTATCGAAGATGGAATGGCAGAAGATGATTGGAATGGTTGGAAAATGATGACAGAAGCATTGGGAAGTAAGTGCCAAATCGTAGGAGATGATTTGTTTGTAACCAATGTAGAACGTTTACAAAAAGGGATTGATACCAATACTGCTAATGCATTACTGGTAAAAGTAAATCAAATTGGAACCTTAACAGAAACCATTAATGCGGTGAGTTTGGCTCAAAATAATGGCTACAATACTATCATGAGTCATCGAAGTGGTGAAACCGAAGATAGTACTATTGCCGATCTGGCAGTGGCATTAAATTGCGGTCAAATCAAAACAGGATCCGCAAGTAGGAGTGATCGTATGTCGAAATACAATCAACTCATCCGTATCGAAGAGATATTGGCCGAAAGTGGGCAATATCCTGGTAATAAAATAAAATTTGGTAAATAAAAACTATGCAAATCATGCTTGAAGAGAAACACCGATAGTATCGCAACTTTTTTAGGCTTTTAAATTCCAAAATCATTCATTAACTTGTATCAAATAAAAATATTATGAAATTGGTGAATGGAACTTTTACTCTTTTAAAAAATAAATATTTCATCGCCATATCTTTCTTTGTAGTGTGGATGTTGTTTTTTGATGCAAGAGATTGGGGGTTAATCACAGACAATAAAAATAAACTGGAAGAGCTTCAAAAAAGTGAAAAACATCTATCAGCTCAGATCAGTGACACACGCAAAGAGCTCGATATGCTCAAAACGAGTGCACAAACTATCGAAGAGTATGCAAGGGAAAAGTACTATATGAAAAAAGATAATGAAGATTTGTTCATAGTTA
>JBBEBH010000028.1:0-24976 GCA_040882445.1 Ferruginibacter sp. | reverse complement strand
TGGCTACCGCCCCACCATATACCCCACTGTGCAAGTCTCGGTTAGGCCCAGTAACTTCTACTTCTATATAACTTAGTCCACGCACCCCAATGTCGATACTGGGCGTGTCTAAACTGATCATCGCCGTATCGCTGATGAGCACACAATCTGCCTGCAACAAGGCTTTATTGGCTTGTACAAATTTTCCTAGGTTGGGGGATCCTACTTCTTCTTCTCCTTCTATACAAAATTTAATATTGTTGCCCAGGGTATTGGTTTTAACCAAAACTTCCAGCGCTTTCACGTGCATGTACACCTGACCTTTATCGTCGCAACTACCACGGGCAAAAATTTTACCGTCGATGATCACAGGGTCAAAAGGCCCACTGTTCCAAAGTTCCAATGGTTCGGCTGGTTGCACATCATAATGCCCATATACCAACACCGTCGGTTTGTTGGGGTCTATTATTTTTTCTCCATATACAATCGGATGTCCTTCAGTAGGATAGATCGTAACTGTGTCTGCACCCGCTTCTAATAATCTTTCCTTAATGGCGTCTGCACATTTGATCATATCTGCCTTGTGCTCTGATTTTGCACTTACACTGGGTATGCGCAACAGTTGGAGCAGCTCGTTTAAAAATCGATCTTTGTGTTGTTCTTGGTAATCTTTCCAAACCTGCATAATGTTGTATTTTATTCTAAATGAGTAGGTAAATAATAGCCACGAATGTAATTTATTTTTTAAAGCAGTGGCGGTATTGTAACCCTACTTTTTTTAAAAAATTGTGTTTTTCTTTTGAAATAATTAACGAGTACACACTACATTTACAGTACGATTGCTTGTCAATTCATCAGCCTTTGTGTGGTTTCTTCCAAATTCTTATTTTTGGATGTTACCCTGCAAAGGCTGAGTCTATTTTAGCACATGTACTGCAGTTCATCCGTTTAATAGGTTGAAGTTGTTATATAGCTGATTCATAGCGTTTCTCAATATAATCCCAGTTTACTACTGCCCACCAATTGTTGATGTAATCGGCTCTTTTGTTTTGGTACTTTAAATAGTAAGCATGTTCCCACACATCTATACCCAAAACCGGGAAACCTATGCTGTCACTTACATCCATTAGTGGATTATCTTGGTTGGGTGTGCTGCTGATGATTAATTTTTTATTGGCATCTACACTAAGCCATGCCCATCCGCTTCCAAACCTTTTAGTTGCAGCTTCTGTAAACAGTGTTTTAAAATTGTTGAAAGAGCCAAAGCTATTATTAATGGCGACAATCAGTTTACCAGAAGGTTGGTTGTTGTCTGTTTTGGGGCGCATCGATTGCCAAAACATTTCATGGTTATAATGGCCACCAGCATTATTGCGCATTTTGGTATTGTAATTCGAAATCTTTTGCAAAATTTGTTCTGTACTTACTTTTTCAGTAAGTCCTGCATCTTTTACCGCTTCTATTAATGCCTTACTATAACCTGCAGCATGTTTGCTGTAATGAATTTCCATTGTTTTGGCATCTATAACATCTTCCAAAGCATTGTAAACATATGGGAGGGGTTGTTGTAAATGGCCGGTACTAAACTTGTTGTTAGATATTTGCTTAGCGGGGCTACATGCTGGTAAAAGCACAGCTAGCGTAGAGGAACCAATGGTGATGGCGGCAGTGCTTAGCGCAGTTTTTTTTAAAAAATTTCTTCTGCTGTTATTAGTCATATTGTTAATGTTTAAACTAAAAAGATTTTTTAAAAGCCAGTCAGTAATAGTTTTAGTTTTTTATAAGCCCGCTGGTAAAATTCTTTATTGAATAATTGCGAATCGTGCATGGCTTTGTAGGTAAAAAAAATACCTACGGGTATCAAGGTCATCACCGCCAACCACATACCTGTAAAAGGAGGGAGTAGATCTTCTTTCACAAACTTCTCTCCAAACATCCCAAGCAAATGAAAAATAAGAAAGAAAATGATGGCTACTACCAATGGCATACCTAGTCCGCCTTTTCGGATAATAGAACCCAATGGAGCACCAATGAAAAACAACACCAAGCAGGCCGCTGAAAATGAAAGCTTACGATGCCATTCTACTTTATGCAACACAATATTTTTTTCTCTATTTCCTACATCGTATCCGCTAAACTGAATTAAATTTTTCATATCGTTGATGATCGAAATACTGCGATCATACACGTATTGCCTGGCAGTATCAGGAATAAAATCAGTTTGTTTGTTGTTCTTTTTAGCGGGAACTATATTGTTTTTTGCCCAGGTGCTATCGGATAACTTCGTGAAGTGCATATACCTCTCTAGGTTTTCCCCCATTCTTTTATTGATGCTGTCATCTTCCCTGTATAAGCTATCGATATTTTTTAACAATTGGCGAGCACTGAGCATTTGGTGACTGTTTTTGAAGGTGCTGTCGTTGGTATTGCTCATTTGCAAAGCACTCACGTCGAATAGTTTTTTAAATTTCTTGAATCCAATACGAATGTATTCTGTACTACTGTCGTAGATATTACCTCTTTCCTGGTATCGAAAACCGTTTTCTAGGTTGAACTCTAAAAAGTTTTTGTCTGCAGAAATTTGCATCAATCCTTTCTCTGCAACAATGGCGTTGTCTTGCAGGGAATTACTTTGGTCGTATATCAATACATTTCGAATGGTTTTTCCATCCTCTTTTTTGTTGGCCACCCTGATGGCATAGTTGGGGATATGCGTAAAAAATACTCCCTCTTTTAGATCGAAAGCCGGTTTTTTAAAAAAAATATCCGAATACAAGGTTTTAAATCGGAGGTTGGCATAAGGCACTACGTAGTTGGCAAACAAAAACGAAACACCACAGAGTAAGATGGTGAAAAACATTACTGGGCGCATAAATCTCAACAAAGAAATTCCCGCCGATTTAATGGCCACCAATTCAAAACTTTCGCCCAAATTGCCAAAGGTCATAATAGATGATATCAATATTGCAATCGGCAGCGCTAAGCTGATGAGGGATGCGCTGGCATACCATAAAAATTGTGCAATAGTGATGAAGTCGAGTCCCTTTCCCACCAAGTCATCAATGTACTTCCACAGTATCTGCATCATGAGTACAAAAAATGTAATAAAGAAGGTGCCAATGAAAGGCCCTAAAAAAGCTTTTAGAATAAGTTTGTCTAATTTTTTGATCATATAATTGGATGCGCTGTAATCATTAATTGCTTACCTTTTCAACATGAGCGACGCTGCAAAAATAAAGCTTTCTAACCGTGAACTAGCCATTGTTGTTGACACCGATTTTATTTTAACGAAACAAAAAATTATTCAACAGGTTTTTATGTTGTTTGAACTACAAATACCCGGCATACAACAACTGTTTAAAAATATTTGGAACGAGCATGTTTCGCAAGATAGTGTGCCTAAAATCAGCAAGGGGGAGCAATACCGACAATTGCCTTATGTGGTGATGGATTATCCAGCGTTGTTTGAAAAGACAGATCGCTTTGCTATTCGAACGTTGTTTTGGTGGGGTGATGCATTTAGTGTTACACTGCAGTTAGCAGGTAAATACAAAATGCTTTTTTTAGATCGTATGGCTGCGCAATTGATAAAAAATCAATCATTACCTTTTTACATTGGCATTAACGAAAGAGAGTGGGAGCATCATTTTGAGGAGGATAATTACCAGCCGCTCGCAAGTTTTACACCAGAAGAATTGTATACACAACTTCATCAATTACCACATATAAAAATTGCGCTCAGGTATCCCGTTGCGCAATGGAATAATATGCAACAGCACTTTAAAGAAGCTTACGATCTAATAGCAGCACTGTTTAAAAAGTTAAACTAACTACCAATTCTGTGAAACAATTCTTTTACCTGATATTCCCACAATTGGCTTTGGTCTTTGATGTCTTTTTTCTCAGCAAAATCTTTTACGATCAAAATGGTCTGATTGGTTACTTCAGATTTTTCGATAGAAAACTCAAAGTATTCTTCTTTTGGAGCATGGGTCCAATGAAATCTGATGAATTTGGCTTCAACCATTTCTAATAAATCTGCTTTGTCTTCTGTATCATTCCATCCAAAAGTAAACACATCGTCTCTTTCGTCCACTTTATCAGCAAACCACTCCTGTAATCCAGCGGGTGTACTCAAAAATTCGAACAAAATACCGGGAGAGCATCTCACCGGATATTCTAGGGTATATAAAATTTTCTTACTCATTGTAGATTTGGGGGGGTATATAGTTACTGTCCTGCAATAATAGGAAAATAATTCAGGTAGCAAAATATTTTAACCAATATTTTATAAAGTTTTAAATTATAACAAACAACTGGGCATGTAGTTAAACAGATGATAATTTGAAATTAAATTTTTTGGGAACATAAGATTAATGATTTATATTACAGTAATTATTAACAAAATATAAACATTTACTATTTTGTTCTTTTGACTATGTTTTTTTAACCGCTTAAAACACTTGATGATGAGTATGCGTCAGCTGAAAATATCAAAGTCGATCACCAACAGAGAAAGCCAAAGTTTGGAGAAATACCTGCAAGAGATTGGTAAGGTAGAGTTGATTTCTCCAGAGGAGGAGGTTAAATTAGCTGTGTTGATAAAAAAAGGCGATGCCAATGCGCTCGAGAAATTAACCAAAGCCAACTTACGATTTGTAGTATCTGTGGCCAAACAGTACCAAAACCAGGGGCTCAATTTACCGGATTTGATCAACGAGGGTAATCTTGGTTTGATAAAAGCTGCGCAACGATTTGATGAAACCAGGGGTTTTAAATTTATTTCTTATGCAGTTTGGTGGATTCGCCAAAGTATTTTGCAGGCATTGGCAGAGCAATCTCGTATTGTGCGCTTACCTTTAAATAAAGTGGGTCTTACAAATAGAATCAATAGGGCTTATTCTCAGTTAGAACAAGAGTTTGAAAGAGAGCCTACTCCCGAAGAATTAGCTCATTTGTTAGATATTGATGTAGAAGAGGTTTCCGCCACAATGGGAATGACTGCCAGGCATGTGAGTATCGACCAGCCGATGGGTGATGGAGATGATACTAGTACCTTGATGGATGTGATGTTTAACAAGGACGATTTAGGCACAGATGATGCGTTAGCGGTGAAAGCCTCACTACACACAGATATTGAACGATCGCTAAGTACACTTACCGAAAGACAAAAAGAAGTGATTCGTTATTTTTTTGGTTTGGGTATTGATCATCCTTTGAGTTTAGAAGACATTGGAGAGCGTTTTAGTTTAACCAGAGAAAGAGTGCGTCAAATAAAAGACAAAGCCATCACTAAGTTGCGCACTACTTCGCGGTGTAAATTGCTAAGAGGTTACCTCGGCACTTAAAAAATATATTCAATTGAACCAAAGACCCACTATGATGTGGGTCTTTTTTTTGTCTTTCATTTTATTCGAATATACTGTTAGCTAACAGTAAAAAAAGTACAGACACAAAAAAGCCCTGCCAATGTTGGCAGGGCTGTAAAATTGTATTTGCAATGAATTATCTAGCGATGGTAAATATTTTGTTCAGTTCTAAATGGGCATCATTGCTTCGGATCAAGTATTCGCCTGCAGCTAGTCCGCTTAAGTTGATCCTGAAGTTATTGTTACCGTTTTGAACATTGGCATCTACTGTTTTCACCAATTTACCCTGAATGTCATATACCTGCAATTGTGTTCTTACCGCACGATCAGATTTGATCACTACGTTGAGTACATCATATGCTGGAACCGGGTAAATTAATGTACTGATATTTTTCGATGTACAGTTGGCCCTCTCGATAGCGGTGTAAACAAACCCACCATCTTTATCAACTTGTTTGATTCTGTAGAATGCATTGCCTCCGTTCAGGTCAACTTGTTGGTAAGCCTTTTCAGATGCACTATTGCCAGCCGCCTCTATGCTCCCTACATTCACCCAATTGTTGCCGTTGGTGCTTCTTTCAATTTCAAAGCTACTGCTGTTGCTTTCTTGTGCTGTGGCCCATGAAATAAGAGTTCCAGTGTTGGTACACTTGGTTTCAAATTTGGTAAATTGAACTGGGAGAACACCACCAATTGGAAGAGGGGTATTAAACGTTAAGGAGTTTACTAGATATCCATTAGCTGGAGCGTCTGAAATACTATAAGTATTAAATGGGCTTGGGGTACCACCCTCTCCTGAGTTAATACTAACATAACCACCATTTGGATAGGTTGCACCAAGTGTCCAAAGTGTAACGGTAAAAGCGTCCACCCAAGCAGTTGTAAGTACCACTCCGGTGCTGCCCTCTAAGGTTCCTATGGCTCTTTTGTCAAAAGTTTCTCCCCCTGTGGTTACATTAATCGGGCTGCACTGATTCACACTAAGATAGGCGTAACCCCCTGCTAAAAAAGCAGCAGATACAGTAACATTTGATGGGTTGCTTGTTAGCTCACAATTAGTAATAGTGGTGGGTAACATAGCTTTGGACGATTGGTAATTGTAGCCTGTTGACATTGCTGTTACATCGGGTATTGTTCCCGAAACGGTGTGTACTTGAAGTGTAAAAGTAACAGAACCAGTAGCTGGACCTGCACCATCAGGATCGGTGTTGTTGTATGTTTCATTGCCCAATCTCCATTCACACACTTGAGCAGAGCTAATATTTAATGCACTAAAGGCGAATATAACAGCAGTACACAGTAGGGATAAAGTAATTTTTGTCTTCATAATATTTTCTATTCTAGGTTTAATTTAACTATTGTTTTAATATTTTTTACAGTTCAATGATAGGGTCTGGTAAATTTGTGTGTACAGCTTTTTTAGAACCATTTTCCATAGATGGGCGTGCTGTTGTGCCACTTCCAGAGCCAGATTGTGAGATAATGTTTCTAGATAAATTAACATCAGTGGAATTAACGCTATTAGAGAGATTAACATCGCTTGCCTGATACCCTGTTAAAGGGGTTGCAATGCCCAATCTGATAACATTTACGTCAGTTGCATTTATTGAACCACTTCTGTTTGCATCACCTGCCCAAAGGCCATACTCTACGCCACCTGCTAATAAAACCAAAGGATCAGATGAAGCATCTACTGGTTTATAAACATTTGCTAAAAGACTGTAATCATTGGAAAAAGTTCCAATAGCGTTTGAAGGAATAACGTTGCTTAAAACACCGAGGTGGTTTCTATGACGAACAACTATAAAACTGCTTCCTTGTTTAGTAATTTGAACATCTATTGGAGAGGAGCCGTTTAGGTCAACCACCGTTCCATTATCTAATAAGAAGCCTGCTTTTCTTCCAGAAATCGAAGCCACCAATGCATCTGCAGGTAATCCACTGGCTGGCTTACGGTGCTCAATCAACACCCAATCAACCACGTTAGCAGGAATAGATGCAACCGATTCGGTTCCAGTGTAATTAAATGGGGCAATGTTATATGGTTGATTTAGTGGAATGATACCAGCAGTGTTCATGGTGATATTCATAGAAGTTCCATTCCAAGGTCCTCTCAAAAAAGCTGTTAAGTTCATCGTATAATTAGGATCTGCCAACTTCCATTCGTTTGAAAGTTCCGCTGCAGCAATGCCTGTAGTACTTACATAATCGTTGGCAACATCGCGGGTGATAGAGGTTAAACGTGCATTCCATTCTCCGCTGGTTAATCTCCAGGGAACAAGGTTGGCTTCTGTATTGGTATTGAGTTCAGTGCCTAAATAAGGATAACGTACATCTGCCGTAAATCCTGTACCACCCAACTGTGCAAAGTTGAATTTTCTTGTTAATTCTCTTTCAGATTGCGTTGGATCGCCACTGGCAGTTTGTGGTATCATCGTTACCGTAACCTGAGTAGGGGTGGTTCCTCCATTGGTGGTAAGCTGCATATTGGGTGCGTTAAAAACCCTTGCTGTACCTGCCGTCCAGCTGGTTCTACTAACAGCACCTATTATTTCTTTTCCTGCTGCAAAACTGTAGTTGGCTGTAGCAGGTGAGCTTAGAACAAAAGAAGGATTGTTGATGGGGCCTGTAGTAAATATTCCGTTGGTGAGGGTGAAAGCAGTGCTCACAGTTGCAGAAGAAGTTAATCTTACTACATCTGTTATTCCAGTTTTATTGATCAAAAGATTAGCTAGGGTAGAGGTACCCACATTTAACAATGATGTGCCGGTGCCATACATTTCCAACACTCCAGTTGTTCCAGTACCAGCATACGTTCCGCTGTTGCTAAAATTTCCCTGCACTTTTAAATTGCCATCGTTGTTGAGGGTTCCTATATTGTCTACATTTCCCTCCACCGTAACTTGTGCACCTGTTTGCATGGTAAAGGTTGCGCCACTTTGAATGCTAAGCTGCGCCTTTGTGCCTATGCAAATCATCAATAAACAAGCAATAGTGACTGTAAATTTTTTGGGTAACATAAATAACAAATTTTGCATGTGTTGTAAAATAACATTTCCTCCATCGCCTTTAGCAATAGCTAATTTGGAAGTAGTTTTCAGTAGATAAACAGTATTTGATAGGATTAAGGATCTAAAGAAACATAAAAATATGCTTTTTTCTACAATGAACCTTCTAGTTTGGGGTTATTTTTTTGATATTTAATAATTATTTTCTGAAAGGCAATTTTAACCGAAATTTGCAAAAAAAACAATCCTTCAATGGCAGTAAACATAAAAGTACCTACTATAGGTGAAAGCATCAACGAAGTAACCCTGGTTAAATGGCTTAAAAAAGAAGGCGAATGGGTCGAAAGAGATGAGGTAATAGCCGAATTAGAAAGTGAAAAAGCTACTTTTGAAATCAATGCTGAGCAGGCAGGTAGTATTCAACAGTTAGCCAAAGAAGGTGATACCCTTGCCATTGGAGACACCGTTGGTAGTATTGATACGGAAGCAGTAAAACCTACAGTTGCTTTTGAAAAATTAGGGGAGGCCTTAGCCAATACTACCATATCAAAAGTAGGAGTAGCTGCCGCATCCGCTCTCAACACTGCAGCATCTGCCGACGTAAACGCCACGCCAGTAGCAGCTGCTATCATCGCTGATAAAAAAGTGCCTACTAACGATATTAAGCCCAGTGGTAGCAACGGCAGAATATTTAAACAAGATGTTCTAGCGGCCATTAGCAATCCGGGTAGAAATCCTGAAAAAACTCAAAATAGCCGAGAAGATCGTCCTGAAAAAATGAGCAACCTGCGCAAAACCATCAGTCGCCGTTTGGTAGAAGCTAAAAATACTACAGCCATGCTCACCACTTTTAACGAAGTAGACATGGGGCCGATTATGGAATTACGCAAAAAATTCAAGGATAAATTCAAAGAGGTTCATGGGGTAAACCTAGGTTTCATGAGCTTCTTTACTAAAGCTTGTTGTTATGCTCTACAAGAATTTCCTTCGGTGAACGCATACATCGATGGAGAAAACATTATTTACCACGAATACTGCGACATATCTATCGCTGTGAGCGCACCCAAAGGATTGGTAGTACCTGTTATTAGAAATGCAGAAAGCTTAAGTATGGCAAATATCGAAGCTGTTGTGGTTGAACTGGCAACGAAAGCAAAAAATAATAAACTTACCATCGAAGAAATGACGGGTGGTACTTTCACAATCACCAATGGCGGTATTTTTGGAAGCATGATGAGTACGCCAATCATCAACATTCCCCAAAGTGCTATTTTGGGTATGCACAATATTGTAGAACGCCCAATGGCAGTAAATGGTGTGGTAGTGATCAAACCAATGATGTATGTTGCCCTTAGTTACGATCATCGCATCATCGATGGCAGAGAGTCTGTAGGATTTCTAGTAAGGGTAAAACAATTGTTAGAAAACCCCTCTCTGATGCTGTTTGGCAAAGATCCGGTGAACACATTACTTGAACTATAAACTAAAATTTTCATACATCAACTTCAAACAAATTGAATCTTGTTTTAAAAACTCTTAATACCGAAGTATTTATTGTTGAAAAAAAAATTCACAGTCCTAACATAAGTTTACACCAAAACAATGGTTCCAATTTGAGTGAATGCAGTTTAGCGTTACCATGTTAAACTATGCCAGACCCTAAAATTTTTCTTTCTTAGCTTTACCAACTTATGAGTCACCACTATTCCCACCTGCAATCTAGTATAGCAATTCTTCAGTCGTACCAACCAGGTGAACCTTTTGTACATTTTATAAAAAAATATTTTTCAAATCATAAAAAATTTGGTTCCAAAGACCGTAAAAAAATAAGTGCGCTTTGTTATTACTATTTCAGAACACATTGCTTGTTAGGTTCAATTCCTATGGATGAAGCCATCATCAAAGCGTATTTTTTATGCGAAAGTAACCCCAGTGCTTTTTTAGAAGATCGTGCACCTTCGCTCAATGAAAAAGTAAGTCTTTCTGCAAAAGAAAAACTTAGCTACCTCGGTTTGAATGAACTACAATTGTTTCCTTATAAAGAAAATCTTACAGATTCAATAGATGCAGCAGCTTTTGCTATTTCTTTTTTACAACAACCTTTGTTGTTTATCAGAACAAGACCTGGGAAACACGCTAAAGTAATGGCTGCATTAGCACAACAAGAAATTATTTTCCAGCTGCTTTCGCCCAATACCTTGGCTTTAGAAAATAGAAAAGCGCTCCCTGAATCATTAACAGTTAACAAAGACTTTGTAGTTCAGGATGCGAGTTCACAAATGGTATTCAACGCTACCAACGAAAAAGGCTGGCTAACCACAACTAACAAGCCATTAAAAGTTTGGGACTGTTGTGCTGCAAGTGGTGGCAAAAGTTTACTAATTTACGATTTATTACATAAAAATATACAACTAACGGTATCGGATATACGTAAAAATATTTTACAAAATCTTCAGCAACGATTGCAATATGCAGGCATCACTTTGTATAAAACTTTTGTGGCAGATCTTGAAAAGGGTGCAACGCAAGAAGTAGAGGCCGAGTTTGACTTGGTGATTTGCGACGCTCCTTGCACAGGAAGTGGCAGCTGGTGCAGGACACCCGAGCATCTGGCTTTTTTTGAAAAATGCTCCATAGAGTTATATGCTAAAAAGCAAGCAAAGATTGCATACAATGCAAGTGCTGGTGTAAAACCGGGCGGTTTATTTTTTTACATCACATGCTCTATATTTGAAAATGAGAACGAAGCAGTTGTAAAACAATTATCTACTGATACTGGTATGCAAGTATTGCAAATGCAATACATCAAAGGATATGAGCATAATGCAGATTCTATGTTCGTGGCCGTTTTGAAAAAATAAATCTTTTTTCAAATATATTATTGCAAAAGATGCAGATTTCCATTAATCAATAATTTTTTACCTGGCATTACGGTAAAATAAGCACCTGAACCAACTTGTTGGGCTATGTTGAGGATGCATTCTCCAGTTCCGGAGGGATTAATCACAATGGTACTTCCTGCCGGAAGCGGAGTAGGGGGTATCAAGCTATTTTCCCAATTACCTGCAATGCTGTAATTCCCATTTCCAATAAATGTATATGTAGCGCAGGTGTTGATGTGTGAAATAGTTACAGTGTTGAAATAAAAACTAGTATCTGTGTCAATGTTCATTTTAATGCGATAGCTGATGTTATCCGGCACCAAAATGCCGCTGAGGTCGTCTGTATATTGAATATTTTTTTTAGAAAAACTATCCGTTCCGTTAATGGTTTGTATAGTGCTGAAATCTGATTCTGCAGAAAGTTTTCGTTGTATCTCAACACTCATGGCAGCACTGTTTTTTACCGAAAATTGTATCAGAGTATTACAGCCCGCTTGTTGTATGGTTTGTTTGTAAAAACGTTTAAGCAATAATACAAATGCCTTCCTCATATCTGGTATGCCATAACCCACTCTGTCATCCGGATTGCTGGCTTTTGAACCCGATTCCTGCAAGGCGCTGATGATACCCATGTTATTTGATTCTGGAAATGCTTGCCATAAACAAGCTGATAAACCGGCGATATTTGGGCATGCAAAGCTGGTGCCGCTGTTATATGCTGGTTGTCCAGATGATGCATTGGCAATCACTGCATTTAAACCAACAGCAGCAACACCTGGTTTTATCCTACCATCAAAGCTTGGCCCGTAACTACTAAAAGATGCTACAATTCCCACCGTATCTACTGCCCCTACTGCCAAAACACTGTCTGCATCGGCTGGTGTGATCAGGTATTTCCATGAACTGTCTCCTTTATTACCATTGGCAGCTACAATCAACATTCCCTTGGCTGCTGCATAATCTGCAGCTCTGGCACTGATAGTTGTGTTGCCATCCATATCCGCATAGGTATAATCAATGATAGAAATGTCGAAATCATTATAACCTAAAGAGATACTGGCCATGTTTACGCCAGCACTATCGGCTCGTTCTAAAGCTGCTGCTAGGTTTTGCTCTTCAATAGGATATTCTGTAGCCACATCTTCTGTTCTAAATAAATAAAAAGAAGTTTTTGGAGCCGTTCCCACAAATAAGCCCGGCATATGAGCAGCGATGGTGCTAAAGCAATGGGTGCCATGCGAATTGAAACCATTTACATTGTTCGCATTTAAAACAAAATCCCATGTGCCTAATATTTGATTGTTGATTCTAACGCTGTCGAATGTAGGCAATGTAATGTAATTGGTAAACCCACCATCGAGAATGGCCATTTGCATGCCCTGACCTTGAAAGCCGAGGTTGTGTAAAAAATCGCCTTTGTGAATTTTTACCTGGCCGTTGCTCATGCCATAATTAAATGCCGCTGTAAGGCTTTCCGCTCCGGTAATAGGTGCAGCAAAATTTGGTGGAATAGGAATTTCTGCCGTTTCAAACTTTTCTCTTGCGGCTTGCTGATCTACAAAACGCGGTGCCACTGCTGTATTTTGCTGAACGAATGAAAAACTATTAATCTTGGTAATTGCAGACGCATCGGTGGTATAAATGGCTATTTGATTTAACCATTTAGATGCATTTAATATAGTGACAGAGCCGGCAGCCATGATGCTGTCAATGTATAGTGTTGTAATAGGCAAATCACTGCTGTCGATTGCAATGTTGTATCGTTCCCTTCGCTCCAACGATCTTACACTGAGGTATTGCCAGGGTTCTGCTATAGAAAAGCTGTTGTATGCTTTATCTGTGAACCGAATGATGTAACGGTTCAATTGTGCGTGGGTATTTGCCCCAAGCATACTGAGTATCACAAAAAAAATAGTAGCTTTTTGAATCATACCAGATAAAATCATTCAAGTATAGATAACGATTGAACGATAACATGGATTATGTTTAAATGTTCAATTTTTAACTTCCCTTCCATATATAACATCTAGGCATTATTTTGAATCATAGGCCCACTTAATCCAGGTAGCTCCCCAAGTAAATCCTCCTCCAAATGATGCCAAAATAATATTGTCGCCTTTTTTAAGTTGGTTTTCCCACTCCCAAAGGCATAGCGGCAAGGTGCCAGCGGTAGTATTTCCGTACTTTTGAATATTGATCATCACTTTTTCTATGGGAAGGTTCATCCTGCTGGCCGTGGCATCTATAATTCTTAAGTTGGCCTGATGTGGAACTAACCATGCAATATCGTCTGCGCTAAGTTGGTTTCTTTCCATCAACTCGTAGCTAACATCGGCCATTCCTTTTACTGCGAATTTAAAAACAGCTTGTCCTTCCTGGTACACAAAATGCTCTTTATTGGCTACTGTTTCTATTGTTGCTGGTTTTACCGATCCTCCTGCTTTCAGATGTAGGTGTTTGGCCCCGCTGCCGTCGCTTTTCATGATGCTGTCTAAAACGCCGTTTCCTTCGGCATTGGGTTCCAACAAAACAGCACCACCTCTATCTCCAAAAATGATACAGGTACTACGATCTGTGTAATCGATGATCGCACTCATTTTATCTACACCTACAACTATTACTTTTTTGTATCGTCCGCTTTCAATATAAGATGCGCCTGTAGTAAGGGCAAATAAAAAGCCGGAGCAAGCAGCGCTGAGGTCGTAGCCGAAAGCATTGATCATACCGGTTTTATCGCAAATAAGGTTGGCTGTTGCCGGAAATACCATATCGGGCGTTACAGTGGCGCAAATCACACAATCAATTTCTGCTGGATTCAACCCTCGTTTGCTTAAAAGTTCTTTAACTGCTTCAGCACCCATGTGGCTGCTGCCTAAGCCTTCCCCTTTTAAAATGCGTCTTTCTTCTATTCCGGTTCTACTTTTTATCCATTCATCGTTGGTATCTACAAGGGTTTCTAGTATTTTATTGGTCATCCTGTATTCGGGAACATATCCGCCTACAGCAGTAATAGCGGCAGTAATTTTTTGCATATATTCAATTTTTTTTTAAAGTATAATATGTTTGGTTTGTATGTAAAAATAAGGTGTAAATGTATCAATGATTTTTTAAAGCCTTCAAATAGCAAAATATCCTTATTTTCGCTAACTAGTTAGAGATTGATTATGTACGCTTATCTGGAAGGAAAATTTACTTATAAAAGCCCTGCTTTGGTTTACATAAACGTAAACGGCATTGGTTATGAGGTACACATCAGTTTAAACACGTTCAGCAGTATTCAAGCAATGGACATTGGTAGGCTTTACATCCATTTGCAAGTGAAAGAAGATGCACATGTTCTTTTCGGTTTCGCCGACCTTTCTGAAAAAGAAATGTTTCAGTTGTTGATCAGTGTATCTGGAGTGGGAGCAGCTACTGCCAGAATGATGTTGTCATCTTTAAGAGCAGATGAAGTAAAGTCTGCGATTTTACTCGGAAATTTGAAACTAATCGAAAGTGTAAAGGGCATTGGAAAAAAAACGGCGGAGAGATTGGTTCTTGAATTGAAAGATAAAGTAGGAAAACATGCCGGTGGCTCAGATTTATCGATGACGGCTCACAATAGTTTAGAACAGGATGCGTTAAATACATTGATAGCACTTGGCATATCTAAGTCGCAAGCAGAAATATCCATCCAAAAAATTATCCGTGCAGAGCCCACCTTAACTGTATTAGAAGATTTGATAAAAAAAGCCTTAAAAGCAATTTGAGAGAAACTCTACGTTAACTTATTTACCGGATGTTGCTTATTAGAAAATGTATGTATGCAGTAACGACGTGCTGTACGATCGTCTTATTGCTCTCACTTTGTACTGGCAGGGCTTTAGCAAATGATTTCATTGCTTTCGATGAATATCAAGATACTACTGCCCCAGCTACAGGCAACAGCAACTTACGCTTTCCCATCAATGACAGAAGAGGCGATGCCGTATCTGGAAAAGCCTCCAAAAATACCTACGATTTTAAATCACCCTCCAACATCACTGATTCCGTGGTGTACGATGCCATCAATCGCCGCTATACCGTTTACGAAAAAATTGGAAATCGATATTATCGAATCCCTACCTCTTATTCTTTTGAAGAATATTGGCAAATGCGCAATGAGGAAGCTGAAAAAGAGTATTTCAGGCAAAGAGCAAATACTACTAGTTTACTCAATAGAAATAAGTTTATAAAACCTCGCCTGTCGTTAACCGATGGTTTATTTAACAGGTTATTTGGAAATGGTAAAATAGAAATCACTCCGCAAGGCAATCTTGATCTTTCTGCAGGCTATCAAGGGCAAAAAATAGACAATCCTACCTTGCCCGAAAGAGCCAGAAAAAATGGTGGTTTAGATTTTATCATGAACGCCCAAGTGAACGTTAACGCAAACATCGGCGACAAGCTTAAATTTCCCATCAACTACAATACCTTGGCCAATTTTGATTTGGAAAATCAATTAAAATTAGACTACACGGGTAAAGACGATGAAATTCTAAAAAGATTTGAAGCAGGTAATGTTAATTTCCCTTCCCGAAGTTCGCTCATTCCGGGCGCACAACAGTTGTTTGGTTTAAAAACTCAATTACAGTTTGGTAAATTATTTGTGACCACTGTATTAGCCAATCAAAAATCGCAACGCCAAAGTGTTGATCTACAAGGGGGTACCGCCTCTCAGCCCTTTGAAATAAAGGCCGACGAATATGAAGAGAACCGTCACTTCTTAGTAGGGCAGTATTTTAAAAACAATTACAATACGGTGATGCGGAATATCCCAGCTGTTACCAGCCCGGTGCAAATCATCAGAATGGAAGTGTGGGTCACTAACCGAAATGGGGCTACTACCGAAACCCGCGATGTAGTGGGGTTGATGGATTTAGGAGAAATTCAACCATTCCAGCAACCACCCCTAGTAAATGTTACCACTTCATTTCCGGCACCTTCAAATGCTACAAACGATCTATATCAAAAAGTACTAAGCCAGCCTGATTCTAGAAATCCTGCTTTGGCTTTTACCAATCTCAGTAACCTTCAATTACGACCAGTTCAGGATTTTGAAAAAACCTTTGCGAGAAAACTTGATTCAACCCAATATTCTTTCAACAGACAGGTTGGTACGCTATCGCTAAGCCAGCCCCTGCAAACTGATGAAGTGTTGGCAGTAGCATATCAATATACTTTTAATGGAAGAATATTACAGGTTGGAGAATTTTCTCAAGATGTACCCCCAGATACCTCCACCGCTACACAAAAAATATTATTTCTAAAATTATTAAAAGCTACCTCACAGCGGCCAGCTTTACCTATCTGGGATTTGATGATGAAGAACGTATACACCATTGGTTATGGTACATTGGCACCAACCGATTTTAAGCTGGATGTTTTGTACCAAGAGCCGGGCTTAGGAGCCAAGAGATATGTACCTTTTGGTAGCATCAACCAAGGAACTCCCATTATATCTTTGATCAATCTCGATCGATTGAACGGACAGCTAGATCCACAACCAGATGGAGTGTTCGACTATGTAGAGAATTTTACTGTTTATTCACAATTTAGTAGAATCGTATTTCCTGTACTGGAACCTTTTGGTAGAGACCTTGCCGCACAAATTTACACAACCACCCCGGCCAACGTGGGAGATACCTTGTATTATGCATTATACGATTCTATCAGAGCCATTGCACAACAGTTTCCCAACCTCAATAGATTTGTATTAAAAGGATCTGCAAAAACATCTGGCTCCTCTGATATCAGCATTGGTTACAATATTCCCCAAGGATCAGTAACGGTAACTGCTGGGGGCAGAAATTTGCAGGAAGGGGTAGATTATGATATCAATTACGATCTGGGTACCATCAAAATTACCAATCAAGCTATTTTAAATGCGGGTCTACCTGTACAAGTAAACTTTGAAAACAACGCTAGCTTTGGCCTTCAGCAAAGATCTTATCTTGGATTACGCCTCGATTATTTGGCAAAAAATACCACCAAATCGCAACTGTCATTTGGAGGTACTATTGTACGATTGAGCGAAAGACCCTTCTTCACCAAAGTGAATTACAACGAAGATCCTATTCGTAACACGATGTATGGTGTTGATATGAATTATCGCAAAGACATGCCAAGGCTTACAAAATTACTCAACAAACTTCCTTTTTATAATGCGGCTGCACCCTCTAACATCAACGTTTATGCAGAAGCTGCTGCTTTAAAACCCGGCCATTCGCCGCAAATAGGAAAAGGAAGTGCAGGTCTGATTTATATCGATGATTTTGAGGGTAGTAAATCTGGACTTGATCTTCGTTTTCCGCCCATTAGTTGGGCTTTGGCCAGCACACCTTTAGGGGCAACAGATAGAAACGGACAAGTATTATTTCCAGAGGCGGCAGTAAACAATGACTTAGCTTACGGAACACAAAGAGCTAAAATTGCCTGGTATCAAATTGAGCAAACATTGCAACAATACCGTGGCAATAATAATCCTCTTGGCGACCAAGCAGATTTACTTAGCGATCCAAGGGCCAGGCAAGTTTTTCAAAAAGAAATATTTCCTCAGCGAACAACAGGTTTTGGTGAAAGCCAATTGGTAACCTTTGATTTGTCGTACTATCCTACCGACAAAGGGCCTTATAATTATCTTTCCAATGCATTACGTGTAGATGCCAATGGGAAACTTAGAAATCCTCGTCGTAATTGGGGTGGTTTGATGCGTGGTTTAGACCAAACAGATTTTGAAACCAGCAACATTGAGTTCATCGAATTCTGGATGCAGGATCCTTTCATCAATACTCCCCAAAATCCAAATATTGGAAATTCAGCAGGCGGTAAATTGTATTTCAATCTCGGAAATGTTTCGGAGGATATATTAAAAGATGGCAGACGATTTTATGAAAATGGTTTACCCACACCCAATGCACCTGCTCCATTGGATCAAAACAACTGGGGTTCAGTGCCGAGAAATCCAATTCAAGTAACCAATGCATTTAGCAATGTACCAGAAGATAGACAGTTTCAGGATGTAGGTTTTGATGGATTGAGCGATACTGCAGAAGTAACTAAACGGGCCGCTTATTTGGCCGAACTAGCCACCAATTTTGGTACTAGTAGCAAAGCTTATCAAGATGCGTTGAACGACCCCTCTGCCGATAATTATATACATTATAGAAATGCAGATTTTAGCTCTACAGACGGTATCATTCAACGGTATAAAAATTTTAACAGCCCGCAAGGAAATTCTCCCATTTCCGACGGAGGTGAGTTTAGCTCTGCCGCAACTTTATATCCAGATGCAGAAGACCTGAACAGAGACAACACATTAAATGAAACGGAAGAATATTTTCAATACATCGTTGATATAAAGCCATCTGGCGCAGCAGAAATGCAGGTGGGTACCAACTATATTGTAGATAAAAAATCGGTACCTATTAATTTGCCGAACAGCACTGTTAGAAATGAAACATGGTACCAATTCAGAATCCCTATCAGCGAGTACTCTCAAAAAATTGGTAACATTCCAGATTTTAAATCTATTCGTTTTATACGCATGTTCCTTACCGATTTTGAAGATAGTGTTACCATGCGTTTTGGTACTTTACAACTTACCAGAAATATCTGGCGAAAATTTCAATACGCTGTTGATTCTTCCGGATTGTACCAACCCACTTCTACTTCTCCCTTAAACGTAGGAGCAGTTAATATTGAAGAAAACGACCGAAGAGTTCCATTGCCTTATCGTACACCCAGAGAAATTCAAAGGGTACAAACCATCAGCAACAATGGTGTAAACCTGTTGCAAAATGAACAAGCCTTGCAATTACAGGTTTGTGATTTACCAATGGGCGATGCCAAAGCAGTGATACAAACATTTGCAAATAGAGACCTTCGTCAATTTAGAAAATTATCAATGTACCTGCATGCAGAGCGAGCCCAAAAAGCAAGTCTTAATTCTATTTTAGACGGAGATCTTACAGCAGTAATTAGATTGGGTACCGATTTTGTGAGTAATTACTATGAGGTTAGAATACCCTTGCTACTCACCCCTCATGAAGCCAGCAGCATCAACCCCGATACCGACGAATACAATGATACGTTGTGGAATCCTCGTAACTCTATGGATTTAGATTTGTTGATATTGACCAGATTGAAACAAGCCCGAAATGTAAGCAGTACTCCGTTCGGCCAAGTGTTCCGAGTGCTGCAGCCCAACGGACATACTTATTCTATCATAGGAAATCCAAACCTTGGAGAAGTACGTGGTATATTGATTGGCGTAGAAAATACCAGAGCCGAGGAACCCATATGTGCAGAAATGTGGGCCAATGAATTGCGCCTTTCTTCTCTCGATGAAAAAGGTGGTTATGCAGCACTAGCAAGAGTAGATATTACCCTAAGTGATTTAGGTACCATTTCTTTATCAGGCAATATGCATACCCAGGGCTTTGGTACATTAGAACAAAGAGTGAACGATCGTTACAGAGATAATTTTTTCCAATTTGATATAAACGCCTTGCTTGACTTAGGAAAATTATTGCCTAAAAAAGCAGGCATTCAAATTCCGGTAGACGCAGGTTACACGCAGTCTGTAAGCACACCTGAATACGATGCATATGATTTAGACATTAAATTAAATGATAAGTTGATTGGTTTAGCCAAACCCCAAAAGGATTCTATTCGGGAAGCTTCTATTGATTTTACCAGTACTACCAGATTAAATTTGACCAATGTAAAAAAGAACAAAACGAATGGCAAAAAACCCAAAATTTATGACATTGAAAATGTAGACGTCAGCTATTCTTATGTAAAAACCAAAAGTCACAATCCCCTCATCAAATACAATGATGTTACTCGACATAGAGGAGCCTTAGGTTACAACTATGCACCACAGCCCAAATACATTGAGCCATTCAAAAAAATGTTTAAGAAAACGAAACATAAATGGTTTGATTTGGTGAAGGATTTTAATTTTAATTATCTCCCATCTCAATTAACTTTCAGAGCAGATATAAGTCGGCAGTTTGGCGCTGTTCGCCCAAGAAGTATTGGTGCAGAGAAATATTCGATTCCAGAAACCTACGATAAGTACTTTGTATTTCAGCGAGATTACATTATGCGTTGGAATTTTACTCGTTCCCTAAATTTGGATTATACTGCTACCAATAATTCTCGTATGGATGAGCCAGCAGGAAGGTTAGACACCAAGGCTAAGAAAGATACCGTGCGAGATAATTTTCTGAAAGGCGGAAGAAACACCTTGTTTAACCAAACAGTGAACCTTTCGTATGCTTTGCCTACTTCAAAATTACCCTTGCTCGATTGGACAACAGTGAACCTAAAATACCAGGCTACTTATCGTTGGATTGGTGCCAGTAGATTGGCAGTAGAATTGGGGAATACATTAGAAAATGGCCAACAAAAAGAAGCCAATATGCAGCTCGATTTTACCCGTTTATACCAAAAGTCAAAATGGTTAAAACAACTGGATATGACGAGTAATGAAGAAGATAAAGAGAAGTGGAAAAACCGCGTTACCAAAGTGAAAGATAGTGTTACACTTAAAAGTGGTAAACGGGTGTTGCAGACCAGAAAAGTAGTAGATAAAACCGCTGTACCTTACTTGGGTACCGTTGCGAGAGGATTTGGAAAGTTATTGACCAGCGTCAAAAATGTAAACGTTAGTTTTACGGAAGATGCTAATACTAGGCTACCAGGATATACAGATAGTACTAAGTTTGTTGGACAGGATTTTAAAAGTATGGCACCTGGCTTTGACTTCATCATGGGTTATCAGCCCGATACCAGTTGGATGAACAAAAAAGCAGCGAAGGGATTGATTACGCAAGACACTAATTTTAACTATCTCTTTCAACAAAATATCAATCAACGATTTACTTTAAGTGGACAGATAGAACCTATGAGGGATCTAATTATAACCGTAAACCTTACTAAATCATTCAATAAAAATTACAGCGAAACATTCCGTTTTATTGATACTAGTGGCGGTAGCAACCGTAGTTTCCAGCATTTGAACCCTTATGCTGGCGGTGGGTTTGATGTGTCCTACATCGCCTTTAAAACGTTGTTTGGCAAGTTCGACCCTAACAGGGTGTCGGAAACATTTAAAACCTTTGAGGCCAACAGGGCTATACTTTCTAGAAGAATGGGTGAAAAAAATCCCTACTCACTTGCCGGAGGTGGGCAACAAGCCAACGGGTATTATTATGGATATGGTAAGTATGCCGTAGATGTATTGATTCCATCTTTTATTGCAGCATATACTGGACAAGATCCAGAAAAAGTATCGCTCATCAATCAAGAAAATAAAAATTTGAGATCTAATCCTTTTAAAGCTATTATACCAAGGCCAAATTGGAAGATTGATTACAACGGTTTGAGCAGGGTGAAAGGACTTAGCAAAATTTTTACGAATGTAACGTTGAGCCATGGTTACAATGGTAACCTGGGTATGAATGGATTTACGTCGGCATTACTTTATCAGGATGTTTCGCAATTTGGTTATCCTTCATTCCTAGATACCATATCCAATAATTTTATTCCTTACTTTCTAGTACCTAACGTTACCATATCAGAACAGTTTGGGCCATTGGCAGGAATAGATGTGATGTTCACCAATCAGATGCAGGCTAAGTTTGAATATTCAAAAAGCAGAACCCTGAGCTTGAGTTTATTCGATTTTCAACTAAGCGAAGTAAGGAGCACCGAATTTGTTATTGGAGCTGGTTACAGAAAAAGAGGCATGAAATTATTAGCCGGTTTAAAACTGCCTAAATTTCTTGATAAAGAAGGAAAAGGTACATTAGACAACGAAATCAATTTCAGATTTGATATGCGCATACGCGACAACGTTACTGCCAATAGCAGATTGGATCAGGATAATAATTTTGCAACTGGCGGAAGCAAAGAAATTACGCTCACACCTACCATTGATTATTTCCTCAATAATAGGGTGAACCTAAAGTTTTATTTTGATCAACGCAAAGTGATACCGTATATTTCTTCTAGTGCACCTACTACTAACACTAGGGCAGGAGTTCAAGTGAGAATATCGCTGGCGCAATAACGACTAATAGATTTCCAACTGCAAAATATGGGTTTAACTACGAATGTAGGGAGGCTTTTTTAAGTTATATTCTGTAAGAAATTGATAAAAAAACCCAGCAATAAAGCCGGGCCTTTCAGTATCACTAAACTATTACTTGTTTATTTTTTTAAGGAGCATGATATATCCGCAGAGTTCTTTCTTTTTATTTTTATTTACTTGTAGTGGTTTGATCATATGGTATTCAGAAAATTTTGGAATGTAATGATAGCTGATAATATTGCCATCAACATCTCCCCACATTTTTTTTTGATAAACCACCTGCCGTTCATTCCAATCAAACATTCTTACTTCATATAATTTTGAACTAACATCACCAATAAAAACAATCTGGTACCAGCTACCTTCTGTGAGTGGCACAATAACGGGCATTTCAAAAGAACTTTCCATTGTAATAGTGGCTTCTTTTACTACTACAAAACCTTGCGCCTCCATAGAAATTTTGATACTATCTGCTTGATTGGATATCGATTTATTGCTGCAAGGAACCTGGCGTATCACATTTTGAGCCTTTACAACGTTAGCACTGCTAACAAACAAAAATAAAAATAGGAAGAGAACAAGCTGGTTTTTCATTAATTCAGTGGTAGATCTGGGTAAGTGTTACAAATTACAAGTGTTGATAAAATCAAAAATTATACCTGTACTTAAAATAACGAAACTATGCGTATTTTATTGCCTGATCGGCTACCAGATAAAGCCGTTTTATTCAGTTATGCTTTGATTTTCAATTTTAGTTATTGCTTAAAAATATAAAAGGAATTAGCTTGGCTGGTAGCTGTTATTACTAGGTCGTTGATGCACACATGAGGAGGTAATCCGACGCAATAAAGAATAGCATCTGCAACATCAGTAGCAGATAATGGTATATATCCTGTGTAAGTAGCTGAGGCCTTCTGTGTATCTCCTTTGTAACGAACCAATGAAAACTCTGTTTCTACTGCCCCTGGATGAATCGCCGTTACCTTAATGCCATATTTCAATAAGTCGATCCTCATCGCTTTACTAATAGCTTCTACCGCAGATTTACTGGCACAATACACATTTCCGTTTTCGTACACTTCTTTGGCAGCAGTAGAACCTATATTAATAATGTGGGCATTTGCTGATTTTTTTAAGAGGAGCATCAGCGCTTTGCTTACATAGAGTAATCCGTGAACGTTGGTTTGCAACATCGTGTCCCAGTCATCGATGTTGGCTTCATCAAAAGGCTCTCGACCCAAAGCTAGCCCTGCATTATTGATCAGGATATCTACTTGTTGCCACTCAACTGGTAAGGAATCTATTGCGTTGAATACTGCAACTCTGTCTCTAACATCGAAGCAGAGGGTATAGATTTTGTTACTATATTGCTCTCGAAGAGTTTTGGCTAATGCTTCCAGTCTTTGCAATCTTCTTCCGTTTAAAATAAGCGAATAGCCATTTGCTGCAAAAAGTTGTGCAACGGCTTGTCCTATTCCTGAAGTTGCGCCGGTTATAAAAACTGTTTTGTTCATATTGAGTTGGTAGATGAGTTTTTCTGTTTAAAAAATTTTATAAAAATTGAAGGATTTCAGTTGGTTGCTATCTTGTTCAAAATATTCTAAAAAAGTAAATCGAATGGCTTTCTACGCCACTACCTAATTAACACTACATAGCCTTTTTTAGTTTTTCTTTGTCCTTTAAAAGTTACACCTTCTGCCATCCACACAAAAGTGGCAGCATCCTGAGGTTTGCCTTTATAAATGCCATTCCACCCTTTTCCTATTTCAGTGGTGGCGTACATCAATTCTCCAAAGCGGTTGTAAATTCTAAAATAAGTAAGCGATTTCATTCCCAGCAAAATGGGACGAGCAATGTCGTTTAAACCATCATTGTTAGGGGTAAACGCCGTTGGTACATACATATCTGGGTCTACATTAAAAATACTTACTCTGATACTATCAGTAGCTAAACAACCAGTACCATCCCTACCAGTAAGATAGTAAGTAATATTAGCCTGGGGTTTAGAAACAGGATTGGCAATGGCATTATTGTTGAGCCACGTTGGTGGACTCCATAAGTATTGAGTAGCGCCAGTGCCCAGTAATTGTAAAGTTTCACCGTCAACAATGCTGGTGTCGGAGGGACCTGCATTTACTTGAAGTGGTTGAATGACCGTTACTAACACAGTATCATTAATGACTTTTACACAACCTAGTATATCACTTACCGTTACAATGTATCTAATGGTAGTAGTAGGTGCTTGAGCCACAGGATTGGCAATAGTACGATTGGATAAGAATGTGCCTGGCGACCAACTATAGATGCTGCCTCCAACGGCATTCAACTGTACATTGAACCCAAAACATACTGTTGTATCCGGCCCTGCATTTGCTGCAGGAATAGGTGCAACAACAATCCTAACTTCAGACTGTGATTGACACTTGCCAATATTTCCAACAACAGTATAGGCGGTAGTGATAGGGGGATTTGCAAATGGATTTTTAATATTAGCATCAGATAAATATGTGGCCGGAAACCAAGTATAACTGATCGCATCACCAGTAGTGCGCAAGATAAATCTATCCCCTGCACATATACTAGTGTCGGGTCCGGCATCAATGGTTACTAATGCTTTCA
>JBBEBH010000027.1:0-25013 GCA_040882445.1 Ferruginibacter sp. | reverse complement strand
AACCGCTTTGGTATTTTACCAGAGTAAGGGTGAAAATGTGAGGTAAGAGCTCACGGTATAGTTGGGTAACCATTTATACGGGTAAACCTTGTGTGCTGTAATGCCATGTATATTCCGGTTTATTCGATCTTTATGATCGGATAGGGCAAGCGGCTCGTTTACATGCAACTTCGGTTGTTACAGGGAAGGGTAGGCAGCAAGACCCATGCAGTAATGTATGGGCTAGATAAATGATGACCATTCTCATAGCAATGTGGGGATCACAGAATCCGGCTTATGGCTGATAGATTTTTATTTTCTTACAACATCGGTTTCTTTCATAAATCGAATCAAACCTTCGAAATATACTTCTTGATCATCATACATGCTCATGTGGCTTCCATTGTTGCAAAGTAAAAATTTACCTTTTGGGAGTTGTGTACTCATCCACTTCATGTGTTCAGGATCCATTGTATCGTGTGTGCCACCAATGCTAAGGGTGGGGGTTTTAATTTGAGGTAATTGTGCAGATACATCCCAGTTTTCTAATTTACCAGAAATCCCAAATTCACTGGGTCCTTGCATGGTAACGTAGAGCGACTGGTTCATTTTTGCAAAAGAACGATTAATGGGTTCTGGCCATTGATCGAGCGGAATTCTACAAATGTGTTTGGCATAAAAATTAGGCAACAAGAGTTCCATATATTTAGGATTCTGAAAATCTTTATTTTTTTCTATCTGCCGAACACTGTCTAAAACAGCTGGATCAAATTGTTTGGCCAATACATTGTTGGCATATTTGCCATATTCCGGGCAGCTGCTCATCATATTGCTGATTACCAAACCTTTTAGGTGTTGTTGATATTTGAGGGCATATTGCATGGCCAGAATGCCTCCCCAGGAATGACCGAGCAAATAAAAATTATCGTTGTTTAAACCCAATGCTTGTCTTACCTGCTCTACCTCTTCTACATACCTATCCAAATTCCACATACTGGTATCTTTTGGATCATCGGAATTGCCACAACCCAATTGATCATAGTAAATAAATTCGATTCCTTCTTTTGGAAAAAAGTTTTCAAAACATTCAAAGTATTCATGCGTAGCGCCAGGGCCACCATTGAGCAACAATAATTTCATAGTAGGGTTATTACCCACTCTTTTTGTCCACACATTAAAAGTTCCTCTTGCTGTACTAATAGGAACCATTTTTGCGCCACCTGCTTGAACGCCACTATCGGTTTTGGCATAATAATTACTCTTTGCTGTTTCTGCTGTTATACCATTGGGTTCTTTGCACGAAATAAATTGCAAACTTAGTAGCAAAACAAAGGAAATGAAAAAAGGGAAACTATTTTTTTTCTTAAATATTATGTACATCATCTTGATTAAATTTTGTTATTTTAATAGAAGGCCATTCGTTGTTCAATATACTAAAATATACGGTATCTCTGCTATTTCCATCATCATTAATCATGTGATTTCGAAGGATACCTTCCTGTGTAGCACCTAATTGTTGAATGGCAGTTTGAGAACGGGTGTTGGTGAGTGAAGTTTTAAATTCTATTCGATCAAATCCCATTTTTTCAAATCCAAACTCTAAAAGCAACCCCTTGCACGATCGATTTAAACCTGATCGTTGTAAAGAGGGATGATACCATGTCCAACCAATTTCTACTCTCCGATGTGGCAAGCAAATGTTACCAAAGCGGGTACTGCCTGCAAAACATTGTGATTGTTTGTCGTAAACGGCAAAAGGGTATGATAAACCGGAATCTTTTTCATCCAAAGCTTTTTGTATGTATGCCGTAAAGTCTTTAGTTGAATTTATTTTAGCGCTGGTATGTTCCCATAAGGAAGGATGAACCGCTATGGGCCATAAATGAGGAATATGTTCAATGTGGAGCGGTTCCAATCTTGCTCGCTTATTTTCTAGAACAATCTCATGATGGAATAAGTTTTCCATATTAATATTTTTCTTTGATGATGGTTGCCACTATTTTATCTATCGGAAGGGTTACTGAATCCTCAGAAAAATCGTTCCAGTTTATAAATCGAAATGCTTCTACTGCCTGTTCATTTGAGATAGCCAGCAATTGTTTTTCATCAAATGCAAAAGGCGTTTGGCTTAGTTTTACCTTTATAGTTTCTAAAGCCCTAACCTTGTAATAAATAGATATAATTTGATGTTCGGTATTAAATGCACTTTGCTGAAAAAAATCGGTGGTGTATATGTGTTCTATCACTTCAATCCTCAAATTCATTTCTTCTAAATACTCTCGTTTCAGGCAGTCGAGTGTTCCTTCTCCCAGCTCTAGTCCACCGCCCCCAAACTTGGTGTAATAATTACCTTTGATGTATTCATCGCTAACTAGTACTTGCTTTTGTTCATTGATTAAAATGCCGTACACTCTAATGGTAAACATCTCAGCTTTATTTTTTAACCTGTTTGTAAAAGAAATACAATACGTACGCAAGAATAACTAAGGAAAATGAAAGTGGTAGCCAAAACGCAAAATGGGAATTCTGAAAAGGAAGTGGCACATTCATGCCGTAAATACTGGCGATGATAACTGGTATACTCAAAAATATGGTTAAAGTGCTTAATCTTTTTAATACTTGGTTTTGGTTATTACTGATGATACTGGCATAAGCATCCATAGTACTGCTAAGGATATTGGTATAGGTTTGAGCGGTTTCTAGAGCTTGGGAAGTTTCAATTACAAGATCATCTAAAAAATCTTGTTCATCTTCATTGAGGCCTAAAAACTTGGTTCTCGATAGTTTCATCATCAGTAGTTCGTTGCTTCGGAGTGCTGTAACAAAATATACCAAGCTTTTTTGTATACGCAATAGCTGAAGCAATTCTTCATTTCTGTTAGATGCATATAATTTTTGTTCGAGTGTATTTCTTTTCTGATTGATCTCTTTTAGATGTTCCTGAAAGTTAGTAGTAATTTTTTCGAATATTTTTAACACCATCATGTTCATCTTATCGGGTCTTCTATTTTGAAAACTGGTTAAGAATTTTTTGATAGCTTCATTTTCGAAAGAGTTTACTGTTACTATCTGATAATTATTGAGGATAATACAAATAGGAATGGTGATATAGAATGCATCACTTTCGTTAAAGGAATTATTTTCGGTTGGAGTTTTTATAACGATCAACTTTACATCATCTTCTTCTTCATACCTGCTTCGTTCGTCGATATCGAGTGAATCTTTTAGAAAGTCGATGGGAATATTCAGTGCTTTGCTGAGTTCTGTGAACTCTTCTTGTTTCAAAGGCGGTAATACATTCACCCATGTTCCTGCAGAAGGTTTATCTACTGCAATGGTTTTGTGTTCTTCAATCTTAAATGAATGGATCATAATGTGATGTCGATTTCGCCTTTGAATACAAATGTTGCAGGCCCACAGAGCCAGATATCAGTAAAAAGTTCTTCAGAAATTTTATTAAATTCTACACTTAAAAATCCACCTTGGGTTTTAACTTCTACTCGGTTGAAACCTCTTTCATTGTGTGCGCTCATCAAAGAAGCCGCAGTTACGCCTGTTCCACAACTCAGGGTTTCATCTTCAACACCTCGTTCATAAGTTCTCACAAAAATACTGTCTTCCCCTGTTCTTTCTACAAAATTTACATTTATCCCACCTTTCTCTGCAAAAGGTTCACTGTTCCTAATTTCTCTACCGGTTTTTATAACTGTGGCCTCCTCTACATTATTTGAATATTTTACATAATGTGGAGAACCTGTATTGAGTATAGCATAAGAAGAATGCATATCTACAGAAGTTACATCTTGCATTTTAAGTCGAATATGATTGTGCTTATCTATTTCAGCTTCATGTTCCCCATCAATGGCCAAAAATTTATAAGTAAATTTATGAATACCTTGGTGATAGGCAAATTTCACTATACACCTGCCGCCATTCCCACACATAGAACTGGGATGTCCATCTGCATTGTAATAGACCATTTCAAAATCGTATCCTTGTTTCAAATTCAATAATATCAATCCGTCTGCTCCAATGCCAAATCTTCGGTTACAAATGGCTTTCACTTGTTTTGGAGTGATGTGGGTATAATGTTGTTCTCTGTTGTCTAATATCACAAAATCATTTCCCGTTCCTTGGTATTTATAAAAAGAAAAATTCATCTCTAACTCACTTTATAATTTAAATATTGATGCAATGTAGTGTTATGTTTACGATTACGAATTATCCTATAGAGCTTGATACGATTTCCAATGTTTTTTCTATTAATCCTTCTACTGTTTTAGCACCATCTTTGCTAAATTCTTTGCTGATTCTGTTGGCTACTATAGCATTGAGCGACAAACAATGATGACCCAACACTTTTCCCATGCCGTAAATAGCGGAGGTTTCCATTTCAAAATTGCTGATACGATGTTGTCCAAAACTAAAACTTGTAAGTCGATCAATGAGTTGCGGTTGTGTTAAACCCATTCGAAGTACCCTTCCTTGTGGCCCATAAAAGCCAGGACAAGTAACAGTAATGCCTTGGTGAAATCCAGTTACAAATTCTTTGAGCAAACTTACTCCCGCACCAGTAATGTAGGGTGAAGTAACACCATGGTGCATTTGTGTATGAGTATTAAAAAAATGCAGCAGTTGTTTTTCTTCTTCGTTGCAGCTGTGTTGGTAAAAATTCATCAAGTTATCGAGGCCTAATCCGTGTGTACTAGCCACATAACTATCTATAGGAATGTTGGCCTGCAGCGAACCGGAAGTGCCTACCCTTATAATGTTGAGTGATGTTAGCTTTTCTTTAATGGTGCGGGTTTGAAAGTTAATGTTTACTAAAGCATCCAGCTCGTTAATAACGATATCAATGTTATCGGGACCGATGCCGGTACTGATGACTGATAATCTTTTTTTTCCGATATAGCCGGTATGAGTAATAAATTCTCGGTATTGGATTTCGAATTCTATTCGATCAAAAAATTTACTAACTTCCTTCACTCGGCCTGGGTCACCCACGATAATGATAGTGTGAGCAATTTCTTCTGGTCGGCAATTAAGGTGGTAAATAGCACCTCTATCGTTGATAATAAGCTCTGAAGCTTGTATAATATTCATACTATAAATTTAGAAAGCCCAATTTCGTTCATAGTAATTAGAATTTCTAATAAAAAAATCCCTTATTTTTACAAACTGTTTTAATTACTATTAATTGTAATAAAAACGGAAATAAAAAGGGTCCTTTGGCCGAGTGGCTAGGCAAAGCTCTGCAAAAGCTTCTACAGCGGTTCGAATCCGCTAGGGACCTCAGAAAGGGATCATCTATTGGGTGGTCCCTTTTATTTTATCTACACTTTTTAGAGTTATCACTTAAATTTCGGTTTAAGTTTGTATCAGCTTGTATTGTTATTTTTTTACCGAATAGATTAAAATAATTACAAACTTATATTCAAACTGTAGATGTTGCTTTTAAATAATGAGTTGTACTTATCACTGTGCTAAATTATTATAGGTTTGGCTACTAAACTGTAGCCTGCTTTAAATGCTTTATCGGTAATTTATACAACACATTCGAGCAAACATTTGGTATGATTAATCAATTTGTATTCATACAAAACAATCACTAGAGAAAAGAAACCACCTAGTGTGTTGGATGAAGTATATTTGCAATTGGAAAATAAATTGATAATGCTACAATAAGATAACGTCTACAATGATAAAACTCGGTTGTTTTACCATTGGTTAAGGTAGAATCTATTTGAAATGAGCGCATCAATTAACTAATAGAAATGATATAAATAAATGGGTTATGAAAATTAATAAATGGGTAGGGGTATTGGTTTGTATAGCAATGATAGTAATTTGTTTTATTCCCTGGACCTTCCATGCAGATGTGCAAAAAAACTTCACGGGTTTTTTTTCTGAGAAAGGTACATATGGTAGTCCTGGAAGGTATTTCATTTTTTTTTCCGTTATATCTCTACTCTTAATACTTACTCCGAAACTGTGGGCTAAAAGAACTCATTGGTTCATTGCTGGTATCATGGTGGCCTATGCTATTAAAACATATATCCTTTTTACATCCTGCTACAATGCCTATTGTCCTGAAAAAAAAGCAGGTATATTCCTTCTTGTATTTTTATCATTAAGTATGTTTGCCATTTCGTTGTTTCCCGACGTGAACTTATCTCAAACGGAACAAAAAGAAGAATAATACCTATCCACTCTAATTATTTTATTTGAATATGCTGTTGGCATTTAATTTTAAAAAAAATGATCGCCAAATGCGATCATTTTTAACTACTTTACTTTTTTACTTCTTTTGCCCAAGCATCTTTTAAAGTAACCGTTCTATTAAACACTAGTTTATTTTCAGTACTGTCTTTATCAAGGCAGAAATATCCTTTACGTAAAAACTGAAAGCGGCTGTTTAGGGTGGCTAGTTTTAAGGAAGGTTCTACAAAGGCGTTAATTGTGATCAATGAATCAGGGTTGATGTAATCTTTAAAATCACCTTCTTCACTGGAAGGATTTTCTACTTTAAATAAACGATCATATAACCTTACTTCTGCTTCAATGGCATCGGCCACACTTACCCAATGAATGGTACCTTTCACTTGTAAGCCACTGTTATCTTCTCCACTTTTACTTTCTGGAAAATAAGTACAATGTATTTCTTGTATGGTTCCATTTTCATCTTTTATAAATTGATCGCAACGAATAATAAACGCACTTTTTAACCTCACCATTGTTCCGGGTGCCAAACGGTACCATTTTTTAGCAGGAACTTCCATGAAGTCTTCTCTTTCAATCCATAGCTCTTTGCTAAAGGGGATAGTTCTGTGTCCGTATGCTTCATCTGGTCCGTTTTCGCTATTCAATAAAATAGTTTCACCCTCTTCAAAATTGGTGATCACCAATCTAACAGGGTCTAATACAGCCATCGCTCTTAGTGCATTTTGGTTCAGGTCTTCTCTAAGGCAAAATTCTAACAAACTGAAGTCAACAATATTTTCTCTTCTAGCAATGCCGATGGTATCGCAAAATTTTCGAATACTAGCGGCAGTGAAACCCCTACGACGCATCCCACTGATGGTAGGCATACGAGGATCGTCCCAACCATTAACATGCTTTTCGTTGACTAGTTGTAATAATTTTCGTTTACTCATCACCGTATAGGATAAATTTCTACGGGCAAACTCATATTGATGAGACGGAAAAATTTGCAATTGTTGAATCAACCAATCGTACAATTCTCTGTGGGGCACAAATTCGAGGGTGCAAATAGAATGGGTGATATTTTCTATACTATCGCTTTGCCCGTGTGCAAAATCATACATTGGATAAATACACCATTTATTGCCCGTGCGGTGATGCTGTGCATGTTTGATGCGGTAGAGCAGGGGATCTCTCATCAGCATATTGGTATGCGTCATATCTATTTTGGCTCTGAGGGTTCTTGCTCCATCTTCAAAATCCCCATTTTTCATTCTTTCAAAAAGATCCAAATTTTCGTCGATAGAACGATCGTGGTAAGAACTATTTTTTCCAGCTTCTGTTGGACTACCTTTAAGGGCGGCAATTTGTTCAGAGCTGGAATCATCTACATAAGCTAATCCCTTTTTAATCAGTTGCACCGCATATTCATACAATTGATCAAAATAGTCAGAAGCGTACAATTCATTTTTCCATTCGAAACCCAGCCATTTGATGTCTTCCTTAATACTTTCTACATATTCTGTATCTTCTGTAAGTGGGTTGGTATCATCAAACCTAAGATTGGTATATCCCGAATATTTTTTGGTGAGTCCGAAATTGAGACAAATGCTGGTAGCATGTCCCATGTGGAGATAACCATTGGGCTCAGGTGGAAATCGGGTAACAATAGATGAATATTTTCCTGCTGCTAAATCAGCTTCAATTATTTCTTCTATAAAATTTAAACTTTTTTCTTCGCTCATGTTGTAGGTGATTGATTGCAAATTTACGGTTATCCGTTTTATACTTTGAAAGAACTGTTACTCCAATATCATAAAAAAGCCTGTGAAGATGAACCACAGGCTTATAATGATGTAGAGGGCAACTTTTATGCAGTTCCCATTCTTTTAAGGTGAAGGGTGTGTGAAACAACTGCCTGACGCATTCTTTTGAATTCGATGTATTTTACGTTAAACTCATTGCAGGTTTCTTTGATTATTTTACTAATCTGTGGATAATGCACATGTGATATTCTTGGAAATAAATGATGTTCAATTTGAAAATTCAAGCCGCCAACTAACCATGAAACTAATTTGTTTTTGGTAGCGAAGTTTGCTGTTGTTTCTAATTGGTGAATCGCCCACTCATTTTCAATATCTTTAGTTCCGTTTATCGGTTCAGGAAAACTAGTATGTTCTACTGTATGTGCCAATTGAAACACAATACTCAATACAAATCCAGCAAACATACTAAGTACTAAAAAGCCCACTAACCAGCTTACAAACCCTACCATGTAAATTGGAAGGATGACCATCATGGCCATGTAACCTACTTTTGCTAACCAGAAAGCTACATGATCAAAAGCACTCATTTTTTTAATAGGCACCACCCCAACTTTTTTCCGGAAGTATTTTTTATAATCGGTCATAAACACCCAAATAATCAGGAGTAAAGTGTATAAGAACCAAACGTAGATATGTTGATACTTGTGAATTTTGTATTTCTTTTGTGTTTCACACATCCTAAGCATTGGTTTAATTTCGATATCATCATCTACACCATCAATATTGGTGTAAGTATGGTGAATGATGTTATGTTTATTGTTCCACATGATGCCACTGGCACCCAATGCATTTACAGAGTAGGCTGCAATTTTATTCCAAAATTTACTTTTGCTAAAACTACCATGACCTCCATCGTGCATCACATTAAAACCAATGGCAGCGGTAAGTCCACCCATCAATAAACATTCTAGCAGTGCAATCCAATTGTTATCTGGTGTAAAAAATATCACGTGAATATATAAGGCTACATAAAGCGTCCAAAATAGGATGGCTTTAAAATATAGGCTCCAATTACCAGTGGCAGCCATATTGTTTTGTTCAAAATAATTATTAACACGTTTTTTAAGTTCCTGGTGAAAATTAGAACGATTGATGTTTCTAAATTTAGGTGTTACAAATGTGCTGCTCATATTGATTTTTTGTATTAAGTATTTTCTTGTATTAAATCGGTTACCGTTTTAAGGCCAATCATTTTTTCTGAAATAAAACCTTCTCCATATTTAACTCCTATCATTTTTCCCATCATTTTAGCACGGTAAATAATACTTTCTAAAAAGTCGGGTGTTGAAATATAGGTTTGAGGTTCGTTAAGGTTGGGATTATGAAACTGTGTATCATAAGCTTTAATAGATGCTAACTTCTTTTCAAATACAGCTGAAACGTCTACCACGAAATTGGGTTGAATAAATCTATCCTGGATATATTGTAAAACATATTTTGGTCTCCAAGGCTCCTGACTTAAACCATTTTTATATTTTGTTTCAATTTTTCGAAGACCCGATAAAAATGCGGCATCCAATACTAGCTTAGCGCCTTTGCCATGATCTGGATGTCGATCATGCGGTGCATTGCAAAATATAATTTCTGGCTGGTATTTTCGCAATATTTCAATAATTTTTAGTTGATGTTCTAAATCATTTAAAAAAAAACCATCAGCCATTTCCATATTTTCACGTACATCAACCTGCAATATTTCTGCTGCAGCTTCTGCCTCTCTTTTACGAGTGGCAGCTGTGCCCCTAGTACCTAGTTCGCCTTGTGTTAGATCTATGATACCAGTTGTTTTGCCGTTCATTTTCTCTACCAATAATGTACCTGCACAGCTTAATTCTACATCATCGGGATGCGACCCAAAAGCAAGAATATCTATCTTCATCATTAATTGAAAAACTTTGATATGCAATTTACAGGTAAAAAGGGAGAATTCGGCTTGTTAGAATACCACACGTAACATTTTTTGGTAGACAAGCGCCCAATTACATAGCCGTAATTTTTACCATAGGTTTCGAAATGTCCTGATAACCATGCATTCGTTGTACTTCTTTCACAAACTTTTCTACCAATTGATCATCTTTTTTACCATCGTAGGCTTGCTTTAAATTACTGTTAAAGAAAAAAGCAACTGTTTGATACAACCTGGCATTCACCGATCCTTTGTATTCTTTAATAATTTCGTAACAGTTGTTTCCTGTTTCCCTGTTGATGAGTTTCATCAATACTTTACCTTGGTAAATAGATAAATTAGTAAGGGGAGTAGTAAATTCTTTTTTTAATTCCTTTTCTCTAGATTGTATATATTTTCTTCTTAGGGGCCTAGAGGTAATATTTACCAGCTTGCCATTGATGTCATTCATGATGATACCAGCTCTTCGGGCATATGGATAGGTAACGTACACTGCATTGCGCAAACGGTTGTATTTTGCCCGATCACTCAACTGTGCTTCGTTGAGCCTAGTATATAAATATACATTTTCTAGGGTTTTAAATTCAATGGTATCGCCATCGTAAACGATGGCCTCCGAAATAATGGTATCATTTATTCCATATCGGCTTTCCTGTGCAAACAAAACACAGGTGCAAGCCAGCATCCATAACATAGTTAGCAGAATTGAAAAGTAGATAGTGCGACGCATCGTTTTTACTAACGTAAATTTAAAGGAAAGAGTTTATTATTAATACAAAGGTTTACATAAAGTGACCTTAGGTTAGTATATTTTATCGAAAATAAGACCAAAACTACTTCTGAGTTGCTGCTTACTGTAATATTATGACCGAGGATTTTTAAAGCTGTAGGAACAAAAAGTTATTGATTTGATTACTAGCAATTAACGAGTATTAAAAAATAACTAGTTATTGGCGAACAGAAACATATATACAAGCGCCACGCAAAGAAGCGAAAGAGTAACTGCTGTTTGTGTTTTTGAGAATTTACCTCTTTTAACCATACTTATAGTGAGCCCCATCGCCATAACTATTAACCCCAACCAAACCAAATTAATATAAGGGAAAACATAGGTTTTTACGGTTACGAAATCGATTAGTTTTTCTGATTCTTTGATCCCTATTTTGATGTGGTGGTTTTCGGCTACTCCTGCAAACCTTAAGTACAGATTTTGTGCGTATAAGGTATCATCTCTGTTGATAATGCCAAGTGAGTCAACTTCAATCAATGGCATGGCTGTGTAGCGGATAGAATCTTTGCTCACAATAGTCAAATTTGCCATCAAAGCCACATCAGAAGGTTTGTATTGATATTTAATGTTGTTTGGATTTTTTTCAACGCTGTTCAAAATCATGTAGCCGTTACCGTAGTAGGCAGTATCACCCTCATGCATTTCTACTATTTTAAACTGCGCTGTATCCTCATTTGCTTCGTCGTTGAGTGCATAGGAAATGTAGGTGAATATATCTTTAGTCAAATACGATTTAGTATCTGGGTTACTACTCATGTTGTTATCCTTCATTACATACACATCTGGCTCTAATACAAACTGCTCCTTCACATTTTTGTTGTTGTCTTTTCTTTCGAAATTCAGTTTAAAGAATTTCCTTGTTTTCTCTTTACCAGAAGAATCCTTTGTGTAAGTAACTTCGTAATCGCCTAGTATTGTAGGCACATCTCTGATTAGAGTAAGATTTTCTCGAGGGTCGTCTTTTTCTTTGGTCATCGGATCTTCTCCGGTTGGCATATTGATCCCGTTTACCATGCTTTTACTAATCACATCTTTGTTACCAGAAGATATCAGCATACCCACCATCATCAGCGCAAAACCAGCATGAGCAATAGATGCACCACCAGAAAGTACATTACCCTTTATCACTGTCCAGATATACATGCCATTGGCAACTATAGAGTAAATGCCCGCAAACAAAGCGATATAAATAGCACCCAGAAAACCAGCCCCATGTTTGTAATAGGTGATAGGATACACAAATACTAGCACTGCCGTTATTACTGCTGCAATTAAAGTGGGTAATGCAATTTTTTTAAGTAGGTAATTTTGATCGGTGGTTTTATATTTAAGGTATTGTGTTACTGCCGTTAATAACCCAATCATAATAGCGATTAATGCAGCCACTTTGTTGTAAGAAAATTCTACATCTTCCGGAGGTGCTATTTTGGTGCCGAACGCAAAATTGATCACTGGTACCGATGTTTTGGCACTGATGAATAATGCGCTTAAGAAAAACACCAGTGAGCCAATAAACATCCAGAATTCTCTGGAGTTGGTATTTTCTTCTTTCACAAAAGCGGGAATATGTTTATAGTTGATGGCCAATAATAATAAAGATGGAATGGTAAATGCCAGCACAAAACTGCCGATCATATAATTGATGGCTTTGCTGCCTTCGGTAAACGAGTGAACAGAAGTATCGCCCAATACGCCAGTACGGGTAAGAAATGTAGAATAAAGCACAAAACAAAATCCTAAAAAAGCAAAAAGGTAAGATGCTCTGAGTGAGTGACCGGTAGCCTTATAAACTGCCATGGTATGCAATCCGGCTATAAGTATCAGCCAAGGAACCAATGAAGCATTTTCTACTGGATCCCATGCCCAATAGCCACCAAAACTCAGTGATTCGTAAGCCCATTTGGCACCCATCATAATGCCTACACCAAGAATACAAATGCTCATCAACGTCCAAGGCAGCGCTGGTTTCACCCATTCACCGTATTTTTTTGAGCGAATGCCAGCAAAAGCAAAAGCAAAGGGAAGTAGGGTAGAAGCAAATCCTAAAAACAGAACCGGTGGGTGAATCACCATCCAGTAATTGCGCAACAACACATTTAATCCCATCCCATCTTTTACAAAAGATAGATAATTGGGTTGCGAAAATATAGGGGCTGCAATTTCGTTTCTGGTGAGGGTAAATAAACTGTTTCCAATTCGTACATCTCCTACATAAATCCCCAACACCATAAACAATAAAAATGCCTGAGCCAAACTCAGAACAGTCATCAGTGCTGGTTCATAGCCTTTCACCATACTAGTTTTTCTGGCCGCTATAATTATACCTCCAAAAATAGCATGACAAATAGTCCACAACAAAAAGCTTCCTTCTTGTCCTTCCCAGATACAAGCCAGTAAATATTTTGGTTCTAATTCAAGTGATGCATGCTTGTAGGCATACATGTATTCGAACATATGATTTGCACATATATAATAAACAATTCCAAAAATAATGATCAGCGAAATAATTTGAGTGATATATGCTCCTCGAGCATATTTGAGCCAAGTGGTATTATCTGCAATAAGTTTATTTGAACTTGCTTTAAAAAAAGAAATAGTGGCTATGATAGATGCTACAAAGGCAAGAAGAATAAAAAAATGTCCTATCTGTCCGGGTAATAAGTTTTCTCCTATAAAATTCATCAGCGCAAAATTAAATTAGCAAGATTAGTAAGAGGTAGAAGTGGTGTTGTAAATGCTTTGTTGAAGTTGCTCTTTATCATCCTTGTATTTACTAGGGCATTTGAGTAATATTTCCTTGCATTCAAAATAATCATTTTCCATACTTCCTTTCATTACTATACGTTCACTTTTTTCCAAATCAGCTGGTTTGCTATTGCGGTACACTACCTTAGTTTGTCCACCCAAACTGTCGATAGCGTGAAATGTTAAATAGTTCGGATTTTTAATGGGATCATATTCAACCGGTTGGCTTTTATCTAATTTAGCAATCAAGTGTACAAATTTACCAGGCTTTTGTTTGGCAGAAGCCACGGTATCATAGGTTGAGAAATCTACAGAATAAGCAAGTAAACCAACTATCATTGCTGCTATTCCGACCAATATAACAATATGTGTTTTTTTCATTTTGTATTTAATTAAAATTGGCTATTTTATTAAATAGACTCAGCAGAATAAGTAACAAGGAAAGTATAAAATAGTTAGTTGTTTGCTGCAATTTTTTTTAACAATGCAAAGTTAATCTAAAAAGGCTTGCTTTTAGAATTTTAACGTTCTTTTTTAAGATAACAACAAAAGGAATTTGCTATTATATTTGCATAAAAAAGCACACAACATCATGGTAGACCTGTCACAGTACGACCCCAATTCCGTAGGTAACCCAGACAATAATATTTTCGGACTTCCCACTACCGAAGAAGATGCAAGAGTCATCATCGTTCCCGTTCCATGGGAAGTAACGGTGAGCTACAGCGCAGGTACAGCAAGGGCTCCCGAGCACATATTTACCGCAAGTTTGCAAGTTGATTTATTTGATCCAGATATGGTAGGTATGTGGAAAGAGGGATTTTATATGCGACCAGTAGATAAAAAAGTACTCACCAAAAGTGATTACCTGCGCAAAGAAGCAGAGTTATACATCAACTATATATCACATGATGAGGTATTAGAAGAGAACAAATTCATGTGTAAGTCGCTCAAAGAGATCAATGCTGGCAGTATCTTTTTAAACAATTGGGTGTATGAACAAACCAGAGATCTTTTTCAAAAAGGTAAATTAGTGGCATTATTAGGTGGAGATCATAGTATTCCTTTTGGTTTTATTAGGGCAGTAGCAGAACAATATCCTTCCTTTGGTATTTTACAAATTGATGCGCATTGCGACTTGAGAGAGGCATATGAAAGTTTTACCTATTCACATGCTTCTATTATGTACAATGTGTTGAATGAAATACCTGAAGTATCTAAATTAGTGCAGGTAGGTATCCGCGATTTTTGTGACGAGGAACTTCATTATATACAAAATAGTAATGGGAGGGTTGTCACCTTTTTTGATAAAATTATAAAAGAACGCCAATATGAGGGTGAAACTTGGAAAAGTATTTCTGATGATATTGTGAACAACTTACCTGAGTTTGTTTATGTTAGTTTTGATATTGATGGTTTAGATCCAAAACTTTGCCCTCACACCGGAACCCCCGTGCAGGGTGGATTTGAAGCTGAACAAATATTTTATTTATTAAAAAAAGTAATACAATCTGGTAAAAAAATAATTGGATTCGATTTAAATGAGGTAGGGGTGAGTAACAACGAATGGGATGAAAACGTGGGGGCAAGGGTGTTGTACAAACTGTGTAATTTATTGTTATCTAGCAATCCAGTATGACTCAACATTATTCAATAGAAATACCCAACCCAAAAGCGACCACCTATAAAGTGGTCACTTTAATTATTGCCATCATTAATGCGCTGTCATTTGCCTTTGTGTATCTTAAAAGTGAGCAAGGTATTGGTATTTTGTTGATGGGTGCAGTGTTGGCTTCAGGTTCGCTCATCTTGTATGCCATCAGGAACAACACAAAAAATGCAACAGTATTTAACATAGAGATTATTTTTGGAATCTGCGCTATTATATGGTTCATTACTGGTAATTATTGGCTAGGGTTACCATTATTGTTATTTGGTTTGATAGGTATGATTGTTCCTAAAAAGCCTATGATTATATTAAATGAAGAAGCTATTCAGTATCCATCTTTAACTGGCGCCAAATGGCCATGGAAAACAATTGAATGGGTAATTTTAAAAGATGGCATCTTAACTGTAGAGAAAAAAGACAATCATTTGTTGCAGATTACACTAGATCAAAACATAGCTGCCCACATCAACGAAGCGGCATTCAATAAGTTTTGTGCAGGTTGTCTGCACAAATTGGGTGAAGAAACAAATCGGCATGCTAGCGGGGTAAATAGTGTGTAGCTTTATTTAAACAACTAATTTTGCAAGCATGCAAGCAATGAACACCTCTCCTTACATTTTATATTCTGATGGTAATGGCAATATTTTTGAAGATACCAGTTTGTACGTTACTGGCAGAAGTGGCTGGGATGCATTGCCTATTCCCACCAACGAGTTTATTGAATTACCAGAAGGCGGTCAGTTGTATGAATTACCCGGTAGAAGGGGCATTGGCATTGATGTAAAAACAGGGGAGATGCGACTCTGCGAATTAGGTTGGGCGGTGGCTGCGTTTATTCCACCAGCACATACAGGCCTATATATGGCGGCTTATGAAACCAAACAAGATGCACCAACTTTGCCTTTGTTTTGTTATACAGCTGCAGGTTGGTTAGATGATCAAATATATGTGCCGGCGATTCGAATAGAAAAAGATATACGCCAAGAGGCAATAGGTTATGACAACGAACAAATTGAGCAAGGTGCAATCCGTTTATTAGAAGCGTATCCAAACAACAGGTTGGTAAAACATTTGATGGAAAATTGTTGCATGACTTACACTTGTCCGGCAGCAAGAAATTTTGCTTTGGGAAGATGGGAGTGTCCGGTGCCAGCATCGCCAGCTTGTAATGCGAACTGTATTGGTTGTATTAGTTTTCAACCAATCGAAGAAACGATTGTGAGTACACAAGATCGATTAACTTTTAAACCAACGGCAGAAGAAATCGTTGAGTTTACAGTTCCTCACTTGGAATCAGCGCCTTTTCCGTTGGTCAGTTTTGGCCAGGGTTGTGAGGGCGAGCCATTGTTGATGTGGGAAACCATTCAAGAGGCCATCATTGAAATTAGAAAGCATACAACCAAGGGTAGTATCAACATTAATACCAATGGAAGTAAGCCAGATGCAGTGAAAGCATTGTGTGAAGCAGGTTTAAACAGCATAAGGGTGAGTACCAATTCAGCAAGAGAACATATTTATACTCCTTATTACAGACCAAATAATTATACTTTCGAAGATATTGTAGAAAGTTTGAAAGTAGCCCGCAGTTTTGGAGCTTGGACGAGTATTAATTATTTTGTGTTTCCGGGTATGACAGACAGTATCGAAGAATACGAGGCGCTGAGAAAGCTAATCAGAGAAACAGATTTGTGCATGATCCAATGGCGTAATTTTAATATTGATCCAGATTGGTACCTAGGCAAAATTGGTGTTACCGACACTGGTGAATGTATGGGCGTAAAACAAATGATGGAGTTGATTGCAGAAGAGTTTCCGCAGCTAAAATTTGGCTATTTTAATCCATCAATGGAAAGAATCAAAGGAAACTTTGAGGTTGATTTTGCACATGAATGAATCAGAAATTATTAGTAGGCTTCTTTTCGCCACAGCTACCGGGTAGTAATGGTCATTCTTTAGCATAAAAATAGTTCTATTTCGAATTCCCTAATTTTTATCATTATCTCATCACAATCTTTAGCAACATCAATGATGCACAGGCAAGGGGATATATACAATTATAACTTTACTCTACTTAACATAATATTAATTATAGGCAATTAATCTATATTAAACGATTCTATATTTCATTGATCTGCAGCTAACAATGAAATATGATGGATACGACCATCGTGGAAGTATTTAATCCTTTATAATTTAAAGAATTAGCTTTGCAGCATGAACGAAAATACGAATACCAGTACTTATCTGGCAAAACTCAACATCAAAGCACTGAACGAAATGCAGTTGGCTGCAATTGGCGCTATCCAAAATAACAATGAAGTAATTTTACTTTCAGCTACTGGCTCTGGAAAAACGCTTGCTTTTTTGATTCCCTTACTTGATCAACTAGATCCGAGTGAAAAATTATGCCAAGCACTCATTATGGTACCAAGCCGCGAACTAGCTCTTCAAATAGAATCTGTTCTTAAACAAATGCAAAGCGGTTTTAAAGTAACCACTTGTTATGGTGGTCATAAAAGGGAGATCGAAGAAAACAATTTGGTACAACCACCTACTATCATCATTGGCACAGCCGGACGAATGGCAGATCATATCAGAAGAGGTACTATTAATTTATCTAAAATATCTTTTTTAATATTAGATGAGTTTGATAAATCATTGGAATTAGGATTCTTAGAAGAAATGGAATATATTATTAAATCGATTCCGGCGGTTAAAAAACGAATGCTGACTTCTGCCACGTTTACAGAACAGATTCCCGACTTTGTTCAAATGAAAGAACCTATTCTTTTAAACTTTTTACCTGAAAACCCGGCTGAATCTGAATCATTGAGAATCAACACAGTATTAAGTCCAGATAAAAATAAACTAGATACTCTCCTACAGATGATTTGTTATGCTGGTAACACCAGCACCATCATTTTTTGCAATCATCGAGATGCGGTAGAACGTTGTAGCGAATTTTTAAATGAACAAGGAATTGTAAACGTATTTTATCATGGTGGAATGGAGCAACACGATCGCGAAGTAGCTCTATGTAAATTCCGTAATACCAGTTCCGATATCTTAGTAACCACCGATTTGGCCAGTCGCGGATTAGATATTGCTAATATCCGGAACATTATTCACTACCATCTACCAAACGACGAAGCAGCCTTCACTCACCGAAATGGCAGAACCGCCAGAATGAATACTACCGGAAATGTATATGTTATTTACTCCGAAGAAGAAAGATTGCCTGCTTATATCACCGAAAATGCACAAATTTTTGAATTACCCGAGCGGCTCAATATGCCGGAAAAACCCAAATGGAGTACCCTATTTATAGCAGCGGGGAAAAAGAATAAAGTGAATAAAATAGACATCGTTGGATTCTTATCTCAAAAAGGCGGATTAAAACAAGACGAAATTGGACTTATAGAAGTAAAAGATTTTACTTCATTTGTAGCGGTAAGAAAATCTAAAGTGGGCCATGTGCTGGAACAAATCAAGGAAGAGAAAATTAAAAATAAGAAGGTGAAAATAGCTATAGCAAAGTAATAGGCAAACAATCGGATAGTTATAGGCAAATTTTATAATGCGCCACCTTTTTTCTCTCCTTTTTAGCAGCGTTATCTCCCGCAGGGGGACCTTGCAAACAACAGAACCTTTTTGTGCATTAAAACAATGCTTCACCTGCACGGCTTCTTAAAATTATGAAAATAATTCAGCAGCGTATTGAAAAACACCTAAAATTGAATATGCAATCATAAAATCAGATTTTAACCATGAAAAGACCATTAGTACTCCCATCCACAGAAAAAGAAGATAAAAACTTCCTGAATTTGATACAGTTTTTCAATGAAACATTAGGATTTTGTCCTAATAGTGTTAAAACGATGTATCACAGACCATCGATTGCATACGCTTTTATTGAACTAAATAAGGCTGTTATGGAAAATAAAGGAAGCGTAACTAGTGTACTTAAAAGGCTAATTGGATACATCAGTAGTAATGTGGCGGGTTGCCGATATTGCCAAGCCCATACCATAAGAGCTGCTGACAGATATGGTGCAGAAGCAGAAAAATTAGAAAACATTTGGGAATTCAGAACACATCATGCGTTTTCAGAATCAGAAAAAGCGGCGCTTGAATTTGCATTTGCTAGTTCAACCATTCCAAATTCAGTTGACGATAATATTGCTGAGAATCTTAGAATGTATTGGAATGAAGGCGAAATTGTAGAAATACTTGGGGTAATAGCTCTTTTCGGATTTTTAAATCGGTGGAACGACTCGATGGGTACTGAGCTTGAAAAAGAAGCAATAGTGTCTGGTGAAAAATACTTAAAACAAAACGACTGGACTACAGGGAAACATAAATATTAACTTCAAATACCAGCACTTCTTTTTCGCAGAAATGCCTCCCGAAATGTATATTACAAACAACAGCACCTTTCGCAAATTTCGCAAACCGCCCTACCCAACCTTTATAATTAATAATATATAAATAGTATGTATTATTAAATTAGAGGTTGTTATTATTGCAATTATATAATAAAAAATTACTCAATAATTAAATTCGATAGAAGTAATTATAATATGATAATCAGTTAATTAAAATAAAATAAGTGCTTCGTCAGAAAGCACTTATTATTCTATTATTACAACTATTTAATTAGAAATTGAACTATTATTTTTTCATATACATTACTTCTTTTACCAACTTCACAGTTCTTGAAATATTTGGTAAATAAGCCGCCACCAAATTTGGTGCATAGTGCATGGGAGCATCCGCCGAAGTAATTCTGCGGATAGGCGCATCCAAGTAATCGAATCCTTCTTTTTGAATGCGATACGCAATCTCAGAACTTACAGATGCAAATGGCCACTGTTCTTCTACGATAACGAGTCTGTTTGTTTTTTTCACACTTTCCAAAATGGTGAACCAGTCTAACGGACGAATCGTAGCTACATCAATTACCTCAGCTTCAATTCCTTCTTTGGCTAGTTCTTCGGCTGCGCCCAAAGCTACTTTCATCATTTTATTAAATGAAACGATTGTAACATCCCTTCCTTCTCTTTTGATGAAACATTTACCTATTGGCAGTAAGTATTCTTCTTCAGGCACTTCTCCTTTTTCGCCATACATCACTTCACTTTCCATAAAAACAACAGGATCATCGTCGCGGATAGCAGCTTTCAACAAACCTTTTGCATCGTATGGGTTACTTACTGAAATTACTTTTAAACCAGGAATATTGGCATACATACTTTCAAAAGCAGTTGAATGCTGGGCGCCTAATTGTCCAGCACTGCCATTTGCACCCCTAAAAACTATAGGGCAACCTATTTGTCCACCACTCATTGCCAACATCTTAGATGCCGTATTTAATATTTGGTCTAATGCCAATACCGCAAAATTCCAAGTCATGAATTCAACAATAGGACGTAAACCATTTTGAGCAGCCCCCACAGCGATAGCAGTAAAGCCTAATTCTGCAATAGGTGTATCAATTACTCTTTTCTCTCCAAATTCATCAAGCATCCCCTGGCTTACTTTATAGGCCCCGTCGTATTCTGCAACCTCCTCTCCCATTAAAAAAACCTTTTCATCCCTTCTCATTTCTTCCTGCATAGCTTCTCTTAAAGCTTCCCTAAACGCAATTTGTCGCATGTGTATGATTTAAATTTGTTTTCTTTATATTCTGGTGGGCAAATTTATTCTTTAACAGTCACACAAACAAATTGAGTTATCATCCATTTTTAGGGTTTCGTTCAAAACGGAGATGCCGCTCTGTGCAAGCGGCATCTTTTGTGATTTTTATATATTACTTTATCGTTTAATATACGTTTTCTATCACCATGGCCGAAGCTCCCCCACCGCCATTACAAATACCTGCTGCACCATATTGTGCGTTGTTCTGCTTAAGCACATGAATAAGCGTTACAATTATCCTGGCTCCACTGGCTCCCAATGGATGTCCAATAGAAACTGCCCCACCGTTTACATTCACTTTAGTTGGGTCTAGCTTCATTCTTCGGCTATTTTCAATACCAACCACCGAAAACGCTTCGTTTAATTCCCAGTACTGAATGTCTTCCATTTTCAATCCGGCTTTTTCTACCGCTTTGGGTACCGCTAACGAAGGTGTAGTTGTAAACCATTCTGGGGCTTGTTCTGCATCCGCGTAAGCAATAATTTTAGCAATCGGTTTTAAACCCAATTGCGCTGCTTTTTCTTTACTGATCAATACAAGCGCTGCGGCTCCATCATTCATGGTAGAGGCATTGGCTGCTGTTACCGTTCCCTCTTTTATAAAAGCCCCTTTTAGTTCAGGAATTTTATCAAACTTTACGTTAAATGGTTCTTCATCGTTTGTAAAAAGTATTGGATCTCCTTTGCGCTGTGCAATGGCAACAGGAATTATTTCTGCGAAAAAACGACCTTCGGTGATGGCTGCCTGACTTCTTTTATAACTTTCAATAGCAAATGAATCTTGATCTTCTCTACTTATATTGCAAGTAGATGCGCAAAGCTCAGCGGCATTGCCCATCGCTTTGCCATCATACACATCAGTTAAACCGTCTTTCGCCAAACCATCTATCATACTCACATTACCATATTTATTACCCCAGCGCATTGTATCACTATAATAAGGTACGTTGCTCATACTTTCCATGCCACCAGCAATTACAATATCAGCGTCGCCCAATAATATACTTTGTACTGCTTGTGCAATAGCTTTCATACCACTGGCACAAACCTTGTTTACGGTGGTACAGTTTACTTCATCGGGTAAACCAGCAAATTTAGCTGCCTGCCTTGCAGGTGCCTGACCTAAATTAGCCTGAATAACGGAACCCATGATGACATCATTGATTTGATTTGGTTGCAACCCTGCTTTCTCTAATGCGCCTTTGATGGCAATAGAACCCAACTGGGTAGCAGTAAATCCTTTGAGTGAACCGCCAAAACTTCCGATGGGGGTTCGTACTGCAGCTAGAATGTAAACTTCGTTCATAAAAAATTTAATATGAGTTTAAAATCAGTTGCAAAGGTATGCATTATCGCCTTATTTATTTTTGCAGATGCATTGGTTATTCTCTCTAAAAAATTTTATATAATTTTAATATTACCGCATTTTTTAGGACTTATTCTATGCAGATACTTTGGAAATACTTATTTCTTAACCCAGATTTTGCAGTTAAAATCGTAATCAGGGTTTCAGCAGCTATTTTTTTTGAATCGATATTTTAATAAAGAAGTTATTTGATTTAAACTTTGAATATTAAACTATTACCTGATCCTGGGATCAACCATTCTATAGAGCAGATCTGCTAGCATATTTATCAGAATAAAAATGAGGGCACTCAACAACACCGCACCCATCACAACTGGATAGTCTAGTTTATCTAAGGCATCAACGGTGATTTTCCCAATTCCTCTCCACCCAAAAATGTATTCTATAAAAAATGCTCCAGCTAATAATTCTGCAAACCAACCTGTAATTGCAGTAATTACTGGATTGAGCGCATTGCGAAACGCATGTTTGAATACAACAGTTTGGGTAGAAAGTCCTTTAGCATAAGCAGTACGAATATAATCTTGCGACAAGGTGTCGAGCATTGAGCTTCGAGTTAGTTGGGTGATGATCGCCAAAGGCCTAATACCAAGGGTAAAAGCTGGTAAAATCAAGTTTTTTATGGCGATATATTCTTCGCCTGTTACTTCATTAATCTCATATAAACTTCCCGTGAGTTGAAGCCCAGTATAATCGTGCCATACAATTCCAAATAAATAAGCAATCAAAATCGCCATAAAAAAAGAAGGTGCTGAAATACCAGCGATACTACCAAATATAGCTGTTTGATCGATCCAACTGTTTTTGTATACTGCCGCTACAACCCCTAAAAATATGCCGACTACGCAGGCAAATATCATGGCTGTAAGAGCTAATATGATGGTGCCTGGTAATGCTTCGGTGAGTACCGAAAGTGTCGATTTTTTTGTTTGATAACTTTTGCCGAGATAAGGAATTTTAAAAGCCAGTTTGGTATGTTCATTACCAATAAAAAATCCCTTTAATTCTTTTTTATCTATAGAAGCTTTGCTGTGAATGGCAATAGGAGAAACATCGTTGAGATAAAATAAAAATTGTTTCCATTTGGGTTGATCAAGGTGCAGTTCTTTTCGGATATTGTCTAATGTTTTTTTATCTCCCGTTTGTCCTACAATCAATCTGGCAGGATCTCCAAAACCCTGAAACATTACAAATACCAACATCACTACTCCTAGGAGTACCAAGATGGCGTATGCTAATTTTTTAAGGAGGTAACTCATTTATTTTGGGTCGATACTACAGTTACAAGAAGTTGTTTCATTATTTACTTACAAGCCAACTAGGTCAAAATCTTTCCAACCCCATTTGTTAATCACTAATGGTCCATTCATTTTATACAAGGTAATATCTGCTCTTGCAGCGGTTTTTAAGGCCGTAGCGTCACAATTCAGCATAGGAATAGCTATTGATTTTCCATTTATGATTACTATTTTGCCATAACGTTTAGTGGCCATTGTTCTTTGTCCGGTAACAATATAAATGGGTATATTTTTAACAATGGCATTATTTATTATTTCTTGATCCTTCCTAAAATCGGAAGGAATGGTGGTTACATCTTTCACAAACAAAAGAAAGTAAGGTCCCTTTTGTGAAAGAATAATTTCGGTACTGTCTGCCCCCGATTCGGTGGTTAAAGTAAAATCATTGATCAAGGGAGTGTTATTTTTTCCGAGTTTTACTAATTTTTGCTTCCGTTCTACAAACTCCCAACTGCTATCTGGCAAGGCCTCCGCTGTGTATTCTTTTTTAACGTCGTTTTTTTGATAAATAAAACTGATGGCATATTCATCTGGGATTGCCCCAGCAGGCACCTTACGTAATTCAAGAATATTGTTTCCTTTTTTATACGGCAAACAATCTTTTATAGGTAGGTGTACCAATACATAGCATTGTAAAGCCACCGTTGCTATAGTAGCCAATACTACTATACTCAGTAAAATAGTAGGTTTTGCCCAATGTTCTATCAATCGATATTTCCAAAGCAATATAATTGACAATAATAAGAGTATAATATCTTTTGTAAATGTTTGTAAGGGTGTGAGTGGAATGCAATCGCCAAAACAGCCACATGCCTTTATTTTGCCACTAAACAAAACGTAGCTGGTGAGGAAGGTAAAAAACAAGATCATGAAAAAAAGTAACCAGGTGGCTAGCCTTTTTTTCCAGCCAACCATCAATGCTATTCCAATTACCACTTCTAAAGTGATCATGATAACAGAAAAGGTTAGGGCATAATGACCAAGTTGTTCCATTAGCTCTTTCATAAAACCGCTCTGCGCCCAGGCTTCAAAAAACTCTTGCATCTTGTAGGCGAGTCCACGAGGGTCAATAGCTTTCACCAATCCTGAAAAAACAAAAAGGGCACCGGAAAGGTAACGGGCAATATTGACGATTATTTTCATAAATTATGATTTCCTTCATTCATTAAAATCAATGCAAACACAGCATAGTTTAGCATATCAAAATAATTAGCATCAATGCCTTCGCTGGTCAATGTTTTTCCTTCGTTAGAAATAATTTGTTTGATACGCAATATTTTTGCCAGAATTAGGTCTGTAAAACTTTCTTGACTCATATCTCTCCAAGCTTCCCCGTAATCGTGGTTTTTATCGTTCATGAGCTGTTTGGCTTTGTTTATTATATCGGTATAGTACTGCTCCACTTCATTAGCCGGTATTTGTTCGTTGGCCTCATCATTTATTTGCAATTGAATTAAACCAATCACACAATAATTAATAATACCTGTAAATTCACTTTTGATATCATCTCCTATTTTTTGAACTTTCAATTCCTGTATG
>JBBEBH010000026.1:0-27818 GCA_040882445.1 Ferruginibacter sp. | reverse complement strand
AAAGACTTTCATCTTCAAAAAAATCTTTAATCTTCTGTTCATATTTTTTCAATATCAGGATTAAAGAATAAGGAATTCCAGGAAGCTTTCCAGATCGTTTTAATAAATAGTTTCCGGTGAGTAGTTCTCTTTTTCAGTATTCGGAATGGCATGATAAAAAACTGTTTCAATACTACTATCAAAAATTTAAACCGGCCTTTGTTTTTCCTTATCACAAAAAGATTATTACGAATACCATATTTATATTTCCAGATGCTTTTATCATCATCGTTAAAAATATCTGCGCTGTAATTCGTAGCGGTTTTATGCACTACAATACTTCCCGGAGCATAAAACCCAAGGAAGCCTGCCTGTATAATTCTTTTTGTGAATTCCATATCATCGCCCCAGATAAAAAAATCGCGGTATGGTAGTCCACAAACGGCAACAGATTTGACATTTACCAGCAAAGACACAAAGGAACAGCTATTCACAAGCAGGGCACCTTCCTTTTCATATTTATTAAATGGATTGCCCAACTTATCAAATATATTGATATGAGGGATATTCATTAGGTGCGGGCTACCGTCGGTCCACTCTACCCGGCTGCAAATAAATCCGGTTCTGTCGTCTCCGATAGTGTGAACTGCATCTATGAGTTGCCGTAAGGCTGTGGGCGAAGCAATGGAATCGTCATCCATTACCCATATCCATTCTGCGCCAAGTTGATAGGCTTTTTTAATGCCTGCAGAAAAACCAGCAGAGCAGCCCAGGTTTGCCTGGTGGATGCAATGCAATCCCTGCTGCTGCTTAAGCCATTCTGTACTGCCGTCGGTTGAGCCATTATTTACAACAACAATATTATTTGTAGGAAAATCCTGATCGAGGACCGCCTGGATAGCTTCCTGCAATAAGGCAAACCGGTTATGTGTAACGATGACCGCAGCGATCTTTGTATTGGCTTCATTCATCTATTGTTCTTTTTGCAGTTACCAATGCAGAAGCGATTACCTGATGCATATCGTAATATTTGTATTCTGCCAACCTGCCGCCGAATATGACATCAGCTTCCTGTTCAGCCATTGCCTGGTATTTTTTGAAACACTTGTTAAATTCATCATTAACGGGATAGTATGGCTCTAAGCCCGGTTTCCATTCAGCTGGGTATTCTTTCGTAATAACTGTCTTTAGCTGTATGCCAAATTTAAATTGCATTTGTTGTGTATACTTAGCCGAAGCTTCCGTGTAATTAATTACCGCATTTCTCTGGAGGGCAAATATAGCGATGTACAGACCTGCTCCAACAATAAGATAATCGTAGTTTGCCATCTTTTTAAAAACGTTTTACATCTTTCATTTTAATTTTTTCGCAAATCATTGCAACAACTTCCGTCACGGTTAGTGTTGGATTTGCCGGGCCAGTCAGCGCATTAAATTTTTCTTTTGATTCCGCTATTTTATTTCTGCTATTAAAAAACATCTTTAATGATTGCAAATAGTAAAAGCGGCCGGTAACAATACGGATCAATGTTTCAGGGATCAACTGCAGGTACCAATTAATAAGTTGTTTGCTCGATAAATGTATGGCATGCATAAACATTTTGTTTCTGTAATAGATGGTTTTGATATATTCTTCTTGGTTTGATGATTTGATCGTAATGGATTCATGGTGCTTGCAAATAGAAAAATGTTCATAATAGCATTTCCACCCTAGGCGCCATGCCCTTAAACTCAACTCAAAATCTTCTACATAAAATGGGGCAAATATTTCATCAAACCCTCCAAGTGCCACTAATTTTTTTCTGTCTACAAAAGCATTGGCACCACTTAGGTACATTGAAAATGTCCAATCCTTTTCTGTAGCTTGGGTGAAATAATAATTACCAGATGTTTTTAATTTGGCCCCATGAAACGACGGGTATTTTGCGGCATCCTGAATTATTTCGTTCTGCCATCCTACTATGCGTCCCATCACTCCAAAAGTATCCTCCCTCTCAAAATAGCGAAGTAAAGGTTGGAAATAATCTGGTGATAATTTTACATCACTGTTGAGCAATAACACATAATCATATTGAGCAACAAAAATTCCTTTATTGATGGTTGGAGAAAAACCACGGTTTTCTTTATTGCAAATAAGTTTTACCTGCGGATAATGGCTTTGTAGAAAAAATATAGAATCGTCAATGGAGGCATCATCAGAAATGATGAGTTCATTCGGAAGTCCGGCATTTTGCAATGCAATAAATATTGCTGGCAGCACCTGCTTCAGCAGGTGCTTTCCGTTATAATTAGGAATTATTACTGAGATACCTGGTTTGCTCACGACGTATAAAAATAATATAGCTGCAAAATAGCGAATGGATGATTTAAAAAAAATTAAAAATGGAGACTTCAAATCTGCCATATCTAAACTATTTAGCTTTCATGTGGCAAGAACTGTTGAATAAAATGAACGAAGGCGATTTTAAATCGTTGACCCGATGTATGTTGCTGGTAGAAAATGAAGTGCTGGGTTATAAAGTATTTTTATAATTACTTAAACTCGGTCACGCAACTATTGTCGGATTAATCAGGCCACCCGATGCCGGCAAAAGTACGCTTACAGATGCCCTGATAGAATCTTATTTACAAGAGGATAAAATAGTGGGGGTTATTGGTGTAGACCCTTCATCGCCTATTAATCTGGGAGCTTTATTGGGCCACCGAATCACAATGAGTAAATGATTTAATAGTTTATATGTGTTTATCCGTTTATTAACAATAAGGGCTTGTTGGGAGATCAGAAAACCCTAATTTTAATTTATACAAATTCCTCGCCAACAAATAAACTAAGCATATCTATCTTTTGCATCCACATTTAATTATATAGCAGCATGACTTTTTTAAAAAGAATACCGAGGTTGCCGAGATGGATTTTATCAGTAGTGTTTATTTTGTTAACCCTGATGACAGTGATGCGGTTGATTTTTTATTTTCGATTCGATCCGCCGGGAAAACCTTTCTCAGGTTCAGCTATGCTCATGGGGCTTCGCTTCGATCTTAAGTTTACATGTATATTGGCTGCAACCATGATGGCATTGTGCATTATCCCACTATTAAATCCATTTAAAAATTATAATGCAAAAAAATTCTGGAATGTTGTGCTCTCTTTTATTTTCTTAGCCGTCTTATTGTTTTATGTGGCTGATTATTATCATTACGATTGGTTACGCCAACGCCTCAATGCTTCGATATTCAGTTACTTCCAGGCGGAGGATGCAAGCATTTCGTTACGTGTAGGGATGGAATCTTATCCATTATTAGCCATATTCAGCCTGTTGGTGGTGGGTACAATAACGGGTTACTTTATCTTTAGCCATTTGCTCAAAAAGTATCAAACACAGCAGTTATTGGATAAAAGAAATGGTATTGGATGGCATGTAGTTTTCTTCCTGCTGTTTGCGTTAGGTACATTTGGTAAGATTGGGCAGTTTAATTTAAGATGGAGTGATGCGTTTACATTGTCAGATAATTTTAAGGCCAATATGGCTTTAAATCCATTTCAAAGCTTTTTCAGTACACTCCGTTTTAGGGATACAAAACCTGATATTAAAACAGTACGAGCTTTCTATCCAGAGATTGCAGCATACTTAAATGTAAGTAATAAAGACAGCATCCATCTTAACTACGAAAGAAGCTATTCTTACAAACAAAGCACTACGCCACCCAATGTGGTGTTGGTAATCTGCGAAAGTTTTTGCATGTTCCGCAGCAGTATGAGTGGCAATCCCTATAATACAACTCCTTACTTTAATGAGCTTTGTAAAAAAGGTATTTTTTATGACCGGTGTTTTACGCCCTCCTTTCCAACAGCCCGAGGTGTATGGGCCACTCTTATCGGCATACCAGATGTGTTGGGGGATAATAACCGCACTGCCAGCCGCAATCCTGAAGTGGTAAATCAACAAAACATTATCAATGATTTAAAAGGGTATAAGAAATTCTATTTCATTGGGGGCGATCCCACCTGGGCAAATATTAAAGGGGTGCTGATGAATAATATTGATAGCCTGCACCTATATAGCCAGGATGATTTTAAAGCTTCAAAATTAAATGTATGGGGCATTGATGATAAAAATTTATTACTGGAATCTAGCCAGATTTTAGCTCAACAGGAACGGCCTTTTTTTGCAGTAATACAAACGGCAGATAACCACCGGCCTTATACCATACCTACAGAAGATCTGAAGGTTTTTAAGAAATTAAATTATCTCAAAGACAGTGTTATAAAATATGGCTTCGAAGATATTGATCAACTAAATGCTTTTCGTTATTCTGATTTTTGCATTCAGCAATTTATAGAAGCAGCTCAAAAGGAAAAATATTTTGACAATACCATTTTCGTTTTTGTAGGAGATCATGGATTACCGGGAGATGCCACCGCGATGTATCCAAAAAGCTGGAGTAATCAATCGCTCGTAAGAGAACATGTGCCGTTACTTTTTTACGCCCCCAAACTATTGCAACCAAAACAAATACGCACAGTTTGCTCGCAAGTGGATATTATGCCTTCCATTGCAACATTGCTAAATATGCCGTACATAAACAACAGCATGGGGCAAAGCTTATTTGATAGTAGTATCAATAAGCCCAAATCAGCCTTCATCATAGACCATGAAGCAAAAACGATTGGTATAGTAACAGATGATTATTATTTTTTAAAAAACACCAAGTCAGGAAATACAGATATGGTATCTGTATTGAACAATGATAAAGTGCCAGAAAATCCGAACACAGATAGTATCAAAAATAAGCTGGGGGTGTTAACAGATGCATATTATATCACTTCAAAGTATTTGTTGTTCAATAATAAAAGGAAAGAGCGTAAGTGATTTAAGCTTAAACTGCAGGGGCAGGAATGTTTAAGTTCCTTTTAGCTAATAAGATTTACTGCTTATATGGTATTAAAAGCAACTGAATCAGGATTATTAAACCATTCCCCATCAAAGAATATAGGATCGGTGACAAAGGAATGTAATTTTCCGTTTGCAGTGAGATAACCAAGCAGGTCGTGGGCTCTTTAAACAATTGGCGTTTGGGCTATCAATAATTTTTTAGCTACTTCTAAAGTTACGGTATAAGCATGGGTGCAGTTGTGGAAACCTGCTATTTTTAAATGTTGGCTGCACTAACTTTGCCATATCTAAACTATTTTAGCATTTATGTGGGAGGAGCTGACAAAAAAATTATTGAAAGGCGATTTTAAGTCGCTAGCACGCTGCATTTCGCTAGTTGAAAATGAAGTGGAGGGATACGATGCGTTTTTAAAAGCGCTACCCATTGCTCCAACAACTGTTGTAGGCATCACGGGGCCACCAGGTGCAGGCAAAAGTACACTCACCGATGCGCTCATAGAAGCTTACGTGAAAGAAGGTAAAAAAGTGGCTGTGCTTTGTGTAGATCCATCTTCTCCATTTAACTTGGGCGCTTTGCTGGGAGATAGGATTCGGATGAGCGACTGGTACAATCATCCTTCTGTTTACATAAGGTCGTTGGCTAGCCGTGGATCCATGGGTGGATTACACCCTTCTATCATTGAAGTAATAGATACAACCAAAGCAGCTGGTTTCAACATCATTATTGTTGAAACAGTGGGGGTTGGGCAAAGCGAAATTGAAGTGGCTGGCTTGGCAGATATCACTGTGGTAGTGCTGGTTCCTGAAGCGGGCGACGAAGTGCAAACAATGAAATCGGGCCTGATGGAAATTGCTGATATTTTTGTGGTAAATAAAGCCGATAGACCCGGTGCAGCTACGTTTGTAAAAAACTTGCACCAGATGTTAGCACCCGCTTTTCATCAACAATTGCACGAAATAGCCGTGATTAAAACCATCGCAGCACAAAAACACGGAATAGAAGAATTGAAAGCACAAATTGAACTTTTGAAAAGTATTCCAAAGAAAGATCGCAAAGCATGGTTGCTGGCAGAAAAAGCTTACCAACTCATTAGAAATAGGCGGATGAAAAATGTAAACAAAGCCGATCTAAAATTAGCTATTGAAAACAGTACAAATTTCAACCTTTATCAGTTTGTAGCAGCTTATGAAGCGGAGAAGGCTTGATTTAGAATTCTTCTTTTTGGCTTTTCCACCACCTATAGGCAATAAAACCCACGATGGCAAAGGGTGCTCCCATTAAATACAATATACCTTGGTTCATCCCCAATGCTGGTTTTTCGCCCAATTGAGAGGCCGTTTTGGTACACATCGCACACTGCGCCTCTACACCTAAGTGAATAAATACCAAAACAAACAAGATAAAAAATATGATAAGGCATTTTTTCATGATGTAAAATTAATACTTTTTGGCCATGCGGTAGATGTTGTGTATTAGCTATTTCTTCTGTGTACACTTAAAAAATATTTCAAACAGCTAACTGATGAGTGTTGTTACCGCTAGTTTAACTTTTTGTTTTCAACCCATATTTTATAATTGGAAATCTATTATGGATTCCAAACGCTGTACAGCTAAGCATTTTAGAACATTTTTTGATCTCAAAATAGTTCACTATTTCTTCGGCCAAAAATAACCTGAAACCCTCATTACGGTTTTAACTGCAAAATCTGGGTTTAACAACGATTCATTGCATAAAAAAATCCGCCCCCAAGAGCGGATATTGTATACATCAGTTAAAATATTAAGAAACTACTTGAGCCATTGACTTACCAGCTCTTTTTCGATCTTCTTCGTTTAGGATCACTTTGCGCAAACGAACGTTTTTGGGTGTTACCTCAATACACTCGTCTTGCTGAATATATTCCATACATTCTTCAAGGCTCATTAAAATTTTTGGCGCTGCCTTAGATGCATCATCACTTCCGCTTGCACGGTGGTTGGTTAATTTTTTAGGTTCCGTTGCATTTACTACAAGATCGCCTGGCTTAATATGCTCAGCAATAATTTGGCCTACGTAAACATCCTGTCCCGGGTCTACAAAGAAACGTCCCCTATCTTGTAACTTATCAATAGAATAACCGGTTGTTTTTTCTGTAGACTTGCTAATTAAAACTCCATTGCTACGACCTGGTATTGGACCTTTCCATGGCTTGTAGGCTGTAAAGCGATGTGCCATTACAGCTTCGCCCGCAGTGCTGGTAAGCATATTACTCCTCAACCCAATCAATCCTCTTGAAGGGATTTCAAATTCTAGATGCTGCATTTCACCTTTGGTTTCCATTACCAACATTTCACCTTTTTTCTGTGTAACAAGGTCAATTACTTTTCCACTAAATTCAGCAGGTACATCCACTACCAATAACTCATATGGCTCTTGTTTAGAACCATTTATTTGTTTTACCAATACCTGTGGCTGTCCGATGGTTAACTCAAAACCTTCTCTACGCATGGTTTCAATTAAGATTCCCAAGTGCAAAATACCACGGCCAAATACATTAAAGCTATCGGCACTGTCACTATCTTCTACACGCAGTGCCAGATTTTTTTCTGTTTCTTTCATTAAGCGGTCACGCAAATGGCGACTTGTTACAAACTTTCCTTCTTTTCCAAAAAATGGAGAGTTGTTAATACCAAACAACATGCTCATGGTGGGCTCATCTACACTAATTACAGGAAGTGCCTCCGGATGATCAACATCGGCAATGGTATCACCAATATTAAAACTTTCTAATCCTACAATTGCACAAATATCTCCTGCAAAAACTTCTGTTACTTTCTTTTTACCCATTCCTTCAAACACATACAATTCTTTTATCTTCATTTTTTTATTAGTGCCATCAGCCTGTAGTAAAGCAATCTGCTGGTTTTCTTTAATGCTGCCACGAGCAACTTTTCCTACTGCTATCCTTCCTAAGAAAGAAGAATAATCCAATGAGGTAATTTGCATTTGTGATGGGCCCTCATTTACTATTGGTTCTGGCACATACTCCAAAATTGCATCCATTAAAGGGAAAATATTATCTGTTTCTGTGATGCTTGTATTCATCCACCCATTCTTGCTGCTTCCATATATAGTTGGGAAATCTAATTGTTCTTCCGTAGCATCTAGGTTAAAGAATAATTCAAATACAGCATCATGAACTTCATCTGGACGGCAGTTTGGTTTATCTACTTTGTTTATTACAACGATAGGATGCAGGCCAAGTGCTAATGCTTTTTGCAATACAAAACGTGTTTGAGGCATAGGACCTTCAAATGCATCTACTAAAAGTAAAACGCCATCTGCCATTTTTAAAACCCTTTCTACTTCTCCGCCAAAATCTGAGTGACCTGGGGTATCAATCACGTTCACTTTAACGCCCTTATAAGTAACAGAAATGTTTTTACTAAAGATGGTGATACCTCGCTCTCTTTCTAGATCATTACTATCCATGATCAATTCACCAGTTTCCTGGTTGTCTCTAAATACCTGGGTAGCATGTAAAATCTTGTCTACCAGCGTTGTTTTGCCATGATCTACGTGAGCGATGATGGCGATGTTACGAATATTCATTGTTGATGATGCTATTGGCAGTTACCCTTTGGTTTATGATTGCTGCAATGTGGAAGCAATTTAAATCCAAACTAAAAGCCGTTTTTTTTTAAGGCGCAAAGGTAATCTAAAATTGCCGGATGGCAAGGCGATTCGGAAATTAGATGAGTGCTATATAATATTTAACGGATACTGAAGCAGTCGTTTTAAGGTTATTTCTATAAAATAAATGGACTGTCTCTTTGTTCGAGTCAGCCCATTTTAAAAAAAGTCGATTATCGAAGCATTGCTTTTGGTACCTCTTTCTCTAAAAGATATTTATAGATGTATTTGGTTTTCAGGTTCTGAAAATGTGCACCTTTATTGCCGCCCCATCCATGTCTGCCTCCAGAATAAGCCATGAATTCTACCTCTTTTTTGGCATCCTGTAATTTGCTCAGTAATTGAATACTGTTTTGCATGTGTACGTTTTCATCAATCATGCCATGTACTAATTGCATATTGCCTTTGTATTTGTCGATGTAACTAAACACAGAACTGGTTTTATATCCTTCAGCATTATCGGCCGGTGTGCCCATAAAACGTTCGGTATAATGAGAGTCGTATAGTGTCCAATCGGTTACACTCCCACCTGCCATGGCATGTGTGAACACATCTGCTCCATAGGTCATGGCATACGAACTTAGATAGCCGCCGTAACTAAACCCTGTGATACAAATTTTTGTAGCGTCGGCGTTCCCGTTAGCGATCAGCCATTTTACCATTGTGCTATAATCTTTCATTTCCCAGTAACCCAGGTTGTGGTACATATAATTCACACCTTCTTTTCCGAAATGCCCGCTAGCACGATGATCCATCGCCACCTGAATTAACCCTTCGTGGGCATAAAATTGCTGATTGCCATTAAGTGGTGTCCAGGTATCCATCACAGTACCTGCGTTGGGGCCGCCATAAATACTCACCAATAGGGGGTATTTTTTATTTTTATCCATGTTCACCGGCCAAGTAATTTTCATGGGAAGATCGTACAAACCATCGTCACTTTTTACTCGCACTACTTCTGTTTTAGCTAGTTCATATTGGTCGAATTCTGGGCCTTTGCTATCACCCAGTTCTTTGATAATTTTTCCAGTAACTCCACTCACCAGCGCACTGCGGTTTGGTGATGTGGCATTGCCGTAATTGGTAACAAAATAAGATCCATCAGGAGAAAGGCTGGCAATGCTATGTGAGTAATCGCCAAAACTCAGTCTTTGTAATTTCTTACCATTTAAGCCTACTTTGTAAAAATCGGTATGAGCTGTATTCTCACGGCTTCTGGCAGTAAAATATACCATACCATTCTTTTCATCTACCCAGGTAATACCAGTTACCGTGTATTTACCTTCGGTGATGGTATTGATGAGTTTTCCGTTCATGTCGTGGTAATACAAATGATTCCAGCCAGTGGCATCGCTTTGTAAAATAAAGCCTTTGCCATTTTCTAAAAACTGAATGCGATCGTTTTCATCTAAATTAATCCATGTTTTTTGTTCCTCGCTGTAAAAGATTGATTTGGCTCCTGTAGCAGGATTCACCGCCCATATTTTTAATTCGTTTTGTTTGCGGTTCATCCATTGTACTAACAGGCTACTGCCATCTGGTTTCCAAAAGGGCATGCCAAAATATTGGTCATCAGCTTGGTTAAAATCACTCCATAACACGCTGCCACCTGCGGGTGCAACGATGCCCACTTTTACTGCAGGGTTTTTGTCGCCTACTTTTGGGTAGCGCCATTTTTCGATGTAACCGTGCAAACCATTGGCATCGCTAATCGTAAATTCTGGAACCTCTGTATCATCACTTCTAAAAAAAGCGAGGTTTTTGCTATCCGGACTCCACCAGAAAGCACGGTAGCGCGATTGGCGGCCAAGAATCTCTTCCATATATACCCAACTGGCGTAACCATTTAAGATCAAGTCGCTGCCATCGGTGGTGAGCTTATTTTCCTTTTTAGTGTTGATATCTACGGCATAGAGGTCATTTTTTTTAGTGTATGCCACGTATTGCCCATCGGGGCTAATGGTAGGGTTAACCTCCGGAGTTTCGTCGAAAGTAAGTTGAACCTCCTGCTCGTTGAGTTTGATATAAATATTGTTGTTTTTGTTATAAGCAGATGGTTTCACTTCTACTTTTACTGGTACTTTTTCAGCAGCGGTTTGTTCTCTTTCTGTGCCACTTTTTGCATCTAATACCAGGGTTTTACCATCTTTAACTAACAATACATTTTGGTGATCTAACCAGCGGGTGGCATTGGGCAATGCTTGGGTAATTCCCTTGAAATTAGATTTGAAATACTGATCATCTGTGAGCGATTTTTTTTGCGCCTGTGCCCCCAAACTGATACTGGCCAGCAAAAGAAAAGCAGATTGCTTTTTTACAAATTGTACCATACGTTCTTATTTTGAATAAATGAGGCTTCAAGATAGTTTTTTTACTTAAAAAATGTATCAGTTTATGATAAACGGACCCGAAAGCAAGATAGCAGTGTCTATATCAAAAAATAAATTACTATCTTTCAGCGCATGCTATTTTTAACCAGGTGTGCAACATCATTTCAACATTTAAACTCGTTTTTTTATGATCGTTATTGCATTGTATAACCTGAAGGGGGGTGTGGGGAAAACAGCTTCCTGTGTAAATTTTGCCTATCTAGCGGCGGCGGATGGTTTTAAAACCTTGCTGTGGGATATTGACCCACAAGGGTCTTCTTCCTTTTATTATAAGGCCAAACCCAAATCACATCCGGGAATTAAAAAGCTGATTACCAAAGATGCTGATTTAGAAAATGCCATTTTATCTACCGATTTTGAATTACTCGAATTGATACCAGCAGATCATTCGGCCAAAAGTTTTGATATCATGTTAGATGAAATGAAGGGAAATAAAAACCGATTGAAGAATGTGGTGAAGCAGCTCGATAAAGAATATGATTTTGTATTCATCGACTGCCCACCCGGATTTTCGGCGCTTTCAGATAATATTTTTCAGGCAGCAGACATTGTACTAATGCCAGTAATACCTACTACTCTCAGCATTCGAACTTACTTAATGGTGAAAGATTATTTTAAAGAGAAAGAACTTGATATGGGTAAACTGATGTGTTTCTTCGCAATGGTAGATTTGCGTAAAAACATGCACAATGAAACTATGGAGGAGTTGTATAAAGACAAACGTTTTTTCCAAAATTATATTCCTTATCTCAGCGATGTTGAAAAAATGGGTGTACACAAAGCTCCCATTATGGAGTTTGCCAATAGCAGTTATGCGGCTTCGTGTTATCGTGAATTGTGGACGGAGATTAAAGAGGGAGTGGTAGAATAAATATAATGACTATCATTGCAAAATAACTAACTCCTGAAAAGTACAGAGTATTAAAAATGCCGTTTCCTCTGGCGTGCATACAGCCCTTAAATGCCCATAAAATGAAAAGAGAATTGTATTCATGGTACAGCAATGCCCTTGGCAAAGACATGCCTATTGTAGGTTACGGCGATTACGGATTTGCCCTTTTACTGGTACCAACTGCCGCTGCAGATTACCTAGAATATGAGCGGTTTCAATTGATGGAAACCCTCGCACCTTTTATCAACAGCGGAAAATTGCGCATTTTTTCAATCAACAGCATCAACAACGAAAGCTGGCTTAACAATGAAATGCAAGGCGAACACAAGGCTATTCGACACAATCAATTCAACAAATATGTATTTGAAGAAGTAGTACCTTTTATTAAAAGTAATACTTCACAACACACCCCCATCATCACCTGCGGTGCCTCTTTTGGCGCTTTACATAGTATGAATTTATTTTTGAAACGACCCGATTTGATCAATGGTGTGATCGCTATGAGTGGCGTATACGATCTTACAGAATATACCAAAGGGTTTTACGACGACCAAGTGTACTTCAACTCCCCCAGCCATTATATTCCAAACCTTCAAGATGATTGGTACCTCCAGCATATTCGTAATAGTAGCCATATCCACATCCTCACAGGTAGCGGCGATTATGAAGATCCGCAGGCTTCCCGTAATTTTTCGGGAATACTTAACAGCAAGGGCATTCCACACGAATTAGACGTATGGGATCATGAGTGGAAACACGATTGGCCAACTTGGAGGGCAATGTTGCCGCATTACCTGGAAACAAGGTTTTGATAAAAATATATTCATAAGGGGCTCTAATGCAGGTTCCTTATTTATTACATAAACCTCTTGCTTTTTAGCTACTTATTCTACCCTCCACATCGTTACTCCATCAACTTGGCTATTTCTTTCCTTAGTTTTGTTGCACGATGAAGCTTCCTTCAGATAAATTTTTTGTTGCTATTGTAGGTGTGATTGCATTGGCCTATTTATTTCCTCATTGGGGTAGTAGTAAAAGTAATGGGCCGCTTGATTTGTTGGGTAGCATCGGTATATCGTTGATCTTCTTTTTTTATGGGTTGAAGTTGAGCACCCAAAAGATGCAAAACGGATTAAAAAACTGGCGGCTGCATTTACTTGTGCAGGCTTCTACCTTTATATTGTTTCCTATTATAGTACTAGCATTTTTACCATTCGTAAAAGAGGGTGCCAACAACATGTATTGGCTATCTTTTTTATTTCTGGCTGCAGTGCCATCTACCGTATCCTCGTCGGTGGTAATGGTATCTATGGCAAGAGGAAATGTTACCGCTGCTATCTTCAACGCCAGTATTTCGGGGTTATTGGGCATTGTGATTACCCCTTTGTTGGTGGGTCTTTTTCTTACAAAAACAAACACCGAATTTGATTTGAACACTGTTTACCTAAAGTTGTTGACAGAAATTATAGTTCCAGTTTTAATAGGGTTGACCTTACAAAAATACTTCGGTGCTTTTGCTGTTAAAAACAACAGATACCTGTCTTTTTTTGATAAGTCGGTGATTCTGCTGATTGTATTTAAAAGTTTTGCAGCCTCATTTTACAACCAGGTTTTTGCTGCGATAAAAGTTTCGCAGTTGTTGATGGTAGCAGCTGCTACATTGTTGTTATTTTTTAGCGTTTATTTTTTTATTGGATGGATTTCAAAAAAGTTATTACTCAACAGAGAAGATCAAATTACTGCCCAGTTTTGCGGAACCAAAAAATCGTTGATACATGGCACTATTTTTTCTAAAATACTTTTTTCGGCTTCCTTCCCTATGGGCATTATTCTACTGCCGTTGATGTTGTTTCATGCTTTTCAATTATTGCTGATTAGCATTTTAGCAGCAAGGTTGCTGGAAGAACAAACCAAGAGCAAAAAATATAAAATAGCCTCCTAAAAATGTTCGTATGCTTTTTTCATCATTAGCTGTTTTGAGAACATTAAAAAATCTTCTTTAAATCTTACCAATATCGAATACGAAAACCATTGCCTGTTCCTACCTTTGCAGCATGCCTGAGTTTAATTTAAATGATAGTTTGAACCTGTTGAGTAAACTCACCCCAAGAAGGGTTTGGAACGGCGCAAAAGTATTGAGCAGTTACTACGCCAGCTTGGTTACTAAAAAACCAGTACAATGGGGATTGCCGGTATCTATTTCGTTTGAACCAACTACCAGCTGTAACCTGCGCTGTCCCGAATGCCCTAGTGGTTTGCGTGCATTTACCAGACCCACAGGTATGTTAGAAAAAGATTTTTTTAGTGAAACCATCGACGAAATTCACAAAGAGCTGCTTTACTTGATCTTTTATTTTCAGGGAGAACCTTATTTAAACACCAGTTTTTTAGATATGGTGAAATACGCTTCCAACAAAGGCATCTATACAGCCACCTCTACCAATGCGCATTATTTGAATGATGAAGCTGCCCGTAAAACGGTAGAGAGCGGTTTAGATAGACTAATCATTTCTATTGACGGCACTACCCAGGATACCTATCAACAATACAGGGTTGGGGGCAATTTAGATAAGGTAATTGAAGGCGCTAAAAATATTGTAAAATGGAAAAAGGAATTAAATAGCAAAACACCCTTTGTATTTTTCCAGTTTTTAGTAGTGAAACACAACGAACATCAAATTGAAGAGATTCAACAGCTCGCAAAAGATATAGGGATAGATGAAGTTCGTTTTAAATCTGCTCAGGTGTATGATTATAAAAACGATCCTAATCAATTGATTCCTACCATCGACAAGTTTAGCCGGTATAAAAAAAATAAGGACGGTACATACACCCCAAAAAATAAATTAGCCAATCGTTGTTGGAAACTATGGCATGCCAATGTAATTACTTGGGATGGACTAGTAGTGCCCTGTTGTTTTGATAAAGATGCGATGCATCGCTTAGGGAGCCTTAAAAATCAGTCGTTTAAAACTATTTGGAACAACGATAATTACAAACAGTTTCGTTCAGAACTGATGAAGGGCAGAAAAAATATCGACATCTGCAGTAATTGCAGCGAAGGGGTTTCGGTGTGGAAATAATTACAGCATTAATTTACAAGTAGGCTACAATTTTAATATAGCTACAGTTATTAACTAAAAAAAGTACTGCTCAATTTTAGCACACTTTTAGAAAAGTAGATGATGAAAGTACCCACTCAACCCATTAACTTTATTCATTAATATTAACCCTTAAACAGATTTCTGTATGAATTCAAGCTTCAATGATCGATTGCGGCAACTCATTTTGCTGGCTATTATTATTACTCTAGGCTTGCTGTTGATTGTTGAGCTTTATATGTTTCTTCCAGGTCTGTTGGGGGGAATCACATTTTATATACTGGTGCGCGGATTATTTTTTCAATGCATCTATCAGAAAAAATGGAAAAAAGGGTGGACAGCCATCCTGTTTATAATTGTACTATTGGTGCTCATTTCTATTCCCATATATGTGAGCGTGGTATTGATTTCTCCTAAGATCAATGATATAATCAACAATCAGGATAAAATCATGACGGGTATCAAAGTTATTTCCGATAAAGTAATGACTTCTACAGGTATGCAATTGATGACCGCTGAAAATGTGAAGAATATTTCCTTAAAAATATCATCTTTTGTGCCCAGTATTCTCAATAGCACAGCAAACATTGCTTTTAATTTGATCATGATGTTTTTCTTACTTTATTATTTATTGGTGAATGGAGCTAGTATTGAAAAATACCTAGGCAGAATCATTCCTTTAAAACGTCACAACGTTCATTCCTTAGCTAGTGAAACCAAAATAATGATTAGGGCTAATGCAATGGGTATACCTATTATTTGTGTGGTACAAGGTTTGTTTGCTACTCTTGGTTATTGGATTTTTGGTGTAGAAGATTGGGGATTGTGGGGCTTTCTTACCGGAGTATTTGCCTTTTTTCCTTTGGTGGGAACCATGATTGTTTGGGTACCAATTGTATTATTTATGTTTGCTACCAATGTTACTTTACCAGCCATAGGTTTAACTATTTACAGTTTTATAGTAACAGGAAATGTAGATTATATCACCAGATTGGGATTACTTAAAAAATTGGGGGATGTACACCCGATGATTACGGTACTGGGTGTGATTGTAGGGCTAAACCTTTTTGGTTTTATGGGCCTCATTTTTGGGCCGCTGTTGGTTAGCTATTTTATTATACTACTAAAAATTTACTTTAACGAATTTTCTGAGAGCGAAGTACAAGTAGAACATAATATTTCTCTAGAAGAACATCGAGATGAAGCCATTTAAAAAATTCAACCACTAGAATCTCTATAATTTATGTTTAAACATTAATTTTACGTTTTAAATATTAAAACCTTTAATACGGAAGATTTAAAAACACAAGTGAAAGAGTTGAATCAAATGATTTTGGATGGCAAGATCTTACAAAAGAAGTTCTACTACAACAATTGATTTTAAATTAAATATGAAAGTAGTCTGCCAGCATGCAATTGTTGGCAGACTTTTTTTACCTTGCAGTATCAGTAATATTATGGGATTAGAACAACACATTCATCAAACCAATTTCAGAAACGAATATCAGAAAGTTGCCATCAATCTTATTTACACCTACAATTGGATGTATGAGCGGATGAAAGGTATTTTTGATAAAGAAGATATTACCCCGCAACAGTTCAACATTCTGCGAATATTACGAGGTGCAGGCAAGCCCCTTTCTACGCTCCAAATCAGACAGCGGATGTTGGATAAAATGAGCGATACTAGTAGGATTGTAGATCGTTTGGTAGTGAAAGCGTTGGTACAAAAAAATACTTGTGTCAACGATAAACGATTGGTTGATGTAAGTATCATGGCAGCAGGAAAAAAATTGCTCGAAAAAATTGATAAATACAATGCCGAGATGGATGCTATTTTTAATAATCTTTCAGATACCGAGGCAAAAAGTCTGAATAAATTATTTGATAAAATTCGCGATGGAAATTAAACAGCTATGAAAAAACTAATATTGCTCCTTGATTTTTTAATAGTCTTATTTACAACTAGTGCTCAGGTAACCAGGGAAGAGCTGCGGGCAGTATGGGTTGCCACCGTTAACAATGTTGATTTTCCGAGTAAACCCACCATCAGTGCAGATGTGCAACGGGCCGAATTTATTCAACTCGCTGATATGCATCAACGCAATGGGATGAATGCATTGATTGTTCAAATTCGCCCGGCAACAGATGCTTTTTATCCTTCTTCTTTAGAACCTTGGAGCCAGTGGCTCACTGGTAAACAAGGCCAACCTCCGGTTCCGTATTACGATCCACTAAAATTTATGATAGAGGAAACCCATAAACGAGGTATGGAGTTTCATGCATGGATGAATCCGTATCGCGCAGTATTCAACATCAACGGTTCCTCCATCGCAGCTTCCCATATCACACGCTTACATCCAACATGGTTTTTAACCTATGGCGATAAAAAATATTTTGATCCGGGCAATAAAGAAGTTCAAGCACATGTAACAGCGGTTGTTAACGATGTGGTTAGCAGATACAATGTAGATGCCATTCATTTTGATGATTATTTTTATCCCTATCGTATTACCGGTAAAGAATTTCCGGATGAAACTAGCTATCTAAAATATGGCAATGGTATGCGCAAAGATGATTGGCGCAGAAGTAATACCGACTCTATTATTGTAATGCTGAGCAGAACCATCAAAAAAGAAAACCCTGCCTGCCAGTTTGGGATTAGTCCGTTTGGCGTATGGCGCAATGCTAGTGAAGACCCCATTGGAAGCAACACCAAGGCCGGTCAAACCAACTACGACGACTTATATGCAGATATTTTACTCTGGTTAAAAAAAGGCTGGATCGATTATGTAACACCACAATTGTATTGGGAAATTGGGCACAAACTGGCCGATTTTGAAACGCTGATAAACTGGTGGAGTCTACATACCTATGGAAAATTATGCTATGTAGGTATAGGTATTTACAGAGCTGGCAGCAACGATGCATGGAAAGAAAAAACACAATTGCCTCGCCAAATCAAAATGCTGCGCAATACACCCAATATACACGGCATGATGTTTTTTAGTAGTAAAACTTTTGAAAAAAATCCTAATGGATGGAACGATAGTTTGCGACTTAACTATTTTAAAGAGCCTGCACAACCGCCAAAGATGAAATAGTAAATCTTAATTTAGTACTGCATGGGAGGCAAACTGTTCATGTTACTTTTACCCTCCATCCAATCGCAATATGTAACAGATCCCAAACGAAATTTAAATGGAATACCCGTAGCCGCCTCAAATTTCAACTCCTGCTTGCAAAAAAATCCAAGATTTTTAACATAAAAACTAGCAGGAAGTACCTTTTTTTGAGAATTTATGATATTTATAAAGCTAGGCTGGGAGTGATAAGACTTCATGAAATCCTTTACTACATTAACTTTTGAGGAAATTTGCTGTGCAGCTAAGGTTTCTACCACAAAAACCGTGCAAAAAACTAAAAATTTACATTTTTTATTCATCATTACGAAAGTCGTTGTGTAAATTTACGGTTTAAATCCGGTGTTGGATGTTTACATTCAACTTGTTTGATAAGATTTTCTAACACCCTAAACAATTTTGGTATGGCAATGAATCAAAGTATGCAGCAAAAGCTGTTGCAGAAACTATCACCCCAGCAAATTCAGTTGATGAAGTTGTTGCAGGTGCCTACTGCCATCCTCGATGAGCGTATCAAGGAAGAAATAGAAGAAAATCCTGCGTTGGAGCAAGGTGAAGATGGTCATGAAGATGAATACGAAAGCGATGAATTTGAAACGCCAGCAGAAGAGGAATTTGAAAGAGATGGTAGTGAAGAGGATTACGACAATATAGATATCACAGATTATGTACAAGAAGGGGATGATGACGTTGGTGATTATCGCTTGAAAGATGAAAATTATCCGGAAATTGATGACAATAGGGTGATTCCGCACAAGGTAGAAACTTCTTTTATCGAATTGATGTTACAGCAATTGGGTATGCTGAAATTGACAGATCAGCAACGCATGATTGCAGAACAATTGGTAGGCAGTTTAGACGACGATGGTTACCTGCGCAGAGAAATCAGTTCAATTATTGACGATCTGGCTTTTCGACAGAACATCGACAGTAATGAAGAAGAGATTTCGGAGTTGCTATTAGAAATTCAGCAGTTTGATCCACCAGGAGTAGGTGCTCGCAATCTGCAGGAATGTTTGATACTTCAGTTGGAAAGAAAAATCGATAAGGGTGAATCTGTGGCGCTGGCCTTGAAAGTGATGGAGAAATATTTTGATGAGTTTACCAAAAAACATTATGAAAAAATTCAACGTGGACTCAACATCGACGATGAGCAATTGAGGGAAGTGATTCAGCAGATCGTAAAACTGAACCCAAAGCCAGGCGGTATTGTGGGGGATGAAGGGAAAAATAATAACTATGTAATTGCCGACTTTTTCATTACCAATAATAACGGTAAATTAGAGCTGACCCTCAATAGTAAAAATGCACCCGACCTTCGTATTAGCGAAGGCTATCGGGATATGCTAAAAGATTACGATCGGGGAACTAAAAAAGACAAACGTCAAAAAGAAGCGGTTTTGTTTATCAAACAAAAAATAGATTCGGCCAAATGGTTTATAGATGCTATCAAACAGCGCCAGATCACTTTGCTGAATACTATGGAAGCGATTATGAATTATCAGCACTACTTTTTTCTGAGTGGTGATGAAACCAATCTGCGTCCGATGATCTTAAAAGATATTGCAGAAATGACCAGTTTAGACATTTCTACTGTAAGCCGTGTAGCCAATAGCAAATTTGTTCAAACAGAATTTGGTACTTACCGATTAAAGTTTTTCTTTAGTGAAAGTTTGCAAACAGACAGTGGCGAGGAAGTGAGTACAAGGGAAGTGAAAAAAATTTTGACTGACCTTATTGAGGAAGAAACCAAAAAGCATCCCTACAGCGATGAAAAATTAACTGAAATGCTACAGGAAAAAGGATATAATATTGCACGCAGAACAGTTGCCAAATACAGAGAACAACTCAATATACCTGTAGCGAGGCTGAGAAAAATTTTGTAATCATGATCACCAGTACAATGCCTCCCCATTCAGTTGAAAATAAAGTTGTATCCTCAGAAAGTAGCTACCCAGCTGCGTTACGCTGGCCGGCACAATTTCTTTCTTATATATTACATCCGATTTTTATTCCTTTGTATGTGTTGTTATTCCTCCTGTTTTTGCATCCATCGTATTTTGCCGGATTTTCGGATGGCATGAAGTGGAGATCAGTTTTTATTCTAGTACAGAACGCAATTTTTTATCCGCTATTTACTATATTATTACTCAAAAAAGTGGGGTTCATCGATTCCATTTTTTTGAAAAAGCAGAAAGACAGAATCATTCCCTATATCGCAGCGGGAATCTTCTTCTTCTGGACCTACCATGTTTTTAAACAACAACCTATTTATCCGTCTATTTTACCTTCTTTTATTTTTGGTATTTTCCTAGGGTCGAGTGCAGCCCTGATTGCCAATATTTATTTTAAAATAAGTATGCATGCCATTGGAATGGGGGGTTGGTTGGGTATTTTTTTGTTGATCGCCAACAGTAGCACGATGCTCATGACTTGGCCACTAGCGGCCGTACTTCTATTAACCGGTTTGGTTTGCACGGCTAGGTTCATCGTTAGTGACCATACTCCGAAGGAAATCTACCTAGGTTTGTTGCTGGGTATGTTTAGTCAGTTTATGGGGGCTTATGTAGTGATGTAATTGTAATTGCTTGCGTTTACTACAGCTATAGATTGAAACTGTGTATCCCTCCTCCAACAGTGAGGCACTTTTATATTTTTATAAGAATTGCCCACTTCACTTAATCTACTTATTTGAGGCTAGAAATAAAGGGAAAATCTAAAAGATATTTCATTTTTATACATGTACCAACAAAATAGATTTGGGTACTCTACTTCGTTTTGGGCTCATACCCTTTGCATAAAATTTCATTACATTAAGTGGTCAAATGTGCTATTAAATAATTTAGTTACAACAAACCAAATTAAGAAAGGGATAGTATGACTTAAATCCTTACTTCATACAAATGAAGAAGCCCCGTCCAATATCGGGGCTCTTCGTTGTCCTGTAGTGCCTAACAAAAAAATACTATAGAAAAATTTTAGTGATAAAATAACGTTTCTAAAATTGCAATTGGAATTTAAAAATAATAGTCAATAATTATGACAATAATAGTTACCCTCGTCAGTTGATGACAGTTTTATAATGGGTAAGCTATTGTTTTATAGTTTCTTGTATTTTTCATCGGTTCCGGTAAGCGTGGTTCGTTTGAGATATATAATAAGCGTTTTTATTCAATTTTTATTGTATAATGAGAATAAAATAATCAGATATATTATTTTATTATAGCATTCTCCGCAATACTTGGTTACTATTACGTATACACGAAGTTTTTAAATAGGGTATTTTCCCATCGTAGACTTACTTTTTTGATGCAAACTTCTATAAGCAATCAAACTACTGAATAACATCAGCAATGCACCCAATAAAAATGCCGCACCCGAAAAGTGAACTGGGGCAGATGGCTTGGTGAAATAGGCAAACAGTCCTGTCATCATCGGGGGACCAAGAATAGACGTTAAGCTTAAAAGCCCTGTGAGTGCACCCTGAAGCTCACCCTGCTCATTGGCCGGAACGCTACTACTCATGATAGATTGTATGGCAGGACCAGCAATACCACCCAAACAATACGGAATTAGAAATACAAACATCATCCAACTTTGGCTCGCAAAAGCAAATAAAAATAAACCCACACTGTACAATAACAGTCCCGTATAAACGCTTTTTTCATTTCCAAGCATTGGATTTATGTATCTAATTAATCCGCCTTGTACCAATGCTACCAATAAGCCAACTACACCCAATGAAATGCCGATCATAGTTTCGCTCCATGCAAACTTTTCGATTGTAAAATAGCTCCAGTTACTCTGTACCGCATGCGAAGCTAAGTGTATCAATATAAAAGAAAATGCAAGCCCACTCAATGCAGGATATCGTTGCAGATTTTTTAGAGAACCAATCGGATTAGCTCTTTTCCAGTTAAAAGGTCTTCTGTTTTCTTTTTTTAATGATTCAGGTAGAATAAAATAGCCATAAAGAAAATTTATAAACGTTAATACAGCAGCTACCATAAAGGGAACTCTTGGGCCAAAACTACCCAACAATCCTCCAATCACCGGACCAATGATGAAGCCCAGCCCAAAAGCTGCTCCAATCATTCCAAAATTTTGTGCCCTATTTTCTTTGGTGCTGATGTCTGCAATATAAGCAGTAGCAGTAGTGATGCTTGCACCGGTAATGCCTGCTAAGGCTCGGCCAATAAAAAGCCATAACAATGTAGGTGCAAACGAAAGTAAGAGGTAGTCTATTGCAAAGCCGAACAAAGCAATTAAGATGATGGGCCTTCTGCCAAATTGGTCACTCAACCCACCTAAAACAGGTGAAAACAAAAACTGCATCACTGCAAAAGTGAACACCAGCCAGCCGCCATATTCCGAAGCCCGGCTAATACCCTCTCCGGTTAGCTCCTCTATCAGGGAAGGCATTACCGGAATAATTAAACCTAAGCCAGTGATATCAATCATCAACGTAATAAAAATAAATCTGATTGCTGCTTTTCCGTTTTTTGCCATAAAATTTCAAAACACAAAGTTGCGAATTTTAATCACCCCAGCTATTTTTTGTTTTTATCAAATTTGTGAAAGCAATGTTGAAAGGAAGATGTTTGTTTTTAAATATCTTTTACTCTACATTTATTAAATCGGCTAGGGCGTAATAATCACAGTGCCTTTAATGCTGGTATCTAATATGCAGCGGTAGGCAAAAACGCCGATTAGATTTTCTTTTTTGAAAAAATAAGAACGCCCGGGTGCAATTAATCCGGTATTGATGCTCACAGAATCAACGCTGAGGAGTTGATGTGGCTCGGTATCGTTATTTACAAAAGTAATGGAAGAACCACTGGCTACCCTTAATGTAGCCGGACTAAAAGAACCATCTGCCTGTAAGGTAATATAATTGGTAGGAAGTCCACCACCCATCGCCTCAAAGTTGGTAGTTTTGGTACAGGTGGCCAGTGCCACAGAAATAATAAGAATGATTACGGCAGTAAATAAGTTGTGTTTCATGAGTCTTTGGGGCTCTTTGAAAAATACAATTTAATGCATTCAACGAAAACAAGTGGAGGTTTGTACACAAATATTGTTGAAAAGTTTATTGAGTGAGCTTTTTTCTGGAAAGAAAGCACTCAATAGGTTATCCACCGCCCTCCAAATACAGTCAATACAAATTACCTTTGTGGCATGAGTAATTATTTAGACGATTTGAATGACCCGCAGCGGGAAGCAGTAATACACAAAGACGGGCCAATTATGATCATTGCTGGTGCTGGTAGTGGCAAAACGAAGGTACTCACCACCCGAATAATCCACTTAATGGGCCATCATCAAATAGATGCATTCAATATTCTGGCGCTTACTTTTACCAATAAGGCAGCTGCAGAAATGAAAGAAAGAATCGAAAAAATTCTCGGCAACAGCGAGGCCCGTAACCTATATGTGGGTACTTTTCATAGTGTTTTCGCCAGAATTCTTAGAGCAGAAGCAACCAAAATCGGGTATCCCTCTAGCTTTACTATTTATGATACCGACGATTCAAAATCGGTAGTTAAAACAGTTGTGAACGAGTTAAACCTCGACGACAAACAATACAAACCCAACATTGTTTACAACAGAATATCTGCTGCTAAAAACGGATTGGTAGGGCCGGCTGAATACATGAACGATTATCTTCTTCAACAAGAAGATGCACGCTCTAACAGGCCTATGATAGGACAAATTTATGAGGCTTACGCCAAACGCTGTTTTAAAAATGGCGCCATGGATTTTGATGATCTGCTGTTTAAAATGTACCTCCTGCTCAGAAACAACGCAGAAGCCCTGAGCAAGTATCAGCGCAAATTCAAATACATACTCATTGATGAGTACCAAGATACCAACCCCGCCCAGTACGAGATCATAAAGCTGTTGGGAGCCATGCACGAAAACGTTTGTGTAGTGGGCGATGATGCCCAAAGTATTTACAGTTTCCGTGGAGCTACCATCGCCAATATTTTACAATTTCAGAAAGATTACGATGATGTAAAAGTGGTGAAACTGGAACAGAACTACCGGAGTACCAAAACCATTTTAAATGTGGCCAACGAAATTATTGGTAACAACAAAGGGCAGATAGAAAAAACATTGTTTACCATAAATGACGAAGGGGAAAAAATAAAGCTGGTGCGTACTATGACAGATAATGACGAAGGAAAGTATGTAGCGGATACCATCAAAGAACAAAAATTACGCAATCATTTTTTTAATAAAGACTTTGCTATTTTATATCGTACCAACGCACAGAGCAGAAGTTTTGAAGAATCGCTCAGACGAATGGGTATCGCTTACCGCATTTATGGGGGCATGAGTTTTTACCAACGCAAAGAGGTAAAAGACTTCTTGGCATATTTGCGTATTGTGGTCAATCCGCGGGATGAAGAAGCACTAAAAAGAATCATCAATTATCCTGTGAGAGGTATCGGTAAAACCACTATGGACAAAGCGGTTCTGTATGCCAACGAAAGCAACCAAAGCATGTGGGATGTGCTTTGTAAGGCGGCTGCGTTTGGTTTCAAAAGTGGCACCCTAGAAGCTATCGACAACTTTGTAACAATGATCAAAATGTTTCAAAGTGAAATGGATAAAAAAAATGCATATGATTTGGCCGTAATTGTAGGTAAAAGTTCGGGAGTAGTAAAAGACCTTTTTAACGATAAAACTACCGAAGGGCTTGCACGCTATGAATACGTTCAAGAGTTATTGAACTCTATCAAAGAGTTTATAGAAACACCAATGAACGAAGAAGATGGTGAGGTGGGTGATAAAGGATTGGGCACCTATCTGCAACAAATTATGCTTTTGACAGATGCAGATAACGAAGACAAAGAAAATTTAGATGTGGTGAAACTCATGACCATACACGCTGCCAAGGGATTAGAGTTTCCGGTAGTATTTGTAGGCGGATTAGAAGAAACCCTTTTCCCCAATGCCATGAGCATCAATACCAGAGAAGAACTAGAAGAAGAAAGAAGGCTGTTTTATGTAGCCATTACGCGCGCCAAGAAAAACCTGTTTCTTACCTACGCCAATGCTCGCTATCGCTTTGGTCAATTACAACAAAATGATCCTAGCCGTTTTATAGACGAAATGCCAGAAACCATGGTAGATAGAAGTTATGCCGGGGGTAATGCCCGCAACAATGCAACCAGTGGCTGGCAACAAGGAAGCGCATTTGAAAGAATGCAACGGGGTTTTGGCGGCGGTTTCGACGACGCAGGCAAAGCAGAAAAAAAATATGGAGCACCAAGTACAAAAAAACCCACTATTCCTAACTATGCAGTAGCAAAACCGGTGGCACCCAAAACGGTAGAACACACACCTTCCCAAAATTTTGTGCCCAGCGATACTAGTAACCTGCAAGCCGGACAAAAAGTAGAGCACCAAAAATTTGGCTTTGGTGAAGTAACCAAAATGGAAGGAGCTTCCCACAATCCCATAGCTACCGTTGTGTTTGAATTAAATGGCGAGAAAAAAATCATGTTAAACTATGCTAAACTGAGAATCGTAGAATAGAACTTCGGTTCAAAACAAACCTTTTTTTAATATGTGTGTTATTGTTAGTACTATTTATTGAACTAGATCTAGAAACACTAATTCAAAAATCATGACTAAACGCTACATCTATCTTATGGGGGCAGCTTTACTAATGTATTGCAGCGCTATATCACAAAATGTTGTATTGAATGCCGTGGCAGACAATACCATTCACAGTGAACTCATAAATAACAGCAACGGTGCTGGAGAAAATTTTACTGCAGGGGTTACCTGTCAGAGTGGAATAAGAAGAGGGCTCATCAAATTTGATTTTTCTTCTATTCCTGCAGGAGCTACCATAACTGGTGTGAGTTTACAAATGACTGTTAATAAAGCGGTGTCTGGAGCTTCTGACTTTTCCATCCATCGCTTAGTTGATACTTGGGGAGAAGGAACCACCAACGCTGGCAATGTAGGCGACGGACAGGGAGTAACTGCTTCGCTGGGAGATGCAACCTGGGTTTGCAGATTTGCCAATGGTGTTGGTGGATGTAACTCTAACTGGAGCATAAGCGGCGGTAACTTTGTTAGCACAGCTTCGGCTGTTGCCTCAGTGAACGGCATCGGTAACTACAACTGGTCAGGTGCAACATTGGTTACAGATGCACAAAATATGTTCAGTAATACCGCTTCCAATCATGGGTGGATCATTACAGCAGTAGAGGAAATAGCTACTTGTTCTGCAAAACGTTTTTCTTCCCGCACTTCATCTGTGATTGCCAACAGGCCCACACTTACTGTGAGTTACACCACAGTAACTCCCGTAAATCTTTCTCGCTTTGAAGCCAAGGCACAGCAATACGGAAGCTTACTTGTATGGGAAACACAACAAGAAATTAACGCTTCTTTTTTTGAGATTCAGCACAGCACAGATGGTTTCAGCTTTAATAAAATTGGTAAAGTAACTGCTGCCGGTAATGCAAGCACACTCAAAAAATACAGCTTTGTGCACCAGAATGCCAGCACCGGAAAAAACTTTTATAGATTGGTGCAGCAAGATTTGGATGGTCAACGTTACAACAGCGAAGTAGAAAGGGTAGATATTGGCACCAAGCTAGGTACTCTCTTAATAGCTCCCAATCCGGTTTCTAACAAACTGATTTTACCTGGATTAGATGTATCGGGAGGCATTCGATATTATATTATTTCTATCGATGGCAAACAAGTGGCGGCAGGCTCCACCAGTAGCCAAAGTATCTTACTGCCAACAAGTATCCAGTCGGGTGTTTACAAACTTCAATTAAAATCGGCCGATGGCACTATCCGCTCGGCAAGTTTCATGAAACAATAAAACAGTTTCGAATTAAGAAAAATTAATCCAATCTGCTGTCAATTTAAAGCAGCTTCAACTTATTTTGTAGTTATAATGGCTATTTTTACATAAGAAACAACCACTACAGTTATGATCAAAACAGGCAACCCCGTTATCAGCATATACACAGAAATGACGCCTAACCCGGAAACCATGAAATTTGTGGCCAACAAATTGTTGTATCCGGGAAAAAGCATCGATTTTCCAGATGAGGAAAGTGCAAAACCATCACCATTGGCGCAGCAGTTATTCACTTTCCCTTTTATCCGCTCTGTGTTCATCGCCAGCAATTTTGTAACATTAAGTAAAACCGTTGATACCGAAGATTGGCAAGATGTAATACCTACCATCAAACAATTTCTAAAAGAGTATCTTGAAGAAGGCAAAGCTGTGGTAAATGAAGAAGAACTAGCCAAAGTAAAAGTAGAAAGCAGCAACGAAGTACATGCAGATGACGATGATGTGGTAAAACGCATCAAAGAACTTTTAGAAAATTATGTAAAGCCAGCGGTAGAAATGGATGGAGGTGCTATTCAGTTTAAAAGTTATGAAGACGGAAAGGTTAACCTGATGTTGCAGGGAAGCTGCAGTGGATGTCCATCTTCTATGATCACACTCAAAGCAGGTATCGAAGGAATGATGAAACGAATGATCCCTGAAGTAAAGGAAGTAGTAGCAGAAGCAGAATAATAATTTCAAAAAGAATATAAGTCATTTTTAATTGCCAAAAGCTTTGGCGAATAATATATCTTCTCCATTTTAGATAAGAAAAAAAGTGAGAAACAGCCCTTTGGAAAATAAGACAAGGGTAGAACATTTATTAAACGGTATTATTGGATGTTTTATGTTTTTATCTTTTATAAAAT